>CAJUBU010000020.1:0-3240 GCA_910585095.1 uncultured Lachnospira sp.
CCATATATTTATTATCCAATAAATCTGCAAATATATAGGCAATACAATTGATTAGCCCAAATCCAATAAAATCAATAATAAGTGCTATTATAACGAATAATAGAGGATTGTAAAAAAACAAATCACCAAATACTTCCAATTTACTAAGTGGATACTGACCTGTAGCAGCAACAGGGTGTATTGCTGGCAGTATCATTGCTGTAACAATAAAAGAACACAACAATGGCAGTGTGGCAATACAGCCTCCACTGATAAATTGTGTAATTAATTTAGATAAATAATATTTTTTCTTCTCAATTTTAGTAATAATATTATTTATATAATGGGTTTTTACATCAGTATAAATGCTCATGGAATAGGGCAATGCAGCAAGTAATGGAATAATAAAATGATATATCATGCTAGGCGCTTTTAAATTAATCTCCATCCACTGCAAATATAATCCCGGACACTGATAAGAACTGTCATTTAACCAAGACTCCATATTTTTACGAAATGGCAATACATTCTGACATATATCCATAAGTACAATCAGCAATGTAATAATAACTGAAATATAAAACCATTTATTTTTAAAGGCTCTTTCAAGCTCTATTTTCATTAATGCTTTCATCTCAAACCTCCATCATCTTGTTTCCTTTAATAAAATATCGGGTTCATCTAGCTGTTTAAAGTCTTTGTACATACTCATATACATTGGACCGTCTGTATATTTATCTTCCACTACATAATAAAGTATAATATGAACTGTTTCTCCTCTATTAATAGTCAATAACAATTTTTTATCACTCATATCTTTGCCTATATATATTCTTCCATAGGGTTCTTCCATAACTCTGCCAAGCTCATTATCCATATAAAATATCCAGTAGTATGGATTAAAGTTTTTTATTTCCCAATCCTTTTCATTCATACTTGTAACATCAAGCTCAATGGTTACATAATAATAATCTTTTAAAAAATTCATATCTGCATCCATACATTCTTTATGTTTATCCTTTAATTCTCTCTGTGTTTCTATAACGGATAAATCAAAATCCAACTCCCTTGAAATATGACAATCTGTCACCTTAATCTGCCACCGCCGACTGCTATTGACAAATTTACCCTCAAATATTTTTTCAGCAATATATGCTTCATTCATTTCTACTGTTGAGGTTTCATTGTTCTTTTCTGTGGATTTCGTGATAGCTTCCTTTTGATTTTCCTGCTGATTCTTATTTTTTTCACTTTTAAACACAGCTTTCATATCATCCAAATATCCAACATTCCATGCAAAAACAATACCTACAATCAATATCAACAAAAATCCAATAGATATTAATTTTTTTTTCATTTTAGTCCTCCATTCTAATTCTATTTGTAAGTTTGAATGTAAACACAAACATAGTTATGTTCACATTTCATATCTACATAATTTTTTTACGTAATTCGTCATATAATAGTTTAATTTAAATTTTCCTATTTTTGTCAATAAGGTCGTTTAAGTTTTTTATTTTAAAATAAGGCAGGAGTATAAACTCCTGCCTTAAACATGTCTAGCTTTTCTTTCCAAAGCAATTGACTTTCTAAATAAATTTACTTTTAAGAAATTTTTTAAGAATGAATTATTTATTTGTATTTAACGTATCAATATCAATCATTTGAGCCAAATGTTTTAAAAGAAGAACGGCATCCGTAACATTCACATCTCCATTGCCGTCAACATCTGCTGCCTTTTCATCTACATTGACAGCTATACCTGCCAAACGTTTTTTCAAAAGTACAGCATCGGTTACATCTCTCTTGCCATCTCCATTAAGGTCGCCACGTTTTACCGCTGCATTTTCAAATTTAATGACATATGTATACTCTACGGTGTTGCTTTCTTCTCCGCCATCTGTTTTTGCATAAGCCTTAACCACTGTTGTAACAGTTTTTCCTTCTTCTCCAAGTATATCAATCTTTTCTGTATACAATTTTGCTGTTGAAGAAGTTTTAGGGTCTGAACCGTCTGTTGTATAATAAATTTTTGCATTAGCAGTCGAACAAAGCAATTCTATCTGACGGTTTTGTGTATATTCGCCCGATATGACATTGGCATATGGTGCGCTCACTTTGCCGCCCTCGCCCCCATAATTTGGATTTTTATACATATAAAACCCTGTTAAATCCTTAACATTTGCCATATATTTATCAGTCGTTGTACCTACTGATGTAAATACTGCATAAAGGTCATGTTTTCCTGTTATATTATCCGGCAATTTCACTTCCATATCCAAAGGCGCATAAGAAGTCGCTGTGATAATTCCGCTTGCAATTTCTGTGCCATCTTTATTATCCAGTCGAATAGACACTTTTTGTTCGCCATTCTTTGCCTTGCGTGCTACAGATAGCGATAACTTTGTTAAACCAGTTACATCACAATCTGGATATGCAAAACCTACAGAACCTACTGCTTTATCGGTTATTGTTGTGCCATTTGCGTTGTTGATTACATAGCCTACATTGGTATTGCTGTTTTCTAATTGTGGAACTCGTCCTCCTTCCGTATTAAAAAAGTCTTTTACTTTTGATACAGGAGATACCCATATCCCCTCTATATATTCTGGCTCATTTTTTCCAAAAGAACTCAAAGTATACACTTCACCTGCTGTTCCATTAAATGTAATTGTATTTTCGCTGTCGTTTAATGTTGTTTTTATAACATTTCCATTGGAATCAGAGACAATAACTTTTCCCATATACTCATTGCGAACATGAACTTCTCCATTAACAGAAGGTGCAATCGTTGCCTTTACAACTTTTCCATCTTCCCATGTACAGGCTACCTCTGCACCACCTCTTGCCTTTAAACCAGAATACGAACCGTTTTTCCATGTTGAAGGGATAGCTGGTATTAAATCAATAGCATTGTCATTCGATTGAATTAACATTTCTGCAACACCTGCCGTTGCCCCATAATTACCATCTATCTGGAAATTTGGATGCTGGTCAAAAAGATTTGGTGATGTTCTTGTTGTAAACAATTGTTCTAACATAGAAGATGCTGCATTGCCGTCTAATGCTCTGGCATTGAGAGAAATTCTCCAAGCCAGTCCCCAGCCTTGTCCAGAGCCTGCACCTCTTGCTTTTACGGAATTGCAGTACGCTTCATATATCGCCTTTTCATCGGCATCATCAGCATATGCACTTAAATGTGTTCCTGGATACATCTCCCAAAGCTGTGAACAATGGCGATGTCCATTGGCATTAGAAGCG
>CAJUBU010000020.1:3250-6348 GCA_910585095.1 uncultured Lachnospira sp.
CCATGTGCATATACGCCAATCTGTTCATCTGGATTGCTTGAAAATGGGTTTGTCACCTTCCAATCACCAGGTTCACGTTTTGAAATATCAAACGATACATCGCCTCTTGCCCACTCTTTAATAAGCCCCTGATTATCAATCAGGTTTGGTGCAATTTTGCCCTTCTCATCGGCAAGATAGGTAGATGGCATCTGCTCTTTAATTGTTGCAAGAAGCGCTGCATTTTCTGCTTCTTTTCCTAAAATTGCACTGGCTTTGCAAACCATATCATATAAATTGCGAATCAACTGCGTATCCATTGCAGCACCTGGCTGAACACCGCCTTGTTCCGGCGAACAAGAAGCTGCTGTGACAAGATAACCTGTCTTTTCATCAACTGTCACAAATTGTGTGAAAAACTTAGCTGAACCGATCATATAAGGGTAAACCTCTGCAAGATACTCTTTATCGTTATTAAACTGATAATACTGCCAAGCGTGGTCTAAAAGCCATATACCACCTGTAGGCCACAATCCAGCTGTTGCATTATCAATAGGCTGTGTTCCTCTCCAAAGGTCGAAGTTGTGATGTGTTACCCAAGGGTCGCCCGCCTGATATGTATTATCCCCTCTATTATTATAGATGGCATACTGATTGGCAGCAGTGATTGAACCCGATTGAGCCAGCTCATCAAACACATCAATCAAAGGCTTCTCACATTCTTCGGACAATCCTAATATATTGGCTGCCCAGTAATTCATCTGTGTATTAATATTAATCGTGTATTTGCCTTTCCATGAAGCCGATAATGCGGCATTCCACTTGCCCGTAAGGTTGAGCGGCTGCGACTCATAAATATCAATATCCCCTGATGTAGAGCCATCTCTCGAACCTGATATTAACAAATATTTGCCATAGTTAAATTCAAGTACTGCCAACTGATTGTCACCATCAGAATACGTCGTTGATACGCCTGTCTTTTTCGCATCAGACATGCTGTTTCCCGCACCAACTGTAAAACCAGACTTGCCGTTTACATCTTTACGAATACGTTTTTCGGTAGGAACATCAGAAAAATCTTTTCCATCTACATTTTCAACAGAAAGTGACGATGCTTCAAATAATGGCGCAAAATCTTGTATATGTCTTTCTTTTATCTGATTATAATTTTTGGCTTTGATATTATTGATATACACTGCACAATCTTTTGCCGGCTTTGTATTGTCAAGACTTAAATAATCTACATAATTGGAAGCGCCTACCACATAAATTGTTGCTTCCTTTCCGCCCTGAACCTGTACTGTCGTATTATCTTCGGATACTGAAAATGTGCCATCGCCCTCAAGAAGCATATGTGCTTCAAATGAAATGGCATTAATATTTGATGGCACATTGGAATTTTTATTGCCATCAGCGACAGAAGCGACTAATTTTATTTCTTTATCACTAACCTTTTCATATTTAAAATAACCTTCATTATTGTGATATGTATGAAGCTGCGTACTAAAACTCAACTCCTTATCCGATGAAACATGTGTAACGACCGCTTGGTCTGGATAGCTTGCAAAGGTCTGTCTTGTAAAATGTGTATTATTGTAATCATAGTCAACAGTCACGATACCTGTTGTCATATCAAGGCTTTTTGTATAATTGATTGCCTTTTCATGTGTCTGATTAAAATCTAAATACATCTCAACAAAAGACTTGTACGCGTGCTGTGAAGACGGATTTCCAAGAAATGTAGCTTCTACCATACGTTCCATAGAATATCGCTGCTGTACCGCCTGTGCATCTTTTGCATTATTCACTTGAAGCGCCTGATACGAAATTGACATTTTTGAAAATTCTGGATATTTTGTCCTAAAAGCTTCATCACCAACGATGACATTTGCAGAACCAATTGGTGCTGGCGAACCATCCGCATTGGCGCCTCTGTAATATTTCCAGCCATCTTCTACACTGCCGCTTGTCTGATTGATGGTAGAAATAGTCTGTGCTGTCTTTGCCGCATCCATATTGGTAATCGTATTTTGATTTTCATCTTGAATCGTACCATATGGTGAACCGTCCCAAATTGTATCCTCATTAATCTGAATAACCTCTTTGTCGATACCGCCTGCTATCATACCTGCCATTCTGCCATTACCAACAGGATAACTGTATGTCCATAAATACTCTGAATATGCCCAATCGTTTAATGTTTCTCCTGCTCTTGCATAAGGACTTTGATGTCCACTGCTACTTTTCGATGAAGCATTTGGGTCTACCTCAGCCATATTGTTGTACTTTGTCGTTGCATCTTCATCCAATATCGTCTCCACACAAGTGTTTGTCCACATGGTTGTCTGAGGGTCAAACTTTTTTACTTCGTCACTTGCCTTCACGCTCACCTGTGGCAGCACAAATGATGTTGCAGCTAATGAAACACAAGAAAAAAGGCAAAATGCCTTTTTTAATGTACTTGTTTTTTTCATTTTTCCTCCGTTCTTTGCGCTTTTTGCACAATCTTTAATTTGTAATCCCCCTAATTCCCCTCATTTCGTTGTATCACAATTTTTGCTACATCCAACACCTCCATTTATACAAAAAAATTTATAATAAATATCTTCTTGGGAAACCATTTAAATCCTATTATTATACGTTCTGCAACTGCATTTCTTGAATTTGTTGGTGTACTTTCAACTTTTGCAAAACATATTAAATCCAACTACAATCAGTATGATAATTATGCACACACTTAAGAATATATCTTCCTGAAGCAGTAATGCAATCACCATTCCAACAGCAATCCAAAACATAATAAAACCAAGCATTCTGCAACACATAATTACCGCCTGAATTTATCTTTTTACCTATAATATATGCTGCTGCCTGTAAAACATTACCGATTTATACTATTATTATTTATTCTACATTATTTGACATTTCATCAATCACTTCGTCAATATCAGGGTCTGTTTTTACCTTCCCAAACTTGCCTGAAATTCTGTCCACAATATCTGGAACCATATCAATCACCTTTGTTATGGTATCTTGATTTTTGATATTAACAAGCTTAGTAGCGCCGTTTTGAATTACTAAAACAGCACTTGGTGAGATTTTTCCTGTCATAGCGCCGC
>CAJUBU010000020.1:6358-56231 GCA_910585095.1 uncultured Lachnospira sp.
TTTTCACCAGCAAACGCACCAGCACCCACGCCAAATGACACGTCAACTAAAGGAAGTACAATGGTATCATTTACAGTCACAGCATCGCCAACAACCGTCTTTGCTGATATAAATGAGTCCATTCCTTTAAAAAGTGATGCTACTGTTTGGTCAAAATTATTCTCTGCCATATGAATCCTCCATTCTTGTTCAACTCTTTATTTTGTTAATATATTTCCTAACCTGCTTATTCCTATAAATCTTTAATGCTATGATTGCTATTGGAAAAAGCTGGATAGAACCCTTTATATAGATATTTCCCTCTATGATTTCCTGCTCAAAATCAGGATAAATCGTTATATATTTACCAATAAAACCATACAGTGACGCTGCATACATCGCCGCTTTCCCTGTTGTTTCAGCATCCTTTAATCCAAAATGGATATATGCCTCAACCTTTTTAGGTTTTAAAATCTTTAAAAGCTTCTTTACCTGAATCCATAAAAAAGCAACCATCTCTCGATTCTTAGGATCATTTATCATATCGGAAATTTCTTTTGATTTTTTCGTTAACTTTTCTTTTGTCACTTTTACTTTTTGAATCAAAGCGATTATCTTTTGTATGATATCTATTATTTTATTTTTAATAATCAAAAAAATATTCTTTTTTATTTTCTCATGCTCTTTAACATCTTCTTCAAAAACACCTGTTTCAAATAAATGTTGTTCATGTTCAACGTTTTCTTCATTTATTTCTACACTAGACGTTTTCTTATAAGAATCCATTACTTGATTCTTATGGACACCTATATCTTCCATCGCTGCTATATCAATGGATTCTTCTGGTTTATCAAAGAATATATCCTCATCATGAAATGGATGTTCTTCTTCATCAAACACAGAATGTTCTTTCTTTTTATGACGTTTTTTGATATCCTTTTTTTCTATATCTTGTTCATCATTAGAATCCTTTTTTGATGATTTTAAATTAAAAAAAAGTATTTTTATCCGAATATTCAATCCTTCTTCCAGATTAAACAAACATTTTATTCGCAATAAATGGAACAGCCATGTCACTTTTGCCTGTATTACAGGAATGCCATCCTTATATTGTGCCTTTGCAGTATATCGGATAGGCACAAAAAACACTGCTGCAACTGCAAGAATTACAAGCCCCAGTAATACAGCTATTATTATTCCAATTATTTTTAATATCAATAGCACTACATGAAGCATTGTCTCTCCTTACATTTACTTTCTTCTTTCATTTCCAAAATGCAGATATTTTGGAATATCAAACCCTTTGGTTGCCTGATAAACCTCATCAATAATCGTTCGTACAACCTCTAAAGCTTCCTCTTTACCTTTTGCAATTCCAACAACATAAATGGTATCTTGTATCTTTTTATTTTTAAAATAAGGCTGTTTTAAAAAATCAGCGGATATAATATCAAGCAGATTTTCTTTATTCGATGGCAACATAATAAGAAAAGTATCAAACGTTAAACGGCTTTTTGCTATTTTACCAAATATTTTATATTTTACTTTTCTTGCATTTTCTCCATAATACAGCTTTTTATACCACTTCATAGACTAGCCTTCCATCATTGATTTTAATATCTCTACCACAGCCATCTGCTCTGCTTCATCTGTACATTGTATCAGCGACATATTAATATAATTTTGTATTTCATCGGTATTGTTAAACAAAACGGGAAGTTGTGAAAATACAGCTGCCATAACGGCTCTTTTCACGGGCTGTCCTAAAGACTTAAACGCTTTTTGCATATCGTCAATCAGACGTTCACAAACCGTATCTGCATAAGAATTATCAGGTATTTCAGTGTATGACGCATCGCTGTCTAACATAACAAAGTCACTGCCTGACTGAAGCTTTGTAACCATTTTTAACGACTGAAAAAGCGCGCTTACGCCAAATGTATCCAGTTTATCCTTATACATATCCCAAGCATCGTCTAACACATACTCATTTTTTTGGGTAATCGACAAAATATTTTCTTGAACACCCTCAAAGGCAATAAATTTATCCGCTATTTTTTCAAACAATTCATGGCTATAAGAACTGTCATTATCCGATGCCACTCTATCTGGTGAACCAAAGCATTGATTATTGATACTTTCTATTATCTCTTTGGCAAGAACGGTCTGTGTTGTGCTTCCAATCGAATATTCTTTCATAAGCGCCACTGTATATAAATCATTAATCAACTGTATCAAAAGTACTATATTATCAGATAACTCATTTATCTTTTCAATACCTATCTTTAACTCTTTATTCAATGTATTATACATTGTAACGTCAATTGTTTTATAATCTGTCTTTACCAGTATATCCATTATTTTCTTATATTCATCAAAATCTTGTTCAACAATCACCTTATTTTCTGTCTGTTTTTTAGAAACAGACAGCAGCGCTGTACTTCTAATCAAATAATCAAAATCGTCAATGGAGCCTTTTTGCGCCCCATGATACAAGGAAAAAGCTTCTCTTATATAAGAAAAAAAACGCTCTTTTGACAATCTCATAGGAAGCTGCCCCACCAATTCTGCAATCTTACTGTTTACCACAACATTGTCTTTTTCTGAAAAAATATAATGAATTAAATCATTGGTAAGATACGTATTATAGTACTCTTTGTCAAACGGATATTGTTCTTTATCTTTAAACCGATATTCCACTCGATTCAGCACATATTCATATATTCTTAACTGGTCAACAAAAGAAATGACAACACTCATGATATCCATAACATCTTGACGCATCGCTTTTAATTGTTTAATATCCATTTGATTATCCAAATAATTTCGGACAAATAAATGAAAGCGATGATAAAGATTGTCATATAAATCATGGTTATATCCTTTTTTATCTAATGTATCATAATATATATCACAAACTGTATAATAATTCATAGAAAGCTTGACTAAACTTAACGCATGATATAGGGAAGCCATACTCCTGCCATATTTTTCAAGATAAATATTTAGATTTTGCCCTTTACTTATCTTAGAAGAAACCGCATCTAAATCTTTCATAAATTTAACAAATACTGCTGCTTTCAAACAACAGGTACCGTCCTCCTTTAAGTTTTATGTTTCTTTAGTCAATCGTATAAGACTAGAAACGTTTATTGCTTTACACGAAATACAATATTTTGTTACATATTCAATTTATCAAAAATATCACAGAAATCAAATGTTGCAAAGTAATCCTTTGGCGTTTCTGCCCTGCGAATCATCTGCACGCTTCCGTCTTTCTTCAACAGCAATTCAGCCGATTTAAGCTTTCCATTATAATTGTAGCCCATTGAAAAACCGTGCGCACCTGTATCGTGAATAATCAAATAATCCCCCATATCAATCTTAGGAAGTTCTCTGTCAACCGCAAATTTATCATTATTTTCACACAAAGAACCCACAACATCATAAACATGGTCGCATGGCTCATCTTCCTTGCCCGCCACTGTAATATGATGATATGCTTTATAGATAGCTGGTCTCATAAGATTGACAGCACAGGCATCCACGCCTATGTATTCTTTGTGAATATGCTTTTGATTGATAGCCTTTGTAACCAGACAGCCAAAAGGTCCTAACATATAACGTCCAAGCTCTGTATAGATGGCAATATCATTCATTCCCACAGGTGTTAAGACTTCATCATATACTCTGTGTACATTTTCACCAATAATAGCAATATCATTTGCCTTTTGTTCTGGCTTATAAGGAATACCAATACCACCTGAAAGATTGATAAAGCGAATATCAACTCCTGTTTTTTCTTTAAGTTCTACTGCCAATTCAAACAATATCTTGGCAAGGGTTGGATAATATTCATTCGTTACGGTATTGCTGGCAAGAAATGAATGAATACCAAAATATTTTACACCCTTTGATTTTAAAATTTTAAACGCTTCTATAATCTGCTCATGAGTCATGCCATACTTAGCATCACCGGGATTGTCCATAACCGATGTCCCCAGTTTAAAATATCCGCCTGGATTATACCGACAGCTTATTGTTTCTGGCAATCTACCATCTAACGCCCGCTCTAAAATATCAATATGTGTAATATCATCAAGATTGATAATTGCACCTACTTTGTTGGCATATTGAAATTCTCCTATTGGTGTATCATTGGAAGAAAACATCATTTCTTCTGGCTTATAATCCAACGCATGTCCCATCATCAGCTCTGTCATAGAAGCACAATCCACACCACAGCCATAATCTTTTAATATTTTTAATATAAATGGGTTTGGTGTTGCCTTAATAGCAAAATATTCTCTATATCCTTTATTCCATGAAAATGCTTCTTTCAAACGCAAAACATTGTCAATAATTCCTTGTTCGTCATAGAGGTGATAAGGGGTAGGATAAGTCTTATCAATCTCTTGTAATTGCTCTAACGTTACAAATGTCTTCTTTTTGTCCATCATTCAACCTCATTTCTGTTCTTTTACATATCTTAACAAATCATAGCCCACATGCCTTATTTTGTCAAGAAATATTATTGTAACATATCCTCCAAAAATTTAGCCGCATCACGGACACAATCTTCACAGCTTCTAAGCATAACACCTGTATCAACACCTTTTAATGTCTTGCAAGTCACTGTCTGATTGCTCTGTTTAAAATTGTTTACAATGTATTTTGCCGCCTGCATAGCTTTACCGCGCCCTGCTTCTTTGTTGGCAAGCCCAACCACTGTACAAGCTCCTGTAATTGCCCCGCAAGTTCCCTCCAGCGTTCCGCCTATCCCCGTTCCTAAGGACTGTGTGATTGCCGCCATTGTAGCCTCGTCTAAACCTGCATAATCACAATATGTACACGCTACTGCCTGCGCACAATTCATTCCTTTTTTCTTTCTATCAACTGCTAATTCTACTCTTGTATCCATTCTAATCTCCATTCTAACTATACTATCTAACTTTTTACCTGCTATAAATTCATTTTATTAAATCTATTTCATTATACTAAAAATCTCCTACATTTTCAATGAAATACATATAAATACTCGTTTCTATGCTATTCTTCACACTAAATCCTTTTATCCTCTTTTTTCTTATCAAAGCATATATTCACCATTTGATTTGCTGATTTTTTCTTGGTGAACCTCTCCTGCCTAAGAGGTAGAAGCTTTAATAAAGTTAAAAATAATTTTTACAAAAAAACAGATATATTCCAGTTGAAATAAATCTTTCACGCTGAAATATATCTGTTTTTTATGCACAATCATACTTATTGCATATTAGGACAACCAGTAAACGCCATAGCATCTACTTCTACATCTTTTGAATAACTTACCTTTTTCAAATTAATACAGTCCGCAAACGCTTTTGTACCTATTTTTTTAAGCGAGTTTGGACAAATAACTTCCTCAAGATTTGAACAATTCTCAAATGCGTGACTTCCTATCTCCTCCACGCCTTCTGGTAATTCTACTTTAACAATATCGTTTCTTTCTGCAAACAAATCCTCTGTTATTTTTGTAAAATCACTCATATCAATCTCTTTAAATGTCTTGTTGTATAAATACACTTTTATTCGGTCTTTCATATCGCCCCTCCATTCATAATTCTTTAATTTTTGAAATCAGCGAATTGACAATTGAAGCCTGCGCCTCATACAAATAATATGGGGTGCTGTTTTGCATTGTCTTGTCTGATTGTCCTACAGCATTAGGCAATACTGTATTTATTAAATTAATGTTGGGGTTCTTCAATATATCTTCACCATCAACATTTAATTCCTTATTTATTAATTTATTGCTATGTTCAAGTGTTCTCTTAATAAGATATTTATTGCCATCTGGCAAATCTGCTGATTTGCTTTCTATTCTTGTAGAATGCGCTGCTGGATAAGCTGTATATGTCACAACGCCCATATCTGCATTGGATAAATTCGTCTTGGTACTTCCATCAATTGTCCATGAATCCCCCTCCAATGCACCACCTAATAAATTGTTAATCTTATGTATATAATTGATGGTTTCATCATATGGTGGGACACCTCCATATTTCTGAACAGAACCACAACCAGCGTTATACCCTGCCAATGCCAAAGACACATTGCCGTTATAGTCTTCTAGCAGCCATGACAACAACTTAGCGCCGCCAGTGATACTTTGTCTTGCATCATATGGGTTTGTCACTCCATAGCTTTGTGCCGTTGCAGGCATAAGCTGCATAATGCCCATCGCACCGCACCATGACGTCGCATTAGGGTCCATTCCAGACTCCGCCTGCGCAACCGCCTTTAAAAGATTGACGTCAACACCATATTCTTCGGACACTTCCTGAAATATATTTTCCAAGTCATCATCAATCATACTGTTAAACATTTCATCAAACTTTAAATTTTTTGTACCGACAGCACCATTATAATTATCCACTCGATAAACATTGCCGTCTAATATGCCATAAATACTATATAAATCCATTACCAAACACCTTGTCTTTTCATATTAATGTACATCTCATATGCCTTCTCAAGAATTTGTTTTTCATTTGGAAAACGCAAGAGATGATAAGCCTCATGATATTTATAAAATCCTGAGTCTTCAAAAAATTCTTCCCTCTGGGGCTTATTATAATAACTATTCGCCTGCATTAAAAACCAATTAACTTTTTTATAAACTGTATCCTTTGCTGTGCTGAATGTATACTGAGTAGTATCAATAAACTGTTTAATAACTGCGTTTGAACCGCCTTCCTCTTTAACCTCTCTTATAGCAGTATCCTCAAAGGATTCGTTTGCCTCAACCGTTCCCTTAGGTAGAACCCAGCCTTCATACTTATTCCTGTACTTTTTATATAATACAAGTACCTTTCCTCTATATATTACCACACCGCCACAGCTTGTTGCCTCTATCATTACAATTCCTCCAGTTCATGTAGCGTGTTTTTTCTTAAAAACATTATACAACCCTGTATGAAGTTAATCAACCAAAAAATGAATCCAATACATTTTTTGCTACCTGCTGCGCATTGGCAACCTTTGCATACCCACCTTCTAGTATCACACATATGGATATTTGAGGATTTTCATATGGTGCAAATCCAACAAACCAAGAATGGGCATTGTCACTGTTGTCATACTGAGCTGTTCCTGTTTTTCCAGCAGCATCATAGGATGCATTTCTAAAGAGATTGCCTGTTCCCTGCATAACAACGCTTCTGCATAAATCTGACAGCGTTGCTGCCTCATCTGCTGTACATATCTGCGCCCTACTTTCAGGCTGTGTCTTTTTTAACACTGTTCCTTCACTTGTCTGTATCGTATCCACAAGGTAGGGTTTCATCATAACACCTTCATTTGCAATAGCTGATATAATCATCAAATTGTGTATTGGCGATATCATGGTTTTTCCTTGTCCAATAGCAGTCTCTTGAACTAAACTTATCCCTGAATTGACATCCAGATCAAAACTACTATCGCTCGTATCCATCCCAATTTTAAGGCTTTGATTAAATAGGCTGTTCTCGCAAGTCTCTCTAAACTTTTGCAAATCCAATTGACAGCCAATTGTGGAAAAAGCTGAATTACATGAATTTGAAAAAGCATCGACAAGATTCTCAAAGCCATGCGCCGTTTGGTCAAAACATGGAATTGTTGTACCTCCCTGTATATATGCACTCCCATCACATTCATAAGAGAAATTGCCATACGCGCTATTTTCTCTTATATATTCTAAAGCAGTCATTACCTTAAATGTTGAACCAGGTGCATATAAACCTTTTGTTGCTCGGTTTAGCAATACGGAATCCGAACTGTCATACGACAGCCATTCTTCATATTTTTGAGCTGCATCATTAGGATTATAATCTGGTTTTGACACCATTGCAAGAATTTTCCCACTGGAAGGCTCCATTGCAATCACTGCGCCTTTATTCTCCCCTAATGCCTGATATGCCGCTTCTTGAAGACTTGGTATCAATGTTGTCAAACAGTCATTGCCTCTGGATTTTTGCCCTTGCAAATCAGCCCCTAACTCTTTTATTATATTCCCGTCCGTTGATAATAATTCAAAATTTGCAATTCCTTCAATTCCTGTTTTTTCACTTTTTAATCCAACAACATGACAATACATATTAGAAAATGGATAATATCGGTATTCTTCGCCTTCTTCATTGACCTGCGTACTTGCAAGCACCATACCATCACTGGCTAAGATATTGCCCCTCACCACTTTATCCTGCTGTGTATCAATCATCTTATTATAAGGATTATTAATAATTTTAGGAGCTACAGCCACATTAAAATATACCAAATATACTGCCATAGTCAAGAATAATCCAATAAAAATAAAAGAAATTACATTTGTTTCATGATTTCTTAAACTTTTTCTTCGCTTTTCATAGATATCATGGTTTTTTTTATTTTTTACTTTTCTTGCTCTTTCCTGCTGATTCATTTAATTCACCTTCATCTTGCCTCATATTATACATGCCATTAATCAATGCAAACATGATAAGAGAACTTACCATAGAACTGCCGCCATAACTGACAAACGGCATCGTCACACCGGTCATCGGTATCATCTTCATAGCGCCGCCCACGGTCAAAAATACCTGAAATCCATATGTTACACCTAATCCTACCGCCACAAGCCTATAAAATAAAGTTTTACATCTTGAAGCAATATTCATCATCAGAATAAGATTATTTAAACAAATCAAAATTAATGCCACCGCAAAAATAATGCCAAATTCTTCGGTTATAGCAGAAAACATAAAGTCTTTTTCTACTACTGGAATTTTTCCTGGCAGCCCCTGTGCCAGTCCATACCCAAACCATGAACCCATACCAATCGCAAACAGCGACTGACAAATCTGATACCCCGTTGTATCTATCGTTGTCCATGGGTCTCTCCAAATAGTCACTCTCTGTTTGACATGACCAAACACAAAATAAGCCAAAACAGAAGCAGCGATTCCTGCTATAAGACCAGTAACGCACAATCCTATTTTTTTTGTAGCAACATATAACATCATAATATACACAACAAAAAATATCAATGCCGCCCCTAAATCTTTAGATACAACCAATACAACCACATGCACAACAGCTGCAATAGTAACAATAATAATCTGTTTGATACTCGTTGTTTTATTAAACATAGCTGCCACAAACATGACAAATAAAATTTTAGCAAACTCGCCAGGTTGAATGGATACAGGTCCTAACGTAAGCACTAGATTGGCTCCATAGACAGCGCTGCCAAACAGAACTGCCACCAGCATACCTAAACTGGCAACACAATATACCCACCCAATATTTTTAAGACATCGCACTTTTTTTAAAATCCATGGAACAAAAAATGTTACAATCGTTCCTGCTATAGCAATAATAAATTGTTTGACAGCTTTATCATAATTAAGACGCGCAAGCATAAGAAATCCAATGGATAACAGCATACACATATTGTTTACTAACAGTCTGGAAGCTTTGGGATACAGCACATCATAAACAACAATAATAACAAATAAGTAAATAAATTGGGCAAAGTAAAAGATTAAATATTTAATATCTTCATCATTTAGCTGATAAAGCAGCAAAAATCCTAACAAATGTGACAGAAACATCAATATGTTTTGGAATATATATATTTTTTTTCTTATACTTTCATTTTGAGACGATGCCCCATAATAACTGGCAGCAACATAAAAAGCAATAAAAAAGGCAAATATATACTTTGCAAGCTCAATAAATACTACTCTCATTATCTTCCTCTAATATTATTCTTCTTTTTAATCAACTTTCGCAATAAAATGTCCTGTCCATTTTATATCATTATCATCTATTTCATTTTTATTTAATATCCATTTTAACAATCTATCATAAGACTTTCTATCCATACATACCTCTGGCATATCATATCGTATAAAATCAGGATTTATCTTCTCTATTTTATCAAAATGACTAGTTAAATCAAGAATCTTAGGACTCCATATAATATTATAACATTCCTTACATCTGCATGATACAGGCATGTTTTTATTCAGATAAACGGTCTTGCTGCTGCCATCGCATGTATCATATGTCTTTTTCACACACTGCTTAGAAACCATAACAGGAATCCTTCCATATACAATACATTCAACAGGAACATGCCAATCAACAGCTGCTATCTCATTTACATTTAATTCATAGGGAAATGTTATCCGTTCAAGCTGCAATCCGCTCTCTGAAACGATTTTTATAAACTGTAACACAGCCTCACTGTTCCAACAATATAAATTGGCATCCAGTCTTACTTTTATAGATAAATCCATCTTTTTTGCTATTTCAGACAATAATCCTATCTGTTCAACATTTCGGACAACAAATGTATCTATATGATGTTTACATGCTGTTTCTATTAATACTTTATACGAACAAAGCTGCTCTTGTGTTATCACATAAGAAAGTGCTATTGCTACCGTTCTTTCCTGTGCATTCAATTGGTCTATCACTTCCCAGCCTTTATCCGTATCACAAATGCTGTAATCCATATAAATCTCTTGAAAACAGACTTCTTTATCTACTGATAAAATACAATCACAAGCCATCATATTAGGCACACTGATTATTTTATTCTGTTTCCTATCTGGTAAGTACTCTATTATTTTTTGTTTTGGTATGAAATTATCTTTATCCTCACAAACAGAAAACAATATATTAGACTTGCTATTAGGCTTTATCTTTGGCTCTTTAAAAGGGCGTTGCTTTTGTTCAATAACAGCATTACACAACCTTTCAATGCCATCACGTCTTATGTCATTAAGCTGACTAGATGGTATAAACACATCACCTTTTATCACAATTTTTATATCACCTGCAATAAATGGTGAATTTCCCAATTTTGACAGTTTTTCAATACACATTTTTTCATCGGATATATTTTTTAATGCTTTTTCTGCCCTGCCGCCTGTTACATAAACCGTCTGTCCCAATGCGGAAAGTTCAAGAGTCATCACACTACCGCACTCTGCAAACAACGTCATATCAACCTTTGCTTTTCCGCCAGAGGTGCTTTTTACATACTGCTGTTCCACATTATCAGCAATCGCTGCATTTTTTGTTCTGTAAAGCACACGCCCCTTAAACAGGGGGTACTTTTTAGGCAAGTTGACAACAAAGACATCATTTTTATGGACATCTTCTCCGCTTGAAAATGAAAAATCCGAATCAATCTCAAATACATCTTGTTTATGAATGGCTCTTAAAGCCTGAAACGTCACTCGTCCATTGATATTTTCTTTTACCTTTAATGCTTTTGTCCCCATATGATTTGGTCTTGTAACCGACATCATATCTTTACCTTTTATCGTATTATAATATCCTGTTGTAAATGCGCCCCGATTATAAATATCCATAAGATAATTGATATCTTCCTGTGATACTTTATACCCCGACCTGCCATTACTTAAATACATATCTGCATATTTTCTATACATGGCAGTAACACCAGCGGCATATGTAACATTTTTCATACGTCCTTCAATTTTAAGTGCATACACCCCTGCTTCTATAATATCTGGCAGTATCGTTAATGTACATATATCTTTTGGACTGAGTGCGTACACATGTTTTTTATCATTTATCATTTGATACTGTAATCTGTCCATTTGCAATAAGTTCTTATCGGTTAATTTATCATTTGCAAGTGTTTGCATCACCTGATAATCCAGACGACATGGCTGTGCGCATCTTCCTCTGTTGCCACTTCTTGTGCCATTCATACTGCTCAGTAGACACTGCCCTGAATAACAGTAACACAATGCGCCATGCACAAAACTTTCTATCTCAATATCACACGATTGATGAATGGAGGCAATCTCAGACAACGTAAGCTCTCTTGCCAAGACAACACGAGCCGCTCCCATATTCTTTAACAATTTTGCGCCATAGCTTCCTGTAATAGTCATCTGCGTACTGGCATGTATAGGCATATCTGGAAAATAATCATGTATTTTCTTAAATACACCCATATCCTGAACAATCACGGCATCCAACCCCGCTTTATAATAGGGCATGATATAATCCAGCAGCTGTCCCTCAAGCTCATGATTTTTTAAGAGTGTATTTACTGTTAAATAAATGGATTTTCCCCTTAAATGAGCATATTCAATTGCCTCAATCACTTGCTGTTCATTTAGATTTCCTGCAAATGCTCTGGCTCCAAATAAGTTCCCGCCAAGATATACGGCGTCGGCGCCTGCATTGATAACCGCTTTGCATATATCCAATGAACCTGCTGGCGCAAGTATTTCTACTTTATTGTCTCTCATTTTTAGCCCTCATTATAATTTTTTGTTCGTTTTCTTATATCTTCCACATTTCGATTAAAGCGTTCTTCCACTGTTTTATTAACCTTTGAAAGTTCTTTTTTTAACGCCTCTATCTCTTTAGCCTGTGAATCTAATTTAATATTGGCTGATATCAACTCGTGTTTTAAATTGTAGATTTCTTGGTCTTTTTTGTCTATTTCTTCTGATATGTCATCACACATAGCCTTTGCTTTAAAATAATCATCGGCAAGATTTAAGTACATAAGATTTGTGACAACATCAAAACCAAGTCTTGTCATTCCTCTTCCCTCGACAATTTCCTGCATCTTATCATTAATGTACTCTGCAAGCTTTGTAAGATATTCTTTACTCTCATATCCACTTATCTTAAATACTTTACCACCAATTGTTACTTCCGACGTATTTACTGATGCCATATGTACCACCACTCTACCCTTCCCAAACAACGACTTTGTTATAAAAAACAACTACATTCTATTCATAACACTCTTTTTATCAGCCATATGCTTGCTGCTATTATACAACAGCATTGTATATGTGTCAAAAAATAGATAACTGCCTTAGGGTATTTCTATACCAAGATTTTTATATGCCAACTCAGTTGCAACTCTTCCTCTGGCAGTTCTATTAATAAATCCATTTTGTATTAAATAAGGCTCATAGACTTCCTCCAATGTACCAGAATCCTCACCAATAGAAGCCGACAAGGTATCAATGCCAACAGGTCCGCCCTTAAATTTTTCTATAATGGTTGTAAGAATCAATCGGTCATTTCGGTCTAATCCATTTTTATCAACTTCCAGTAAATTAAGTGCATAATCGGCTACCTCCGCTGTAATCCTGCCATCATACTTTACCTGTGCAAAATCTCGTACTCTCTTTAGTAACCGATTGGCAAGTCTTGGGGTACCTCTGGAACGCCTTGCCATCTCATATGCGCCTTTATCATCTATCTCAACGCCCAATGTTTTTGCAGAGCGCAGTAAAATCGTTTTTAACTCTTCAACACTGTAATATTCCAGATGGTTTACAACACCAAACCTATCCCTTAACGGCGCTGACAACAGACCTGCTCGGGTGGTTGCTCCAACCAATGTAAACTGTGGCAATTCCAGTCTTATAGACCTTGCTGCTGCACCTTTACCTATCATAATATCAATTTGATAATCTTCCATCGCTGGATACAGCACTTCTTCCACCTGCCTGTTGAGACGATGAATTTCATCCACAAAAAGAACGTCCCCCTCTGCCAGATTATTCAGTATAGCTGCCATCTCTCCCGGCTTTTCAATAGCAGGACCTGACGTCACTTTTAAATGTGTTCCCATCTCATTTGCTATAATTCCTGCAAGCGTCGTTTTTCCCAGTCCTGGCGGTCCATAAAACAATACATGGTCTAGTGCATCCTTTCGCTCCTTTGCCGCTTCAATATACACTTTTAAATTTTTCTTTACTTTATCCTGTCCGATATAATCGCGTAAACTCTCAGGACGAAGACCACTTTCTATCTTCATATCCTCATCTGTAAACTCTGTTGAAATAACCCTTCTCTCCATAATTTTCCTCTCATTTCGGCACTGATTTTGCATAAAGAACAAAAGTTCTTATTCATTTATGACAAACAACATGCAGACACAATCTTGTGATAAAACATTTTAATCTATAATCATTGAACCCTTACAACATATGAATGTTTTTAGCCTGAATTTTTACATCGTTGCCAGTTTTTTAAGTGCTTCTTTCAATATTACTTCCGAATCTTTTGATTCAATATCTTCCACTTGACGAACTGCCCGAACAGCCTGCGCACTGCCATACCCCAGCGCACACAAAGCTTCTATCGCCTCATTTTGAGCCTCACTGTCTGTCCCGTCCGCTCCACTCTCATACAGTGCATTTTCTAATGCATCTTCTAAGGACACCTTATCTTTTAATTCAATAATTAATTTTTGAGCGGTTTTACTGCCTATACCTGGCGCGCTTGATATCAGCTTAACGTCGCTTGAAATTATAGCAAACCTTAAATCATTTGGCGATATGGTCGATAAAATCGCCAATGCGCCTTTAGGTCCAATACCATTTACATTGATAAGCATCTTAAAAATATTCAAATCATCTCTTGTCAAAAATCCAAATAAATTATGTGATTCCTCTCGAATCTGCAAATAGGTATACACTTTTACCGACTCGCCAATCTTTGAAAAACGAGAGATAACGGTCGCTGGCACCTTAATATTAAAACCTATGCCATTATTTTCAACGACAATGGTATCGTTTAATACCTCCACTAACTGTCCTTTAACATATGAAATCATCTTTATCCTCATTTCCGCACTGCTTTTTGTGCATAGATTGAAAATTCTAATTTATGATTTATTGTCATTTCTTTTTGGCACAGTCATTAATAAATTGCTGTGCTGTTCTTCCCGATATACCGCCATGACTCAGTTCCCATTTATTTGCCTCACTGCAAAGTTCTTCCTCGCTCATCTTGATGCCATTTCTCTTTGCAAGCTGAAGGACAATATCAAAATATTCCTTTTGCGTTGGCTTTGAATAACTAATTTGGCAACCAAATCGATTGACTAATGACAACTTTTCTTCTATTGTATCCGACCTATGTAAACCATTTTTTGATTCCATATCATTGCGATCATTCCAAGTTTCTTTTATCAAATGACGCCGATTAGATGTTGCATAGATTAATATATTATCTGGACGTGTCTCTACACCACCCTCAATTACGGCTTTTAAAAATTTATATTCAACTTCAAATTCTTCAAAAGATAAATCATCCATATATATTATAAATTTATAATTTCTATTTTTAATACTTGCAATAACACTCGATAAATCCTTAAACTGATGTTTGTAAATCTCTATCATTCTCAGTCCTTTATCGTAGTATTCATTGACAATTGCCTTGATACTCGTTGATTTTCCAGTACCGCTGTCGCCAAACAAAAGCGCATTATTTGCTCGATTTCCTTGTATAAAACTTTCTGTATTCTCAATCAATTTTTTCTTTTGTATCTCATATCCAATTAAATCATCTAATTTTACCTTGTCCATATTATTAATTGGTTTAAAGAAAATGCTTCCATCTGCACGATTTCCAATACGAAAGGCGGCGTTAAGACCAAACATACCCACGCCGTAATCTTTATAAAAGCAGGTGACGCCATCAAAAAATTCTTCATCAGTATTGGCAGCAGCAAGCTTTTTGCTTAACGCCTGAACTTTGCTGCTTACATTATGATTATACATCAATTCACTTTTACATATTGCCTTATAATTTGTAATAATAGAAAAACAATTGATTTCAAGCTGCTTTTCAATCGCTGAAAAATCATAGTGAAATAGTTTTCTAAAAATATGAATATCATTCATGGCAAAAAGATTAACACTGCCTTCGTTTGCTCCTACCTTCTCACAAGTAATACTAAATGGATTTTCTGTCGTCACCAGCAAAAAAGTTAAGTAATTTTGCCAAAGATTGCCGTCAAAACCATAATCTGTAGCTATTGTCAACAATCGTTTTATTTGTGTATATATTTCTTTTATTAAATCATCTTTCATCATTTTATCATCTGTAAGCTTTTTAAAAATATTTGATATTTTTACTAATATTGAATCCTTTGGCATCTCACCAAAAATGATTAATTTTGATATTTCCTTGTACATATCCGTATTTCCTTTCGTATATTTTATAGGCAGATAAATAGAAATCAAAACTTTATTTTGAATTTATAAAGTTTTGATAATTATTTTAATCAACTACATAAAAACTAATAAAAACTTTCTCAATTACATAAAAAGTATCATTTACAAATTTTTACTTTGCATTTCTGCTCGTTATATTATATAATAAATGAATGAAATTTTTTGTCAAATATTTTTATTTGTAAAATATTTTTAATATTTTTATTTTTTATTATTATATTGACCTTTTGAAAAGTGATGCTATAATCAACAAGTAACTTTATATATTTTTGTAAAAAAGTGACAATAATTCATTTTTAAAAATGGAGAGATAACTATGAAAACAATTACAACAATTAACACATTGGTATTTGTGTTGTTGACAGTGTTATATTTTTATCAGTTTATATATATATTCATTGCATTAATCCATGAAAAGAGACGTAAAAAATCGGAGTACACCCCAAAGAAACAACATCGATTTGCATTTATTATTGCCGCTCGAAACGAAAGTGCTGTTATTGCAAACCTGATTAAAAGTATTAAATCACAAGATTATCCATCAGAATTAATTGATATTATTGTGATAGCAGATAACTGTACCGATAATACGGCAGAAATTTCAAGAATGAACGGAGCAATTGTATATGAACGTTTTAATAATCAGCTTGTAGGCAAAGGATATGCACTGGATTTCGCATTTCAAAAAATAAAAAAAGATTATGGTGATTATACCGCTTATGATGGTTACTTTATTTTTGATGCAGACAATATTATTTCTAAAAATTATGTTTCAGAGATGAATAAAACATTTGACCAAGGATATCGTGTTATTACAAGCTATCGCAATTCTAAAAATTTTGACACCAACTGGATTACATCGGGATATTCAATTTGGTTTTGCAGAGAGGCAAAGTACCTTAACAATCCAAGAATGTTGTTAAAAACAAGCTGTGCTGTCTCTGGTACAGGTTATCTTGTAAACAGTGAAATTATTAAAAAATATAAAGGATGGAAGTGCAATCTTCTCACAGAGGATATTCAATTTTCTGTTGTCAATATTCTTGATGGTGAAAAAATTGGATATTGCTCTAATGCAATGTTTTATGATGAACAGCCCGAAACATTTAAACAATCATGGAATCAACGTATGCGCTGGTCAAAAGGGTTTTATCAAGTAATGTTTAAATATGGACGAGACTTAATTATGATGGCTTTTAAAAAACGTCAAATGTTTATCTCTTGTTATGACATGTTTATGACAATAGCTCCTGCTACACTGCTTTCTTTTGGATTATTAGTATTAAATATTATCTTTTTGATATTAGCAGCAGCAAACCCAATTTTATTTAAGCAATTGATTCCAATTACTTTAGAATCAGCAGTATTTGCCATTGCAAGTTTTTGTTTACTTATGTTTTCAGTAGCAACCATAACCTTGATAACAGAGTGGAAAAATATTATAGCTTCTCCAAAAAAGAAAATTTGGTCGCTGTTTACTTTCCCATTGTTTATGCTTACATATATTCCAATTTCTTTAGTCGCTCTATTTAAAAAAGTAGAATGGAAACCAATTACACACTGTGTATCTAAAACTATGGAAGAAATTGAATTACAACAACAATATAAACAATAATTATAAAAAAGACTATTGCAAAAAAATTGTACAATCCGATATGATTATTCTATCTGCTGTCCATTATATCTTGCAATAGTCTTATGTTTTTATCTTAATATTTGTAACCCTTTTTATTAGTATGATTTAGATAAAATATACACTATGCCTACATTTTTCAAATCTTACCAAATAGAATGAATTTTTAACCTCTTTAAAATCATCGCCGCTACTACGCCAACAACAATCCCTGCAACTGTTCCTGTAATCAGTAAAACAGGAAGATAATACAAAATGGCATGCGTCTCCATAATTATAACAGCAGCTATTATTTGCCCAATATTATGCGATACTCCGCTAGCAACACTAATACCAACGATAGAAAATAATTCTATTTTTTTTAGAAGAATCATAACAATAATACTTAACATTCCTCCTGTTATACTAAACCAAAAACTTGTAGCATTGCCAAACAAAATAGAAGTCAATACAATTCTAAGTATATTAACAATCATTGCTTCCTTGACACCTACTATATATAACGCTGTTATAATCACTATATTCGATATTCCTAATCGAACACCTGGCACTGGTATAGGTATTGAAATCAAACTGTCAATATAACTAAATATCATTGCCAATGTTGTCAATACGCCACACATTGCTATATTTTTTACTTTTTTAGAATTTTTTTCACTATTTGATAACAGAATCCAGTTCACTCCTATCTCCAACAATTTCAACAACAACCCGATGTGGCATACATACAATATTTTCCCCTGTTTTACTGATTTTTCCCATATGTTCACATAATTTATCTGGACAATCTGCATCCGCCATATAAACATATCCATCCTGTATCACAATTCGATTGCTGCCCCCCTGATACCCATTCACCACTAATTCTTTTCCTTCATGGATAGAACCTTTATATTGGATAGCACCATTTATTTTAATTACAACCATACTACCCTCTTTCTTTATAAAAAAATGAATAAAAAGAAAAAATAACAGTGCAATTGCTATGATAACACTTATTAATAAAATATCTCTTTTTATTTTCATATTACTTTTTTTCATATTAATCCTCATTCTTATTCAACCTGCAATTTTGGGCGTAAGCCCAAACTTGCGTGTGAAAAATTTATTTTTCACACTAATCTTCATACTGTGAATGTTTTTAATAATAGTAATAGCTTTAAATTATAACAAAGTTATTTTCTATAAAAATATTTTTATACGAAAGAAATGCTGCAAAATTAAAATTTTATACCATCTATTGGCAGTGAAAATTTATTTTGCAGCAGCTTTTTTACTAGTAATATTTATATATTAAAACATATTATTTATAGAAATATTACCTTACTTTTTACAAATAAAATTAATTCTTATACAAATATAATTTTTAGATTATTATTTATGAGCATAACCTTTTGCTGATTTGTGATTTTGCTTTATAATAATCTTTTTCGGACATTTCTCTGCACACTTGCCGCAGCCTGTGCATTTGGTCTGGTCAATATGCGCAATATTATTTTCTACTTTAATCGCATCAAACTCGCACTGCTTTGTACATAACATACAACCAATACAGCCCACACTACATGCCTGCATAACATCTTTGCCCTTATCCTTAGAAGAACAAGATACTGCATATTTCGACTCATATGGAATAAGCTCTATCAAATGTCTAGGACATGCAGCAACACATTTACCACAGGCTTTACATTTTTCTTTATCCACTATGGCTACACCATTGACAACATGAATAGCGTCAAATGGACATGCCTTTACACAAGAACCATAACCCAAACAGCCATATGTACATGTCTTTGCACCGCCATTTGGAACAAACGGCATAACACTGCATTCTTCCACGCCTGAATATACATAATTTTCTTTTGCTTTCTCACAATCTCCACTGCACTTTACAAAGGCAGTCATATGCACAGTCTCACCGGCTTCTGCACCCATGATAGAAGCAATCTTAGCAGCAGCAGGCGCGCCGCCGACTGGACATGCCCCGCAATCTGCCTGACCGGCAGCAATTGCTTTCGCTAAAGCATCACAACCAGCATAGCCACAACCACCACAGTTATTTCCTGGAAGTTCTGCCCTAATATCAATCTCTTTTTGGTCAACCTCTACTGCAAACTTTTTACCCATAAATCCGAGAAAAAGTCCTAGTATCAAACCA
This sequence comes from uncultured Lachnospira sp., assembly GCA_910585095.1. Classification (GTDB taxonomy): domain Bacteria; phylum Bacillota; class Clostridia; order Lachnospirales; family Lachnospiraceae; genus Lachnospira. The sequence continues at coordinate 26,169 of CAJUBU010000020.1, forward strand.
ACGCCGCCAACAATAATTGCAGCCCATACAATACCCATCATATACTTTTCCTCCTCTTACAGTATACCAGAAAATCCAAAGAACGCAATCGACATAAGCCCTGCTGTAAGCAGAACAATAGGCATTCCCTTAAAACTTTCTGGAACATCATTATCTTCAATACGCTCACGAATACCAGCCAATATTACAATAGCAATTGTAAAACCTACTGCTGTTCCAAGACCACATATAACGGATTCAATAAAATTATAGCCATTTTGAACATTGGTCAATGCAACACCAAGCACTGCACAGTTTGTTGTAATCAGTGGAAGATAAACACCAAGCGCTTCATAGAGTGGTGGCATACATTTCTTCAAAAACATCTCAACAAACTGAACCAATGAAGCAATAACAACAATAAATACAATGGTGTTAAGATACGTCAAGTCAAATGGTGTCAATATAAAATCATATATCAGACTGCATATAGCAGAAGCTACTGTAATAACACCAATAACAGCACCACCCATACCTGCTGCTGTGTTAATTTTCTTAGACACACCCAAGAAAGGACACAGACCTAAAAACTGGCTTAGTACAACATTATTTACAAGTGCGGCTGCAATACCAATAATTAATAAATTCATCTATCTGTCCTCCCTACTTTTCTTTTTCTTCTTCGTCACCAATATAATCCGGCACTTCTGCTGGTTTCATGCCATGCGCCTTCTTTACTTTATTCATAACAGCAATTAACATTGCAAGAACAAAGAAAGCGCCTGGTGCAAGGATAAAAATACTTGCAGGCGTATAGCCAAGCTCAGTTAAATCAACCAAAGAAGAAGCCCCTGTAGAAAAAATGGTTCCGCCACCAATCAGCTCTCTTAAAAAGCCAAGTACTGTAAGCGCCGCTGTAAAGCCAAGACCCATACCCAAACCATCAAAAATAGATAAAATAGCTGAGTTCTTAGAAGCATACGACTCTGCACGACCAAGAATAATACAGTTTACAACAATAAGCGGAATATAAATGCCTAACGATTCATACAAATCTGGCAAATATCCCTGCATAAGAAACTGCACCATCGTTACAAATGAAGCTACAATAACGATAAATGCTGGCATTCTAACGCCATCTGGTATCACTTTTCGCAAAAGTGATATCAATAAATTGGACATAACCAATACTACTGTTGAAGAAAGTCCCATACCTATACCATTGATTGCTGATGTCGTAACCGCAAGTGTAGGACACATACCAAGTGTGAGAATCAACGTAGGATTTTCTTTGATAATACCATTATAAAGTCTTTCAACACATTTATTCAATACCAGCACCCCCTACTGTTTTAACGTTGTCTTCTATCAAACGGTTAAACAGCTTTAACGCTGCATTAATACCATTTGTAATGGATTTTGATGTGATTGTCGAACCACCAATAGAATCAATCTTATCATCAGAAGATGAACCTGTGCCATCTTTTACAACGCTAAATTGTTCTACTTTTACATCATTATATTGTGCTAAAAATGATGGGTCTGTCTTTGCTCTCATGCCAAGTCCAGCTGTCTCACTGATGGAAAGAATGGATGTTCCCTTATAAGTTCCATCCGCAGCAATACCTACAGAATACTTAATATCACCGCCATATCCGTCTCCTGCCACAACCGTAATAACAAAGCCAATAATTTTGCCGCCTTTTACACCTGCTACAACTTCTGTAATCTCATCTGCTGGAAAATCATCTGCAACACCGCAATACTTACTATTTTCAGCAATTTCTTCAAAACTTTCTGCTTCGGATAACACATTTTTATATGCTGCCTGTTTTGCCTTCTCATTTTGCTCTGCAATCGGCGCTTTCGTTATCTCATAGACGCCCCCAAGAAGTATCCCTGCAACCAGTGTAATGGCAAATAATATACAGGCATCTTTAACAATCTTTCCCATATTACTTCGCCTCCTTTTCAGGTTTCTTCTTGCCAAATGATTTTGGAACGGTAACTCTTTCTATCAATGGAACTAAAAGGTTCGAAAAAATAATCGCATAGGAAACGCCCTCTGCTGAACCTCCATACATTCTAAAGATAAAGGTAAGAATACCTAAAATGACACCAAACACAATTTTTCCCATCGGCGTAATTGGTGATGTAACATAGTCCGTTGCCATAAAAAATGCACCTAAAACAAGACCGCCTGCACACAATTCTTTTAACAGATACTCTGCCTCAAACTGATGACCTGGCGCAAGCAAAAAGATAAGTACTGCAAAGGTTGCTATGTAACACACTGGAATTCTCCATGAAATAATCTTTTTAACAAGAAGATAGACAGCGCCAATTAAAAGACAAATAATGGATGTCTCACCAATAACACCTGCATGATTACCAATAAATAAATCCAATAAACTGGTAGCTTGCGCTGGTTCTGCTCCGGGCTTTAACACCGCTAACGGTGTAGCTCCTGAATAGGCATCGGTAACAAAATTTGTCATTGGTCCTGTAAATGCAATTAAAAGAAAACATCTTGCTGCCAGCGCAGGGTTCATAAAATTTTGTCCCAAACCGCCAAACAACTGCTTTACTATAAGAATTGCAAAAATACAGCCTATAATTTCATATCCAACATTTAATGTTGATGGAATATTCATTGCTATCAAAAGACCTGTAACGGCTGCACTAAAGTCCATTATGGTAATCTTTTGATGCATAAAATACTGATAGATAGCCTCCGTAGCGACACATGTAACCACACCGATAAGAAGCCTTATACATGCATCCATACCAAAATTATAAATACCAAATATACAAGCAGGCGCTAATGCAATCAGCACATCCCTCATAATTGCTTGAGTAGTAACCTTGCTTCGTACATGAGGATTGCTTGATACGTTAAATAATTCGCTCACTTTTAATCCCCCTTTTACTTCTTTCTTCTGTTTGCTAAAACAATACTTCTCATTGCCTTAATCTGTTGTGTCAATGGTCTTTTTGCTGGACATACAAAAGAACAACTTCCGCACATTACACACTCCATACCATCAAACTTTACAAAGCCTGCCTCATCATTTTTTGCAGCAAAACCTGCAAGCTTTGCTGGAAGGAGATTACTCGGACACCCTTCTCCACAACGCCCACAACGAATACACGCACTGGACTCAATCTTTGACACAATATCGTCCTGAAAGACCAAAAGCGATGAACTTCCTTTGACAACAGGAACATCCAAACTATACATAGAAAATCCCATCATAGGACCGCCAGAAATATATTTTTGTGGTTCCCCAACAGCACCTCCCGCTGCCTCAAGCAACTGCCTATAATTGGTTCCAAGCCAAACATAGAAATTACCAGGATTTTTCACACCATCGCCTGTTACTGTAATAATCCTCTTTGTTAATGACTTTCCCTCAATAACAGCCATATAAATACTAAAAATCGTATCTACATTATGTACAATGCATCCTGCATCAGCTGGAAGCATAGAAGAATTAATACTTCTCCCTGTTGTGGCATATATCAGACAACGCTCGCCACCCTGCGGATACTTGGTTTTTAACTCTTTCACCTCAATATTGGGTTCATCCGCCACTTTTCTTCTCATCTCCTCAATGGCTTCCGGCTTATTATCCTCAATACCAATAATGCCCTTGGCATGGTCAAATAATGCAAGTGCCACTTTAAGCCCCATCACAAGCTTATCGGATTCTTCTAACATACGTCTGTAATCCGAAGTAAGATAAGGCTCGCACTCCGCACCATTGACAATAATATAATCAATCTGTTCTGGATTTTTAGGCGTAAGCTTCACATTGGTTGGAAATCCTGCACCGCCCATACCCACAACGCCTGCTGCCTTAATGCGCTCTCGTATCTCATCTCTTGAAAGTTCTTCTAATTTTTTTGACACATATTCAACTTCCTTGTATTCGCCATCATTTTCAATAATAATGGAATTACACTTTCCGCCTGTTGCCAGTGTTCTTGGCTCAATAGCCTTGACCGTACCAGAAACAGATGAATGAATATTAGCAGAAATAAATCCCCCCGCCTCAGCAATGAGCTGTCCAGCAAGTACATAATCTCCCTTTGCCACAACCGGAACGGCTGGTGCGCCTATATGTTGAGACAATGGAAAGACCATCTCGCCCTCATCAGGGAACAACTCTTTGATTGGCTTATCTTTAGAATACTCTTTACCATCAAAGGGATGTACTCCACCTTTAAATGTACATTTACCCATGACAAAATTCTCCTTATATGATTTTTCTATGTACTATTTTACATTAAAAAGTACTAAAAATCTATAGAAATTATACTTTTTTTGTAACAAAATAACGATTTCCTTTATTTTCCATAAAAAAAGACAAGGACAGAAAATATCTTTTTTCTCCTTGTCTTTTTCCTTATTTTTTATTTTTCTTTTATTGCCTTGTTACAAACACGTTTTTTCTATTCATCTAACAATGAACTTTTATCAAACTTTCTGACATATCCCACCAACTCTTGTGATACACTTGTTACTTTTTCTGTCATTATCGTACAATTTTCAACCATATCATGAATACCTGATACATTTGCTGATGTGGATTCTGCCTGTTTTGCGTTTTCTTCTGCAAAAGAAGTGATATTATCTGCACTATTTTCAATAACCACCTTATTTCTATCTAGTTGTGTCATCTCAGAATCAATATCTTTAATTGCTTCTCCAACTTGGATAATTTCAGCATTTAATGACCTAAAAATATTTCCTGTTTCTTCTACCTTTTTATTCTGCTCTGTAAAAGATTGTGAAACTTGGTCTGTAATTTGAACGCTAATATCGGAATTAGCAAGCAGTTCATTGACAATATTATTAATATGCTCTGTCGATTTTTTAGACTCATCTGCTAAAATTCTAACTTCTTCCGCTACAACCGCAAAACCTGCGCCATGTTCCCCTGCTCTTGCCGCTTCAATGCTAGCATTTAATGCAAGTAAATTGGTCTGATTGGAAATATCCGAAATAATTTCTGCTGCTGTATGTATTTGCTGTGCTGATTGATTGGTTCGTTCGGTCTGATCCTTTACTTTTGCAATGGCATTATTGCATTCTTTGCTCATATTCATCAATTCTTCCATAATATTCTCTGCATTCTGTTGATAACTCTCAACAACTTCTGCACTTTTTGACAATGCCTTTACATTTGTATTAATATTTTCAATCGCCATGCTGATAGCAGCAATTTTATCTTTCATATCATATGTACTGTCTACTTGCGATAAGGTATTCGTTGTAATGGAGTTTACATTATCCGATGTATTCTGCATAAAAGATTTCATGGAAAGTGCTTTGAAATTCAGCCGACACACTTTCAAGGTTTTCTATAGAATACTTGATACCTGTAATAACATCTGCAAAATCGGTAACGGCAGTATTGGCGGTACGTATCATTTCTCCTACGCCATCACTGCGCTGTGACAATTTATTAATTTTATTTATCATCTTGTTATCATTACTTTTTTGTGCATTGTTACCCAAAAATATTGATACCAACGGATAAAAAAATGTCCATAACGACCTGATTACTGCTGTCATCATTGCGATTATAACAACTACTGTTAAAATAGCAGCTACAAGAATTCCAATGATATCATTTGATAACAGCCAAAGTATAACTAACTGAACAGCAAGCAATGGTGCAAAAAGCATAAAACCAACAAAAATAATTTTATTCCGCATATTTTTCTTCCTTATAATATCCATATTATTCCTCCTATTATACCTTGTTGAAGCAAAATATCTAATCTTTTTGACAGTCGTTGACAATCACTTATCACTTTGATAAACTGCTTATAATAATTGTTATTTTTTGTTACTACTAAAATTACTTTATCAATTATACCGAATCTTTTACAAAAAATCAATAACTTGAGTAACGATAACAAACAGCTTTTAAAAAAACAGTCTATAGATAATATATAGACAATAAATAATTATGATGGGTGTTCATACTAAATTTTTTTACATGAAAGGACTTCTGTCAACTACCCACCACCTAAAGATAATGGACTTGTAACTGCCCAGTCGTAGTAACGGCTTACACCTTCGACCTTTAACCCCGATAGGTATTGCTACCTAAAGTGGCGTTACATCATAAGGGTGGTTGACAGCACCCTTTACAGCAAAGTTTACTCGGCTGTAACTGTACTAGGTACTTGGCTATCTTCAAGATAGTTTATTCCCATACGGTACAGATTCATAGCTCCAATACGGTCATCATTCGATTGATACCCACAGTTTTTACAACTAAACAGATGTATCTTTTTATTACGGTTAGCTTTTTCAATATGCCCACATGCAGGACAACACTGGCTTGTATAAGCGGGGTTAACCTTAATTACAGTAGACTGATTCTGTTTAGCCTTGTAGATAAGTTTTTGTTCAAGGTCATAGAACGACCATGATACAGATACATATCTATTCTTGGTTTTAACACGTTCTGTGGCATTTCTAACACTTGACAAATCTTCAAGTACGAATAATGTATGCTTTGGGTTGTTTTTCACGAGTGCCTTTGATACACAGTGATTGATGTCTTGCATCCAACGGTTTTCTCGTGAGCCAATAGCTTTCATTCTTCGTCTTGCAGATGGAGTATGGCGCATTTGGAGTTCTTTATGAAGTTTTGAATAGTTCGCACGTTTCTGTTTTATAGCTTTGCCACGAATAAAATCAGACTTATGCTTACTATCGTAGGTGGCAACAACAAAATTAATACCTCTGTCAATACCTACAACATTACAAATATCCGAAATATTACTTTCTTCAACATCATAAGTAACAGGGATATGTAAAAAATACTTACCATGTTTATTTACAAGCTTGGCTGTACCAAACTTATAGATTGTATGGTTAAAATATTTAGACATACCCTCGGCAAAATATGGCAGTTTAACACGACCATTTAAGGTATTTACCGAAAAACAGTTTTGTGTAAGAGAATAGTCCCTGTTCCAAACAAGGTCATACTGCGGCTTTTTAAAAGATGGTTTAATCCACTTGGACTCATTTTCAAGAATGGTCTTATATCTGGCAATAACAGTTTTAAATACAGACTGAGCCATTTGTGATTTAAGTCCAAACTTCTCACGAAGCGTAGAATATAAAACCTTATTTAGTGAAAATTGTTTCAAATCATGTGTACGAAATACATAGTCTGAAACATAATTACAAGCATCGCTGTAAACAGACATCGTTTTATCAAGTAAAACTTTGTCATCGGCTGTAGCAGATATTTGTATTTTGGCTGTAATAGTCATTTGTTCCATAGATGTACTCCTTTTGTTGATATTTCACTAAATATATTATATAATAATTATTAGTGAGAGTCAATATATAGAGGCAACATATGGATAACAGATACAGCCGTCACAATAGATGCAAATACAGTCTCAAAGTATATATAGTATTCGTTACCAAATATCGTAAACAACTTCTTAAAGAAACTATTGCCAATGATATGAAACAACAGATTTTCGATATATGCAATTCTAATGGTTGGGATATTATTGCTATGGAGACTGACAACAACCATATACATTTTCTAATCCGTTACGATGCAACAAATAGGGTATGTGATATTGTAAAGACTATGAAACAACAAACCACATATTATCTATGGAAAAAGTATTCAGGATTTTTGTCTAAACAATATTGGAAGAAGAAAATCTTTTGATCTGATGGCTATTTTGTTTATAGCATAGGCGAGGTATCTTCCGCCACTATACAAAGATATATTGAGAGTCCGAGTTAACGGCTACAAATTTACAAGGCTCCTCCCACCTCTCCCAAGTGAAGTGGGTTTCTGCCTATGGCAACGAAAGGATATTTTTATGAAAATAATCCATAAGTTATTTGAACCTGAAATATCATCAGAAGATATTAATTTTTTACTTCAATTGGCATTTCCAAACACCAACTATACCATTTCTGATTTATTGTTTTGGGATATTGAAACAACAGGCTTTTCTGCCAAAACTAACATATGTTACCTTATTGGTTCTGTGTATTATAAAGATGACCAATGGAATTATTGTCAATTTTTTGCAGAACTTCCAGAAGAAGAGCCAAACATCATTCACCAATTTTCCTCTCTTTTAAAACAATATAAAATTGTTGTGCATTTTAATGGAGATGGTTTTGATATTCCTTTTTTAAATACAAGAAGTCAACTTTTAAAAGTAAACCTTGATTTTTCTCCAATATTAAGTATGGATTTATATCAATATGCTAAAAAAGCACATAAAATTTTAAAGCTTGAACAATATAAGCAAAAAAATATAGAGCGTTTTATAGGAATCAACCGGACAGACTCTTTTGGAGGCGGTGATTTAATTCATGTATATAACACTTTTGTTCAAAAAAAACTCTTAAACAAAGTAAACGACAATGAACTATCCACACTGCTGCTTCACAACCAAGAAGATATTTGCGCACTTCCTCCATTAACTGCTATTGTGCGATATTCTATGTTATCTGAAATGATTTTATTTTCAACATTAAACTATTCTTTAAATGATACAAAAAACTTTACTGGAAATATTGTCAAAGAATTAATATTTACAGCTACTCTGCCTAGTTTTATGCCTACAGCAGTATCTTATGGAAAAGAACCATTTTATATAAAATTATATGACAATCTATTAAAACTGCGAATAAAACTTTATCAAGGAGAATTACGGCATTTTTATAAAAATTATAAGGATTACTACTATATTCCTTCTGAAGATATGGCTATCCATAAAAGTGTGTCCTTTTATGTTGACAAAAACTATCGTATACAAGCTAAAGCTTCCACCTGTTACATTCGCAAAAAAGGACTCTTTATCCCTCAAACAAGCGATGTTATATTACCTGAATTTTTAGAAAATATAAGTGATAAAACAAGCTACTTTGAGTTTACAAAAGACTTTTGTGAAAATACAACACAATCTAAAAAGTATATACAAATGATTATAAAAGATACTCTATAAAAATATATCAAAACAACAATTAATGAACTATTTACATAAAGTGTTCATTAAAAAATAATTTTATGGGAACTTTAGTATTTTATAAATCTTATATTAATTTTTTATATTTACACGAAATTGAAAATCACCCTTATATTATCCTTTTCCTAACTCTATATTATACCCTGCAAGTTTCCTTAATACTTTTACTGCATCTATACAGTCTACTTTACCATCTGCATTAACATCACCAGCTTTCAAATTAATTTTCAAATTTTTATAACCTGCTAAATGCTTTTTAATCAAAATCACATCACTGCTATCCACTATGCCATCAAAATTAACATCACCATAAATAATATTATTATTTTCTGTTAATTCAAAATCCATTGTTGTAACAATATACATACCACATGAATCCGTTTCAAATGTAACATAACTATCATTATACATGAAATTTGTCCAATAACCCGCATTCATATTTTGTAAACTTCCGTCTTCATTAATTTTATATACGTTATATGGAACATACTCCCATTTATCTTCCCAAAACTCTTGAAATATATGTACATCTATACTATCAGTTAATGAAATTTTTTGATCATTATTATCCATTAATGATATCTCATATAACTCAAACGATATATCTTGTGGATTCAACATAGTATCAGTTAATTTATTTTTAATATTAATATATTCTTTATCTGTTTTTTCAAATTGTTTTGATTCTAAATACATATTTTCTTCTAATGTATTTTCAATATAACCAAAAGTAATATCATTTGAATCTGATATAGTGTTATAATAAATCAAATCTATATTATTATTAGAAGCATATTTTTGAACTTCTGAGTTATAGTAGCCATAAATTTTGAAATTGTCTATTTGTTTATATGTATATATATAATCATATTCAAAACCAATCGCATGAGCGCCTATTGTATATAAGCCCATTGGTAATTTCATGCTTATTAATTTATTACAATTAATAAATGCAAAATCTTCTATTATCCATACTGATGGTGATAATTTTACTTCTATTAAATTGTTGCAACTATCAAATGCAGAATTTCCTATTTTTCTCACTTTAGCTGGAATAACATAATTTTCTTCTATTCTCCCAGCTGGATACCTAAGTAACTCTGCGCCTGATTTGTCAAATAGTACTCCTTCAATTGACTGATAATATTCATTTTCTGGATCAACATATATTCCTACTAAACTAGTGCATCTATCGAATGCCCAGTTTTCTATTTTCATCACTTTTGATGGTAATTTTATTTCTTTTAAATTACTACAATCATCAAATGCAAATTCTCCTATACTCTTTAAACCTGACGGTAAATCTATTTTATTTAAATTACTACAACCTTTAAACGCTTTCTTTTCTATACTAGTTACAATTTTGTTATCAATTTTTTCTGGTATTACAATTTCTGTATTTGTACCATCCCATTCTGTAATAGAGATTGTATTGTCTGCATTGATTATATATTGATATGTTGAATTTCCATCTACATAAATTTCTGTTTGTGAAGCAACTCCATTTATCAAAAAAATATTAGATATAATTTTAACAAAAGATATAACAATCATGAACATTACAGTCCTTAGAATATAACAAAGTGACTTTTTTATAATATTATTTTTTTGTTTCTTTTTATTTAAATTCATATTTATAACTCCTATTCTCATATAAAAATGTTAAATATAACTATACTTATTGTAATATATAATACATAAAAAATTATAATTATACAATCTACTGTATCACCTATTTGGAGTGCCACAATATCATTTTCTATAATATCATTATTAGTAGGTGTTTGATATTCTAACTCTGCGATTTTTCTTTTTTGTGTCTCCTCACATCTTATACATTTCGCAGTTTCTTCTCCTTTTTCTGCATAATTTGCTGTTTATATGGAAAAGAGCCGTTCTGAAGAAAAACACTTTAATGTAGCCTAAAGTCATGTTGGAAAGAAACTCGTTCAAGTCCTCTTTTCACTTCTTTTGCACCTATATAAATATAAAATTATAATAACTCATAGATATAATAAAATCAATTCACTTTTCATTTAATATTAAAAATTATGTAACAATTCAATCATGTCTCTCATAATTTGATGAAATGTTTTATTTTTAATGAAATAAATTATAACTTTACTTCATTAATAAAAGACTCATTCCATATAAATTATGGTTTGAGTCTTTTACTATTATAAATTATATTTTTCAAATCATTTATATATATATAAGTTCAATATCAGCATTCCCTCACTTTTCTATAGAAAAACAACTTATCAAACTCATATCCCAAATCTCTATGATTAATAATTTGTTCTGTATTGCCTACAAATAAACAGCCATTGACAGGCATAGACCGATTAAATTTTTTATAAATTTCACGCTTCGCATCTTCTGTAAAATAAATAACAACATTTCGGCATACAATTAAATGACAACCTTGTGGATAACTGTCTGTGAGAAGATTGCTCTTTTTAAATTCAACGCATTTTTTTACATCATCACTAATCTTAAAAAATTTATCTCCCATCTTTGTAAAATACTTTTTCTTATACTCATCTGGAAGACCTTTAAGACTTGCCGCCCCATAGACGCCATCTTTTGCTTTCTCAAGCACTTGGTCGTCAATATCCGTTGCAATAATATGTATCTTACTCATAGGAACTTTCTTAGCAAGCACCATCACAAGAGAATATGGTTCATCACCTGTAGAACAAGCCGCACTCCATATTTTAAGCTTATCACCAAACTTATTTATCAAATCTGGAAGAATTACATTTTCAAGTGTCTGCCATAAAGCAGGATTGCGGTAAAACTCCGATACATTAATCGTCAAATAATTGACAAATTGGTCTAGCTTTTCCTTGTCTGTTGTTAATGCTTTGCTGTAACTGTCATACCCATTAAACTTATTGCGTTCAATAAGCGATTCAATTCTTCTTTTCATTTGACGTTCTTTATAGGCATTAAGGTCAATTCCTGTACTTTTCAACACAAATACTTTAAAATCTTCGTAATCTTTAATCATAACCCCTCTTTCTGTTAATATACATATATTTTATATATAATATTTATAAATAATATATTAACTTCATTTTTATATAAATCATTTCGTTTGGAATACCTCCAAGACATCAATATGACTATTGTACCATAAATTTATATGAATTAACATATTTAAAATTCAAAAATTTTTGAAAATTAAAAAAGTTATTTATGAGGTTAAATTTTAAAAGCATTGACAGCTTCCGTAAGTTCTTTTGCTCTGCCTTTTAACTCTAATGTCGAATCATGAAGATTATTTACCATTGTAATCTGTTCTTTAAGCGATTCATTGACTGTTGAAACAGAAGCTGCGGTTTCCTCCGAAATTGCTGATATGCTCTGTATTGCTGACAACGTATCATTTCTGTGTCTTTCCATACTCTTAATAATGTTGTCCAAATCTGTAATTTCATTAACAAGGCTTTGCAGATATTCATTCATATCTCCAAATACATGAATGGTATTACCTACTGTCTCAGACTGTTTTGATACAATCACCTCAGCCTGAGCTGCTACTTTTACTGTATCATTTGCATAATCCTTAATCTGCTCCATCACACCCTGAATCTGATTTGCCGCTTCAATCGTTCCATCAGACAAAGAACTAACCGACTGTGCAACTACTGCAAACCCTTTTCCTGCTTCCCCAGCCCTTGCGGCTTCAATAGAAGCATTCAGCGCAAGCAGACTTGTCTCATTAGCAATATCATTAATCATTTCCACAAATTTCTCAACCTGTGAAAGACTTTCTTTCAAATTCTTAATATTCGCTGTTACATTTTTTGTAATATTCGTCGTATTTGCTGATTTATCAGATAAGTCGTCCATCGTAGATATACCACTTGCAATAACCTGCTTTGTATTGCCTGTTATATAATCCATCTTCTTCACATTCTCTACTGCACTGCTTATACATTGTGATAATTCATCCATCTGAACAAGACAGTTCTGTGCATCCTGAACTTGACGTCCCACGCCCGCATCCATCTCATCCACTGCAACAGAAATCTGTCTATTAGAATTAGAAAGCACTTCAGAAGCATTGGAAAGACTTTGTGTAGAAGATGAAACATTTTCTGTCGTCTTTAACACCTGAACAATAAGATTTCTGGAATTTTTTATCATATTTGACACGCTTTTTACCAGCATCTTAAATTCATCACTTCTGCCCCTTATACTTACAGTTAAATCACCCGATGATACCATTTCAAGCTTGTTACTAATCTGTTTAATAATAGAAGCAATGCCTACAATAATAAATATTCCCACTGCCAATGCGATTAAACATGCCACACAAACCATAAAAATGGTAATTCCTCTAATGGAATTTGCACTTTCCTTTACCAAATTCATTGGCACCATCGCACAGATTGCAGAACCGTTTTGATAACTTTTGCTGAGCATAAATAAATACTGCTGTCCATTATAAGTAACATAATCAATTATCGTTGCCGCCGTTTCATTCATAGCCTCTGTATAATAAGATTGCTGTACAAACGAAAAATCACTATCCTTTACAATTGTATCATCACGAAGTAAAAGTTCTCTTTTATCCGCTGTAATAAATGCCGAAATGCTGCCTTCTCCCAAACCTAAATTGCGAAGTATATTGGCAATCGCATTACTGCTGTAATCCACCACAATACAAGCTCGTTTTGTTGTCATAGGACGTATGTATGAACAAGCATAGTCGTCTTTAGAATAATCCCTATAACTTGCAGACAATACTTCATCTACATAATCATGGGAACCGACCCAGCTTCCGCGAAGCGACTGCAAACATGCCGCTTCATTTTTCCCTTCTAAATCCTTATAAAATCCAGAAATCTTTGCATCACTGTCATGTGTTGATATAACCTCAAGACTATTGCCTGGAATAATATACATATCCGCAACAAACCCATTGCCTTTTTGCTTTACATTTAAATTAACGGACACCTTTTCCGCAATTTCCTGCCTTGTCCACTCATTATATACAGAGCCAGTAGCCCATTTTACAAGGTCTGTGTCATAATAAAGCTGCTCTGATTCCGACACGGCTGACTGAAATCCAAAATCCAAATATTCCACAGCCATTGACATCGCTTTTGACATAGAATCCTCATAATTGCGCGTCATTCCCGATGCTGCCAACGAATAAGCGACCATTCCGATGATTATGGTACACACTAATGGAATGGCAAAACCAATAATCAGCTTTACTCTAATTCCTATATTAAACTGATTTTTTTCATTTTTATTTATTGCTTTATCACTATTCTTCAAACTATTTTTATTTATTGTTTTATCACCATTCTTCAAACCAGATTCCTCCTTGAACTTATTGCGCTCTTCTTATCATTTCTAAATAAGATTTAAGACCATTGGCATCTGCATAACTGTCTTGAATTGATATTGCTGGTTCTTTAAAAGCTGCAATATCCATTTTAGAGTAATCTGTCACTACTGCTCCCTCAGCAATACACTGCGCTTTTGAGCTATCCATCATATCATATGTCACAGACCGCTCTTTCAGCGTTGCAGCAAGTGCCGCTGTATCAATCCAGTTTTTTTGTTCACTTGTAAGTTTATCATAAAAATCACCGTTCATAATAAATAAACGTGTCGTATAGTCGTGATGCGTCTCACAGATATATTTACCATTTTCTGTAGTGTGATGCTGTTTCAGCATAAGATTTGTATAGTCATTTTCTGCACAGTCAACCTCTTTATTTTTAAGTGCATCATACAAAACACCCCAGCCAATATTTACTGGCTGCGCACCAAGACCTGTCCAATATTCGGATACTACGCCTGAAGTCTGTGTACGAATCGTCATTCCCTGCACATCCGCTGGTGTTGTAATCGCTTTCATACCATAATAATCCCTGACACCTGCCGACCAATAACCCATAATACGATATTTATTGTTTGTCTTTTGCAAAATAACATCTTTCATGGCAGACCCAAATTCTCCATCCATAGCTGCCTCCCAATGGCTGAATCCGTTAAACAGATAAATCAGAGAAAGCATATTCACCTCTGATACGCCAGCCGATGACATATTGCCCGGAGAACATACCGCCATTTGAATTTTACCGCTGTCTAACATATTCACAAGTTCCGCTTCATCTTCTGATAAATCACCATCACTGCATGTTACCTTAATCGTTCCTTCTGAAAGTTCTTCTGCAACCTCCTTAAATGTTTCTAATCCAAAATGATATGGATTATCCTTTGATGTCTGATTGGATGCAATTGTTAATTCCAATACCTGTTTACCCAAATTATCATTATTTGCCTCATTTGCATCCGTAATTGAGCCAATCGTTCTTCTTTTTGAATCAACCCCGCATCCCCACACGGAAACTGCAATTAACCCTACAGATAACACTAGTGCTAAGAGTTTATAACCTCTCATAAATTTATTTCCTCCACACCAAAAATTTATATACAAATCGTTGTATATATTTATGATTATAATAACATTTTTTATAAATAATAACAATATATTTTACACTTAATTGAAAATAGTCTCTATTTTTTAGATTGACAAATAATCATAGGATGTTTATATTTATTATTAATCATAATGAAAGAAGAGGTTTTTATAATGAGAATTGCGTTAATTAATGAAAATAGTCAAGCTGCCAAAAATGAATTAATTTATAACACATTAAAAAATGTGGCAGATTCCAAAGGATTTACTGTTGATAACTATGGTATGTACTCAGCTGAAGATAAAGCACAACTTACATATGTACAAAATGGTATATTAGCCGCCATTTTATTAAACAGTGGTGCTGCTGATTTTGTAGTGACAGGCTGTGGTACAGGTGAAGGCGCTATGTTAGCGCTCAATTCATTTCCGGGTGTCATCTGCGGACATGTTGTAGACCCTTCCGATGCCTATATGTTTATGCAGATTAATGATGGCAATGCAATCGCACTTCCATTTGCAAAAGGATTTGGCTGGGGAGCTGAACTAAATCTCACCTATATCTTTGAAAAATTATTTGAAGGTGAGCCAGGCGGCGGCTATCCTAAAGAACGCGTTGTTCCAGAACAACGAAACAAAAAAATTCTTGATGAGGTAAGAAAAATTGCATTTAAAGACAATTTAATTGATATTCTTAAAAATCTCGACCAAGACCTTGTTAAAGGTGCTGTTGCTGGCGATAAATTTGAAGAACTCTTTTTTGCCAACTGCAAATGCGATGCCATAGCAGAATATGTTAAGAGCCTTTTAGCATAATACTATTTTTGCAAAGAAGACTATATGAAAACAGATAAGCTCTCCTTTAAGCAGACAAGATAAAAGTATTTGTCACTTATGAGGAGAGCTTCTATTATATATAAATCAAACTTTTTAAATATCGTAATATCAAGATTGCAACACTTTCTTATTACAATCTGCTTATCAATATCAATTTTTCTTAATATATTGTATCATTCCAGGTCCCAATGAATCGGTTGGTCTGGCAATAAAACCATGCTTTTTATAAAATGCTTCTCTGCCCTTTGCACACATAAGACAGAGCATCATATTTGTATTTTGTGCTGTTATACCATAGACAAACGCTTTTAACTGTTCAATAATATGACTCCCAATGTGCATTTTTTGATACTCAGGAATTACAATTAAATCCTGAATATAACTAATCACTGCACCATCGCCAACCACTCTGCCCATTCCAATTGGTTTTTCATCATCAAATACTGTCACAATTTTAAGACTATTATTTAATGCCATTTGTGCTTGTTTTTTGTCTAATTCCACCCAGCCTACACATTTTCTTAAAAACAGGTATATTTCTACATCTTTACAATCTTCTTTATAGCTTATCACATCTGTACCTTTCTAAAAATATAATATTTGTATAAAACTGTTGCCAGTATACTCTTATTTTATTAAAATGTCTATAAGGTCATTTTACACTTTTTATTTTAAAAAAAGTAAATGATTACTAATTAATACGCATAAATAACATAGAAAGAAGGACATATTATGATTACGGTTTCAAAAAATAATTCAGGCGATTTCCAATCCATACAATCTGCTATCAACAGCCTTAACGAACAAGGAGGAATCATATATATAAAAAATGGTATTTACAAAGAACGTGTTGAAATTACAACAGACAATATCACTCTGATAGGTGAATCAGCAGACAATACCATTATAACATACGATTACCATGCTTCTATGTTAATGGAAGATGGCAGCAAACGCGGCACATTTCGCTCTTATACTTTTTTAGTACACGCCAATCATTTTAACGCATTTAATATCACCTTTGAAAATTCCTCTGGATTTGGAAAGCAAGTCGGACAAGCTATTGCCGTGTATGCAGAAGGCGATTATATCACCTTTAAAAATTGTCGTATACTAGGTCACCAAGATACATTATTTACAGGTCCTTTGCCAAAAAAAGAAAATATGCCTGGTGGTTTTATCGGTCCGACAGAATTTAGCAAACGAAGTGTTGGACGGCAGCTCTATGAAGATTGTTATATCTGCGGAGAAGTTGATTTTATCTTTGGCAGCGCAACGGCGTATTTTAAAAATTGCGAATTATATGCACTCAATCGAAATGAACCTATTAACAGCTATTATACTGCTCCTTCCACCTATGAAGAAGAAAAATATGGTTATGTATTTGAACATTGCAGATTAACTGGAAATTGTCCCAACAAGACGGTTATGCTTAGCAGACCATGGAGAATCTATGCAAAAGCAGTTTTTATTCGATGTGAAATGTCTGGTCAAATTATGGATGAAGGATTCCATGACTGGAATAAAAAAGAATCGCACGACACTTGTTATTACGCTGAATATAAATGCTTTGGCGAAGGCTACAAACCAAATTTAAGACCAGACTATATCCATCAGCTTACAGACAGTGAAGCCTTAGAATATACAAAAGAAAATGTGTTAAAATGGTAATCCATATATAGTAGTTTGGGGGCTGTTGTATCAAAGAAATCAACCATAAAAATGGTCAATCTTTAACTCAACAGCCCCATTCATTAATTTGCAATCAATACCACTTGGTCTTTTTCTGGAAATTCAACATCCAATCCCATTTTCCACAATTCAAAATAACCCTGAAAAGGATTTTCTATAGGCTGAGGAACAATTAACGACCATTGAAGATAATGCGATAGAAAATAATCATTGCTAATATGATACAATGCCTCATCAAAAAATTGTAAATCTTCACATTCTTCTTGAAATTCTATATCCATAAACCAATCTGCTATGTCTTCATAAATATCATCGCTAGGATGAAACTTATTGTGGACAAAATCTTGATGCATCTGTTTTTGGAAATCACTTCCTTCTTTTCCACTTAATATTGTAATCTTAGGATTGACATCAATAGGAGCAGACTCCTCAAATATTTGATTATAAATTTGATGAATCGCCTGAATATACCGATTAACTGCATCAATAGCAGCATTTTTTTCTTCCTCTTGCTTTAAATCGGATTTAGCAAAAAAATAACCAGCATAGCCAATCTGTCCATCAGGTAATTCTACTTGTGATGTATCTTTGCTAGCCTCATCAATCTCTAACAATCCCTCTAACATTTTTAATCCTGGCTGACCATATAGGCTTAAAATAGGACGCAAGCGTTCTAAGTTACCTCCTCGTAGGTCTTGAATTAAGAAAGGCGGCACCGCCTCTTGTTCCAAATCATACTCATGTTCAGAAAAAATATCCCATAACACAGGGTCATTCTGAATTGGCTCTATCCAGCTTTCTGGCAAATACTTTCGACAATCTTCTATAGTCATAATAATCTCCATTCTGAAGCGTAGCATAGAAATTGCACAATAGAAAAAACTACCAAAGCAATTACAAAAACAGCTTCAATTTATTGAATTTATTATAGCGCTAACTTTTTTTCTTGTCCATATACATCTATTTATATAGACATGAGACTGTTGCAAAAAGAATTTCAAGCACTATATATAGTTTTATATCACTATTATAACTGCTATATATAGTATAAAATTTCTATTTTGCAACAGCCCCTTATTCTGCTTTTTTATATTTTTAAAAAATTTTGCACCAAAAGTTATAAGTTAAAAAAACTGCTGCAACTACATTTTGCAACAGTTTTTTGCTTTATAAAGATAATACCTTTTTTATAAAGATAACACTTTTCCTATAGAATTATTATTATGATATACAGATAATGTACCGCCTGCAACACTATCTGCCAAAGAATCTGGAATTTGAAACAATACAACGGCTGTGTATGTACTGCCAGCATTTACGGATATATCCTTTAAAAATACTAAATCATTTTTTAACATAGAAGCATACTGTGTAAATGCTCTCTCCCCTAAGGCTAAACGAAACACAACACCTTTATTGTATGTATCTAAATTAATTGCTGAATCTGAATGGTTGGTTAATTCAAACTCTAATGCCAATACTTTATAACCTTCACCAGCAGGAACCGATATTGCATACTCTTCTGTTGGATATCGTTCGCCTACACTATATGTCTTATATTGAATATCCAATCCGCCAATTCCCAATGCTGAAGAAAGTTCTTCTATCACCTCTTCTGTCGATGCACCAGTTGGTGTATTGGCTGAGGTAGGTGATTGTGTAGGTGTAGTATTATTTGTTGTCGCTCCTCCACCCATAGTTGAAGCTGGATTTTTAGGTTTATACGAATCAACACGACTCACTGCCTTCTCATAATTCCACTTATCACTAAAAGAATATTTTAACATTACTCCAGCAATATACTCTGCTATTAAATCATTCTCTTCTGTGTTCAGCGTAACTTGTTTATCACACCCCACTAAAAGAAATATCATCATACATGATAAAATACAAACGACTAACTTTTTCATACGCTGCTACTAAAATATATACTATATATATATTTAAAAGTAGACTCTCCTTTCTTTAAAATATCAACCATTGTGGTTATTATATCACGCCTTTCCATCAAGGTCAAACCAGAATTCAACACCTCCCTCAACATTTGAGACACCAAAAGAATTGCCATAGGAATCCATAATTGCTTTTACAATAGACAAACCTATACCATTTCCCCCATACTCTCTTGTACGCGCCTTATCAACTTTATAAAACTTATCCCAAATACGCTCAATATCTTCTTCTGGTATATGCTTTCCTGTATTGTATACATACACTCGAACACAATCTTCTATTTTTTCAATCCGAATAACAATCCTTTTTTCAAATTCACAATGATTAATGGCATTGGACAAATAATTGGTTACAACCTCCTCAATTTTATATTCATCAGACCACACATCAATATGCTTTTCATTTGGATTAAATTCTATTGTAATACCCTGTTGACTTGCCCTCAATTCATTGGCGGTCACAATTGCCTCAACAAGTTCAACAATATCAAATCGGTTCATTTCTAAACTTTCATTGCCAAACTCCAGTTGATTTAATGTCAATAACTTTTTTACCATTATATTCATTTTACTCGCTTCGTCCATAATGACATCACAATAAAAATCCATACTTTCAGGAGAATCAAAAATCCCCTCTTTTAATCCTTCTGCATATCCTTGTATCAATGCGATAGGAGTTTTTAACTCATGCGATACATTCGACAAAAATTCCGTTCGCATTTGTTCTAATTTCTCTTTTTTGTCAATATCCTTTTGAAGCTGTTTATTCACAGTTTTAAGCTGTGATATGGTACTTTCAAGTTCCATTGACATATTATTCATACTAAAGCCAAGTACGCCAATCTCTCCCTTATCAACACCTTCATACTTTACATTAAAATCAAGATGTGCCATCCGCTCAGCAATCTTTGACAATTGTTTGATAGGTTTTGATATATATTGTGAAAATACTAAAGCTGCTGCCATTCCAAGAAAAAGTATACTTAACCCAATATAAGTAATAAATTTATTAGAAATTGCAACATTATCCTTAATTCCCTGAATGGATGCTCTCATCATAATAGAACAGCCATTTTCTAATGTTCCCCATAATTCATAGTAATAATCTGCCAATCGCTTATCATAAACTTTTTGAAGTGTATAATTATCTTCTTTTGCTAATATTTCTCTCGTTTCTGATACACCCGAAAATTCCATATCAAATGTAATATTACTTTTATAAGGCTCTTTTTTCTTTTCTCGGTAGATATCAACATCTTCAAAGTGAAACATATCCTTATTAAAAATACTCATTTTCAATCGGTCTAACATTTCCATCTCAGCACTGGTATTGGTATAAACAGTTGTCCAATCACTGCTTACAATAATAATCGACATCGCTGTATTGGATGTATATTGTTCCATTTTATCATATAAGTTGTCTTTTGATAAATTGCTGCCATCATATGTTTTCATAATCTCATTTATTTTATCATAACCTGTAAGCATTTGCTGACGCTTATCATATTGATAGTACCTCTCTGCAAAAAAACTATTTGCCAACAATAAAATAATAATCAATAATCCAATTACAATACTTAACAGCAACGTCATCTTAAATTTAATGGAATGTCTATTCATATTTCAAACTTATATCCCATCCCCCATATTGTTCGGATATAATCACCTTTCTCGCCCATCTTTTTGCGCAATTTCTTAACATGTGTATCAATTGTTCTCGCATCGCCAAAATAATCATAATTCCATACATTATTAAGGATTTTTTCTCTGGATAAAGCAATTCCTTTATTTTCAACAAAATACGTAAGAAGTTCAAATTCTTTATAACTCAAATCAACTTCTTGTCCATCTATCTTTACAATATGTGCTGCTTTATCAATAATAATACCTCCTATATCAACAATTTCATTACTGTCAATCTGATATGCACGCCGAATTAACGCATCCACTCTTGCTGTAAGTATTTTAGGACTAAAAGGCTTAGAGATATATTCATCAGCGCCACAGTCAAACCCTGTAAGCTCATCTCTTTCATCTCCTTTTGCAGTAAGCATAATAATTGGCACATTTGAATCTTTGCGAATTTGTTTGCATACTTCCCAACCGTCCATCTTTGGCATCATCACATCTAATATAACAAGAGAAATCGTTTTATCTGCATAAAACTTGTCAATGGCTTCCTCACCGTCTTTTGCTTCCACTACGTCATAATTATGCCTTGATAAAAAATCATTGACCAATTTTCTCATTCTGCTCTCGTCATCTACAATTAAAATTTTAATCTTATCCATTATCCACCTCTAAATCGACTTATTTATACGATAATCCAATCCCTGTAATATTTTTGGGAATGCTTTATCTACATTATTTTCATAAAATTAATACTTTTCTATTTTGGGTTAAGTTGCTGTTCTCTTGCTTTCAGTGATTTTTCTTGCATTTCCAACTGTTCTTGCCATGCTGCATATTTATTTTGAAGCTTATTCTCATAATCTAAAACTGTTGGATTGGAGTTTGTTTTTAATATAATAAACATAGCAATAATAATAATTATCAGTGCTAAATTGGCTATGACAAGCTTAACAACATAATCTTTATATTGCTTGCTCTTTTTCTTTAAAGAATAAACTTCTCCTTTTGATTTAAAAATTTCATGTCTATTATCTATTGTGCTTTGTGCATTAAAATCAACAGGAATTGGTCTGATTTTATCATTGGGAATTTCTTTGCTAGTATATAAAAAACTTTGTAACTTTTTAAGATATTCCAGCCCAACAGGAGTATGAAACATCTCTTTGTCTAAGATTGTATTATATAACATATAGACCTGTTTAGCGTCTTTAGAATCCGTTTTTGATGATACATACTTTATAGCATTAAGCTCATCTTTTGCGGCTTGTGCTGCCTGTTTTGATAAAAATGAATATCCTGCAACTGTTAAATTATTATCTGAATCATTATGAATCATATTATTTCCACTTATGACAACCACCTCTTTCTAAAGATATTCCGCATTATTTTCTTCTTTGTTTTATACTAACATATTTTAGGATATTTTGTCTATATTCCATAAGAATATTTTTTATTTTATCAAGTATTTAAAATAACAATTATATTTTACATCGTATATACTCAAAAATCATAAATCATTAAAAATATATAACTTATTTTAATAAATACTACTCAAATAACACTTTACAAATATAATAAAATACAGTAGCTTAATAAATAAGAATTTTTAAAATCATTTACCCAATACACAAATAAAAAAAACGAAAGGACTATTATGATATACTTTACAGCGGATTTACATTTTTATCATGAAAATATTATAAACCATACAAACCGTCCATTTTCTACTGTTGAACAAATGAATCATACCTTAATTGAAAACTGGAATCATACCGTTTGTGCAGATGACGATGTGTATATCTTAGGCGATGTTACCATGAAAGGAGCCGAATATGCCACCAAAGCACTGGCTCAATTAAAGGGTCGCAAATATTTAATAAAAGGCAACCATGACAAATTTGCACAAAATGAACAATTTGATAAAAATATATTTGAATGGATAAAAGATTATTATGAACTATCCTACAAAAATACTCGCTTTATCTTATTTCATTATCCTATAGAAGAATGGAATGGATATTTTCGAGGTACTGTTCACCTACACGGTCATCAACATAATCATGCAGATTACAACTTGAATAATCTGCAAAATGGTATGCGAAAATTTGATGTAGGTGTCGATGCAAATTATATGCGCCCTGTCTGTATAGACGATATTATTGCATTTTTTTCCACCATACCACAATAAAATAAAAATAAAGTCAAATTAAAACCAAATAAAAAAATAAGTGCCTGCAACTCTTTGTTTGCAAGCACTGTGGTAAGTGGAGTAGACGGGAGTCGAACCCGTGTCCAAAAGCCCATTCACTGTTCTTCTACTATTATAGTTGATTGTTATACATTCCCTCCAGCATGGGAAAATCAACGTTCCAATGCCTTTAGTAGCTTCATAATACGCCCATCAACCGCAAAGCTTTGGCTGAGTCGTTTCCTACATAGTCGAAGCCTGAATCCTAAAGTGTAGGTGCGCTAGGTCAGACTGCTGCAACTAGGCAGCGTAAGCTAAATTATCGTTAGCGTTTATATTTAAGTTTACGATTTGACGCATCGTCTGCGAATAGCTTCACCAGCTTCAAAACCCCTGTCGAAACCTTTACTACCCCTAAGTAGTAAATGTTGTAAAGTAAAAAATATTTCTATGAAACATTTATGTAATTATAATAACAAAGAGTCTTTTATCTGTCAATGAATTTATTATTATTTAATTAATGATATATAGGTATCTAACTGCTCCTCCTCTAATATTGCAATCAATTCTGAAAATTGTTCTAAATTTCCATTTACTGCATATTCTTCTAACACATTGTAATATTCTAAACGATTTTCTTTTGCTATTGATATAGGGAGAAATCCATTCATCATAAGTTGATAATTCATCATTAATCTTGATGTTCTTCCATTTCCATCAATAAAAGGATGTATGCGTACAAATTCTGCATGAGTCCATGCCGCCAGTACAATAGGATTTAACTCTTTCCTTTTTTCTTCTAAATCTAAATAAAAATTTTTTATTTGGATATACATATCATTTCCTGTTGGTGGTATATGACAAGCCCCACTAATTTTCACCTCTTGATTTCTGTATATGCCGCCCACAATAATATTTTCTGTCAAGATTGCATGAATATCTTTTATCATATTTTCATCTAATATTTTCTTTTTATCAATACATCTCTTTATATAACGATATGCCTTTTTATGATTTAAAACTTCATAAATCTCTCTTATTTTTTTTCCTCCAACAGAAATCCCATCTTCTAACACAACTTTTGTCTCCATTAATGTAAGAGTATTTCCTTCAATAGCTGTTGAATTATGAGTATATGTCAATTCAAAATCTTTTTCATAGGATGATATCGTAATTTTATCTATTTTATGTTTTTCTTTATTTAATATATTCTTTTTTTCTAATAACTTAGAATAATCCATATAAATCTCCATTTCTGTGTTGCTTTTTGTTTTGTAAGTTTGTATCAAACAATATGCAGACACAAATTATAAAAATTCATTTTTATTATTAACAATTACAATATCACTAACCAAATACCATTCCATCGATACAATTATCATATAAAAATTGTTTTAATTGTAATTTATTATTGCTCTCATAATAGGAAATTAATAATTTATAAAATTCTTTTATATCTTTTTGCTTAATAGATATAATTCCTTGTCCATTCTCAATCATTATTTTATTGCCAATAAGCATAGCAATTCTCTTGTTTCCATCATAAAATAATTGCCGTCTCATAAGATATAATGTTATATCGAATGCTTTTTCTAATGAGGAAATTTTACTATTTATTATCTTAATCATTTCATCATTAACTTCTTCTTCATTTGGCAATTTGGGAATCCACTCTGTACCGCCAATTCTCACTTCTTCATGTCGAATCATTCCTGCATTAATTATTGTAAACTTTCCTAATAACATATGAACTTTTTTAACAAATTTTAAATCTAATTCATCATTAATATGTTCTAATAAAAACTGCCAAGCATTTTTTAAATCATTTACAGCATTAATATCTTCTATTGTATAGCCAGATACTGCCATACCGTTATAAATCGCCTGCGTATCGGGATATGTAACTCCAATACCCTCAAGATTGGCACTTTTCCAGATATAATCTACAATATTTCTTTTGGCAAGAAAAATATTCTCGTTCTGTGTCATATTATATTTCGATTTCATTGATAAATTCCTTTTAAATTGACTATAAATTTAAATAAAGTTTAATAAACTTCTACTTTAATCATATAAATTTATATCTTTTTCACATCAATAATTACTCAATTTATTATAAATTACTATTATACCTTTGTCAATAAATTCTATCTAATGATATATTTTTATATCAACGCTAATTCAAATTTTATATATATCTCTAATTTTTTATATATCTCTAATTATTTTTACTTACTAAATTTTAATCAAATACTCTTTATACTATTCATTTTTTAACCCATATTTTATTCTATTACAATTCAATTAACAAATCCTAACATTATTAATTTAATTTATAAAACCGTTTTATAATAAAATTTAAAATTAAATCTAATATTTAAAATCGCTTCAAATAATGATACAATATAAACAAAAATAGTATACATAGGAGGATTATAGATGTATCAATTAAAACAAGGCAGTATCTTTGACCAAAAATGTGATTTAGTTATTATTCCTTGTAATGCTTATGGTGGTATGACTTCTTCCATACAACAGGATTTAATATCATATGGATTACCAACTTCTGTTAAAATATCTAAACATGGACAAGTTGTGTTTAAAACATGTCCTAAATATTTTACACAATCTTCTGTAATTGGATATTCCGCTTCTGTTAAATCATTACACACATCTCAATCATCAACATGTAAATCATTACATCATATTTGCAATCAAATTATTGAATACTGCAAAAACAACTCTTTACGTTTTATAAATATTCCTTTATTAGGTTCAGGCGCTGGCGGACTATCCTATCAAAATTCATTTGATATTATTAAAGAACATTTTATAAATGAAGATTATATTACAGCAACTATTTTTGCTTTTTCAGAAAAAATATATAATACATTAAAAAAATCAAATCAACAATCTAACATATATAACGAATTTCATCCAAGAGTTTTTATAAGTTATACTGGATATGATTTGAATAATCAGAAATGGGTTAAAAATTTATGTATTAAACTACGCCAAAATGGAGTCGATGCCAGATGTGATTTATTTCATTTAAAACTTGGTCAAGATTTGCCTCAATGGATGACAAATGAAATTAATCTTGCAAATAAAGTATTACTAATTTGTGATAAATATTATTTATCAAAAACAAATCCTTGTCGTGGTGGCGTTGGTTGGGAAACAATGATAATTCAAGGTGATATGTTAATGAATCAAGATAACAATAAATATATTTGCATAATGCGAGAGGATAATCCAAGTTCATCACTGCCAATATATATGCGTACAAAATATTCTTTATGCTGCAATAAAAATGAAATAGAAGAAGAACAATTTAAACAATTATTAATAGACCTTTTTGATTGTGAATCAATACCTTCAATAGAGCCTATTCCCCAATTTATTAAAGATATAATGACAAATTAAAAATTTTTATATAACAATTTAAACAATTACATATTTTATTCAAAGTCTGTTGCAAAATAGAAATTCTATACTTAATATGATAACTATCAAAGTTAAAAACAAGTATATCTAGTATTAAAATTTCTTTTTGCAACAGCCGCCAATTTTCTTATATGATAAAATATTTCATAACTTCTTATATCTCCTATTCATCTCTAAAAATTCTAACATTAATGTTTCAAGAAACTGCAACTTAGAAACAATAACATTTTTATCTTTTGTTCCTTTATTTTTATCCAGTTCATCAAATAATACATTATTTATTTTTCTGCTATTTCTAAGATTATTTTTAAATTCTTTAAGAAATTCTGCAAACTGTATATCTTCTATTTCATAAGATCTAAATCTATCAAACAATGTTAAAAAAAGAAAGGAATCCTTACTATTAAAAATATTTTTTATATCTTTTGTAATAATAGACTCTAAACGATATAAATTTTTTAATAAATTTTCAAATTCCTTTTTTGTCGCATTGGAATTAAGATATGAGCAAATTTTTTTTGTTGATTTTTTCCACTGTTCTAAATGATTGGTACACATTATTGTCTCAATAACAACTCTCTCAATCGTTCCTTTTACTTTTTCCGATTCTGTATAATTGCTGCAATTAAGAAAAAATTTATGATTTACAATTGTGCGAATATATTTAGCAAATTTATCAATATATGTAAAGGCTTTTTGATTTGTATTCATCGGAGAATGATTGTTATATCGCTTTATATATCTTGAAATTTTGTGCATATCACAATGTTCATGAATAACCGTTTCTATCTGATATTCATTAAACTTCTTCTTTAATTCAATTGGAAGATTCTCATATGTTTTATTTTTCACATCATAAACACAATCTTTCCAAACAATATTTTCATTTTCATCTTTTACTTTTTTCTTATAATAAATGATGGAATTTTCAACGGAAGTTGTAATTTTATAATTTCCGTTTCTAAACCAATTTAATGCAGAGCTTCGCTGTCCGCCGTCAACAATATATAATTGTGAACTATTTTCTTCTCCAAGAATAATAGGAGGCATATAATCATCTGTAAGTATTGTTACTATAAATTCATTGATTTGCTCTTTTGTCCAAATAAAATGTCTTTGTACATCAGCTTCATTACATATATCTCCATCCTTTATTTTGTCTAAATACATACTCATAGTATATGTTTGTTTGCGTGGTCTTGCCATTTGTGTAATCCTCCTATTATCTTCTTTATTTTATTAAAACAATATGGATATATTTCTATAGGAATGAATTGCCTGATTACAATCCAAATATTGTTTTTCACTGATATGTAATTTATTCTTAATTTCATATGACGAATATCCTTCGACAATTAACTGTAAAACTTTGTTTTGCAACTCTGAGAGTTTGCTAAGATATAATTTTATTTTGTTACTATAACCTTCTTCACATTCTTCAAATAATTCCTTTTCTATATCAAAACTATCTGCAATAACCTCTTTTAATGTAACATTTTCATCATCAGGAAGAGGTGTATCAATTGAGATACACAATTTTTCTATTTTACGTTTTTCTCGGTTTCTCTTTGTTATTTCTGTTTTAATCTTATTTAACAGACATGAGTACAAAAAACCGTCAAAGGACTGTAAAGGATTATAGCGTTTCATAACATCTACAAAAACTTCATTGGCAAGTGAATAAAAATCATCCATATCTTTATCTGACAATCCGCCAAATTTTAATAATATTTTATCAACGAGCCGATGAAGATTTTTTGCATTATCGGCATAGTACATCATTAATATTTGCTCCATATCCATAACCTCATATATATCACTATCTTTATCCATTGACATATGAACTAAATTCATTTATAGTGATAATAGTTCATATTATGATGTTATTGTATATTCTAAAGGTCAAAATGTCAATACATGTTATGAATTAAAATCTTATTTTGAATCGAGGTTCGTATATATGAATAATGAACAAATTGTAAATTCTATCAAATCCATATGTAAAAAACATAACATTACTGTTACAAAATTAGAAGAAACACTTGGTATGAGTCAAGGTTTGATAAGTCGTTGGAATAAATCAGACCCTTCCCTTAGTAAAATAATTGATATTGCCCAGTACTTTAATTTATCTTTAGATGATATTGTTGGATATAAAAACTTTACAGATGATAAATTTATTGAAAAACTGATTGTACAGACCACAAATGGCAATTTAAAATGGTTTAATTACAATCATTCACAAGAAAATCCAAAGCAATATTTTGGATTATCTTCTTGTAATATTTGTGAACAACAAGAAGTTGACCAATATCATACCATTAACAACGAAATATCTTATTTTTCGCATATAGGAAATGGTTATATTTCTCTATATGGAACATACCAAGATAACAATATTAAAAATCCTTCAACGATTCTTTTATTAATTCAGCCAGATTGTAATGCCAACCTGATAAAACAAAATTATTCAAAACAACAATTAATATCATTATGGTTAAAAGTACTATATAGCCTTAACGAAGACGCACCAGATGAAATCAAAGCAGAAGAATTAAAAAATTCATTTATATCAGAAGATTCTGAAAAAACAGATTTTAATTCAATACCATATGAAACAATAAAAACATTTTTAAATAATTCAGAATTTAAAAAAGTAATAGAAATGATTAACTCAAGAGAATTTAAAAATTTACAACAAACATTTTCTAATCCAGAATTTCAAGCAGCACTGCAAACAATGAGCAATATACCAAAAATAATATAAGTCAACTATTCTTCCACAAAGAGGCTGTTGCAAAACAGAAATTTTATGCTACATATAGTAATTATAATGGTAAAATAAAACT
>CAJUBU010000021.1 GCA_910585095.1 uncultured Lachnospira sp.
ACGTTTTGCACTCCGATAACCCTTGAGGTATTAAGGTTGTACTGTCAATTCGACCAGCACAAGGTACAGACATATTTGCATTTGCTCTGCCAATAGGAATAACTAAATCGCCCGTCATAATATCCCCAGACTTACTCACAAAATCACTCGCATGTTTTCCGTCTATGGTATCCGAATCAAACGCATTACCAACCGTTTCAATCGTTGCTTCTATCCAATCTTCTCCTTTTTCAGCTATAAATGTTCCTGGATAGGTCACTTTTACAGAGCCTGTATAATGAGATGATAAGACACTAACTTCTCCCCAACCCATAAATTTTTGTGCATATAAATCCCATGTTGGTATATCTTCATTGCTTTTTACAATGTATATTTTATAGGAACAATCACCATTTATCCAACATTTATAGAGTTGAGGGTTAGCTGTATCCCCAGAAAATTTAATAGAAATATTTGTTACACCTCTTTGTCTTCCGCCAATTTTAAATGCAATCACTCTATCTGCATATTGACCTGTTATTTCAATTCTTACAAAATGGATATATCCGTCTGTTCCTCCTCCTTTGGCTGATGATGAAACTAATAGATTTTTAGTATACAAAGTACCTGTCATCGTATCGCCCGCTTTATTCACTTTTCCATCAACAGTATTCGTCAATGCTGTAATCAAATCTTTTAATACTTTTCCTTGATTAGAAGATAAAGGTTTATTTGTCACGCTAGAAGTAAGATTGTCTATAATATCCGATACATTGACTTTACTTGCGGTAATTCCATCAATTAAACTTTTATTATTTTTTATATAAGCTACAATTTCGCTCAACTGGTCGAGTGTTGTATCGTCACTGTCTGCAAGTGTATTCAGTTTATTTGTAAGTGTAGTAATTAAATTTCTTATATCTGCATGTGAATCTTCTGAACTATTATGTTCAGACACTTTAGATACAATCCTATTTTCTATATTAGGTTTATTTTTAATATAAGCGTCCAAATTACTGTCTGACACATTCCAATCAGCCTGCACATTTACTTCTGCGCCCTCTTCAATCCCTGACAACTTATTTTTATCAGCATTTGTATAATCATTTGTAGATAATCCTTTTCCCTCCACCTTATCTACTTTACCCTCTAAATCTTTCTTTGTAGCTGTTACTATATTAGTATCTACTAAAAGCTGCACCACATCGGCATTACTTAACGCTAACTCCATAAAAAGGCTTAATTCATGCACAACACCATCTGATATTGTTACCTTTTGTGTATCTGGCGTATTACAAATGGCTATTAATACACCATCTTCATCAATAATGCCCATTTCCCGTATTGTAAAATCCCCAACATCAAACGGAACAACTGCACCTACTGTCAATATATTTTCTTCTTTGCTTATTTCACAAGAATTAATAATACCTCGCCAAATTTCATTTTTAAGCTGTGTTCTATCTGCGCTGGGTTCAAAATATGCCCCTCCGCCATCACCAACGGCAAAATGAGTAATGTTTAGCTTTTTTCCATGTTTTAAAGCTTCTAACATCTTTTTTGTACCCAAATCCGTTACGATTGAAAAATAATTATCTGCCATTTAATTCTCCTTTGCCTTTATTTTTAAAATGGATTTTACTGTTAAATACGATACTGTTCTTTTTGTTACTCTGTTTATCATATTATAAAAAACCTTATCGCAATGCGAACGAATATTTTTATAAAACTTCATATGCTCATCAACTGTTTTTATTTCACTTTCTGTCAATCCACCATTTCTAATATTTATTTTTACGCGAAAAGTATAAGGACTTCCCCCATAATTAAACCATTCTTCTACATCTGCTTCATTGTATATATTTCTTAGAACCGTCTCAACAGCATTTTTTGTTCCTAGTTTCTGATGAACTCGTATACTATCTTTAATAATCGCCCTTTTCGTTTCAATATTGTAATTGTAATTATACCAGTCAATATGCAAATCATAAGCTAATATATCAAGGCAAGATTCGGACAATGTATCAATATTGGCATATATCATATTTTTCTTTGTTTCAATTGCAGTTATATACAGTTCTTGCGCAATCAACTTTCCCAAAGTAGCCATATTTTCATCTCGCATTAATGCGGGCGGAAATGTTGATAAAAAATGATTATCGGTTATTTTATTCATCTTCCACGCCTCCAAACGTCACATTACAACTTCTTAACACCGCAATACTTCCTTTTTCCACTAGTGTAAATGCTGGTGATACAATATCTAATCGTTTAATATTAGCCTGCATAAGAGTAGCATTAAAATAAGATGGGTTAATATCTCTCCCCATCTTCCCAGTTTGCCACATAATATAATTGTCTACACCCATTTTTATAGCTTTTTCTATATCTGTTATCTTATTTTTGCAATCCGAAGAAATATAATATACAGCTTCAATATCAAAAGGAACTATTGTAGGCGCTGATACAGTTACGTTATCCGTTAATGGTCTTATATCATCTGCATTAAGATAAGTCTGTACTTTTTGTATCATTTCTTGCGTTGGCAATTTTCCATCATACAGCATGATACGAACATCAACAATGCCAGGTTCAGGACTTTCTGCAGATACATCGCAAATTTCTGCTGACGCACATTTTGCATGATAAATATAACTATTCCTTGAGCCTGCGGTTGTATAGGCTTCCTCACTTTCCCGCATACGATTATATAATGCTGTATCGCTTTCTTTTTCACTTCCGCCTGCCGTTATGGTTATATTAGATACTTCTTTAAAATACAAAAACTCACTTGATACTAATTTATCAACTTGACCTGGTACAAAATCATTACCTGCTTTTCCTAAAGTTGTACATACGGCGTTGACTTCTGCGTGATTTTCTCCCGCTTTAAAAATCAAATAATCCGTTGTTACAAAATTGATAAAGCCATCTACTGTTACTTCTAATGTATCTGTTATAATATAATCTTGCGGTAATGTATTGGTGATTAAAAATTGAAGTGTTGTGCTGGCAGCAGTTGGCTCTAATCTGTATGTATTATGGAAAATCTCACTAAGCGAATCTAAATTTTCGCCTTTCGCATATCGCGGAAGATTTTGTTTTGCAGACTCATTTATCAATATGCGTTCTTGTATAATAACACTTGCAATCCACAAAATAAATGCCCGCACAGGGTCGGCGGGATACAGGGTTCTTCCTATCATTTTTTCATATTGTGTTATCAATTTATGAACTAAATTTTCTGTATCAGTATCTACAAATTCAACATCAGGCAGATTACTTGGTATATTTCTTATTGTATTCTCCATTTATGTCTACCTCCACAATAGGTTTTAATACCCCTCTTTCATAGTCGGTTTTAAAATCTATTTTTACAATTGTTACTCTTGGCTCATACGCCGTTGTTTTATCGTAAATATCAGTTGTTATCAATGCTTTTGCTGCTTTTATAGGTTTATCTATATAGGTTGCATTTAACCCTAATGCACGGTCTAGGGGTATATCATACTCTAAGGAAGAATACAAAAAATAAAGATTCTGTATAATTTCCTCTTCGATTGTTGCAGGAACAAGACGGATGTTTTCTTTTGTTATCGTTGTATCTATTGTGCGTCTCATATATTACCTTTCTGCATATTCTTCTAAAGATAGTTTACTTTCTGCAATTAATAAATTTCCTTCATTGTCAATTTTGTTATATCCTTTTGAATGGGATGTAATAACCCATTTTGTACCATACCTTTTGCCACCGATAACTAAGGATAAAATTTTTCCTTCTTCTCTATACTCATCTATCTTTGTTTGCATTTCATAAGGATTGACCCCTAAAAAAACAGACAGATAAATAGAAAGGCTAGCAGAATCCGTTTCATTATATTGAAATTCTAACAACGGCTTTTTATGATGTCTTGTATGTTTTGCATAATTTGTTTTGCTCTCAATCTGCAAGCCATCAAATGTTTTAATGGTATTTTGCGACACACAAAATACAATATCTCCAAGTGTTCCTATTGCCATTTAAATACCTCCCAAAATAAATCCGTCCCCGTCACCATCAGGATAAAACAGACATACCACCCATTGACCGACTTGTGGCAACCATTGTTCTATTTCTACATTATAATCGGATAATGTATCATCTTTATTTTTTATCTCTATTTTGGGCATATTTTGCACAATTTTAAGTTCACTTGTAACAAT
This sequence comes from uncultured Lachnospira sp., assembly GCA_910585095.1. Taxonomy (GTDB): domain Bacteria; phylum Bacillota; class Clostridia; order Lachnospirales; family Lachnospiraceae; genus Lachnospira. Next base: position 4,183 of record CAJUBU010000021.1, read on the forward strand.
ACCTTGTTCGGGTATCTGCACCCTAGCGGTTTTATTTTCGCTGTTTACTTTACTTACAATTCCAACTCTTACTATATTTTTTAATGATTGTATTTCATTATTAAACTGTTGCAATTAATATCCCTCCAGACAACTGCGTAATTTAATCTGCACCTTATATCCGCCTGTAATTGTATGTGTTGCTTGTTCTACAATATATTTCCCGTCAAATTCGCCATATCCATGCACGCATACGGTAATTCCTGCTACATAGTCTACGTCACCCATAAGTGTAAATTCTGCGGTGGTTTCTTTCTTATTTCTTGCTCGAAGTGATTTTCTAGCCAACTCATAAGCTTCAGCTACACTAGATACTTTTTGTTTTACTTCTAGCTTTTGGTCGTCTGAATTGGCATTTGCTGGCGTATAAGTCGCTTCTATTGTTTCTTTTGTGTTCGGATTTGTATAAATAACATGACAGGAAGAATAAGAAGTATCTGCTGTTTTTGTAGTAAAATTATAACTGATAATATTCCCCTCTCCAGCTTCTATATTTTTTACTTCTGCTTTTTCTTCATAGTCTAGCGCGTCAAATAATACAATGGTATTTGATGTAACTTTTAATGAGATTCCAGCCATTTTACACATTTTTTGAAGAAATACTATGTCGGTCATATTAATTTGTTCTTTTCGCTCAAAAACAGGGTTAAAATTAGATAAATACAGTAATTCCATACCACTTTTTTCAGCCATTCTGCCTGCTATATTTTTTAGTGTGATATTCTCCCAAACTTTATTATGCTTTGTCTGCCTTAATTGGGTTTTATAAGAAATTGATGTAGCATTGATTGTAAGCTTTTGAGGTGGTCCAGTGTAATTTACACTATCAATTTCAAAGACCCCACAATCTAATACTTTGTCTTTTCCATCAGAACATACATTTTTTTGAATAACCATAGCATGTATTTCAGTACCTTTGAAGGCTCTTTTCTCCGACACTTTGCTTGTTTGTGTTGTTGTAATGGTTTCACCTTCTACATCAGAAGCATTAACCCAGCCATATACATTTTCGCGATCTTGTGAAATTAAATGATAAGGGGGTTCATTGTTATTAACAATGGTACACATACACCTGCTTGCACCTCTTATTACGGTAGATTCTACTGCCATTGAGGATATATAAACGCCTCCGCCCTTAAATTGTACAATATTTCCTTCTTTTATCTCTCCTGTTGTTGTGACTTCTTTTGTTGCAGTTCTATTGGTATTTAACCAGTCTTTTATCCAGTTGCCTTCTCTGTCGTCAAGGGATATAGAAATATCGTCCGTTTCGTCCTCTTCCTTATCGGTAAACGATAAAGATAATAAATATTTTGAAAGGTCTTTTGAAATATCAACATCTTTAAAATAAAGTCTAACCTCTGTTCGTCTTGCTAATGTTTTGTCACTCATTTACAACCACTCCCCTTTTCCATAATGGTAAAGAAGCCGATACTTTTAATGTAATTTCTGGCAATTTCAAAACAATTCCTGATGGAAAGATAAAAATATCTTTATATTCTAAATTTTCCTTCATTAGAATATCCATATACATCTCATCACCCCATACTTTATAAGCGATAATATCCCATGTATCGCCTGATTTTGTAGTATATGTATTAAGCATAGACAACCCTGCTTTCTCTTTCTTGCTGCTCTCTTAAAACCATATGTATCATTTCGCGCAATTTTTCTAAAAACTCTTCATCGTATTGTTGTAATTGTCCTTTAATTTCACTTATATTTCCTGAACTTGAACCTGTCACTGTAACACTCGGAGAATTAGTCACCTGAATAACAATTGTACCTGTTCCATTCGTTACCATATTTACATTATTTGCACTGCCTACATTTTCACCTATATTTTTAGCTTTTGCTATATTGGAAAAAATTTGCCCTGTTTGTGCTGCTGTAAATACTTTACGATTCGCGGCATTGGTTATTAATTCCGGTCCCTGCTCTCCAGCTATAAATGTGCTTGGTGTTTTGTTTGTACCTTTTGCAAACTCTGGTATTTCTGGAATATTAAGCTGCGCACCGCCAACAATCGGTACCCAGTCTGGAATTTTTAATTTATTTAAACCACGTATAACCCCATTAATAACTGACACAATCGCTCGAAATGGTGCTTTAAATATTTCACCAAGTCCCTAATCGGTAAAATCGTTTGCACCAAATTAATAATAACTGGTAAAATCGTTTGTATAATTTGTGAAAGCACTGGTACAATAACGTTAAAAAGTTCAACAAACACAGGCAACACGCTTTGAACGATTTGCATAATAATTGGTAATAATGTTCGCACTAAATTAATAATAACAGGTAATATTGCCTGTATAATTTGTGAAAGTACTGGTACAATAATATTGAAAAGTTGTATAAATACTGGCAAAATACTTTGAATGATTTGCATAATAATCGGCAACAATATTCGCACTAAATTAATAATAACAGGCAATATTGCTTGTATAATTTGTGAAAGCACTGGTACAATAATATTGAAAAGTTGTATAAATACTGGCAAAATACTTTGAACGATTTGCATAATAATCGGTAATAATGTCTTTACTAAATTAATAATAACAGGTAGTATAGCAGTTATTAGTTGTCCCAAAACGGATAATATAGCACTTATTAATTGCCCTAAAACAGGTAATACAGCACTTATCAATTGTCCAATTACAGGTATAATCTGCATAATTAAATTTCCAATAGTTGGAAGTACACTTTTAAGGGTATCAAATATACCACCTGTACCATTTGTAAAAAATACCGATTTCATGGTTGCGCCAACTTGAGATATAATTCCCCAAAGTTTATCAAACACAGCTAGACCTTCATCACCAAATGTTTTTTGTATAAACCCTCGTACTTGTTCTAAATGATTTGATACATAATAAATAGCACCGCCTACTGCTGTAACAATCCCAATTAAAGGAGAGATTTTTGCAACAATTCCGCCAAAACCTCCACCCATACTACTTAAATACTTCGTAAAACCTAAGCCCTTAATCGTTGTAAAAGCCTTTTGTATTGAAAGCAATCCGCCTTTTACTTGCAAAAATCCCATTTTTGCAACTAAGCTTCCTGCCTTTAATCCAATAAGTGAAGCGGCTACTTTTGCAATCGTTTTAACTGCTTCTGGATTTTCCCTGACAAAAGTGGTAACAACTTCTGTTATTTTTGTAAATCGCTTTATTCCTTCTGTAAGTACTGGCAATAACATTTCGCCTAATTCTACCTGCAATGCGTCAAAGGCTGATTTTGCAAGCGTGATACTTCCGTTTAGATTATCAAGTTTTATATCCGCCATTCGCTTTGCCGCGCCATCACAATTATATACAGCGTCCGTTAGTTTATTAAAATCCTGTTCGGACGCATTTACAATCGCTAACATACCTGCAAAACTTTCTTTACCAAAAATAGCCGTTGCCGCTGCAATTTGCTCTTGTTCACCTAAACCACCAAGACTACTCCTTAAATTTTCTACAACTTCTCCAAATGATTTCATTGTGCCATCAGCTTGTGTAAGACTAATCCCATATTTATTCATATAAGTGGCTTGCTGTTTCGTAGGCTTTGCCATATTGGCTAATGCCGTTTTTAAACTCGTTCCTGCCACATCAGCCTTAATACTTGCATTTGCCATTAAACCAATACCTAATGACATATCCTCTACACTATATCCCAATGCACCTGCAACGGGCGCAACCTTTTGAAAGGTTGAACCCATCATTGACACATTTGTATTAGCATTACTGGACGCTTGTGCTAATACATCCGAAAAACGTCCTGCGTCACCTGCTTTTAATCCAAATGCCGTTAAAGCGTCTGTTACAATATCTGAAACAGACCCTAAGTCTTCACCAGAACCACTAGCAAGATTCATAATACCATCTATACCATCTAACATATTTTCAGCTTTCCAGCCTGCCATTGCCATATATTCCATCGCTTCGCCGGCTTCTGCCGCTGTAAATGCAGTTGTAGCACCCATCTGCTTTGCTTTTGCTGCCAATATATTCATGGCTGTTTCTGTTGAATTTGTACCTTCTTTAAAAGTTAAACCTAATTCATCTGCTTTCTCTATTAATTCTGGTATATCTTCATCAGCTACATTTCCAGTAATAGCTTTTACCGTTGACATCTGTTCTTCAAATTCTGCTGCCTTTTTTACCGGTCCGGCGTAAATCGCTGTTCCTAATGCCGCTACTGTGCCAACCAATCCTGTTAGTTGTGATTTTGTCTGTTGAATTGCCTGCTTATTTGCCGCTTGCTTTTCTGTAATTTCTTGTACTTTTTTCTGTGTCTGTTCTAATCGCTCATATTTTTTCCTTAGTTCTTCTGTATTTTGTCCTAAGTTATTGGTATTAACACCTGCTTCACGCAATGTATTGCCTAGTTGATTTAAGCGTTCCTCCTCGCGTTGTGTTGCGTCTTTTGCTTTTTGCATAGCTTTTTCATTTGCTTCTAATTGCCTTGTTAATTTCGGCGTTGCCTGTCCAGATTCTTCCATTTCTTTTGTAAGCCGTTCATGTTCTGCCTGTAACTCATTTACCTTTTCCTTACTTTTTGCCACTGCTTGCTGCTGCTTCTGATAGGCTGACACATCTTTTAATTTACTGTCTGCATTTCGTAAATCGGATTGTAAAGCAGCCATTGTTTTTGACGCATTTTTAAACGACTGTGAAAAGTTGGGTCCTAATGTTGCGGTCAACTGAAATAATAATTCAAATTGTTTGCCTGTTGCCATTTTAACCCTCCTTGTCTATAAAAAATTATTTTTGTTCCTTTTCCTGCTCTTGAATCAACGTATTGTATTCTACAATCCAAAAGTTAAACTCTCGCAATGTTTGATTCAACCAAAAATCCAAACCTGTATGTGTTTCTTTAGATAACAGTAGACTATTTCGTTTAAACCATCTTATAGGATTATCTCTTATAATCCCGATTTTACTAAAAAATCTCTACACACATTCTTAATTTTCCCAAAATCACTAATAGGAAGATTAAGAATAACATCACTTCCTATTCCTGCTGCTTTTGCTGCCAATCGGTACAAAAATGATGTTGAAATTTCTGGCGATAGTGCATATTCGCCAACAGCCGCCATTTCGTTCTCAATATCTACAAGATGTTTTCCTTTTAATTTTTCAAAATTAAATTCCAATTCTGTATAGGTTTTATCTTCATATGTAAAAGGTGTTTTAAATTTATGTCTATATTTTCCCATTTGCTCTTTTACGTTGTCACCTGACACAGCCACATTATTTTTATCCATTAATAAAATCCTCCATATTTAATTTTAACTATAAAAAGCACGGTTCCCCATGCTTATTTTCCAAGTGCTTTTTTTACATCTGCTAAATAATCTTTTCCATTCACAAAGTAAATATAATTGAGTGGGTCAATTTCAATCACCTTTTCGCCATTGATATATGTTGCATAATATGATGTTGCATATTCTCCGCTCACTTCTGCCGCACTTGCTGTGGCAACTTTACCAGGATTTAATTTTTTAGGCATTAATGTTAAAATATGTTTAACTTGTACCACCTCTATTTTTCCCTTTACAGTATCTTTTTGTTGCTGCGCGGCTCTTAAATCAATATGATGTTCTCGAGGCTCATTTAACTTGATAGCATTTTTTGTAACTGTTCTAAAATTAAATGTTGTTGTCATTGCTTCAATCGCACCTAATATAACCGATTCAAATTTACCGCCAATACCAGCGCCGCTTATTTCTTCTGTCATATTAGAAATTTCTGGAAGAGACACTTCCGATATACCTAAATATTCCGTTGCGTCCTCATATACCGCAAATCCTATGACCGTTTCATCAACCTTTGGCATTTCTTAAACCTCCTTGTAAACCAATATTATTACTATCATTATTATATAAATAAATCATCTAAATACCTCACATCATACTCCAGAACAAAATCCAATTCTTTTGCTGGACTAGACGGCGCAAGATAAATATGGAAATGGGCAATTCCTTGTTGTAAGTCAAACTCTGTATTTTCTTCTGTCAAAAACTCAACACGCCCGCCGTAAATAACTTCTTCTGCTATCAGTCCATTTAGCCATAAATTTAAGCTTTGTGTAACCGATTCAATTAAGCGTTTATTTAATTTTCTATCAACCTTATTCCAGACGGATAATATAATGGAATTAGACACCCAATCAAACATACGGCTTACATTGTAAAAATAATCGGTTACATCGGTATTTGACGGATAACAAGCGGTTTCATTTCCCCATGATACATAACCACCCATAAGGTTTAATCCTGTAATAATTCCCTGTGAATTTAGGTAATTTGCTTTTGTAATATCAAATAAAACCTCTGTTTTATCTGCCAATGCCATGCCATCAATTTGCAGTGCTTTATTACTTGCCGATTCACAAGGCGTTCCTTTTCCTAAATCTTCATTAGCGTCCGTTGCTGATATACTTCCAGCAAGATGTGTAGAATAGTGATACAGTTTTCCACCAAGCGTAACCATTGGGAAAACAACTAATTGCGTTGGCTGTGTAATATTATTATCGTTTTTCCACTTGACGGCTTCTGTATAAGTTGTTGTACATGTAGTATCAACATCAATAATTGCCTTTGCTGCAAATAAGCCATTAATACATTCTGCTTTTGCCGCCATAATAGCCGCCACTTCACTGTCATGCGAAAAGTTCGGTGCTAATAAGATAGTAGGAATAACTCTGTATTTTGGAAAAACAACATCTACCAATTCAAACCCTTTGGATTTTTTTGTCGTTACATCATATCCGCCAATAATATCCTCTTTTGTTACTTTCGATGGGTCTATATTTTTATACTTAATATTAATTTTTGCAGTATCAGACGTGATTTTCCCACCTTCTATACGCTCTAATTGCAAAACATTGTTTGTATAAATAAGGTCATAATCTATGCCCTTACTATATTCTTCCGTTAACTCTTCCCCATTGTAGCCTTTTACACTAACTGAATCTATTAATGTTTCAAAAAATAGTTCTGCCACTCCTGATGTTAATACAACGTCTTTTGTTGTTTCCTCTGTTACATGCTTTGCAGGGTCTAATACATTCACCATAACAATTGGTGCATTTTTATAAAGCTGGAAACTGGTATAAATTTCTTCGCAAATATCATATTTTTGCCAATCGTCACTATATCCCATTGCTTTTACTGCTTCAGCGTAAGAATATGCTAAAATAGGTTCATTTACTTTGCCGCTTACGGTATGAACGGGAGCCGTTCCTACAATAAAATGAATACTGCTGTCTGCGGTAACAGGTGTTGACACTGATGTAGCCTGTTTACTTGCTTTTACTCCATGATAATACGCCATTTTAATCCTCCTTGTGCCTTGACAGGCTTAAAATATCATTATAGTACTTATTTAATAACATACCTGTCTTTTTTACTTTTTCTTTACTTGCTGCAAGGTTTTTAACTGTTACCAAAAGATGTTTTACTTGAGGAAATTTATCCAATGTATCTTTTAAATGTTCCTCAATTGTTGCTCGCTTTCCATACAATATGGTATTTTCAGCCAATCCCGTTTTTAGTGTTGGTCCAATATAAATAAAACTATCTTCTGTAATCGTGTTTTTTGTATTTACATTTTCCCAAACTTGTTTTTGCCCTCCTGCATTTTCTTTAAACACTTCTTTTTTAAGTGTTTTTTCTGCTTCTATATATGTTTTTTCTGCCATGTATCACCCCTCCTCTTCACTCTAAATATTGTCTTACATTTCTTTGTGTTTTTGTCATTTCCCATATCGTCATCATTTCACCAATTTGGTACACTTCTAAATCATCATCATACACAATGATTTCTATTGGTTTTTGACAAGAATAATGTTGTTCTATCACTACATCTTCTAATAATTTTTGTTCAATTTTTGTTAAAAGATTTAAGCATTGTATGTAATTTTCTTCTTTATCTTCTGAAAATGTGACACAAATAATACGCACCCTACATACACTTTCTTCATCATCTGTCTTTTTGGTGAGAAGTTTTAAAAGTATATAGGGTGCTGCTTTCTTTTCTAATTCTTTTTCTGGCAAATGACCTATAAAAACCTTTGGCGGTCGCCTTGCTTCTTCTTTTCCATTCTCTGGAACGCGTGCAATCAATACCATATTCTTTGTAATTTCTTCAACGTATTTTTTTAATGATTGCAATAATTCTAATGGTGTCATTATGAATCCTTACCTTTGTTTAATTTTGATTTAACAATCGCTCAATTTCATGGTTTATTCTCTGGTTAATAACTTCATTGACTCTGCTTTCTACCATACTCATAACTTTATCATTTCCGACCATCTGCGGCACTGCGGGAGAGAGCAACTCTTTTATTTTTCCTTCCTGTTTTCTTTCAAAAATGCCAATATGTCCAGATTTCATTTGTTGCACAAAAACATTATGTTTTCTCGCAAATGCTACAAAGCTGCTTGCTTTTAACACCGCTGCACTTGGCGTTTCTTTATACTTTGGAACATTGGGCGATACTTTAAAACGAATAAGCGGTATCACACCGCCAGAATATTCAATACTGCCTATTATTCCATTGCTTGATGGGCTAACACTGTTATATTTCATATAACCATAACGATTAAAGTCACTTGCTGATATATGATAAGTCTGTCGCACTGCTTTACCCGCTGCTGCTTTACCTGCTATTAAACCTCTTGCCATTGCAGGTTTTAATACCTTTTTATCTACATTTTCAATTCCTGCAAGAATTGCATGGATTCTATCTATTGTTTGCGTTGATATTTCAATCATTACTCGTCAAATCTTTCTAATTCAATTATTAATTCGTTATATTCATTTCGTACATTGACTATTTTAAAAAGGTCATTGTCAATCCAAAATCGTGCATTTTGTCGTGGCTCTTTTTCTATATCACTTAATCGAACACGAATAACAATATACTGCCTATAAATTCCTTCTGCATGGTCTCCAGAAGCTAACTGCTGTCTATCTTTTGTTTCTTCCAAATCAAATATAATGGGAATCTCTTTCACAATCCCATCATATTTGATTAATTTTACTTGAGCAAATTCGTTAGTATTATAAAAAGTTGAATCTAAATCCCTATCTAGCATTTCTTTAAAATTTTTCATAAAAATCCTCTTTTTCGCGCAAAGAGTTAAAAACTCTTTTAGCAACTTTGTGTCAAGCAATGCACAGACATAAATTGCTAATTAAATTTCATTTAACTTGTGAAATAATTTATCTTTCACACTATTACCTTTTAACAAACCGTAGCAACAAACCACGAGTCAACCTCATGCGGCACACAAAGAGGGGCAGAAGATAACTGTAAAAAGCGTCTTGACGGACGTCGTTCTACCCATTGTTCAGGAATACGTACACCTTCCACAACGGAAATCGTTTTTCCCGCCTCGTCCACAATGCCAATCGCGCCATAATACATAGAATATTCAGCTTCGGTAGAAAGCAATGCAACTATATTTTCAGGAAGTAATGGCTTTTCTTCTGGCTTATCTTTGTTTGTCCAGTCATCAAGATACCATTCATTATATGTGTATATGTCCATACCCATCTCATGAAGAGTACCAACATATGTAGCACCATTTGGCAGTTCCTTTGGTGCAATAACTGCAACGTCAAATCGCCTTACATCAAGAATTTTCTGTACTTCTTCATCTTGTAAAAATGCTGCTGCTGCCTTTTTGCCCATCAGACAAATATTACAATTAACAAATCCTGTTTTTTGTACCTGTTCGCGCCATTCTTTTAACTGCTCGATTTTACCGCCCTTTGCTGTTTTCCAATTTTCTGCTGTTTTTAGCGTTTCTTTATTGGTAAATTGAAAGTCAATTTCTTCTTGAATCTTTTTTCCATTCTCATCAAAAATTGGAATCTTGCCAGTAAATAAGGCTTGACAACACATCCATTCTTCTCTACGCGTAATGGTTTCATCAAGTTTTGTAAAATCACGCTGCATTTTTTCAACGGCTCTTTGGTCTGGCGATTTTCCATTATATAAACTTTCACCTGGCGTGCGTTTTAAAATATCATCAATTGTTGTAATGGTATTTGGTGCTACAAGCGGCGGCTCATATGTATTGGTTTGAAAACCATCATTTTCTATGGTTGTGCCGCCTATTTTTCGATGTACAAATGGCGCTAACTTTCGATTCCCTTTTTTAAAATCAACATCAACCTTTTGTGTATAAAATGTTTCTACATTTCTAAAAAATGTATCTTTAATAAACGTATGTACTTTTGGCATACGTTCTATTAATTTTCCCATCGTTCGTGGGTCGTAAATACTAATTGCCATCTTTTTTACCTCTTTTTTATAAATTTCTTATTCTGTTGGCTGTGTGTCGCCACTGCTATTTATTGTTACTGCATTATCTGTATTCACTAAAAAAATGCCTAATTTTCTAAATGGCTCTTTAAAATCGGACACACTACTTCCGCTTGGCACATTAATAGATTCTCCAAAAAACTGCCCCGTCAAATATAGGACAATTTCTTGCCCTGCTATTGCGTCCTCTGCTGCCAAACCATAAACACTGGTTATTGTATCTGCTGTAACGGCTTTAATTTTTCCATTGGTATCCAGTGTAACGGGTGTAAGTTCTGTAATAATTTCACCCTCTGCCACCGTTCCAGAATCGGTTACAACTGGATAATCCCCCGCGTGTACTCGTTTTGGAATATAACTTTCTAATAGTTCCTTTCCTGCTGCCATCTGCTTTTACCTCCATATATTATTTTGTTTTAGGATATAATTTGTCGATAATATCGCCATAAGGGTCATCCTCATTATTTCCATTATGTCCCTTGTTTGGCGTAGGTGTAACATTATTCATATTGGAATTTTTAATGTCGTCCTCACGATTATTTAAAAATGTATTTCCTAACTTTTTCTGTTCTGCTATCATTTGCATAGCAAACGCCTCTGCACTAATTGGCTTTTCATACTTTGCCTGGCTTGCTAGGTTTTCATATCCAGGCAATGTCATTTCATCAATTGCCTTTATTCGCTGTCTTTCTGCCTCTACTGCTGTCTGCTGTGTTCCCTCTGTATTTGCCATCATCTCATTTTTATAAGCATTGGCTACATCAGGATACTTCTTTTTAAATTCGTCTAATGTCAATGTCCTATCCTCCTCATTATTTTGATTGTTTTTATTATAGCTGCCCTTACAGTTTAATAACTCTTTAGGTACTGTGTGAAAGCCTTGAATATTAATAGGTACAGAATTTACAATAATTCTTTCTGTATCTTCTATTTGTGTTTGTACATCAGTAAACAAAACCGCTGTACAAAACCCTGCCTGCACTGCCTCTTCACCTGTAAACCACGTTTCATCTGCCATAAGATTTTTTATTTCATCTTCCGACTTATCTGTAACCGTCATGTAACAATTAACAATAGATTGTTTAATCGTTTCTAATTCATCAGCAATCTTTTTTAATTCACTTGCGTTGTAATATCCCAATATACCTGCCATTGGGTCATGTATCATAAAAATACCACCTACGGATATTTCAATGGTGTCTCCTGCCATCGCTATAATCGTTGCGGCAGAAGCACACCAGCCGTCTATTTTTACTGCTATTTTGGCTTTATGCTCTTTTAAACAGGTATAAATAGCAACTGCCGCAAAAACATCGCCACCACCTGAATTAATACGCACAACAATTTCATCAACTGCACCTAATTCTTTCAATTCTTTGTTAAATTCCTTTGGTGTTATCTCATCACCATACCAAGAATAGTCGGAAATTTCGCCATACAAAACAAGTTCAGCTTTATTTTCCTCCTGATTTGATATAAAATTCCAAAATCGACATATTTCATTTTTATTCTTCGGCTTCTTCCTCTGTTTCTCCTCCATTGTTGTTGATACCTGATTTCGTATCCTTATTATTGTTCGTAACCTTTCCGCTTGGCTCTGCATGTTCGATGACCTCCTTTAACAATTTTTCCTCACGGTCACGCTGTTTGATATTTCGATAAAAGTCGGTTCCTGTAAGTTCTGCGGTTTCTCTCTGCCTTGTTGAAAATCCGCCAGCAACTCTTAATTCTGCCGCTTCAACCTCTTTTTTCGGGTCTAACTGACGCATACCTGGTCCATTCCATTCTGCTGTGCAATAAGCAGCTTTAATAATAGGGTCATTAAAAAAACCTGGCGCATGAATCCTTCCCTTTGCCACTGCCTCGCTTAACCATTCCTCATAAATTGGCTGACAAAAGTCGGCTACAAACCATGCTCTGTACATCTTGATAACTTCAAAAAATTCTAAAATAGCCGCTCTTGAAGCGGAATAATTACTACTAAATGCCATAATAAGGATTTCATACGGAATCTCCAATGCCGCCCCAATCTGTTTAATAACAGCCATTACAAAAGGTTCAAAATTGGGGTTTGGTCTTCCTGGATTTACCATGTTTGCCTTCTCGCCTTCTGCAAGGTCAATAATAGAACCAGACCCCAGTTCTATACTATTTTCATCTTCAGAATCAATCTGCATATCTTCGGGTATGGATTCTCCTAGTACTCTGCCATCACCTCCGCCATCTTTTTCAATAAAAACCGTAAAAATCCCATTGATAACGGCTGCCAAAACTTCTGCGTCTGTGTACCGCCCAAGCTGCTTTATCGTCTCAATAACAGGGGACAAAAAAGGAACGCCGCGCACTTGCCCGATACGTTCCCGATTCATTACATGTATTACATTTCTTCGTCCTGTCTTTTCGCCAAAGGCTTCAACTCTTACCCATTCTCGAGGCTTTCTTTCTTTAAAAGACAACAGGTGAAATGCTGAAATATGATAAGCTACCACTTCTCCAGCCTTATTTTTTTCAATTCCTTCACAAAATAAAGGATTTATTGTTTCTTTATCTGGCGTGCTTACTCGGTCTGCCTCTATCAATTCAATACGCAAATCGTAAATGCTGCCAGTTCGAGTTGTTGTTGTCATCAATGCAAAGCAATCGCCACTAAGCAGCGCATTAAGTAGCGCCAACTGCTGCAACTGATAAAAGGTATCTATCCTTTCCATGTCGCAATTTTCCGATTCTGCCCAATGCGCAAACTCTCTTTCTATGGTTTCTTCCAATTTTCTTGCTTCTGCTGACGTAATATTTAAAAAATCCTCATTGATAATACTTTTAAGATGTAACCCTGTACCTACTGCATTGGTTCTAAGCCTTTTTATTGCTCCTGTGGCAATGTTCGAGCCACCACAATATAAATCTCTTGAACGCTGCCTTAACGTGTCTACATGCTCTTCTATATCTTCTACATGACTACCTCCGCCATGTGTCCAACCAATAACTGATTTTTTTGTTGAATTAGCGCCATAATTGCCATAACCACTATTAATTATGTTTAATCGTTGCCTTGCTACTGCTCTTTTTAATGCGTATTGTGGAGAAATACTATTTATTGCTTTTTCAAGAAAGTTCACAATACTTTATCTCCCTTCTACTATTCAATCCTTTTTTGTTCCTTTGCCTGCTCAATACGTGCCGTTGCTGTTTCAAAATAAAATCGTTTTTCTTCAATTCCTATAAAATCCCTGTCCATATTTACGCAAGCCACGCCAGTACTTCCACTTCCCATAAACATATCTAACACCGTTCCACCCTCTGGACATATTTTAATTAACTCTTCTAAAAGTTCTACTGGCTTTTCTGTTTGATGATGTTTCTTTTTTGTTGATACGCTTTTAACACGATAACAGCCGCAAAGACTTTTAACACCCTTAACATAATGTACCGATTTTTTTCCATTCGTTCCCCAGATTATAAATTCACAGTCTTGTCTAAATCGTCCTGGTATATTTCTAGCATTTCCCTTGTCCCAAACAACAATACCTTTATACAACCAACCAGCCATTTGTAATGCGTTAATCATACTTACAATATTACGCCAGTCAATAAACATTGCAATAATCGCTTCATCTTTGCTCTTTTGCCGTGCTTTTCTTAAAACCCTTTGCATAAATTCCGTAAAACTGTTTTGGTCCATGTTATCGCCATCAAAATCAGGAAAACGACAAGAACCATTATATTTTGGATTAAAATATTTATCTGATGTGCCTTTTTGCCTGTCTGCGGCAAATACTCCTCCTGAATATGGCGCGTCACTTAAAACCATATCTATGCTTTTATTTTCAAGTTCTGCCAACCGTTCTAAACAATCGCCCATTAACAACTGCATGTTTTATCCTCCCTATATAAAAAAAGCACTAAAGGAAATACCTATATATTTCCTTCAATGCTTTTTCTATTTTATATAATATCATAAAAAATCGGGCAATGGCGGGCAATCTTTTATTATCTTTCCTCATAAATATAAATTTCCGAATCGCCAATCGTTATATCTCCTATAACCTCTTCTATTGCACCTTCATCATCTATCTTTCCATATTGTGCCACATATTCCATTGAACCTATAAAACAAATGCCTGTACCATCATTACAAATAATTGAAACCCAATTGTAACCACTATCCTTTACCACACTATTTGCAAACTCTTTAAAATCTTCCTGTGTTACATTACGCAAGTCCTCTTTACTGATTTCAATATATGCTCTCTCTCCTATTTGCTCTGTACCAAAACCATTCATTACCTTGTCTTCTTTTACTTTTGCCTGCATTAATAAATTTTTATGTATCGCTGGATATATTTGTTGTGTTCCATTCATTACAGTATCCACAGCATTATCTTTTAATGTTACCTCCAACTGTAATAATCCTGCCCATACGCTATATGTATTATCACTATTCCCCTTAAAAACATATTGTACTTTTTCATTAATACCACATTCCGTAACAAGAACCGTAAATACATTATCTGCTTGTTCCTGTGATAATCCCATAGTACTTTTTATATTTTTGATAGAATCCTCATAAAACGCATATTCTGTTTTTAAATTTTCAGACAGACTAGATGTATCTGTATCTTTTCCTGAACAAGCATTTAACATAAACATTGCAGCAACTAATACCAATATGGCAATTTTTCTCATGTACTTGTACCTCCTAAATTTTTCCTCATTATAACATATTCTTTTTTTCATGTCTTCAAAATTAAATAATTTTATAATTATAAATCTCTTGGCACAATTCTATACACTCTATTCCTACCCTTATTTTTTGCTGTATTTTCCAATAAAGTCACTTTATTACCCCAATATTCAACCTGTTTACGTATTTCGCCCAGATTTGCCCTTGTAAAAGACTTACCACCTATTGTATAGGCTTGATTAATTGCTACTTGACTTTCGGCTTCAAGCCACATGCCTAAATGTTTTTTTGCTATTTCTAATGTAATTGCTGCCATTATATAATCCCTCCGCTTCGATTTCCTCGCCTTTTTTTCTTAGGCGGTATTATTGTTGTTTTATTAGGTACTTCCTTTAATGTCAATCCAGTAATCTCTATTGCTGCCTGTGCATAATTTCGACAGTCCAATGGCTCATTTCTTTTGGTTTCTCCTGTTAGTTCCCAAACAAAGTAAGGTCTGCCTTTTTTATATCGCAAAACTTGTTTTTCCGCCGTCAATCCTTTAAAATAATCCTCATCATAACCTTTTATATACTCTTTTTCATCTTTTGGAAAATGACAATATCCTGCACCCCTTTCTTCAATTTGCAATCGTTGTAATAACAAGGATTTTCCATTATCTACGCCTAATGTAAATAAATACACCTGTTCTCTATTATTTTTTGATGGTCTTGAAATATATGGACGGTCTGTACCCGCTTTTCCTTTTATAGCAAATATATTTCTTGCTGTTCTTGCTTTACAAAATTTATACACTTTATTTGTAAAATGTCCGCCACTATCCATACAAGCACAAACTACACGCAATTCTGTTCCGTCTTTTTTCTTAAATTTCTGCAATAGAAATTTATCCAAATTATCCCATACATCGGTTTGTTTTAGGTCGCCATAAATTCGTTTATATACAATTCCATACGATTCATGTTCTACACCCCAGCCGACAACCTCAATTTCAAAACGGTCGTCCTGTGTGTCAATCCCTGCGGTAAGTACAATAACTTCGTCTGGAACTTCACAATTATATTTTTCGCGGCGTGTCATCAAATTATCTTTACTTGCTTTTTCGCCTTCCTCTTCCCATGTTTGCCCTAGTTCTGTATTAACCCAAGTTTTCATAAGTTCAATATTTCCTTTTTTTACTGCTTTTTGTGCTTCAATAAATCCTTTTACTATCTTATCCCAGCCAAAAAAAGTAGAAGCAAGTGAATTAAAATGAAACCCTCGAACTTTTCTGTTTGGGTATTTTGCAATATAACGCCCCTTATTAAAATGTTCTTTCCACTCAACTTCAGAATGGATAACCCCACATTTTGCACAAACATAAGTAATACTTTCAACTTCTCCATCAATATCCATTTTATAAATAAGGTTACTCCATTCTAATGGCTGTAATTCTCCACAACTTGGGCAAGGCACATGCCATTCCTCCATCGTTGAATGTTCATATTCCATCTCAATACGTGATACCCCTTTTATAGTTGGTGTACTTGTATGAACTTCTTTGCGATTCCAGTAAGTTGTTAATCGTTTTCCAGCAAGTATTAAAGGGTCGCCTTCTGCACCTGCGGTTGGTGGATATGCGTCTACTTCATCAGCAAGTAAGACACGAATAGGACGGCTTCTAAGTTCAGTTGGTGAATTAGCGCCCGTCATTGTAATACGCCCACCAGGAAAAGATTTTTTAAAAATTGTATTACCACTTGTTCTGCTCTTTTCATTAATCTTATCTCTTAAAACAGGAGTATCTCTTACCATCGGCATAAGTCGGTCTTTACTCATTGTTTCCGCAAGGCTTAATGTTGGCTGCATACAAAGAATCGTACAAGGGTCATAGTGCATATAATAGCCTATTGTATTAAGTAAAAAAGCGTCTGTTTTTCCCATCTGCGCGGCACTCATTACAACCACCTTTTCAACAGATACATCTGTTATAGCGTCCATAATTTCACACTGCCACGCTGCTTTTTCTGTGTTCCAATGCCCGCCTTTACTTCCTGATTCCGAAGAAAGACGGCGATATTTGTCCGCCCACTGCGATAATGTAAGATTTGGCGGAGGTTCTAATACTTTAAATATCTTTTTAAAAAGTTCAATCGTTTCTTTCTTCATCTTCCTTTATTTCCTTTTTAAACACTTCTTCAAAATTAGATAATTCCATTAATGCCTCTTTTATCTTTTCATTTAGATAAATAAATATTTTTGCCTTATCGGTCATTGTTGCCAATTTTTCTGCCTCTTCCGCTGGAATCGCACTTAAACGGCTTTTAAAGTTTATCAAAGTAGCTGTCATAATTTTTTCTATATCTTCTGATTTATGCAAATCTGCTTTTTTTACTGCTAAGTCCAACTCCTCATTTAATCTCTTTGCCTTTGTCAATTTTGCCCGCTCTTCATTAAAATTTAAAGATTCTTCACTATCAGGGTTACGGTCTTTTAAATATTTTATGTAAACATGGATTGTGTCTAATAAAGAATACAATTCACCTTGTTTTGTTTGTAAAACTCCTTTTTCTGTTAATCGTTGCACATTTTTAGAAGTCATATTTAAAAAACGTGCTATTGCATTTTTATCATAAAGTTTCAAAATCCTACCCCCCTCTAAAAAAATTTTCAGAAATATGGAAGTGTATTTTTATTGCAAAAATCTAGGCAAGGCTTGGGGTCTCGGCACCCGTAGGGCGCTTTCTCTTTTTACAGTACCTTTTTACCCTTATAATTCTTCAAGTTCTTCTTCCTGCTCTATATAGGTATCGTCTATTTCCCCTGTATCAATATCAACACTATACTCCCCGCTTATCTTCTGCTTGAGCAATGTATACCGCTTCTTCTCTAAGGCAATACGACACTTCTCCAATTCATAAGACTTAATAGAATCCAGCAGCTTAATAATGCGCCCATGTACTTTATTTAATTCTGCCTCTAGCTTCATCACTCTTTCAAATGTTGAAGACTTCACTTTTGTTTCCATAACCATATTAAAAGTATGTGTACTATCTTCCTTATCTTTATCATTAGGCTTATGGATTTCAACGGATTTATCTATATACAATTGTCCAACATCATCATTGTTATAGGCTTCTATTCGTTTTTGTAAGTCCTTTTCTTTAACAATCAATACTTGTAATTCTCTTAACATGTTGGCTTCTGAATCAAGCGTAATAGATTCTATAAGAGCCTTTTCATTTTCTGTTAATTCATCAAAATATATTGTAGAATATGCACCATGTTTTTCAGCATTTTTGTTTCTGCGCGGCGCACCATGCCCCTTAGCATTTTTGTTTCTACGCGGCGCACCTTTTTTCTTTGGCTTATTTTCAAGTGCTTCTTTCCATTTATCTATACACTTCCACTTGCTAACCTTTGCAGAATCAATATTCAATGCCGTAGCTATTTCTTTATTATTCATCAGTCCATCAGAATCTAAAAAAAGCTGCATTGCCTTTTTTCTATTCTCATCTTTTTGTCGCGCCATAATAAACCCCCCTTTTGTTTGTTTTTCCACACTCTACGCTTTTATTCTTTCTGAACAGACACATTTTATATAAATAAAAAAATAAAATACTGTAAGGCAGCAGGCGTTTTAAATCTTTTCCTGCTGCCTTATGGTATTTTACTTTTATAGTATATCATAGAATATCGGGCAATGACGGGCAATCTTCATTTTATAATTTCATCTATAATCACACTGTTTACTATATATTTATTTTGCGAAAGTCTCGCACCCAAATCTTTTAGTGCAACATGCCTTATATTTTTGCTATGCCTTACGCTATAATTAATTTGTCCTGCTATATATTCCCATTTGCGACCTTTTATATAAAATTCACTGACAATTGTTTTATGTACTGGAGTAAGTGTTGATATTTCATTAAATATCTCCCACTTTAATTTTTGTAATTCTGTAATCCTTTTTTTCAAAGTATCAATATTTTCTTTTGTGTTTGCCTCTACTAATTTAATTGCAAGGGTTGTTGTGCTATCTGACAAATTCGTACCTTTTGGCATACCATTGTACGAAATGGCTCCTAGTGGGTTATATCCTTGTTCATATTGTTCTAGCCATTCACTTGCCATTTTAATATCGACATCAATATACTTGTAGAATTTTAAAATTCTTTCTACTGCTGAATCTTTTACACAATCCATATTATACCTTTCTACCTCCCTTACACATCTTCAAAAAATGATATATAATTTCTTCAGTTTAAATATTAACACAAAAAAACGGACAAGTTTAAATTTTTATTATAATATATCATTTATTTTAATATACTAGACTGTTTTTCAGTCAAATATTTTTTATATTTTACATCTATTAGTCAAGTATTTTTTACTTTTCAAAATATTATTCTAATAACTTTCTGCAACCTGCTGCCAAGTTATATCATCTATATATAATAGTTCTTCGTATTTCGCTATTCTCTATGGAATCAAAATAATTATCTATTTTGCTTAATAATTCATCTATTTTTATATTTAACTTTTGTTTTTACCTTGCCTTTTGCGTTATAATATCATGCTAAAATTTGCTTGTAAATACTACTAAACCTGCTTAAAAACACAAATCATTAACATATACCAATTTATAGTAACTTATACCAATTTACATGAAGAAAAAATTTTTGTAAACTTTCCACTTACATAACTTTGAAAATTATCACAATAAAAAAAGAGTGACTTGTTTCACCCTTATACTTTAATCAAGATTATATCTTCTAAATGAATTTACACCATTATTACACCAATTTAGGATTTATTTTCATAAAAATATATTAACTTATATATTTTTGCAAATATTGCAAAAGTTCATTTTATAATAATATATAAAAATATATAAATTTATAAAAATATTGCTCTTCAAATCATAAACGTATGTACTGGAAATAATAATAAAATCACAAAGTTACGTAAATTATCAATATAATGTTTTCGCATTTGTTGTTCCTCCATTCTGTTTACATCAATTGCTACACCATTTTTAATAGATGTTCTACATTTCATTACAGCGCTGTAAGTTTTCCAATTCTTCCCTCTGTCTGCAAAATAAAAAATATTGATTATAAAAACTCCTTTCTCTTAAATCTTTACCCATTTATAAAGTCTCCTTTCCCTTTCTTTTTGAGAAGAAAAAAGCCTCCATATAGTATATATACTACCATAAAAAGGCTCATAATTACATCTTATAATTCTATTGCCGTCGCAATATCGTTTTTAAATAGGTCTTCAACACAAATGGATTGATAAAAATTTACTTGCCTTACATAAGTTTGACACAACAAATTATAAAACGGAACACTATTTTGATGAGCTATCTTCAAGCTTTTCCTCTATTTGTTCTTTGATAAAATCAATTCGGTCAAACACTATTGGTTTAAAGTAGCTGGAAACCGCTACTACCAATTCCTTTTGGGGATTGATATAAATAACATTTCCGCTATTGCCAATAGCCGCATAACTTCCCTTATTTTCATCAATAATCCACCACAAATAGCCATACTTCATATTACGAAATTTTTTATCACAACACAATCTAACCATTGTGCTTTCTTTAAGCCATTTTTCAGAAACAATGCGCTTATTATTAAAAACACCTTTTTTCAGACAGAGCAACCCTATCTTAGACATTTCTTCAGCGGACAAACAAAGACCATATCCAGCAGCCCCAACCCCCTTATCGTCAGAAAACCAAATTTTTCCTTTGGGCGCCTTTCCTACTGTAAATGCCTTGTGCGCTTTGGCATCGGGAGCAACATATATTTTACGTGGTGCAATCGTCAACGGCTCAAATAGATATTTATTTGCAAAATCTACCGTTGTCATTTTGCTTGTTACTGCAATCATACCTGTGAGAATATGAATACCTAATGTAGAATATTGAAATTCCCCTACCATGCCACGCCTACCACCTAAAAAATCCAAAGCGGCAATGCTCCAATCTTCCTGCACACATATTTTTGACCAAGGTTCTGATTTATACTTATAAGGAGCGGTCATTGTCAGCAGATTTTTCAATGTAACTTTTTGAATTGTCTTTTCCCCTCGTTTAATTTTATAATTAGGAAAATAATCTAACACATAATCATCTATGCTGCCAATCAATCCTTGTTCAATGGCAATGCCAACCAACAAAGAAACAATGCTTTTCGTAACAGACATTGTATGTACTGTATCATCTGCTTTGTAGCCATTCCATACATCGTTAATAATTGTCTTACTGTTTTGTATAACTGTCACTTGACAGATGTTTGACTGATTATCTGCAACATAACTGTGAAATTCAAATGAATTTATCATTTTTACTCCTTATCTGATTTTATATTATAAATCTTTGTTTTTCCTTTAAAGTATAGTTTCCACTTAATTCTTAGGCGTTATCTTTTTCACAGGATAATAGACTTCCGTTATATTATCTTTTACATCTGCAATCTGTGATGGGTCTGTTATATAGACTTCAAACAGCGCATTTGTATTTTGATACCCCTCTTTTTTTGCCCATTCTACTTGTTTGGCATAAACTGAAGAAAGTTCAGAGTACGCTCCTCGTACAACTGTTTTTAAACATAATCCAGGGCAAAAATCTCTTGTGCCTGTGACATATTCTTGTACCGGGATAGCAAACTCTGTATCTAAACCTGAAGGAGAATATTGTGCACTATGAAAAAGTATCATTGGTGAACCACTCATTGTCAGTTTGTCGACTGCAATCTTTTTGAATAACTTTCCATAACACTTAATATATTCGGTGGGATAATCTTTTACTTGCACCATTTTTCTAATAGACAACAGATACATTTTAGGCACGTCTACAAGCCGAACATCTATTTCATCCATATATGACATAATGGATTTACCCTGTTCAATAACCGATATTTCATCCTCTAATTGCGTTAAAAGTTGCCTGTAATTATGCATCTGTTTTTCGATTTCCTTTTTCTTTTGAACAAAAGCAAGATATAAATTATCATCTTGTATTTCTTCCGATTGCATAATTACCTTAATTTCATCTAACGAAAAAGAATACGCCTTTAACCGATTGATAAACAGCATCTTTTCAAGCTGTTCAATCGCATAATAACGATACCCATTTTCAGGATTGACTTCACTTGGCTCAAGCAAACCGATTTCAGCATAATAGCGAAGCGTCTTTGTTGATACTTTACATATATTTGAAAACTCACCAATGGATAACATGATATTCCTCCTTAATCATTATACAGTATAAACCTTGCCCTAAGGAAAAGGTCAATAGGATTTTTGCTCTCGTTGTGTACTATATAGTACAATCACTAAAACAAACAATATCAAACACACAAATATTCATATTCCCTATCAAAAATTTAAGCCATCCAATTAAAATTTTGCGAAAAAGAAAAGCGATAAAAGTTTAACTTCTATCGCTAATTCTTACTTATATTGGTAGAACAACACATATTTTAATATTATTCTACATTTTTCTGCCTTGTTACTTTTGATTCAATCTCTATTTACTCCCTAAAAATATAGGATATGCTATTTTACTCTTTTCATCGCATGATGTCTAATTTCATCACAAATCATATCTATATTTTCTGGAAATAAATTAGATTTAGTTATTCCTAATGTTTCCAAATTGCTAAGAATTTCCCCTTTATTCTCTTTTGATATAATGATTCTTTTGCAGATATGTTCCTTATCTTTTGGTATTTCTGAAATAACCTTAACAAAATATTTACCCTTTTCATCCTGTTCAATATCGTTATTAAATAATATATAGCTTCCTTTCTGCGCATGTTGTCTTTCTGTATATACGCCTGCATTGACATATAAAATTCTATCACAGCAATCGGATATCCAATTTTCTTTTTCTTCCTTCGATGTATAACAGATATCACATGTATTTTTTTGCTCTAAAAAATATGGCTGCAATACCATATCATCATAAAAAAAACTTAAATATTGTTTTGTTGTCCGAGCAAATTTATAGGTCTCCGCCACTGCATTATAAATGGGATATTGCGCAATCTCCCTGTCATGCCGAATAAAAATAAGAACTTCTCCATCTTTATCTTCATTTCTGCTCACTGCAAAATATAAAGCAACCAATGGATTAATTGTTATATCCATCAATCGCGTCGGAATCCCCCAATGCTGCAATAACGCCAACAAATTGATTGGCTGAAGTGTATTATCAAAAATATGAGGCATCTTAAACTTACATTCTTCAATCATATTTCTTTCTTGATTTAAAATAGACATATCACAATATGACATTCGGTTTCTTGCCAATGATGGCAAAAGTCTATATTCCTTATTGGAATGACCTCTAAAATACATCGTTTCATATTTCATTGGAGTCTTTACAAGCTCTTTCTCTTGATTCAAAATGAAATCGATATAATCGGTTATACATGCAATACGAACTTCAAATTCCACTGTTCCTCCTATATTATCAATTTTTAAAAATATGTTTATTATTATATTTGTCCAAATTTCAAATAAAATATTTATAATTAGATAATATACATGTAAAAAAATGCAAATTGTTACGGATTAAAACTAAAATAGAATGATATTTTTTCACCAGAAACACTTTATAAAAATCACAACGCTAAACAAAATTAAAAAAATTCCAAATATCTTATTTATCTTTTGAAAATCATAAGCTGTTGTTTTCTTTTTTATAAAATGAACAAACATAGACAATAAACTCCACCAAATATAAGTGCCTATAAAGACGCCAAAAACCAGCAACATTCCTTGAATCACGCTCGTTTGCCCCGCAACTTCAAAGTAAGAAAAAGCAAATAAAAAGGTTATAATTGCCGCTGGATTGGTAATGCCAATCACAAACGATGACAAAAACATTTTTATGCCGCCGATACTTTGTTTTTGTGATATTACTGCTTCTTTTTCAAAAAATATCAACTTTGTACCCATCATTAAAATAAAGGCTCCGCCAATCATATGAATATATAATTGATATTTTAATAAAAAATCCGAAATCCATGTTAAACTAAAAACGCCAACAAAGGCGTAGAAACAATCAGCAATTGATGAGCCAAGCCCTGTCATAAGCCCTGCACGAAAACCATCATTTAATGTTCTATGTACAGTCATTGTTCCTACTGCCCCCACTGGCACACCAAAAAGCAGTCCGATTAAAATTCCTTTTATCAAATAGTGTATCATTATGCACAACAACACTTTCCTGTGACAATGACTTCTCCACAAGCACTCTTGTCATCACAAATAATTTCCTTTACACAAGGCACATAGATATGTCCGCATGATGGATTCTTAATGCTGATAACAGGTGTTGTAATACTTGCTTCCACTTCTGATTTTTCAAAGCAAAGGTCTGTATCTATCATTTCACAGTCGATTAATTTTAATCCTTTACAATAACAAAGCGGTTGTGTTCCAATAATTTTGCAACGCTCAAACGTTACATTTTCACAGTACCAGGCAAGGTATTCTCCCTTTACAACACTATCTCGCACTATCACATTTTTTGCATGCCAAAAGGCATCTTTTGTATCAAAAACACAATGTTCAAATATCGAATCTGTAATATACTGAAAGGAATATTTCCCTTTCATCTGCACATTTTCAAAATTCAAATGGTCTGAGCGCATCATAAAATATTCACTTTCAACGGTACAATTTTTCATTGCAATATCTTGTACAGACCAGCCAAATTCTGGAGAAATAATATCACAATCGCTTATTTTAACTTTGCTGCACTCCCTTAACGCTTTAATGCCATGCAATTTTGTATCTGTAATTTCAATATCATGTGAATACCAAAGTGCTGCCCTGCAATTGGATGTCATTTCAGATTTAGAAATATTTAATTCCTTATCATGCCAAAATGGATAGCGCAGATTAAAAAAACAATTTTCAACAAAAATATGTTTTCCTTCTTTAAAAGCGCTTTCTCCGTCCGCCGGACCATCAAACATACAATCTTTTACAGTAAGGTTTTGCACGCCATATAACGCTCTTTCTTCATCAAATGTTTTATTATTAACCATATTCATATCGACCCTCATTTCTGTACTGCTTCTTATATTTATTGACCAAACCATTAAAAATTTTTACAAATTTGCAGCAAGCAGTACACTGCTGCAAATCTTGCAGTGAACTATTTTTCGCCTTTTATTTTATGCTATATCTTTGCCTTTTTCGTTTTTTCCATTTTATAAACCAAATAATCCAAACAATCAATTTGTTTTTGTTCTCTGTGCAATTCCTCTAAAAGTAAACGTCTATGTGCCGCTAAAAGCCTCATTCCATCATCAATACTACCCTCTTTTAAATCCTTTATAAAAGCAGTAATGATATCCTGATTACAGCCCGCATCTTTGAGATTTTGAATAATGGCGTCTTCATTACTTTTACTGTTCATTATAACATCTCTTTTCTTTTTATCAAACTAATTTATATGGTTAATTAACACAATTTTATTTCCCCAGCCTTCTAACACTGGATTATTTTCAACAGCTGTCTTAAATTCTTGTGTATAATCAAAATAGCCTACTTTTGTATATTCACCTTGAACCTGTGCATCACCAAAAAAAAGTACAATACGGTTTGGCGCTGAATAATAAACTTCGCCAGCCTTTTCCGATGTAATCGTTTCTGGATTTGACGGAATATCATATCTGGATGGAATATCGTAATATTGTATCACTTCCCAATTTTCATAATCATTATAGTGATAAATTGGAAGTCTCCAATTTGCTGTTCCTACATGCCTTGCTATCGCTGCTGCCGTATCATTATCATACAGATGCATGGTAAATGGCTTGCCATCATCTCCAAAACAAACTTCCAATTCGGTCACTTTTGCAGCAGCATTTGAATTTGAAGGATTGTTGCTTAAATCATTATTTACTGTACTTCCTGTGTTATTAGGTCTGTTACTTAAATTATTGCTATTTTGATTGTTATTTGATTGACTACATCCTGTCAAAGTTACTATCCATATAAGAGCAACTATAAATAAAAGAGACCTTGTTTTTAACCTATTTTTTTTCATATTCGTTCCTTTCCTGCGCTTCTATCTTTATGAGTAATCGACTACCAATAGTTTTATAGACCATATATTTTTTTGACAGTCACAACTCATTTTTTAAGCGCAAATCCATTCTGTTAAGCGGATATTCGCAATCCGCTGCGCTACTTGCTCATAACTTCTATGCCTATTATATAATCGTTTTATTTATATAACAAATACTTATATTTAATAGATATATATAGTTTTAAAGCATAGTTATTTTTTACTCTCGAATCAACTGAATGAAATTCATTTTCTTAATTTTACCTGCTGCAAAATAGGAAAAAAGAAAAAACAATACTGTTACAACACTTGCTGGCAAAAGAATACTTCCCACCGAAGGCACTGAGGCAAAATTACTGATGCCTGCCAATTTCATTACAGATGAAACAAATGGATTTGTAAAAATAGCGGCAAGAATTGTTCCAATAATAGAGCCAAGAACTGCTATCATTCCAAAACGAAGCGCAAATGTAATCCTCAAATGACCTGCTGGAAAACCAATTGCCTTATAAATCCCAAAATCACTCTGTTCCGCCGCAAGAATTTTGCTGCCAGTCATTACGGTTACAATTAAAATAAATATGGTTACCATAATATACATAAATACAACAAGTATTCTCATTGCATAAATAATTCCAAAAAGCCCCGGCCATGTATTTTCATGTACATGAACATCTCCGCCATAGGCATTTTCTAAGGCATCTGCAATAACTGTTTTTTGTGAAGAGTCGGCTAAAAAATAATGCCAACACCAAATATGCGGATTATCGACTGCAATTTTTAGATAACCTTCCCTGCTCATTCCCACATTATCCCCCATATCATTAGCACAAGAATAAATGCCAGAAACAATATATTCACTGCTGCCTCGCTCGCCTTGAACAGTCACGATATCACCAATTGAAACACCAAAATGGGCAGCGACAAACTCGGTCAAAACAATTTCGTTATCCTTTATACACGTTTTTCCTTCTAATATATGGAAACGCTCTGGCTGGTCGATTACATTTGCCGTATAATCCACGCCATTAACCGCTACACTTGGCATTGCAAGCAGATACATATCTGTAATGTCTGAATACGAACGAATAATTGCTTCTGCCTGTGTGTTATCTAGCGTTCCAAATGTCTGAACACCAATATCATGGTCTGCTGGATTAAACGCATCCATCATCCCTTTGCCATCTGCACCAAGCCAAGCATCTATATATCCAATCAGAGAGGCAAAAAACACAAGTAAAATAGCCACTATAAATGCGCTGATATAACGGCGTTTCTCTGTAAGAAGCTGACGAAAAGCCAACCGAAAATAAATATTTTTTCCAACAGCAGAAATCATTTTATATGCTCTTATAGATGTTTTTGTTGTACCTAAAATTGCCTGTACTGGTTTAATTTGGACAATTTTTCTTGTTCGTAGCATGATAAATGCCAGCATTAAAAGCAATATGATGCCAAAAGAAAATGAAGTCCATATGACAGGTAATAAAATGGGTATACGCACTCCTGTCGTTGTCAACGTCATACTGCGAACCAGACTGCTAAATGGAACACTTAAAAAGATTCCTAAAGCCATTCCCATAACGATAGGAATACTATATTGCAGCAGTTGAGTCTTTCTAATCTTAACAGAAGTAAAACCAATCGTTTTTAAAATTCCCATATTGACACTATCTGTTTCAATTACACTGTCAATACTATGGCTGATTGCCACTAAAACAACAATCAATAAAACAAGCGTAAATGCAAATAATAAACCGCTGAACGCATTTTGCAAAATAACCATAAATCCTGCAATTGCCTCTTTACTGTGAACAAACTCTGTATACTGAGCAAGCATTGTATGTTCATTAATAACACCATTTAATTCCGAAGTTGTAAGAGATGGTGCCTTAGAAAAAATATGAAGCATATATCCATCTCGTGCCAATGCATCAATCCCTGCATGTTGCAGCATAACACAAGCTGTATGATAATCTTCTTCGCTTATCAAAAAACCTTTCATTCCAATCATGGAACTTCCCATAAAGGGGTCTTCATAAAATCCTTTTACAGTAAATACCATATTTTTTCCCGCTCTCGCTATTGGAAATACAATTTCATCGCCAATTTGAATATTAAACATAGATATCATGGAGGGCGACACATATACTTCATTTTCAGCAATCTTGCTAGGTGCTTCTTTATAATTTGACAAATCTTCTGTAAAAAAACGATATCTTTTTTCCTCTGACTGATAGACTATCAGTTGACCTTCACTATCGGACTCTTGATTATCAATTGTATAATTGGAAAAGATTAATTGTTGTGTTTCTGCTCTTTCCACTTCCTCTAATGATTCTATATCATCTGCTAATTGAGATATTTGCGAAACACCAGAAACCCATACAGTTAAATCGCCAAAACCAGAACGCTGTATTTGCTCTTTAATATACGAACTTGAATTTGCCCATACAGTCAACACTGTTCCAAAAGCTGCTGATAAGAGCAGCATCAATAAAAAAATGCCTATTAAACTGCCCTTATGTTTTTTTAAGTTGGACAATAACACTATTTTCATTCTTTCCCTTCTTTCTGTGCTGCTTTTTGTGCATAACAATTACCACTGTAAAGCGGTAAGCCAATCATTTACTTTCGCCTCTCTTGTCTTTGCATCATCTTTTTGATAGGCTATCAAATTAAGTTCATCAAGAATTGTTCCATCTTCTAAATATAAAATTCGATTTCCACGAATGGCGGCTTTAATATCGTGTGTTACCATCAAAATGCTTTGCCCATTTTCATTTAATGCTGTCAATAAATTTAATACGTCTTCACTGTTGGATTTATTTAATGCGCCTGTTGGCTCATCTCCAAAAATAAGTTTTGGATTGTTTATCATGGCTCGTGCAATAGCTGCTCTCTGGGCTTCTCCTCCAGACACTTGCGAGGGCAAATGATTTTTTACACCATCTATATTCATTTGCTGTAACAATTTTATTGTCTTTTCTTGAATATTTTGAATATCTTTTGACCCGCCAGCATACCCTGCCACAGCAATATTTTCAAATAAAGTCAAATTACTTACCAAGTGCATCTGCTGAAAAATAAAGCCAAATTCTTTTGCACGAAGTACTGCTTGCTCTTTTTCTGAAAGATTGCTGATTTTTTGCTCTTTAAAAATCACTTCACCACTTGTTATGCTATCCATTCCACTTAGTGCATAGAGCAATGTTGATTTTCCTGCCCCTGAAGCACCCATAACCACTGTAAAATCGCCTTCATAAATCTTTGTTGTCACAGATTTTAATATTGGTATTTCCTCACTGCCTTGATAAAACGATTTGCAGACATTATTGGCTTTTAATATTACATTTTTCATTCTAATCTCCATTCCGAAGCATTACATAGAAATCCTATTTATGATGCTTCAACACAAATAGGTAACAAACTTGTTTATTTGTGAAAAAGAAATGTATCAACATTTTCTCAATTTGCTTCGGTCACAATTAACCGTTTTTTTCCTGTATGGATATCAGGCAAAATCTCATCAACAAACCGCACATAAAACTGTACATACGAAAGTTTTTTCTCCTCTAAAATTTGTTTCATTTGTTGTAATATTTCCTTTTTTATTTTACTTTGTGAAGCTGTTTTAGAAACTTCTGCAAGCATCTCAAAAGAGTCTTTTCCAATCTGTAAAAATTGATAATCTTTTAGCCCTTCAACACAAAATCCTTCAATTGCTAATGGATGTAAAAATTCACTATTTCCATTTCCGTTGTCAAACCACAAAATATCTTCATTTCTTCCAAGCAATCCTACTGCCCTTGTAAATGGATATGTACTAGTCTGGTCTGCTTTTTGTAAAGTTAGGCTATCTGTAAGACGATAGCGAATTAATGGCTGTGCAAAATTATAAAGACAGGTCAAATACATATCGCCTTTATATACTTCAATTACATTCATATCATCAAATAAAATCATTCCTTCTTTTGGATTGCTCTCCACGCCAAGCGCAAGCGATTCACTTGCTCCATAAAAATTGATTACTTCCGCGCAAAAAACAGTTTCTAAATACTGTCTCAAACTTGCTCCAAGCGGTTCACCGCAAGAAATCACACGAAAAATATCCAGTCGAATATCGCATTTTTCAACAAGTTCTCCAAGTATCTTGACAGCAGACGGATAGCCAATAATTATATTGGGGCGAAATTCCTTAATCTGTTGAATCCACTCAACAAGAGGAGTTTTAATATCCAAATATAAGGAATGGGCATGGATTCCATCAATACCGTCTCCCACTGCCATTGCTCCGCCATAACGTCCATCTGTGGCAGCAATATAGACAATGCGTGTGCCTTTTAAAAGCAATTTTAATATTTGCGGCATAGACATATTCCAGAGGGCAGCGCGGATAATGCCTAACAACATCATATTCCATGCGCTTTCATCATATATAAAATAACCAGGCTTACCTGTACTGCCTGACGAATGGACTACATGATATTTTCCTTTAAATGGTCTGCGGTCTGTCTTTTCCTTCAAATCAAAATGACGAAGCTCCTCTTGCTTTAAATCGGAAACGGTAACAATCGTATCAAAATTTTTTAAAAGCTGTGCTTTATCAATGGTAGGGAATAAAGAAAGCGGCGTATCGGCAATATTTTCTTGATTAATTCCTGCCTTTTCAAACATTTCATGATAATATGCAGAATGATTATAGGAATATCTAAGTATTTCACGCAGTTTTCTTTCTTGCAATTCTCTGATTTGAGCAGGCGTTTTTTTCGTATTATTTTTTATTTTATATAGTTTATATAATAATTTTAAATAATTCATAATATTCTCTCCTTCTTTTCGTGTTATTGGGTGCGGTAAAAAAATAAAAATTTGTAATAAATATTATCTAATTTTTCAACTACACCAATTGGTCTTTTCTATTTTAAATAAAACAGATACTGTTTTTGATAATCTTCCTGATGGTAATAATGTACTTCACCTGTGCTTTGATTAAATACAATACTCCATTCCGTTGACTCAAATTCGCCAAAATTTTTTTTACTGACACGATTTAAAGCATCGCGAACATGCTCCATATTCATTGTTTTATTATCTGATAGGCATTCTATTAAAATATCATATCGTTGATGCGATTGTTGCGTGCCAATACCATTTTTTTCACCTTCTGCAAGATAAAAATTAGTAACAACAGGTGTTTGTGTCACAATCATTTCATTGTTGATATATTCTACAACCACACTGTTGCCATTTGTATCTGCCAACGCTAAATGCATCATATATCCCATTGAAGCGTGCATATCATATTGTTTTAGCAACCCAACGGCTTCCTCAACATTTGCCGCCTTATCAAGAAGTAATCGAATTGCTGTTGTTGTCGTAATATCTGGTTTATCTGTGTTTTGTGAAATCGTTGCCGAATCCTGAATCATATTGACAGAAACAACAAGACCTTTTTCATTCATGCCATCAAGAGGTGCATACAGACAACAAAGCGCTTGCATTTGGTCTGGAATATCTGATAATGAAATACCACTCATAGAAATAAAATCCATATTTACTGTTGAAATGGAAGCATATCCATTGATAGGTTTGGATTGTACAATCATGGCATTGCATGTATTCCAGTCAAAATTTCTGCCAAACAGTACATTGCCTTTTTCATCTTTTACTGAAATCGTACTGCATCCAAAAGGCATCCCCTCAAAATTGATTGTATTTGTGCCAGATAACATATTTTTTGTTAAAAATTGGGCTACCTGCGCATCCGATGTGGCACCGCCATTTGCAAGAAATCTATCAAAACCATAATCCCCTTCATATTTCACACCAGACAACCCTTCTTCAAATTCTATTATTTCCGATGTAAGTATCATTTCATTGTTATACATATCTTGCTTTTGATTTTCTTGAATTTCTGTATTTATTTCTTTCTTATTTGTATTATTTTGACTGCACCCAACCATCGCAAATATAAATATCAATAATAAACTAATACATATCATCCTTTTCATTAAATCCCTCCTCCGTCTCCATATTTTTTATATATCTAATTTATCAAGTTGCTTTATAGATAACAAATACTTATATTACATATTCTACTATGCCTAATAACTATATTTTTTATTATCTTTTGCCAAAAAAACAGCAGCTTTGATAATGTTTTCAAAACTGCTGTTTTTTTCTATAAAATTTTTCATTATTATAATTATATAATATATAGCTATATAATACTGCTTACTTATAATCTTATTGCAACTGTGTGGCATTTTAAATATAAAATATATTTTTTATATAAATTCTATATATTATTCCCTACTATTTTTTATTAGCATAATAATCCCAAATGCCATTAAGCGTATTTCTTTCAAATGATGAAAGCTCTAAATTTAAACGAAAATGATTCAAACTTCCTGTTTTATTCTTTAACAGCTCGCTGTTTTCCTCATTGATTGCCGATATAAACGCACGATAAGCTTGCTCTTTTACACCTGTATTTTGATTTTGTGTTGTAGGAGCTTTCATTTCTTTCCTGCTAGAATGATACGTTATCTGCACTTTAAAATCTTTTAACTCACTCCAAATTTGCGTTGTTGTTGCCATAAACTGACTATGTGTTTTATAAGCTTTATCCAACATTTCTAATTCTTTTTCTTTTGTCAATTCTTGTGTGCTTCCATCTTCCGCAACATAATATTCTTTTTGTCTATCCGATGCTGCATATTTTTCTTCAATGCGGTCTTTCATCAACTGATATGTTGACGCCATTTTATTTACATAACTATCAAAGGTATCACTCCTTGTTCCTTCTTCTTTTTCAAATCTTGCTTTCAATGCATCAACGCTTCTTTGCGAGTAATCTCTTGTAACAAAATCATCGGAGACCGAACCTCCTCCTAATTCCGACATAATCTTTTCAAAATCATTCATTATACCAGAATAACCTGAACTTAAAGAAGGCAAATTTTTGATATCTGCCAACTTCTGCGTTTTTATTGCAGACATCTTTTCTTTCAAAGCGCGACGACCTTCTTCCGAAATCAATATAGCAGCATCTTGTTGTTGATTTGCAGACGTTTTTTTATTTGTTTGATGTAAACGCTGTCTTACTGCATTCGTATCTATTTTATATGATGATACCTTTCCCCCATTATTATAATTTGTATAATTATTAAAAGAATACATCTATATGTCCTCCTATTGATAATTTCTAACTTTAAAATCTCTTATTTTTTATGCTTTTATATTAAATCATATCTATTTATCTTATCGACAATTCACATAAACGTTTCATATATTTAGCGCCAACTGCCCATTTTAGAACGTAAGATTATCTTATTCTTGCTGATTTTATCCGATAAGTGTATAATAAAACTTATTATTTATTTGTTCCAAAATGTTACAAGTCAAATACTTCGTAGCAGAGCTGCAATGCGTCCAAAGGACGCTATAGTATTTGACCCTTGCGGCAGTCGCCAAATGGAAAGGCAAACATGCCGCAAGCATGTCCGCTTGGCTCGTTGCTCGCAGGAATAAAATTTGACTGGCAATCTGTGTCTGCGCGTTGCTTAACACAAACTTATGAAAACAAAATTTTAAAAATTTTGTTCTTTACACTATAAAGCGGCGCAGAAATGAGGAATAGTGTGAAAAATAATGCTGATGCACTTATTATTTCACAAACAAACAAGTTTGTTGCCTATTTGTGCCGAAGCGTCACAAATAGGGCTTGATGCGACAATAGAAATCGCCTATGCAACTGCTTTAGCAGTTTTTTCTATTGCGCAATTCCTACACTACGCTTCAGAATGGGGGATTTTTATGGAATTAAGAGTTTTACAATATTTTCTTGCAGTGACACGAGAACAGAGCATATCAGGTGCCGCTGAATCATTACATTTATCTCAGCCAACTCTTTCTAGGCAGCTAAAAGAGATGGAGGAAGAATTAGGCAAACAGCTTATGATTCGTGGAAATCGACGGATTACATTAACCGAAGAAGGTATGATTTTAAGAAAACGTGCGGAAGAAATCATGGAACTTGTCAAAAAAGCAGAAGATGAGATTTCTTTATCTGATGATGTAATTGCAGGAGATATTACGGTTGGCGCTGGTGAAACTGATGGGATTCGCTTTTTAGCAAAAGCGGTAAAAGCCCTTCAAAAAAATTATCCGCTTATTCATCTGCATATTGTCAGCGGTGATAAAGCTACGGTGACTGAAAATTTAGATAGAGGACTGATTGATTTTGGTCTTATTTTTGGAAGCATTGACACTTCAAAATACGAATATATAAAAATGCCTTATAAAGATACTTGGGGCGTTATTATGCGCAACGATGCCCCTCTTGCCGAAAAAGAAAAAATAACTGCTGAGGATTTATTAGATAAGCCTCTTATTATTTCTCGTCAAGCATTTCATAACTCTGATTTTCGCGAGTTTTTTCCATGCAGTCAAGATAAACTAA
Organism: uncultured Lachnospira sp.; assembly: GCA_910585095.1. GTDB lineage: Bacteria > Bacillota > Clostridia > Lachnospirales > Lachnospiraceae > Lachnospira. Next base: position 38,782 of record CAJUBU010000021.1, read on the forward strand.
ATATCGTTGCAACCTATAATCTTTTATTTAATGGCTCTATCATGGTTGATGAAGGTCTTGGATATGCCATTAGTTTTGATAAACTTATCAATGTTTCAGGTAACAGTCCTTTATGTTTTCGCCCTCTTGAACCCAAACTTGAAGCCAGTATGAGTATTATTTGGAAAAAATATCAAATCTTTACAAAAGCAACCGAACGATTTTTAGAAAAATTGCAGGAAATTATTGAATTTTACCCAATCAAATGAGAGAGGATTTTCTCTGCTTGTGTGCAAAACACATGTTGTATAAACAATATTTTCATCTATATATCCCTGCGCATAAAAAAATGTCATCACATTTGTTGTGATGACATTTAAAAGTAACATATTAATTGAATTTACGTTTTCTAGCAGCTTCAGACTTTTTCTTACGTCTAACGCTTGGTTTTTCGTAATGCTCTCTTTTACGAATTTCCTGCTGAATGCCCGCCTTTGCGCAATTTCTCTTAAATCTTCTCAATGCGCTATCCAGAGATTCATTCTCTTTAACGATGACATTTGACATATCTGCTCATAACCACCCTTCTGTAGCAAATTGTGCTTGGGCAATACGTAATTAGGGTATTAACTAATCGCACAATAGACATTATATCATATTATATCCAATAGTCAACCAAAAAATACAAAAAAAAACCAACATTCATAACAATTTAGCCATATAGACAAACATAAATCAAATTATTTCCTATTTTGGATACTTGTCCATTTTTCTATGTCAAGCAGATATTATATTATAATCCGCTTGTTACTTGCTTATTTTTCTACAATATTGAATCAGAAGATGTCTTACTTGATGAAATTGAAAAAATTAGTATTCTTTAGATATATCTGAAATATCATATATTTCCATAAATCTATCAAGGTCTTTTTTATTGCGAATAAGTACCACTTCTTCAAATTTGCCTGTGTGGATATTTTTAAAACCAGCTATCTGCTCGCCATTGCATATACTGCATCGCAATATTGGCTCAAAATTTTCTTTGTCATATCTTTTCTTTTTTACTACTTTTTTTCCAAACATAAAAACTGCCTTTCATTTACTATTACACTTTAAATAACAATATTATTTTTTAATCTTTCATTTACTATCTTATTTTAAACATCAAAATGACTTACTTGACTATCTTTCATATTTAATGTACTTTAAATTTACATAATCTATATACGTTCTGTCAATTTGATGCTTATTTTTTACACATTATTTTTATATTTTCTATGCCTGAATCTATAACATATTGTTGCAATTCATCAACCATAATATAAAGTTCATTTTCTATATGAACTAGACAATTATTGCTTACAAAGTCATTATAATGAAAAAACAAATACAAGCTGCCGCAAAATGATTCTCTCCTACAAGATTGCTATACCCATTAAACCATTATGATATCTTCATCTTGCAAAAAAAACTCCATCTTGCAACAGCCTTTTTATTATATCTTTTATTTAACCTCATCAAGAAAGTTCCTTATTTCAATGCTACAAATGCATAAGTGGGGGCTTACTGGCTACGATAGTAGTTCGTTGGTTTAAGCAAGCAGCATAGTGGATTGCGAATATCCGCTTAACTTTACTTTGTCAAACAAATATGCACAGTCTGCTTTGCTGCTTTTTTTATTTGCACTATTTTTTGTAGCTTACAACATTCCTTCCAACACATCAGCCGCATTCTCTAACAATTCATCTGCTTTGGCTGGATTTTTTCCGCCAGCCTGAGCCATATTAGGACGTCCGCCGCCGCCGCCGCCAACGATTGGCGCAACTGCTTTTATCAGATTGCCGCAATGAGCGCCTTTGGCAATTGCATCATCAGTTGCCATTGCAATCATATTGACTTTATCGCTTCCCTGAACGCTGACAATTAATATAACACCGCTACCAATTTGATTTTTCAGCTTATCTCCAAGATTGCGAAGCTCATTCATATCTACATTTTCTACTTTTGTCGCAATAAAGGAAACGCCCTTGATATCAGCTACATTTTGTGCGACATCACCCAACGCGTTATTGGCAAGCTCTGCTTTTAATTTTTCATTCTCACTAGACAATGCTTTTATCTCATCATTCATCGCTTGTATTCTTCTGACAAGCTGTGAACTTTCAGTTTTAGCTGCTTTTGCCGCATCGTTTAACGCTTTTTCAAGCTCTGCATAATAATGGATAACGCCCATGTCTGTCAATGCTTCTATTCTTCTAACACCAGCCGCAACACCGGACTCTGAAACAATCTTAAAAAATCTTATAGCTGCTGTATTAGAAACATGTGTGCCGCCGCAAAATTCTTTTGAGAAATCACTCATGGATACGACACGCACCGTCTCGCCGTATTTTTCCCCAAAAAGAGCCATCGCGCCTGTTTTCTTTGCATCCTCAATAGACATAATATCGGTGACAACAGGAATTGCCTGTGCAATCTTTTCATTGACAATTTCCTCCACCCTTACAAGCTCTTCGTCAGTCATACTCTGAAAATGTGTAAAGTCGAAACGTAGTCGTTCAGGGCTTACAAATGAACCTTTTTGCTCAACATGGCTTCCAAGCACCGTCCTCAATGCCTTTTGAAGCAAATGCGTTGCACTGTGATTTTTACATGTATCCATTCTTGCAGGTTCATCTACCAAAAGCTGTACAATATCGCCTGTCTTTATCATACCTTTTGTCATAATACCGACATGTCCAATTTTTCCGCCTTTTAATTTGATAGTTGTCTCAACGCTAAATTCACCCTCTGTCGTCTTTATCAGACCTGTATCGCCTTCCTGACCGCCCATCGTAGCATAAAACGGCGTCTCGTCAACAATAATCGTTCCTCTGATTCCCTCTGAGAGCACCTCAACAACCTCATCCTGTGTTGTCAGCACTGATACCTTAGAAGAAGATTGAAATGTATCATACCCTACAAATTCACTTGTAATTGCCGGATTAATCTTATCATAAACCGTTGCATCGGCTCCCATATAATTTGTCGTTTTTCTGGCATCATGCGCTTTTTTGCGCTGCTCATCCATCGACTTTTTAAAGCCCTTTTCATCAACCGTAATATTTTTTTCACTAAGAATTTCCTTTGTCAAATCCAACGGGAAACCATACGTATCATAGAGTTTAAACGCTTCATCACCAGATAAAACGGTGCTTTCTTCCGCTTTTATACGCTCTTCCATATCCGCTAAAATCGTTAGTCCTTGGTCGATGGTCTTATTAAATTTATCTTCTTCTTCAGACAATACTTTAAGAATAAAATCCTTTTTTTCTTCCAATTCTGGATAACCATCTTTAGAGCCTTCAATTACCGTCTCACAAAGCTTTGATAAAAACTTATCCTTAATTCCCAAAATACGCCCATGTCTGGCAGCTCTTCGCAGTAACCTTCTAAGCACATATCCTCTGCCCTCATTGGATGGCATAATACCATCGCTTACCATAAATGTAACCGAACGAATATGGTCTGTTATAAGACGGATTGAAACGTCTTTTTGTTCGTCTTCCTTGTAGGTTACGCCAGCCATCTCACAAACTTTATCACGAAGTGTCTGCACTGTATCCACATCAAATATAGAATCGACATCTTGAACAACAACTGCAAGCCGCTCTAATCCCATACCTGTATCAATATTCTTTTGCTCAAGCTCTGTATAATGACCTTTACCATCGTTATTAAACTGTGTAAATACATTGTTCCATACCTCCATGTACCTATCACAGTCACACCCTACTGTGCAGTCTGGTTTGCCACAGCCATATTGCTCTCCTCTATCGTAATATATCTCTGAACAAGGTCCACATGGACCGGCGCCATGCTCCCAAAAATTATCTTCTTTTCCAAAACGAAAAATTCGTTCAGGAGCAATACCAATTTCTTTATTCCATATTTCAAACGCTTCATCATCGTCTTCATACACGGAAGGATATAATCTGTTGGCATCCAATCCCACATACTCTGTCAAAAATTCCCAAGACCAGTGAATTGCCTCTCTCTTAAAATAATCACCAAAAGAAAAATTCCCCAACATCTCAAAAAATGTGCCATGTCTGGCTGTCTTTCCTACATTTTCAATATCTCCTGTTCGGATACATTTCTGACAGGTTGTCACTCTGCGCTTTGGCGGTATTTCCTGTCCTGTAAAATATGGCTTTAAAGGTGCCATACCTGAATTAATAAGCAATAAACTGTTATCACCATGTGGAACAAGCGAAAAACTTTTCATCTTAAGATGTTCCTTACTTTCAAAGAAATCAAGAAATAATCTTCTCAACTCGTTTACGCCTCTGTACTGCACTTTTTTAATCCTGCTACTAAAAATATATTAATTAATATAGAAGCATATCTTATATTAATATACTTTATATCAACATATTTTAAATGACTTTAATATAAAACCATTATATTAGTAGATTTTCCTTTCTTTTAATATTTAAATCAATACTATAAATATATCTGTCATACTAAATAGTCAAATACCCAATAGCAAGCTGCGGCGTATTTGACTTTTGCTTACTATGTGTATTTAACTAATTATTATTTCCTTGTGTTGTAGTAACATTTGTCTGTGTTGCTGCCTTTTTTGCATCCTTTGCCTTCCTTAACTTGCCGCCGGCAACAACTGCCACTGCAAGAAGCAATAACATCACAATAAATTTAACAGCCTCAAATACCACTTCACCAAAAAAACCGATTGATAACAACATGTACCTTTCACCCCTTTTCACTCTCAATTTATTATTCATATAAATTTATTATATCTTTTAATTTACTAGGTATTGTATCACTTCCACACACCTTTTTCAAGAAATTCTCTTGCTCGGTCTTCTGCTTTTGCAATAATTTTCTTATCATAGCCAATAATATTTAACAATTTAATCGCATTTCTTGTCACGGCTGGTCCACTGTGCAACCTAAAATTAAATTGTACATCATTTTCTGTCACTTCTTCCTGAAAATGATAATTATCATAACAATGTTTTAAAATAGACGTAAGCTCAATATCATGCGTAGCGGCAAAACACAATACATTTTTGCCATTTAAGCTCTGTAAAATCTCAGAGGACGCCGCAATTCGCTCTACGGTATTTGTTCCGCGCAGCACCTCGTCAACAAAACACAGTACTGGTTTGATATCCTTTGTATCAATCGCATCTAAAATTCGCTTGAGCGCTTTAATCTCAACAATATAATAACTGTCATTGTTGCCTAAATCATCCCGAAGCGACATTGACGAGTAAATTCGATACATTGGCGCACGGTATCCTTTTGATAAGCTTGTATTAATAGCTTGCGACAACAACGCATTGATGGCAACCGTCTTTAAAAATGTTGATTTTCCCGATGCATTCGACCCTGTAAGCAGCACATGTCTGCTTGCCTGAATGGAATTGGCAACTGGCTCGTTAATCAATGGGTGGTAAAGTTGGGTTGCCTCATATGCAATCCCTTCAAATTTAGGTTTGCTCCAATATGGAAGCTGTCTTCTAAACGAAGCAACACAGATGGCTGCCTCCAAAAAACCCAGTCTGTCCATCAACTGAAAAATTTGTTTATCTTTATTGTTTAATTTTTTGACAATATTATTAAATGTTATCAAATCCAGATGACTTAACATTCGGATATAATCCATCAGCATCTCCGTCAATGAGCCTGTGACATTGGCGCTTGTAAGCAGACTTGAATTGCTGACAACACTTGCAAATTCTTTTGCTATCTGTCTAAAATCATCATTGTAGCGTTCCAATTCTGGAATATTAAACTTTGCTAAATTATCTGCTGTGGAAACCATCTTAACAACTTGTTTAATACAAACAAAATATGGCTCAACTTTTGCCTTACACTGATAATAAGATATTACCATAATACTAATCGTTAATATAACGGCGGCTGTTCCTACTAAGGCATTGACCGTAAATCCTACCACAAATGAAATCACCAATACAACCAGCAAAATATAATGAAGCAAATTACTGCCTGATTTTAATTCCATCACTAAACTAATATAATCACTAATGGATATGCCTTTTACAAATCCCATATTGACATATTCTTTTTGAAAGGACTTTCTTTCTTTTTCGTGCTTATCAAAATAATCTGCCACGCGGTCAAACTCATTTAACTTTTCTTTACTGTTAAACGGCATACGGAGCATCTTATAAAGATACTCTCTCCCAATGGATGAATTGGTAATATCCATCTTTGAAAAAACGGCGTTCATATCCAAATCATTCCATGTAATATCATCAATCACATCAGTTTCATCACACTGTATCGTGCCGTCACAACAATCTTCATAATAGTGTGTAATAATCTCAAACTCATCTTTGGATAACTTTTTTGTTCCAGCCTTCCCCCAGCTTTTTGTCAATCGCTCATCAATCTTTTTCTTTGCATTACGCTTACTGTCAATGCTTACATAAATTGCTATCACAATAAAAGCAGCAAATATTACAATCCATTTTATGTCCATTAATCACTCACCTTTACAGCTGTCTCTAACGCAATTTTTATCATTTCATTAAAACCCATCTGTCTCTCCTGTGCTGATAATTCTTCTATCTTGTAGAGATGGTCGCTGATAGTTGCTATACATAGAGCCTTTTTGCCAAACCTTGCCGCATTCATATACAATCCAGCCGCCTCCATCTCAACCGCCAAAACGCCCATTGTTTTCCAACGGTCATTAAAGGATGGATTGGCATTATAAAATACATCGGAAGACAATACATTGCCAACTTTAACATGCACGCCCGCTTTTCTTGCACATAAAACAGCCGTCTCTAACAAATCAAAATCCGCAATTGGCGCAAAAAGACCATCCAGCTGATACTGCGAGGCATAATTGGAATTGGTACATGCCCCCTGTGCTACTACCACATCTTTTAGAGCAATGTCATCTGCAAGTCCGCCAGCAGACCCAATTCTTATAATCTGCTCAACGCCGTAACTATTGTAAAGCTCATAACTGTATATACCCATTGAAGGTATCCCCATGCCGCTGCCCATAACCGATAATCTTGTCCCATTATAAATGCCTGTAAAACCATACATATTACGGACTTCATTAAAACAGTTCACATCGGTCAAAAAATTTTCGGCAATATATTTTGCACGAAGCGGGTCGCCTGGCATAAGAACAGTCTTCGCAATTTCTCCCATCGTTGCACTATTGTGCGGTGTTGCCATACAATCGCCTCCTCACTTAATTTCCATCATACTGAATCAGTGCATCCACATCATATCCTTGTAATTTATCTCTTCCTTTTAATCCTTTTAATTCAATAAGAAATACAATTTTTACGACTTCTCCGCCCAATTTTTCAATCAGCTTAATAATGGCTTCTGTCGTTCCGCCCGTTGCAATCAAATCATCAACAATTACTACTTTTTGTCCTGGCAAAATCGCATCTTTATGAAGCTCAATGGTAGCAGCGCCATACTCTAAATCATACTCTTGAGAAATCGTTTCACATGGCAGTTTTCCTTTTTTTCGCACGGGTACAAAAGCCTTATGTTTTTTGTATGCAATTGGAACGCCAAATATAAACCCTCTTGATTCTGGTCCCACTACAATATCATAATCCACATCGCCAATCAATTCATCCATACCGTCAACAGCAAGCCTTAACCCCTCTGCATCCTGCAAAACCGTTGTTATATCTCGAAATATAATGCCTTCCTCTGGAAAATCAGGAATACTTCTTACGTAATCTTCAATTTTTTTCATTATGTTGTTTACCTCCAAACTTTTTACATGAAAATACAATAGCTTTGTTATATCATCTTTTCCCTATAAAACTGCTGTTAATCCTATATTTGCAGCAGTTTTTAAAAAAATGCCACAGCTTTGCTGTGGCTATTGTAGCACATTTTTACATTTTATACAATAAGACAAACCAATCCACTGTTATCGTTCATCACCTTTTCCAATGTAGAAGTAATTTTCTCCATATTTTCACCCGTTATATTTTTGGTTTTCTCTCTTATGCCATCGCTTACAATTTGTTCAACCGTCTTTCCAAATATATTGACATCCCAAATTCCCTGCGGATTATCTTTGGTGTTGCCTTTGATATATTCCACCAAATCATCCGCTTGCAGCTTACTTCCAACAATTGGCGCTATCTCCACATTAATATTTGTCTTTAACATATTGATAGAAGGCACTTGCGCTTTTATCTTCACACCATATTTATTGCCATTTTTAAAGCATACTGGCTCATCAAGCGTAATATTTTCTTTAATTGGCTTTACCATGCCAAATCCGCTTAAATTCACCTCAGACAATGCTTCTTTTACAGAGTCAAACTCATTCTTTTTCTCTGACAAACTCCGAATAATACTAATCAATTCATATTCATTATGAATTTCTGTATTGGTAAGCTCACTCAATATATCATAGTAAACACCTGGCGACATTACAAACGTGACTTCTACCTTGCCGTTTGCGAGATTGACACTGCTTAGATTTACACTGTCAATCGCTTCTTTTAATTCGGTAATGTCATTCATGCTCTCTCTTGTGTCTTTCATATAGGTAAAACTATCCAATATATCCAAAGCTGTCGTGCATAAACTTTTCTTTAACCAATGCTCTGAAGATAATATTTCTACCCATTTCGGCGCGCAAAAATCAATTTCTTTAATTGGAAATTCCAACAAAACCTGCTCTAATATATGATTGATATCTTCTTTTTTCAACTGGTCACAGTTAATTGGCAGTACCGATACCCCATAATTTTTGCTCATACTTTCTGCCAGCTCTTTTGTCTCTGCGGAATGTGGCTTTGCGCTGTTTAACAAAACAACAAATGGCTTGCCTAACGTCTTTAACTCTTTAATCGTTCTGCTCTCTGGCTCGATATACGCCTCGCGCGCAATATCTGTAAAAGAGCCATCCGTAGTGACAACAACGCCAATTGTAGAATGCTCTCCAATAACCTTTTTCGTACCTATTTCTGCCGCTTTTGTAAATGGTATGGCATCTTCACTCCAAGGCGTTTTAACCATGCGCTCCTTCTCATTTTCATACAGTCCCAGCGCGCCATTGACCATAAATCCTACACAGTCAATCAAGCGAACTTTGATATCTGCCCCGTCAAATGGACAGATAACAGGCGCTTCGCCTGGTATAAATTTCGGTTCGGTTGTAGTTATAGTATTGCCCGCACCACTCATTGGCAATTCATCAATTGTACGTTTTCTTACATTTTCATCTTCAATGCCTGGAATTACGGCTAAATCCATAAATCGCTTGATAAATGTTGACTTTCCCGTCCGGACAGGTCCAACGATACCTATGTAAATCTCCCCATTTGTACGTTTTTGAATATCTGTATAAATATCAAACTCACCCATTAAAAAATCCTCCTGAATATACTGGTAAATGTATATGCAGAAGGGGTTTCAATCATTCATTAAAAGTTGCTATTACATAATATCCTCGACTAGTTTCGCCAATTTCTTTGATAATTCCTGTCTTTGACTTTAATCTGTCTGGCGTGGCATAATTACCCGACATGGCAACTGCTGGCTCAATGGTATAATAAAAGCTGCTTGGCAGTTTACCTTCTGTAATCTCCACTTCTTGCCCTACTTCGACAAGACCAGGTCTGCTCATTGTAAATTCCATATCCCTCATAAAAATCCTCCATTGTTATGCTGCTTTTTTATAAATTTATCTTCTCTAAACATTTGATTGTATAACTATGGACTTTTTCTGCTAATATCGCATTTTCTGATTTTGCAAGCATATCTTTTTCTATCACCATATCAGCCGCATCTGCCGCTGCTTTTAACATTGCTGCATCGGTATAAATATCGGCAAGACCTAAATCCAACTCGCCGCTTTGCCGCACACCAAAAAAATCACCTGGTCCTCGAAGTTTTAAGTCTTCTTCCGCAATTTTAAATCCATCATTCGTTTTATTTAGTATTTCAAGTCTTTTCATATTTTTGCTAGATTTGTTTCCTGCTACAAATATACAATAGGACTGATACACGCCTCTGCCTACTCTTCCCCGTAACTGATGAAGCTGTGCAAGTCCAAAACGGTCTGCATTCTCAACCATCATCACTGTTGCATTGGGAACATTGACGCCAACCTCAACAACGGTGGTTGATACTAAAATATGAATAGCACCATCTGAAAACCGCTGCATCACATCATTTTTTTGTGCAGGCTTCATTTTTCCATGAAGAATCGCTATAACAATTTCTGAAGGCATCTCCTGTTTTAATTGATTGGCATAATCAACTACATTTTCAGCCTCTATGGACTCACTCTCCTCCACCATTGGACATATAATATACGCTTGACGCCCAAGTGCAACCTGTTTCTTAATAAATTCATATGCGTTTGGTCGGTATGATGTATCCACCACACAATTTTTAATGGGAATACGATTTGCAGGAAGCTCATCAATAATGGAAATATCAAGGTCACCATAAATAATAATCGCTAATGTTCTAGGAATCGGTGTAGCACTCATAACAAGCACATGTGGTTCTTTTCCTTTATCCGAAAAATCTTTTCGCTGATTGACACCAAATCGATGCTGTTCATCGGTAATAACTAACGCTAAATCTTTATACACCACTTTTTCCTGAATCAATGCGTGGGTTCCAATAATAATATTAGTTTGCCCTGATGCAATTTTTTCATATTCTTTCTTTTTGACACTTGCAGTCATCGAACCTGTTAACAAAGAGACTTGAATATGGATGTCATATTGGTTAAACAGTGCTGTAATCGATTCAAAATGTTGTTTTGCCAAAACTTCCGTCGGCGCCATAAGCGCACCTTGCTTTCCTGAATACACCGTATTTAAAAGAGCCAACACAGCAATAATCGTCTTTCCTGAGCCAACATCACCTTGAATCAGTCTGCTCATTAACTTATCGCTCGCCATATTCTCTCGAATCTCAAGCCATGTATGGCGCTGTGCATTGGTCAACTGATATGGCAATTTTTCAATTAATGCATCTGTCCTTGAATCATTGGGTATTACATGTCCATTTGGACGTCTGGCATTGCTGGTTTTTAAACTTCGGACGGCAAGTACAAAAATAAAAAATTCCTCAAAGGCAAGTCTTTTCCTTGCCTGTATATAATCTTCCATTGATTTTGGAAAATGGATATTTACAACAGCAAAATTATGTTCCGCCAACTTATTTTGGATACGTATTTGTCTTGGTATATACTCCATTTCTAAATTTGCATCAAACAATTCAATAGCCTGTTTAACCGCTTTTATAACTGTTTTATTAGACAATCCTTTTGTGAGCGGATAAACAGGCTGCATAACTCCTTTTATTTGATTATATTGTGCAATGGTATAAATTTGTGGCTGTTCTAAAACTTTTTGACGATTTTTTATTATCATCCTACCCCGAAATATATACCGCATTCCCTGTCTTAATGATGATTTTAGGTAGGGCATATTATACCATATACATTTTATCCCATCTCCTTTTTCATCACGGACTACAGTGCTGATAATGGATAATTTTCCAGTATCATACACATCTATCTTTCTTGCAATAATACCATATACTGCGGCAACAGTAGCTTCATAATCGGATGTTAGCTCATGGACAAGTATAGGTTCTTCATACACATCATAATCTCTTGGATACCATTTTAAAAGGTCTTGTATTGTATATATGCCAAGTTTTGCAAACAATTCTGCTGTTTTTGTTCCAATTCCTTTTAATGTTGTAATATTCATTGTTTTAGATTTTATTATTTTTAAGATTTATTATTTTATTTAACTATATATTTTTCTATTACTCTTATTACTCTACGGAAACTAAATAATAATATACTGGCTGACCGCCCATTTGAAGTTCTATATCCAAATCTGGATATTTTTCTTCTATTATAGAAACGACGGATTCTGCCTGCGCCTTTGTAATATCTTCCCCATAATAGACACTGACAAGTTCTGCTTCTTTATTGTTTTCTAACATTTTTTCTAACATATCAATCAGTGTTGTATCAATATCTTTACCAACAGTGATAAGTCCTACATCGCCTATTCCCATAATATCGCCATTTTTAATTTCTTTTCCCTCAATGGTGGTATCACGCACTGCATAGGTCAATTGTCCTGTTGCAACAGATTTCAGTGCATCCAACATAAAGGACTCATTATCCTTAGAACTTCTTGATTCCTCAAAATTAATCATAGCCGATATTCCTTGAGGAACAGTCTTTGAAGGAATAACTATCAACTTTTTATCATCAACAATGGAAGCAGCCTGTTGTGCCGCCAAAATAATATTTTTATTATTTGGAAGAACATAGATAACCTCCGCGTGAATTTTATCTGCTGCATTGAGAAAATCTTGCGTGCTTGGATTCATGGTTTGACCGCCTTCAATCACTTGGTCTACACCAAGCCCCTTAAAGATATCGGCAAGACCGCTGCCTGCTGCAATTGTTATAAATCCATATTTTTTACTTGGCACGTTTAAAGAATCATTCTTTTTTTGAGCTTCCGCTGCAATAGCCGCCTGCATCTCAGACTGTGCAACAACCTTCTGATTATGCTCCTCACGCATATTGTCAACTTTCATCTTTGTAAGCTGACCATATTCAAGCGCTTTTTCAAATGCCTGACCTGGATGGTTAGTATGCACATGCACTTTAACAATATCATCTAATGATACACAGACAATCGAATCCCCAATAGATGACAAATATTCTTTAAAAGCATTTTCCGTTTCACTGTTAAATTCTTTTTCCAGCATAATAATAAATTCTGTACAATAACCAAACTTAATATCTACATCATCTATTGCCGCTTTATTTCCTGATGCATAAACGGAACTATCTGATTTCGACTGCTGGTCGGATATATTGAAATCTGTAACTTTGCCAGTCAATGCATCATACATACCTCGCAAAATAACAACAAGCCCCTGTCCTCCTGAATCGACAACGCCAGCTTCCTTAAGAACTGGAAGCATATCAGGTGTCTTTGCTAATACAGCCTCCGCATGTTCAATAATTGCAAACAATGCCTCCTCCATATTATCCGTATCTGCTGCCAACTCAGCGGCTTTTTCGGATATTCCTTTTGCCACTGTAAGAATTGTACCCTCTTTTGGTTTCATAACAGCTTTATATGCCGTTTCGGTTGCACGCTGCGTAGCTGCTGCAATTGCCTCAACCGTAATACAGCGGCAATTAGTCATCTCTTTTGTGAAACCTCTTAATAACTGTGATAAAATAACGCCAGAATTTCCTCTTGCACCTCTTAGAGAGCCGCCTGAGATTGCCTTTGCTAAACTTTCCATTGTAGGATTCGCAATCGCACTTACTTCTTTCGCCGCTGACATAATCGTCATTGTCATATTTGTACCTGTATCGCCATCTGGAACAGGAAATACATTCAAATCGTTAATCCACTCTTTTTTTGATTCAAGATTCTTAGCACCTGCTAAAAACATCTTTTGTACAAGTGCTGCATCTATTGTATTAATCGCCACAATATCCTCCTTATTTGCCAGATAATATATTATATAAAAATAGGATTAATTATATAATATTTAATCGATTACTCGAACACCCTCCACAAATATATTAACTTTTTTAATCTCTAATCCAGTAAATTCATTTACTTTGTATTTAACATTGTCTATAAGATTGTCTGCCACTGTCATGATGCTGACTCCATAAGATACAATCACATGAAAATCAATTGATATCCTGTTGTTGTCATCTATATCTACACGTACACCTCTTGTAAGACTATCGCCTTTCAAAATCTTTACTAACCCATCCTTCATACTTACAGCCGCCATACCCACAATGCCAAAACATTCTATTGCGGCCGTGCCAGCATATCGGGCAATCACTTCGGAATCAATAGATATTGTGCCTAATTCGCTGCTTAAATATCCCTTCATTAAAAAGACCCTCCATTTATTCTTACAAACAAGAAACCAAATAAATGTATTTTTAAAAATCAAATACTTTAATCAACCTTTTTAGTCAATACTTATTATCCTTTTTTTACATTTTGGCAACTGTTGCAAGGATTTTGCATTTCACGCATCATCGCGAAACATTACATTATTATATTATACTCCAAATTTTACAAAAAATCAAGGCAGACTGTCAATGACAATCTGCCTCTTCATAAAAAATTCTTTACTCTCCAGTCTGTTTTATGCACGTTCTACAAGTCCAGAACGCATACAAGATGTACATACATACATTTTCTTTGCTCCACCGTTTGTTTTAACTCTAATAGACTTTACGTTAGAACTCCACTTCTTATTTGTTCTTCTATGAGAATGGCTCACAGCGATACCAAAGTGAGCGCCTTTTCCACAAATTGCACATTTTGCCATGATTACACCTCCTTATTCATTGGACATTTTGTCACAACTTTGGATATTGTATCAAAATGTGGCAATAAATGCAAGAACTTTTCAAAATCTTTAAAAAGAAAAATTTTCTGAAAAAATTTCATGGATTATTCGTTACAATCTGGCAACTCATCTATATTCAACGCATCATCACCACTGGCTGTTATACAATCTTGTATTTCAAATTTCACAATTTTCAATTCTGATGCTTCATATTCTGTTTTTATCATTTTATTCATTCCTTTCTTATATCTAATACATTTATACTATATCTTACTGAAGTGCATTTACTGCTGCCTGAACGTCATTCCATGTACTTTCTATCTGAGTGCCATAATATGTAGTTCTATCGACAACTATATAAGGTCTTGCATTAATTGTGATAAAGCTACATCATTACTAGCAGCAATTTGATAAGACTTTCCTTTTGAAACAGACATTTCATATTTCCATGTTTGGTCTACCACCAAATATTTAAAAGTATCATTTCCTTCTTCTAACTCAATCGTTTCTCCAACTTGTTCTCCATTTACTATTAAATATGTACTTTGACCCAAACTTCCACCTGGCTTATAACACATCTCAATTGTTCCATCACATGGTGCTGTAAATGTAATATAATTATTTCCATTAAGTCTGCAAGAACGCTCTAATACAAATTTAAATAAAATGTAAAATAAGGAGAAGGACTCTAAAAACTGATTCCTTCCCCTTATCAATTAATCTATCATTCCAGTCTATATTGCCTATATATATATTTATAAATTCTCTGTATGTCCAACAATTTTCCCCTCTGCAATTT
>CAJUBU010000022.1:0-44230 GCA_910585095.1 uncultured Lachnospira sp.
GACATTGTGTTATATACCTTCCTTTCCTATAAATAATGTCTGGTACTATAACTCTTAAATCAAAAGATGTAAAGTCCTATTTTAAATATATTTATTGATATACTGTATACAATATCTTAATTAAAATATAATCTTATTGACAGCAAGATAATATCAAATATAACCTTAAACAAATCTCTTACTTATTCCTTAATCTTATTCATTTCTTCTCTAAACTCTTCAAAATCTCTATGTGTATATACATTCTCTGTAATATCTGGAATAGAATGACCTACAATTCTTTTCAAAATATATTCATCCATCCCTGCTCTCTTTGCCTTAGTAATAAAAGTATGCCTAGTTTCATGAGGATGATGCTCCATACTCAATCTACTCACTACCTTATCAAACCTACCTCTATATTTATCATAGGTCATATATGTCCCCTGCTGTCCTTCCACATCATTAAACAAATATTCACTCCCCAATTCTTTAGCCTCATGAAAACGATTTACAACTAAATCCTTTATAATCGGATGAATCGGCACACACCTATTTCTGCCTGCATCTGTCTTCAAACCGCCAAACATTGTATCACTTTCCAAATCAATATCTTTTACTTGCAATATCGCCAGCTCCTGTGGTCTCCACCCAGAATAAATGCCTATCAAAACCATATCTGTAAACTTCACTTTACTGACATTTTCCCATAAAATCTCAATCTCCTCTTGAGAAAATGGGATATTTTTTCTCTGTTCTCTTTTTTGCTGTATTCTGATATCTTTGTCTATCTCAAAAGCCCTTGCATAATTTCTGTCTACAATATCTCTTGCATACGCATAATCAAACATCAAATTAAACATAGACTTTATTCGTGCCTTAGTTGCTGCACTTGCATATCTTCTCTTTCCTTTTTCTTTCCCTCTATCTGGAATAACAAATCCATTCTCCATACACTCTTGCAGATGATAAACCCTAATGTCACGCATTTTCACATTATATAGGCTACTACAATAGTGATATGCCGAAATAATAGTTCTCTGAGAGGATACCCCATTTAACTTCTTAAAATACTCCTCTGACCACTTTTCATATAACTCTTTAAACGTAATATCTTTTGTATTCAAATCATATGGACATTCATTATATGCCACTAAAGCCGCCTCTGCTTCTGCTCGTGTTGCATAATACCCTATTGTCTTAACAATTTGTTTGCTCTTGCCTTTTTCTAAATCAATCTCCCACCCTGCAGTTACTCTCACCCGCCAAGGTTTTCTTCTCTTACTGCCTTTCATCTTATAAATTGAACCTGAACTATTTGCTCTTCTCATAAACAAAATCTCCTTTCAACTAAAATAAAAACTTACATTCTATATAGCTGAGATTAGTTGGCAATTCATAGATAAAACAAAACTCAAAATGAAAAGATTAATAAAAGCATATTGATACCTAAAATAAACGCTCAACCCACCACCAAGTAATACTGTGTCTTGTGTGTCTTGTAGAGTGTGTCTTGTATGAGTCTTGTAAGTGTCTTATAAACAAAATTTGAGGACTTCCCAAACCGGATTACGGCTTGAGAAATCCCCAAAAATAAGGCTTTTTCAGCTTAAATATTAGAACTTACCAGCGTTAGCGGCTTCCTCAACACTTACAGCAACTGCGACTGTGGCGCCTACCATTGGGTTGTTACCCATACCGATAAGCCCCATCATCTCTACATGCGCTGGAACAGATGAAGAACCTGCAAACTGTGCATCAGAGTGCATACGTCCCATTGTATCAGTCATACCATAAGAAGCAGGACCAGCAGCCATATTATCTGGGTGAAGTGTACGTCCTGTACCACCGCCTGAAGCAACTGAAAAATACTTCTTGCCTGCTTCAAGTCTTTCTTTCTTATATGTACCTGCAACTGGATGCTGGAATCTTGTAGGGTTTGTAGAATTTCCTGTGATTGAAATATCAACATTTTCTTTCCACATAATTGCTACACCTTCTGTAACATCATTAGCGCCATAGCAGTTAACTTTTGAGCGCAAGCCATCTGAGTATGCAATTCTTTCAACTTCATTTACTTTGCCTGTTGCATAATCCATCTGTGTCTCTACAAATGTAAAACCATTAATTCTTGAAATAACCTTCGCTGCATCTTTGCCAAGACCATTTAAGATAACACGAAGTGGTTTTTGACGAACTTTGTTTGCCTTCTCTGCAATACCAATAGCACCCTCTGCTGCTGCAAAAGATTCATGTCCAGCAAGAAATGCGAAACATTCTGTATCTTCCTCAAGAAGCATCTTGCCCAAATTTCCATGTCCAAGACCAACCTTTCTTTGGTCAGCAACAGAACCTGGAATACAGAAAGCCTGTAAACCTTCTCCAATAGCAGCAGCAGCTTCAGAGGCTTTTCTTGCACCTTTTTTAATAGCAATGGCAGCACCTACTGTATATGCCCAACATGCGTTTTCAAAACATATTGGCTGAATGCCCTTTACCATATTGTAAACATCTAATCCTGCATCTTTGGTAATCTTTTCTGCTTCTTCAAGTGAAGAGATACCATAGCTGTCAAGAACAGCGTTAATCTGATTAATTCTTCTTTCATATGATTCAAATAATGCCATCTTCGTTCTCCTCCTTACTTAACTTCTTCATCTGTTCTAGGGTCAATAATCTTAACAGCATCATCAACACGACCATATTGACCGGCTGCCTTCTCATATGCTGTTGTTGGGTCATCACCCTTCTTGATGAAATCCGTCATCTTTCCAAGGTTCACGAACTTATAACCAATAATTTGATTATCTTTATCTAATGCAATACCTGTTACATAGCCTTCTGCCATTTCAAGATAACGAGGTCCCTTTTCAAGTGTACCATACATTGTACCAACCTGAGAACGAAGCCCTTTACCTAAATCTTCAAGACCTGCACCAACTGCAAGACCACCCTCAGAAAATGCACTCTGCGTTCTACCATAAACGATTTGTAAGAAAAGCTCTCTCATAGCCGTATTAATTGCATCACATACCAAGTCAGTATTAAGCGCCTCCATAACAGTAAGTCCTGGCAAAATCTCTGCTGCCATCGCTGCTGAATGAGTCATACCCGAACATCCAATTGTCTCAACCAAAGCTTCTTGAATAATTCCTTCTTTTACATTCAGTGTAAGCTTACATGCGCCCTGCTGTGGTGCGCACCAGCCAATACCATGCGTAAAACCAGAAATATCCTTCACTTCCTTATTCTGCACCCATTTTCCTTCCGTAGGAACTGGAGCTGCGCCATGACAAACGCCCTGTGCCACTGGACACATGTTTTCTACTTCTCGTGTATAAATCATTTTTTTACTCCTTTCGTATTGTAGAGAATTATGTATAAATCAAGCATGATGCCTTTGTTTTTTGGAAACCATAATACTTGATTGTACTTTGCTAATTTTCTCACAAAGATTGCCATTAGTCAAGTTTTTTGACAATCTCTCCCTGCTTTTTATAAATACTTCCCGCTTGAACAAATCCTCTTACACTTGACAGTGGATATATATTTGATTGTTTTCCTATAATCGTTCCAGGATTTAGCACACTGCCGCATCCAATTTCTACCTCATCGCCCAAAAATGCGCCTATTTTTTTTAGTCCTGTCTCTATGGGTGCATCTGCTCCTTTAATCACAATTGGCTCTTTATCGGATTTAACATTGGATGTAATCGAACCTGCTCCCATATGCGCCTTATAGCCAAGTATCGAGTCGCCGACATAATTATAATGAGGAACTTGAACTTTATTAAATAAAATAACATTTTTAAGCTCCGTCGAATTTCCTACAACAGCCCCTTCGCCCACAATGGCATTTCCTCGTATAAATGCACAATGCCGCACTTGTGCTTCTTTTCCTATAATACAAGGTCCATTGATATATGCAGACTCAAAAACTTCTGCACTTTTGGCAATCCAAATGCAGTCGCCCTTTTTTTCATACTCATCTTCAGAAAGTGTATTTCCTAATGCAACAATAAAATCACCTATTTTCGGAAGTACTTCCCATGGAAATATACATCCTTCAAAAATTTCTGCTGCAATTGTTTCATTCAGATTATACAGCGAATGAATGGTTATATCCTCGTTCATATTCAACCTCCATACTAAGACTAATTTTTAAGAACAATTCATAATTTAAGTTATGACACAATAAAAACTTGTATAATTTACAATCACTCCACCGTAACCGACTTTGCCAAATTTCTTGGCTTATCAACATCATTTCCTTTAAGCACTGCCGCATAGTAAGCGATAAGCTGCAAAGGAACTGCTGCCACCATTGGCATAAGCAGCTTATCGGCTTTTGGCAGCCGAATAACATAATCGGCAACTTCATCTTCGACTTGAACGTCTTTTCCACACACTAAAATAACCATTGCCCCTCTGGATTTCACTTCCTTAATGTTACTGATTGTCTTTTCTTCCAAATCATCTTGTGTAACAACAGCAATCACAGGCATTCCCTCTGTAATCAATGAAATCGTACCATGTTTTAACTCGCCTGCCGCATAGGATTCTGAGTGAATATAGGATATCTCCTTTAACTTTAAAGACCCCTCCATACTTAAAGCATAATCCAGCCCTCTTCCTATATATAATAAACTTTCTGCATTTAGCAGCTTAGAAGCGACAAATTGACATTTATTTTCTAAAGCAATGGATTGTTCTATAATATCTGGAATTTCCTCCAATTCTTTTGTATATGCCACACATTGTTCTTTTGTTATTGTATCATTTCCTAATGCAAGCTCAAATGCAATTAAATACATAACCGAAATTTGCACCATATAAGCCTTTGTTGAAGCAACGGATATCTCTGGACCTGCATGTGTATATATCACCATATTGGCATCTCTTGCAATAGATGACCCTTTTACATTGACAATTGCCATTGTGTCTGCATTATTTTTCTTAGCTAACTCCAACGCCGCTTTTGTGTCTGCTGTTTCACCTGACTGCGATATAACAATCATCAAGTCACCCTCGCCAATAAGCGGCTCCCTATATCGAAACTCCGACGCAATATCAACAATTACAGGAACTCTAGCCAATTTTTCAATCACATACTTTCCAACCAATCCAGCATGCATTGCTGTTCCACAGGCAACAATAAATATTTTTTTGTATGAACTTAATCGTTTGCTATCAAAACCTTCTGCTGAAAAATCAGGCATAGAATTTTGGATTCTAGGCATAATGGTAGTCTTTATAGCAGTAGGCTGTTCATGAATTTCTTTGAGCATAAAATGCTCATAACCACCTTTTTCAGCCGCATCCACATCCCAATCAGCAACGTGGATTTCTTTAGAAATTTTTTCTTTATGAGTGTTGTAAAAGGTTACATTTTCTTTTTTAATAACCGCAATTTCATTTTGTTCAAGCAAATAGTAATCTCTTGTATATTTCATAATAGCAGGAACATCAGAAGCAATAAAATTTTCATGTTCTCCTTTTCCAACAATCAAAGGACTATCTTTTCGCACTGCATAAATGGTATTTGGAAAATCTCTAAAAATCACTCCCAGCGCATAAGAGCCTTTTATTTCAGACAACACTTTAATAATCGTGTCAACTGGATTTCCAGAATAGTGGTAATCCAACAATTTAGCAACGGTTTCTGTATCGGTCTCACTAATAAAATGATACCCTTCATTTATAAGAAATTCCTTTATCTGCCTATAGTTTTCAATAATTCCATTGTGTACAACCGTCACTCGTCTATTTCCATGCGGATGTGAATTAATGTCTGAAGGTTCTCCATGTGTAGCCCATCTTGTATGTCCTATTCCCATATTGCCAGAAGGACGCCCCTCATTTTCCATTTTCTTGACTAAATTTGTAAGCCTTCCTTTACATTTGGCAACATTGATAATACCATTTTCCATAACAGCAATACCTGCTGAATCATATCCTCTATATTCTAGTTTTTCTAGCGCATCAATCAATACATTTGTACAATCTCTGTCCCCAATGTATCCAACTATTCCACACATAAAAATAACCTTACCTTTCCATGAACCTGCAAATTTAATAAACAACTTGTTATTTTATACACAGGTACAAACTTTATTTAACTTATAAAACAATTTATTTTTTATAGAAATCTTTCATTATTTATAATTTTTAGAAGATTCATCAAACAAACTAATCAGCTCTGTTTGATTATTTAAATTCATCACTTGAATGGTTCTTCGTTCAACAAAACCTTCCAGTTTATCAAGGTATTCTTTGGATGTAATCGTACCTTGTGCCACATAAGTCAATCCCTTTTCCC
Source organism: uncultured Lachnospira sp. (assembly GCA_910585095.1). Lineage (GTDB taxonomy): Bacteria > Bacillota > Clostridia > Lachnospirales > Lachnospiraceae > Lachnospira. The sequence continues at coordinate 6,298 of CAJUBU010000022.1, forward strand.
AACTTGCCGTTAATTCTGGATTCAACAAATGATGAATCGATTTTGCAACAACGTCATACACAATTTCTCCCAGCTTGGTTGGTGTTATTATCTGTGTTTTTTTATTTGTACACATATATTCAATTCGATTGAGCTTTTTTAAGATATCTGCCCTTGTAGCACTTGTTCCTATGCCACTTCCTTTTATCTGAGCGCGCAGTTCCTCATCTTCTATAAGCTGTCCTGCATTTTCCATAGCCAGTATAATTGAACCTGAATTATATCTTTTTGGCGGTGAGGTCTCCCCTTCTTTAATGTAAAAGTCCATCAGATGAACCACATCATTTTTTTTACACTTTTTTAACTGCTCCATCAAAGAAACATTCACTACTGTATTTATTTTATTATCTTCTTGCTGTTTTGCAAATGAATTTTGTGCAACTTTAAGATATCCTTCATCGACAAGCACTTTAAAAGAAGCAGCAAACATTTCATCTTTACAAACAATCGTAACAGCAACTTTATTATATATAGCCGCCGGATAAAATATGCTAAGAAATCGCCTTACAATAATCTCATATACCTTTGCTGAAGTTGAAGAGACACTATTTAAAGCATTAATCCCCTGACCTGTTGGAATAATAGCATAATGGTCGGTTATCTTCTTGTCATCACAATATCTAGTCTTTTCAAGCGATGTATACTTTTTTTGTTCCAAAATCTCTGTAACAAAAGTGTTTGTTGGTGCATAATTTTTCAAACCGCTGATATTTTTATAAATTTCTTTACACACTGCACTTGACACAACTCGCGCATCCGTTCTTGGATATGTCACTAACTTTTTTTCATACAATTCTTGAACAATTGTCAATGTCTCATCAGGGCTAATTTTAAACAACTTGGAACAATCATTTTGCAGCTCTGCAAGGTTGTATAATAAAGGCGGATTTTTTGTTTCTTTTTTTCGTTCTATCGACTCAATAATCCCTTTTTCTGGCAAAGTCTGTGACATCAAGTCAACCAATTCTTGTGCTTTTTGCTTTTCTTTAAAACCATTATCTTTATACAAAAATGGCGTCTTATAATATCTGCTTTTAGGCGAAACTTTCCATTCAGCCTCAAATTGAGAGGATTCTTTTTCTTCTTCACCTTCTTCTAAAGTAAGGCGAACATTGGTTATTACTTTAAAAAATGGTGTCTTTACAAACGCTCTTATTTCCCGCTCTCTTTTAACAACCATTCCCAGTACACATGTCATCACTCTTCCCACAGAAATAACCGTTCTATCCGTCTTTAAATAATTGGATATATTTCTTCCATATTTTAAAGTCAATGCTCTGGAAAAATTAATACCCATCAAATAGTCCTCTTTTGCCCTTAAATATGCCGCTTCACTTAAATTATCATACTCCGACAACAATTTTGCATTTTCAATACCCTTTGTAATTTCTTCTTCTGTCTGTGAATCAATCCAAACACGTTTTTCAACTTTTCCCTCAACGCCTGCCATCTGTTTTACAAGTCTGTATATATACTCTCCTTCACGACCAGAGTCCGTACATACATATATCGTTTCAACCTCTTTGTCCGTCAAGATTTTTTTTACTGTATCAAACTGTTTTTTTACAGATGGTATGACTTCATATAAAAAATCCTGCGGCAAAAACGGAAGCATATCAAAACTCCATCTTTTATATTTTTCATCATATTTTTCTGGATAGCTCATTGTGACAAGATGTCCCACACACCATGTTACAATGGTGTTCTCTGCTTCAAGATAGCCATCCTTTTTTGTAAAATGAACATGCAGCGCTTTGGCAAACTCTTGTGCAACACTTGGTTTTTCAGCTATAAATACGGACTTTTTCATACTCCTAATGCAGTTCCTTTCTGGCAAAACTAAAAATATCTTTATAATATGCAGATATGTATTTATTTTACTAAAACATGTCTCAAAATAAATGTTATACAAAAAGCATATAAAATCAAAATAAATATTCGCAATCCACTGCGCTACTTACTCAAACCCTCCAGCTACATCAATCAAATCATTTACCAGATTCATCTAATGTCAATTGATATGCTGGTAAAAATTCACTGATAAAATAATTTACTTCAGGCAAATTCATCTCTTTTAATGTTTTTTCAATGGTATCTTTTGCATCTAAAAAATCCCTATTTCCCATCTGTTCCTCTTCAATACATTTTATCAATGCGGACATTTTATCGGCGGCTTTGACATATTTCCACAAATATTCTTCCTCTTTGGTTTCTAAAAGAATATTGTCATAATACCTTTGCATCATTTGAGGCAGCCCTGTAAGAAGTTCATCTTTTGCAACACATTCCACTTCTGCATAAGCTTTTCTGATAACTGGGCTATAATATTTAACAGGTGTTGGCATATCACCTGTTATAATCTCTGTCACATCATGGTACATGCCAAGAATTGCCAACCGCTCTGGACATATGTCCCCTCCATATATTTCATTATTAATAATGCCAAAAGCATGAGCAATAAAAGCGACTTCAAGACTATGCTCACTGATATTTTCTTCTCTTGTATTGCGCATAAGTCCCCATCGATTAATATATTTCATACGAGACAGCATAGCATAAAAGTGGTTGGTTTTCATACGATTCTCCATTCTATATTGCTTTCACAACAATTTATTTTGCACTATTTTTATATAAAAACATTTTCAATTAAATTTTTTAACAATTAGTTTATTTTATAATAAATATACAGCAAATGCAAGCCTGATTCTAAGAATAAGAAATCCGACTTGCATTTTTATTGTAAAACTATTTTTTATTAGTCAAGCGGATATTCGCAATCCGCTATGCTACTTGATAAGGTTAAATTGCTCCCTTTAAATTCACTTTTTTGTAATAAATCCCTTAGCCTTAAGAAGCTCTGCACATAAAAGCGCACCTCCTGCTGCACCTCTGAGTGTATTATGTGAAAGACCAATAAATTTGTAATCAAAAACCGAATCTTTCCTTACACGACCAATTGAAACACCCATACCATTCTCATAATTTACATCCAATGTAACCTGTGGACGATTATCTTCCTCACAATATTGTATAAACTGTTTTGGTGCGCTAGGCAAATTTAATTCTTGTGGTTCTCCTCTAAAATTCCTTAACTTCTCAATAATTTGTTCTTCTGTTGGCTTTTTGCCAAAATTAACAAAAACGGCTGCTGTATGCCCATCAAGAACAGGAACACGGATACATTGACATGTAATAATTGGCTCTGTGGCTGGAATAATCTTTCCATTCTCAACTTTACCCCAAATTCTAAGAGGCTCTTTTTCACTTTTTTCTTCTTCCCCACCAATATATGGAATAATGTTTCCAACCATTTCTGGCCACTGTTCAAAAGTCTTTCCTGCACCTGAAATAGCTTGATATGTCGTTGCAACAACTAACTTTGGCTCAAACTCCCTTAACGCTGTAAGAGCTGGAGCGTAACTCTGAATAGAACAGTTTGGTTTTACACATATAAAACCTCTCGTTGTGCCAAGTCTTTTCTTTTGATACTGGATGACATCCAAATGCTCGGCATTGACTTCTGGCAAAATCATTGGAACATCTGGTGTCCAACGATGTGCGCTATTGTTAGAAACAACTGGAAGCTCTGCTTTTGCATAACGTTCTTCCAACGCTTTGATTTCATCTTTAGGCATATTGACTGCACAAAATACAAAATCTACTTCTGCTACTATCTTATCAAAATCTTTATCCATATCATAAACAGTCATTTTCTTAACAAATTCAGGCATTGGCGTCGCCATCTTCCAACGACCTTCTACCGCCTGCTCATAAAGCTTGCCTGCTGAATTAGAACTTGCTGCAACTAAAACAACCTCAAACCAAGGATGATTTTCAAGCAGCGTAATAAAACGCTGTCCCACCATACCTGTACCACCAAGTATACCAACTTTTAACTTCTCACTCATACCTTTTCTCCTCTAAATAAACATTTGTCTTTCTATAAATGTCTTTCTACGACGGACATTTGTCTTTTTTATTTTTAGTGATAGTATCACACTATACTTTATATTGCAACTATTTTTTAAAAATTTTTTAAGATAAACTTATATATTATTTTTATATTACCTCAAATTTCTTTTATAAACTTTTCCATATTTTTAAGTCATCAGCCATCTATTCAAAAAATAATTGAACCTCATCAGGCAAGCAAGAAATTAAATTGCAAATATTTGCTTAAATTTTAACTTTTTAAAAGACTATATTGCTGCCTGCTCTAAAAAACTCTCTTAAATTTGTATAATTCGTATAAATTTCCTAATCTATTTTGGAAAGACATGAGTATACATCTAATATAATTAAAAGTCAAGTGACATGTTGGTTGTTTATTTCACAGTTTTTTCAAATTAATTGACATCCCCTATTATTTCAAGTAAAATTGTAAAATAATAATGGACAATAAACTTGATAAAAAAGAAAAAATAACAAAATTTTTATCTGCCCATTGTTTGCACAAACTTGTAAGAACTTTTTATTCTTTGTTCAAAAACGACCACAGAAATGAGGGTAAAAATGATTCATATTCCTATGAAATCAACAGCTCCGTTTAACAAACATACTGTTGCATCAATAAATCAAATCAAAGTACAAGAAGCCAATTCATTAAGTAACATAACAAATATTAATAAGGTTTCTTCTGCAAAAGTCAACAATCAAAACAGTGTTAAACAACATTCATCTAGCACTACCGTTCGTCCAATAAACTCAACAGCACAAAACAAAACTCAACCTATTCCATCCAACCCTATAGTGCCAAACAGATCTATTCCATCATTAATTCATGAAGTTCAAAAAGGTCAAAAAGTTTCTCTGGCTATTAATACATCTAGTAAACTAAAGGTATGTATGGGTTGGAATGTATTAAATAATAACTGTGATGTTGATGTTTCAGCTTTTATGCTGAATGCTTCTGGTAAAGTACTAGGGGACAGTTGGTTTGTATTTTATGGGCAAACTCAAAGTCCAGATAACAGTACAATCTTTAGTGAAAGTTCTGTTCAAGACAGAGAAGTTATATCTATTGATATGGCTAAACTTAATAAATCTGTGACAAAAATAGTATTTGTTCTTACAATTAATGAAGCTTTACAAAAAAAACTAAATTTTAGTATGATTAAAGATGCCTATATTAGAATAATAAATTGTTCAAACAATACCGAACTTGTCAGTTTCAAAATGACAGAATATTATTCTAATGTTACTTCAATGATGATTGGCGAATTATATCTTTACAATGGAAAATGGAAATTTAATGCAATTGGCAATGGTGTAGCGCGTGACTTGGCTGGTCTTTGTGAATTATATGGAGTGCAGGTAGTATAAAAGGAGAAATAAATGTTACAATTTGAAATAATTAATGAATTAACACTAAAAGTTACATGTACAGGAAATGATGTTCTTTTTACAAAAACTGGAGCCTTTATTGCTGGTGAAAATTCTGGAGGGAAAAATTATAAATTTGAAAAGGTGCTTTTAGGACCACAAAATAATATCGGCAAAGCTTTATTAGGTTCATTAGCTAGGCGTGTAACGGGTGAAAATCTCCCCCTTATGAAAGTACATTTAAATGGAGATTCTGTTACATATTATGGGAATTATGGGCAGCATCTTGTCACATATCATTTAGAACAAGGTGAAACCATTTCTGTAGAATCAGAAAATATCTTAGCATTTACTCAAGATTGTGATTACAGTGTACGATTTATTGGTGTTGGTCTTCTTTCTCAAAAGGGCTTGGCAACTTCTACTTTAACTGGAAGAGGACAAAACGCCTATGTCACAGTACTATCCGATGGAAATCCAATAGTCCTCAGTAATGTATATTCCAGAGACACTATTGCAGCAGACCCTGATGCAGTTATCTGTTGGGTAGGAAATGGTCACTGTGACCCACAAGTAAAAGCGGATGTGTCTTGGAAAACTTTTATTGGTCAAGCATCTGGCGAATCCTACCAATTTGAATGGAATGGAAACGCTGGCGTTACTGTAATGATTCAACCTTCAGAACGTAAAGGTGGAATTCATGTAGGAATGGATTAAAATGATTAAAATATTTTTCATAAATAAACAAGCTTGTCACCTATTTGTGCAGAAGCGTCACAAACAAAGTATTGCAACAACAATAACCACTTTTTATATACGCTTTAGAATGGAGAATTTATGGTACAAATTAAAAAAAATGATGAAGAATTAGCTCAGCAAATGATGAATAAAATCAGCTTATCTAAAGATAAAGCAAATCTTGAAAAACATGTAATAAGTCTTTCAAAATGTGTTGTTAATCTGAGCAAAAAAAATGGGGTAGACCTTGGTTCAACAAGAGCAAAAGTTGTTGTTGTTCTTGATTACAGTGGTTCAATGAGCTTACTTTATGATAATGGCACTATTCAAAATACAATCAACAAGTTAGTTCCATTAGGGCTGACATTTGATGATAATGGCTCAATTGACGTATTTTTATTTCAATCTGATTATAAAAAAATAAGCGACCTTAACCTTTCAAATTATGAAAATTATATTCAAAATGTTGTTAAGACATCTGGATATTCAATGGGCGGCACAAACTATGCACCTGTACTCAAAGCTATTATTCAGGGCAATTCTTACAAGGTTGGCGGTTTTCTCGGATTTGGAGGACATTCTGTCACAGACGAACCAATTGTTGAAAATGATATTCCTACATTTATCTTATTTATTACAGATGGGGAAAATTCAGATCAATCAGACTCTGATAACATCATCCGCAAATCCTCAGAAATGAATGTTTTTATTCAATTTATTGGCATTGGACATGAAAAATTTAAGTATCTCATTCAGTTAGACGATATGACTGGCAGAAAAAGAGATAATACAGGTTTTTCAAAAATGGAAGACTTAAACAATGCTTCCGATGATGAATTATATAATAATATTTTAGAACAATTTTCTAAATGGCTTAATGGCTTACAATAAAATTATATAATTCATTGTAGTAAAAAAAATTAAATATAATAATCAAAACGCCAACAAAATGAATTTTACTTCATATCAATTGGCGTTTTTAATTACTACAGCGGAACTTCAACCACATATCGCTCATAAGCGTTGACCACAATCGTATCTTTATATTTACTTTCCCTTACAAACCGATAACTATAATTTTTATGAACATGTCCATGAAAAAAGTATTTGGGCTTATACGTATCAAGAATCTCTATAAATGCTTCAAACCCTTTATGCACATAGTCATCTCCATCATTTAACCCTCTTGCTGGAGCATGTGTGACAAGAATATCAATTCCTTTATTCCATTTAATTTTAAACCACATTCTTCTCAAGCGATTTTTCATTTGTTCCTGTGTAAATTGATTCTTTCCCTTATTATAGCGAATCGAACCTCCTAACCCCATAATTCGCAGTCCATTAAATTTATAAATTTTATCTTCAATACAAATGCAACCTTCTGGCGGTGTACTTTCATAACAATCATCATGGTTTCCGCAAACATACAAAATGGGGGCTTTTGTAAAAGAAGCTAGAAATGAAAGATATTGTGGCTTTAAATCACCACAAGACACTATCAAATCAATTCCTTCTAATTTTTCTTTTTCAAAATAATCCCACAAATATTTTGATTCAATATCTGCTAAAACAAGTATTTTCATTATACTTTACTCCTGCATAACCCCTTGATTCATCACAATTGCTCTGGCACTTTCTTCCAAATCATCAAGTTCTGGTATCACTCCGACTACATTATCTAACAGCCAATCCATTGTTATAATATCATCTGGACTTAATGCGCATCCCCTTTTGTTACGAAGTTTTCTATTTTGGTCATATAATTCATCTGCAAAAGGCTTAAACTTGCCTTCTACTATCATATTTTTAAAAAGTGCCACTATTCGTTGCGTCTCCACTGGAATTTTATCCGAACATATCAGGTCAATGACACCTGCCGACATTCCCCACCAATAATTTAATGCTTTTGTTGAATCGGAACTTTCATCTTGTTTCCATGAACCACTTATAATACTTTGAATTAATTTTTCATAAAAAACGCCCCAGTGCCATACAGGCATTGCAATATGCTGTCTGTTTCCAACACCCTCATTATTATAAAGTCCAAATTTTCTTGCCGAACATTGTGGTGTAATCATATCTTGGTCTGAAATGTATCGAATATTCTTCTTTTTAAACGCCTCTTCTACATTAACATTTTTTTGCGAAGACCACTGCAGGTAAATTTTTGCTCTTGGATTGACAAACTTCGCACCCAGCGCAAATGCGTTGATATTGGCAATAGAACCATATACTGGATACTGTGCCACATAACCAATTTTATCCTGATTAGACAAGGCTCCCGCCATCACTCCTGTAAGAAACTTTGCCTCATACATTCTTGCATAATATGTCCGAATATATTTGTGGGACATATTTAGAGAACAATTCAATATCTTTATTTCTGGATGTGCAATTGCCATCTTTACACTAGCCATTATCATAGAAGGCGATGTGACAAAAATCAAATCCATTCCACTGTCTATCATCGTGTTAATAGCATCTTCATCATCTTTTTCAGGCACTACATTATCAATATTTAATGTCTCAATCTGTTCTCCAAATGTTTCCTCAATATATTGCCTGCCCAACTCATGTGCATAACACCACTCTGAATCTTGCGGCGTATTTTCATATATAAATCCCACTCGAAGTTTTTTATTGTTTCCTGTCGGCCAAGGCAGCAAATAGCTCAGTATATTTTTTTTGTGTTCGTCCTTAGGATTCATCATTAAATCAATTTCTTCATCATCCGATAACAATTCAAATTCTGCCCAAGACTTACGTACATTATCCGCCATTTCTATTGAAGACATACATTTTGCCGTCTCATATCCAAAAATATGAATAAATCTTAAAAAAGCATCACCCACTGGAAAATCAAAACGACCGCCGCCTCTTGCATAGTACGCATTACTAAAAAGTAGGTAGCACGACGCTAAATCCCTTCTGGAATCTTCGTCCATCTCTGTGTCTGGCTCAATTCCTACTAATTTCATAAGAGTTGGAAAATTGCCAACTTTGCTAAAATAAATATCATTTAAGTGCGTACATTTATAAAAATCCATAAATTCATAATATATCTTAATTTCTTCTCTATCGCTTTTTTTAGGAATCATTCGGATAACTTCAGCATTTACTGTAACAGCCTTAAAATATTTTAATACGCTTACTCGTTTATTTCCCTCCAAAACATAAAATTTATTCATATATTCATAAACTTTTATTGGATTTATAATTCCATCATTTAGCTGACTATCACTCAAGCTTGCCCATTTTGCAGAAAATTCTGTACCATATTCCAACAATGGCATAAAATTAGCAGCAAATGCGTTAGTACGGGCGGCATTACAAGTTCCCACTACCAGCCTCAATGGTATCTGATCAATTCCTAAATTGACTTCACAGTCAATACCATCTTCTGGAACAAGATTTTCAAGAACTGGCAAATACCGATAAGAGCCTCTGTTGACACATGCGCTATACTCTTTTTTCCCAAGTTTCAATGCACTCATATAATCTTGAACTGACATATATTTTCCCTCATTTCTGTATAAACAATTCAATGTTAGCTACATCTTATTAATCTTGCAAATTCATTTATTTTCAAAATAAATCTCTAGGTTGATTTTCTCCAAAAAACAATTTAACAAAATATGCAATCTTTAAAAAAGTGTTATAAAATAAATTATAAATCAAAATTTATGTTGATTATTCTTATTATATTACATTCATTTTCACTTTACAATTGTTTTCATTTATGGCATTATTGTTCATTAGTAAAGTAGATATTCGCAATTCGCTTTACTAAAAATTTTCCTGATAAGGTTAAATGCTTTTCAAAATGAAACAAGGATAAAAAAATATGGCTGCTTTTGAAATCAAAAAAATAACAGACAATCCACAATTAATCGACATGGCATCAAATTGGTTTCATTTAAAATGGAACATTCCATTGAAAGCTTACAAAGAAAGTATACAGGAATGTCTAAAACAATATAATATCATTCCACAATGATACATTGTATTACAAAACAATCATATTATTGCAGGATTAGGGGTTATTGAAAATGATTTTCACAATAGAAAAGATTTAACACCCAACATTTGTGCTGTATATGTTAAAGAATCCTATCGTGGTCAAGGCATTGCGGGAAACATGTTAAATTTTGTCTGTGATGATATGAAAAAGAAAGGCATTAACACACTATATCTTGTCACCGACCACACATCATTTTATGAGTGATATGACTGGCAATTTTTTTGTATGGTTCAATGCGATGGAGAACAAACGATGTCCAGAATGTATATTCATCATTTGTAAAAATTTATAATTATTGTTTATATCATTTAAATATTGAAACTTCAACAATTTAATATATAAACTGTTGTTTCAAAACTTATAATATTATTTATAGCAACATATGAATTAATATTAAAAATCCCATTTTGGAATTGTATCCCCACTGAAAATGAGGAAATAAATATACATTGCGAGTGGATAGCAAATATTTTATAATCAAATATATAAATCAGGGATTAAATGAGAGGAAAGCTTTAAATGCCAATGTCAAAAAAGGAAACACAGATGCCAAATATTATTAAAAATCGAGATTGGAGCGCTCTGTTTGCTATGGATGAAAATGATAATTTTTCACGTACATTAGAACAAATGTTGTGGTCTTTCGTAACAAATAGAGCGGATGGGAATTTTGATATATCTAACTTGAACCACACACAAAAAGTACTTTTTTTGGTACTGGAGCTAGAGAATGCAACACAAGCAGATGCGTTGCCTAATTTTTTTGAAGATTTTGCGATTTATGGTTGTGAAGCGGTGCAGGCATTGGAAGAAGTAGGAGCATCTCAATGTGCCGCTGCTCTTAATGCAGTAGTTGATACTTTGCCGAATGGTATCTATCCAAAAGGCGATAAAGAATTCTGGAATTCTATTATGTCAGGAAAAGATTCTAATATATGGGACAAGGCAGATAGTGTTTTAGTGGATTATACAGACGGATGGTTTCCCGATTTATGCCGTACTTATGCAGAGATACATCGAGATATGGTTCAGGCAGGTTGACAGCTTCCAGTTCAAAGAACTGTTAAGTATGCAGTAGAAACACTTTTCCGAAAAAGGAGTATTAAAAATCCCAAAATGTTAATCATTTATATATCCTTATAAATGATAACGACTATACATACTTATAATAAATTATTTATTTTATTTCAAACTTTGCATTTTATTAAAAGGAGTTAAAATTATTATGCCACCATTACCTAAAGATCCTATTATATTGCTTTCTTTTACAAATATGCAGCTTCGTGACAACTATAAAAGCCTCACAGAATTTTGCAAGGCTTTTATGATAGAAGAAAAATATATTGTTGATAAACTCTCTGCTATTGACTATCAATATAATAGCAACACCAATCAATTTATATAAATCAATCATTTATTCTTTTTCTTTTGCAACTAATTGATTGTCAGCCACATCAATGAATATGGTTCCTGTGCTGATATCGCCTGAAAGAATCAGCTTAGCTGCAAGAGTTTCAACTGTTTTTTGCACAAATCTCTTTAATGGTCTTGCGCCATAAGCTGGGTCAAATCCATGTTCAACGACATATTCTTTTGCCTTGTCGGTCAATTCTATGGCTAATTCTTTATTTGCTAAACGCTTATTTACATCATTTACTAAAAGGGTGATAATATTGCCAATATTATTCTTTGTAAGCGGTTTAAATAAAATGACCTCATCAAGTCTGTTTAAAAATTCTGGTCTAAAATGTGCTTTTAAATCATTCATAACCATATTTTCTGCTTCGCTAGTAATCGTTCCATCTTGCCCTATCCCCTCTAATAAGTAAGATGAACCAATATTACTTGTCATAATAATAATGGTATTTTTAAAATCAACCGTTCTTCCTTGTGAATCCGTAATTCTTCCATCATCAAGGACTTGCAGCAACACATTGAATACATCTGGATGCGCTTTTTCTACCTCATCAAACAATACAACCGAATATGGTTTTCTTCGGACAGCTTCTGTAAGCTGACCGCCCTCATCATATCCAACATATCCCGGAGGCGCTCCTATCAATCTTGATACGCTGTATTTTTCCATATATTCCGACATATCAAGCCTTACGATATTGCCCTCATCATCAAAAAGACTTTGTGCCAACGCTTTGGCAAGCTCTGTCTTTCCAACACCTGTTGGTCCTAAAAACATAAAGGAACCAATTGGCTTGGTTGGGTCTTTAATTCCTGCCTTTGACCTTATAATAGCCTCTGTAACCTTTGTCACGCCTTCTTCTTGCCCGACAACTCGCTTGTGAAGTTCGTCCTCAAGATGAAGTGTTTTTTGCCGCTCTGTCTCACTAAGTTTTGCAACAGGTATTCCTGTCCATCTTGAAATGATTTTAGCAATTTCTTCTTCTGTCACACTCTCATGAACTAAATCCAAACTTTTATTTTTAATCGTATTTTCTGCTTCATTCAGCTTTTTTTGCAATGTTGGCAGTTTTCCATATTGCAGTTCTGCTGCCTTCTCTAAATTATAATCTCTTTTCGCTTTTGCAATCTCATTGTTTAATTGTTCCAATTCTTCTTTTAACTTGCTAATTGAATCGACGCTTGACTTTTCATTATCCCACTTTGCTTTTTGCTGTTTAAAAGATTCCTTCAATTCGGAAAGTTCTTTTTCCAATATTTCCAGACGCTCATGGCTTAGATTATCGGTTTCCTTTTTTAAGGCAGCCTCCTCAATCTCCATCTGCATAATCTTTCGCTGCATCTCGTCTAATTCTGCTGGCATAGAATCAAGCTCTGTCTTAATCATCGCACAAGCTTCATCGACAAGGTCAATTGCCTTATCTGGAAGATATCTTTCACTAATATATCGGTCTGACAATGAGGCAGCAGACACCAGAGCGCTGTCCATAATCTTAACACCATGAAAGACCTCATATCTATCCTTTAATCCTCTAAGAATTGATATGGTATCTTCAACCGTTGGCTCATCGACCAAAACTGGCTGAAATCTTCGCTCTAAAGCAGGGTCTTTTTCAATATACTGTCTATGTTCATCAAGTGTTGTAGCCCCTATACAATGAAGCTCTCCTCTTGCAAGCATAGGTTTTAGCATATTGCCTGCATCCATTGCACCCTCAGTCTTTCCAGCTCCCACAATCGTGTGAATTTCATCAATAAACAAAATAATCTGTCCATCACTTTTTTTCACTTCATCAAGAACAGCTTTTAATCGCTCCTCAAATTCACCTCTATACTTTGCGCCGGCAACAAGCGCACCCATATCCAACGCAAATATTTTCTTATCCTTTAACCCTTCTGGCACATCACCGCGCACAATTCGCTGTGCAAGCCCTTCCACAACGGCTGTCTTGCCAACGCCCGGCTCGCCTATAAGAACGGGATTGTTCTTTGTTTTACGTGAAAGAATGCGCACCACATTCCGAATCTCATTATCCCTGCCAATAACAGGGTCTAACTTACCATCTTTTGCCTTGTCAACCAAATCCTGTCCATATTTTCTTAACGTATCATACGTAGCTTCTGGATTGTCACTTGTAACCGTTTGATTTCCTCTCACCGTTGCAAGAACAGATAAAAACTTATCTCTTGTAATCCCATATGTCTTAAACAATTGCTTTATTGCCTTATTCGGTGCCTCAATCATTGCCAACATCAAATGTTCCACCGAAACATAGGCATCCTGCATTCTCTTTGCCTCATCTTCAGCATTGATAAGCACTTTGTTCAAATCATTGCTGATATATAATTTTATATTTCCAGATACTTTATTTTTTTGAGATAAGAGCGTCTCAATATTTTTAATAAACGTATCTTTGCTTATTCCCAACTTTTCGATAAGGTTGGCTATAAGACTATCTTCAATTGTCATTAGACTATAAAGAAAATGCTCTTGGTCAATCTCTTGATTGCCATATTCATAAGCAATCTTTTCACACTGGTTCACTGCTTCAATCGACTTTTGTGTAAACTTATTAATATTCATAACCTTGCCTCCCTCTTGTTCTTTTGATAAAAACTCGTTTTGAAAGCATTTACATTTTATAGGAACATATAACATATATAAGATATGTTAATTTCAATGTATTATTCGCTTTCATTTGATGTTATATCATTTATTGTTAGCACTGTCAAGAGGTGAGTGCTAATTTGTTTAAAATACTTTTTTAAAATGTCTTAAAGCCTTGTTTTTAGGGCATTTCATAGATTTTAAAAAATAAAAACTAATTCAAACTTTTACATATTACCTCAAACTTTTCAAAAATTTGAGGTAAAATTGAGGTAAAATAATTAGTACTATCCTATGAGTCTTATTTTTTCCAGTTTGTCCATCTCTTTTCATTTGTTTATTACTTTAGCTATTTTACAAAGCTTTCTATACCCTTCACTACCCACTATTTCTAATAAAACATATTGCTTTAAAAGTGCTTGTAATGTTAATGATATTTGTTCAGGTGTATATGAAGTTAAAGAATTACCATTAATAATAGATTTAAATTTATTTCGTTTATTTTGATAAATATTCCAAAATGTATCTATATCAAAGCTAGAATTATTTTGTAATTGGTTGCTAGATACACAACTAGAATTAACTTCTTTCAATGTTTCAACAATAAAAGAAACTTCTGAATTCAATATAGCATTTTGTCTTACAAAAAAATCATTTTTTTGTAAACTTCGTATTAATTCTTGCTGTTCTTGTATAGAAATAACATATTGATAAAATTTATTTATAGTATCATAACTTTTATTATCTATTTTACGAATAAATAAATGCTTATAATTATTCCAATGATTAACATCAATTAAAGGAAGGGATTCGTAAAATGCAGTTAAGTTTAATCCTTGATTAGTTATATAAGATTGAATTTCTTGAACTCGCTTTTGAATTTCGTTTATTTGTAATATAATTATACAAGCAGCATCACGTAATTTTCCTTTTTCTTGTGCTTTATAAATCCATACAGCAGAAAAACCTACTAAAATTAAGCCAAGATTAACCCAATTTACTTTTAAAAATTCGATAAATTCCATACATATATCTCCTTAAAATATTTTTAATAATGATATAATTGTTAATTTTTAAAAAAATATATATTAGATTTTTGTGTTATTAATTAATATTTTTTAACATATACTTTTTATTTTAGTTGCATAAAAAATAAAAATTTACTTCTATTTAATTTTATAAATCACTATATAATAAAATTTTTTCAACTTTTGATTTAGCTAATTTAATAGTTTCTTGCGCTTCTTCATCCAACCTTTTTATTTCTAAATAAATATCTTTTATTTTTTGTACAATTTCTTTTTGTTTTTCCATTTGTGGAACTGGAAACAATAAAGATTTAATAATTGGTATTGTTATATTTCCTTGTACTGCCCCAATTTTATTTCGTTCAAAATATTTTTTCCCAATATAACTATTAATTATATATGAAACATATTCAGGAATAATATTTTTAAGGGAAATTTTTATCATAAACGAACCAAAAGCAAAACCATCATGAAATTTATCAACTATACTACAAACACCAATCGTACCACTACGAGTTATTAATATATCACCAACTCTAACCCTACTATGATGTAATTCTTCTTCCATTTCAACAGGAAGGTAAACTATTTCCTGACTATCTATTGCATTAGGCTTTATATCTCTTATCCTTAACATTGGTATTCCGGTCTTGTCATAACAATTATCTACTGAAGCACCATATGAAATATTTTTAATATACATTTCTAATTTATTAATAGGATATTTTCCTGATAATATAGATTTTTCATATTTATCATACTTTTTTTGATAATAAAATGAATCAAATCTACTTTTCAAAATATCTTTTAAATTAACATAAAACATTCTACTTTCAAGTGTATTTTTTTCTTCAGAAGGTATAGTAATTCCAAGTTCTTGTAATAAATAAGTATCAATACTCTTTAATAACACTTGTGCTTCATTCTCTAACTGAATCTTTTTAGAATATGCAATTTCCATGATAGATACAATTTCTTTTTGAATATCTTTATTTGGAACAATAATAGGCAATTTGCCTAATTGTTTTAAGTTTATATTTTTTTGAGCTGCTTGTGGTGCAATTTTTTCAATATATTGTCGTATAATTCTTATATATATATTTAAATACTCTAAAGTTAAATCATTATCTTTTAAAGTTAAAGCAATTAAACTATCAGGAAAACAAGCAGGATAATCAAGAATAGCTGTATATCCAATATTTGCTGCTATTGTAATAACTAAAACCTTTTCATTAAACAATCTACTTGTAAATAACCCTAATTCATTTAATGTTTGACTATATTCAATTTTTTCATTAGATTCACTTGCTTTTACAATATTTCCAGTCTGAATAAATGGATATATACCATTATAATAACGAGGGTCATTTCTTGGTCGATGTCCAAATCTGCCCCTTTGCATATTAATTTTCTTTTTAAATGTCGTTAAAGCATGTTTTGAATGTTGTATAATACTTTTATCCAATAACATTATATTTAAATAATAGAGAGCATCTAAACGTTCATCAATGTCACCCCAATTTCTTAAAAAAATTTTATTTTCATCAAAACTGGGGTTTATTGAAAAAAATGGTCTGTACCTTCTTCAATAGCTTGAATAAATTTAAAAAGTTCTTTTGCAATTTCAGGCAATTCATTTTTCCCTGTTTCTTTGCCAGTAGCATCATATCCAATATCTTCTGCAATTGCCATAAAAATAGGATAATCTGTAATTGCTTTTTTATATTGTTCTAAATATGCCTCTAAAAGATTTTCTCTTGTAAACTCTATCTGTTCATCAAATTCTTCTGTTAAAACCTGCTTTTTATTTGCTAACTGCTCTATTATTTCAGTATCCCCAGAGCGTTCTGCAAATTTTAACTGCTTATTTAATTTAGCAATACACTCTTTTTTATCTTTTAATAATTGAAACAATTTACTCCCATCTTCTGAATACGATAATAAACTGTTTTGTATATTATCTCTTATATCAACTCTTAATAGTTTTTCATTTAAAGAATATTTTTTCAAAAATAATACAGAACTTTTTACGCCTGCCCCGTTAGCCGAAAATGCAGTTTGAGGCATAGAAATAACAGCAACAATTCTAAAAGTATCACTAATATAATCCCTAACATATTGCATACTAGAATTTGTTAATATTCCATCTGGAACAACAATAGCCAAATATCCACCATCTACAAGATATTTTTCTGCTTGTTCTATAAATAGTATCTCTGTACTTTGACTAGGTCTATCAGACTCTTTACTATTAGGATTTAACCAATCACGCTCTTTTATTGCCAATTTATATTGATGTAAATATGCCTTTTCTGTTTGTTTAATAATAGAACCAAATGGAGGATTTGTAATAATATAATCAAATGAATTTTCCTTAAATTTATCATTATTTGTTTTTATCCGCAACTTTTCTGGAGAAATAAGTCCATCTGATGTAACAACATTTGTATGTCCATCATCATGAATAATCATATTCATTTTAGCTGTTCTTGAAATTTGCTCATTTATTTCAATTCCACATAAATTGTATTTTGCAAACTCATGCCACTGTTCATAACATTCTATTGTTTCTTCATCTCCATCTTTTATATTATAAAATTCTCTTGCTGCTTTTCTAACTTTATCTAATACATAAAGTAAAAAACCACCACTTCCACATGATGTATCTAACACACGATGATTTTCATTAATTGGCAAACTATCTACAATAAAACTGACAATATTTCTAGGTGTAAAATATTGCCCAAAATCCCCTCTGAAAAAAGACCCCATAAAAGTTTCAAACGCACGCCCTTTACTGTCAAGGTCTGTATGTAATAAATCTATACCTTCAAGATAACTAACAACACTTCGTGCTTTTGCCGCATTTAATTTTATTCCTTCTCTAAAAATCTCTGTATCGTTTTTTCGTTCACCAACATTCCTGCCTTCTTCATAAAGTAAAATTAATCTTTTAAGCAATTTCTCACTTGTTTCTATATCTGCTTTTTCTATGTCTTGTCTATCTTTGCTTTTAGGTTCAACTTTGATAATTTGAAAATCATACGGGTCTCCATCGTTTCGTTTTTTTTTCTCATCAAAAATTTTACAAAAAATAAGCTTATCTAATTCATCAAACGCTTCCGAAGGATTTAATTCGCCACCACCCCATAGTGCTTGATGTGCTTGTTTAAAACGATTAGTGAGTTCTGACTCTTCTACCTTTACTAAAGGGAATAATTTTTGTCCACTTTCAGTTGTTCCTCCATTTTTTGCAAATTTATAACTAGCTAATTTTTTCACTTTATATTGAGGTATATCTGTTATAGTTTCTCTACTATCAATTTCTTTATCAAAAGCATAATATTCATTTTTTATACCTGAAGTAACCCAAATATATTTTATTGTTCCAGCCGTTGCAAAAGCATATGAATAAGCCTGACGTACTGCCTGCTTAAATTCTTGTTCTGTAATTGTTTCTTTTTTACATTCAACTATTATATATGGCTTTTTACATTCACTATCATTATAAACAATAATATCTGCTTCTTTAACATCAGAACCAACTGTAACTTTCACATACTGCTTAACCTGTTCCACAGGATAATTGTATTTTAATATAAGTTCACAAAAAGTTTCTGCTTGTATTTTCTCTTCTGGATTATTATAATTTCTTGATATATTCTGATTTACATAAGTTATTGTAGATAAATCTTCACTTATTTTTATTAAATTGCTTTTTTGTCCATTTAAAATGATTTCTTTTGCTACTTTTATTGTTTTCATCAATTGCTCTCCTCTTGATAATTTAACATAGCTTTAAAATACAATAAATTCTATATAATTATTTATAAACAAATTTATTTTTCAATTTTTACCTAATATACATATTTAACATTATATAAGTATTCTATCTTTAAAACAATGACAAATATTCTACTTTTAATATTTTAATTCCTATATTTTAAAAAATAGCAATTGACTTTTTCATCTAATAATTAACTTTCCATAAAATCAAGTATACTTTAACAATATATAAAAATCCTTACATCTCTTAAAACTTATACAAATTATCAATATACACAATTTTTATTCCACTATGTTTCTATTAAAATAATTTTTTCTGGTATATCTCCCACCTATAACAAATACATTTACATTCCACTATGTCACTATTCAAACTCTAACAATATTAACCAAAAATACAAACATCTTAAATATCACCTTTAATATAACAAATGTACCATAAATTACCATAACAGTAAACATTTTCGCAGTATTAATTTTCCTAAATTATTATTTACCACTTTATAGTTGTACTTATTTTAAACTTTATAGATTATAAACTACATATTATTAATATAATTACATAAACTAATTTAGGGGTGAACTTTAAATGAAACGATTAAAATGCTACACAATTATAGGAATTATTTTTGTTATACTAACAGGCACTCTTTTTCATTTCTTATACGATTGGACAAATGAAAATTTTATAGTAAGCCTTTTTACTCCTATTAATGAGTCAATATGGGAACATATGAAGCTACTATTTTTTCCAATGTTACTCTATTCTTTTGTAATGATTTTCAATTTAAAAACGGATTATCCTTGCATTACTTCCTCCTTATGCTTTGGAATTTTAATAGGTACATTACTTATTCCAATCTTTTTTTATGCGTACACCTTCATTTTAGGCAAAAATACTTTATTTTTTGATATACTTATCTTTGTGTTAAGCAATATTATTGCATTTTTTACTGCTTATAAATTTACTTTATCCTGCAAACTTCAACCTTACACCTTTTTACTTTGTTTTCTTGTAGGTGTATTATTTATATGTTTTGTTGTATTTACACTTTATCCCCCACATCTTAAAATTTTTGCAGACCCTACGGATTCAACAGTATCAACAACATCAACATTTTAAAATTTTTAACATCTTTTGTATATTTTCTTTTAATTTGTACACACTATCCTTGAAAGGATGGTGTACTATATGGAACTTGATGAAGTAGTATGTAGTTGTCTTGGTATTACTAACGGCATGATTAAAGAAGCCGTTGATGCAGGCGCAAGTACTTTGGAAGAAGTGCAAGAAAAGACGGGAGCTGGAACCGTATGCGGCGCTTGTTTAGATGATGTACAAAATGTTATAGAACAATGTGTTACCGAACGTGATAAGTAATTTTAATGAATTTGCCGCTTTACAAATTTTTATTTGTAAAAGCGGCAATTTTTATTGTTTGCATATTTTTGATGTAACTATTGACATTACATCTTCAAAAGAGTATAGTTATATAAGATGTAACAAACGTAATTACATCAAACCGTAGCTTCGTTAAGCAGATATTCGCAATCCACTACGCTGCTTGCTCATAACCTGCAAATACAAATAATAAAAGAAAGGAAACAACAAACACACTTTTCTATCGTTGTGTTTGCGCCTCTAATAAGCAAGTTATTTTAAATGCTTGAGGCTTGGTATAAATATGAATCAACATCAAAAACAAAAAATAAACCACACCACTATTTTAAATGAAATGCCTGCCAGCGATTATATTTTTCAAGATATTCCATATAAAGAACAAATAAAACATGCCACAGCTTTAATAAAAGAGACTGAATATATACTGATTGGTGCTGGCGCTGGCATTTCCACAGCCGCCGGACTTACATATAACGGCAAACGATTTACCGATAATTTTAGTGAATTTATAAAAAAATATGGTACTATATATATGAAAGATATGTATACTGCTGGATTTTATCCATTTCCTACACAAGAAGAAAAATGGGGATACTGGTCAAAACATAGTCTGCTCAATCGGTTTCTGCCGCCTGCTTTGCCTCTGTATAAGCAGCTTTATGACATCATAAAAGAAAAAAACTATTTTGTTTTAACCACAAATGTTGACCATCAATTTTATAAATCTGGCTTTGAAGCAAAACGCATTTTTGCAACACAAGGCGATTACGGAGCTATACAATGTGAAAAAGCATGTCACCCTAAAATTTATAATGCCAAAAAACAATTTTATGAAATGGATAAAGCAAGACAAAACTGCATGATTCCTTCTTATATGGTGCCAAAATGCCCTGTCTGCGGCGGTAATATGACTATGCATCTCCGCAGTGACAACTATTTTGTAGAAGATGAAAATTGGCATAACATGGCTTCTCGTTATATAGATTTTTTGGAGAAAATGCAGGGGAAAAAAGGCGTATTATTAGAACTTGGTGTTGGATTTAATACACCAGCAATTATCCGATTTCCTTTTGAAAAGATGACATATGAAAACAGCAATTTATCACTTATTCGGCTAAATTTAAATGAAGCGATGGTTCCAGAAATCTTAGGAAGTAATGCACTTGGTATTGGTGGTGATATGACAAAAGCAATAACAGACTTACATAGGCAAATTCATACTTTACATTAAATCCTATATAAATCTAATACATAATAAAACCACAATATATTAGATATTTTCCAATATTTCAATTAAATAAAGAATAACTTTTAATAAACAATAATTTTCTGACTTAATAAAAATAATTTTCTGAAACAAAATTATAACTTCATATAACAATAAACTTATATAAATAAAAAAGGGAATATATAAAATGAATAAAACAACAATTGATATTTTTTTAGATAAATTAAAAGAGGATTCCATTAAATATAAACAACTTGAAACAATACAATATACTATATCCGAAAAGAAAAATTTCATTCGTTCTCTTATGAATATTCGTATACCAAAAAACATTTCTAACGAATTGCTCCATTTACAGGACAAATATCTACAAGACGAACTTGCAGCAAAAGGAATTGTAACTTTATCGGATATTCCAACGATAAAAGAACAATTCAACAACAACTTTTCTTTTGCAGAAAAAATATCACTTTGGCAGGGAGATATCACACGATTAAAAGTAGGAGCAATTGTAAATGCAGCAAATTCACAAATGTTAGGATGTTTTATTCCTTGTCATTCTTGTATTGATAATGCTATCCACAGTGCGGCGGGTATGCAGCTTCGGGAAGAATGTAATAATATTATGAATTACAAAAAGACTCAATATGGAAAAACATACAAAGAACCTACAGGAACTGCCATATTAACAAAAGGCTATAACCTTCCTTGCGACTATATTATTCATACTGTTGGTCCTATTTGTTTTACCAAACTAAATGACACACTTTGCAAAGATTTACAAAACTGTTATGAAAATGTCCTAAAATGTTGTATCAAAAACCATATCAAATCTGTTGCTTTTTGTTGTATTTCAACAGGAGAATTTCGTTTTCCAAATGACAAAGCGGCAGAAATTGCTTGGAAATCTGTCACTCGCTTTTTAGCGACACATAATCATTATATGGAGCGAATTATTTTTAATGTTTTTAAGGACAGCGACCGAGAAATTTATGAACATATTTTAAAGAATTGTTGTATTTAACAAAATAGTACAAGATATAGTTCATTTTTTATAATGATGTATTTTGCATATTTTCTACTTAACACAATAATCTCGCCAAGCGGATATTTAAAATCTACTTTGCTGCTCATAACCTCATTGCCGCTTTACGACATTTTGGCAGAAATTCAAACTCCTTCCAAAACAAGAAAGTCTTCCGATTCTTAAAAAGGAAACTTTCTTGATGAGGTAAACTACAATTCTATTATTATGATAAGTCAGTAACTGCCAAATATTAGCCATATTAATAATCCTAAAGTAATTCCAACAATTGCTGCAATTACAATAGTTAAACATTTTTTCCACAATACTATTTTATTTTTTTCATCAATATCATCATATAGTTTATCATCTAATTGTAATATTCCATTTATATTATTATTTAATGGATTCAATAATTGATTTTTTTCATTAATTTTTTGATTTTCTAACACTTGTCCTTGCTCTTTGTTCTTTTGATATAACATCGCTATTGGATCTAATTGATGTAAAATGCGCTCATAAAAATCTTGAACCCAGTTGATATCCTTTTGTGTACAAGTTTCTTCATCAAAAGCACCTGGTGCATGTGCCAAATTATTTCTAATATGACGCAGGCGAATTAACTGCTCCAAATCCTCTTTCCAATTTGCAATATTTCTATAATTATATGGCACAACACTTTCCATATCATTAATATAACTGGTAATGCCATCTCTTTCTACATCATAAAGTTCTCCGCATAACTTATCAAGATGCTTAAATTCTTCAAAGAAAATAAAATTTAAATTATCCATTTTAACCTTCCTCAATCCAATTCTAAAGTACTTCTGCACTACTGCTTATTCATAGTAAAAATACCCAAAACAACAATGTTCATTATATTTATTATATGGCATAAATCTTATGATTACAACTTATTTTAAATACTTATTTTAATTTTTAATATACAAATAAATGAAAATATATTTTCGATGTCACCTCCACACTATCATACAATAAAATATCAGTTTTTTCATTTTAAGTTATATCAATCAAATCTGCCAAAATACATTTTACCATTCGCTCGACAATCTTTTTTATATTTTCATGATGTATAGACTTATAAATAATTATCGCTCTCATATATTCTTTTCCCTCCTATTTCAGCAATATGCTGTCTTTAATATCAATTACATCTACTATTAGCTGTAATTTTTATGTAAGCTGCAAGTGATAAACTTTTTATCTTGACTATCTTGCTGTTTTTCTATTAAATCTTTTAAAAATAAATCCATTTAAAAATATCTATCTGCTGTGCTTGACATTTTTATAAAAGCTACTTATCATAAAAATAACATTTATCAGATATGAAAGACTAACTATTAAAAGTCAAGACTAAAATAAAAAATTTTTGAATGAATTGTACAAAAGCATTTCAGGTATAAAAAATTTAAAAACCATTTTTAGAACCTTGAAAACTGCATGACAAATAGAATGTCATTACAGGCACTCAAAAAAGGAGATATCAAAGTATCATATGGACACTTATAGAAAAAATCAAGCTGCTTTATTGTATGGCTGTTCTGATTTTTCCATTGCAAAAATCAACCATATTAGTTTTTTTGTAGTATGGGATAAGGCAATATTGTAGTGTTTTCCTTCTGCCCGTTTTTTAGCAAGGTAAGTGCCAAAAAATTCATCTCAATGGCAGATATACTTGGTTGCATTATAAAGGGCATACGAGAGCTAATGGAGGTTCTTGCAGCTTCTTTGAAGATGACAGCGGTGTCTTTTGCATAGTGTCCTTTCATCTGAATTAGTGATAAAACAATCGTGTTTATCCTTAGCAACATCAATTTCAACGTAAATCATAACGAATCTCCTTTAAATAAATATTTGATACTGTTTAGAACCACAGGAACTCCTTGCGATTGTAACCTCGTTCTAAATCAACCATCATGTGGTATCTAACTGATTAACAAATATACAAGGAGACTATGGTTGTAGCCTTTCATAAACCATCAAGTGGTAGGAAAGTGAAAACAATCCACAATATCTCCAATAGTATAACATACAGTCCTTGGAGAGGGACTATAAACACTACTACTTTATAATACGAGGAATGTAATCATGAACAATCCAATTGACATTGTAATAGCTTGGGTTGATGGCAATGACCCAAAATGGCAGCAAACAAAAGCTTTATATGAAATCCCTAAAACTACAATTTCCAACACTAATACAAAAACTTCAATAGACAATACGATTCAACGCTATAGAGACTGGGAAAATCTCCAATACTTATTTCGTGGAATTGAAAAATTTGCGCCCTATGTAAGAACCGTTCATTTTGTGACATGCGGACATCTGCCATCTTGGTTAAATACCAAAGCTGCTAAACTTCATATTGTCAAACATTCTGATTATATTCCAGAACAATATTTGCCCACATTCAGCTCTCACCCTATTGAACTTAATTTTCACCGAATTAATGAACTAGCCGAAAATTTTTTATATTTTAATGATGACTTTTTTTTTACTAATATGACAAAACCTGATGATTTTTTTGTAAATGGCATACCACGTGATATGCTTGCACTTCAGCCTGTTGTTGCTAATCCTCAAAATTCTACGATGTCACATATATTTCTCAATAATTCCTTAGTATTATGCAAACATTTTAATAAGCGAAACAATATCAAAAAACAACCTAGCAAATATTTTAAACTAGGATATCCTTTGATGTATTTTATATATAATATGCTTGAATTAACTTTTCCTCTATTTACTGGCTTTTATACTACACATGGTCCTTCTCCACTGTGCAAATCAACATTGGCAATGATATGGGAAAAAGAATTTGAAGTATTAAATAATACTTGTACTCACCGCTTTCGTCATAATGATGATGTAAATCAATACCTAATTCGAGAGTGGCAAAAATTAAGCGGTCATTTTGTTGCTTCTAACATTAATAAATTTTTAAAATATTTTGATGCAGGAAAAGACAATAAAGCCATATATCAAACAATAACCAAGCAAAAATATAAAATGATATGCTTAAATGACCCTTGTTTTGATATTGACTTTGAAACTGGAAAAAAAACAATTATTAAAGCCTTTAAAAAAATATTGCCTGATAAATGTTCCTTTGAGATATAATTTTATTTTAATCTCATTAAGCAAGCAACAAAGCGGATTTCAAATATCTGCTTAACAAGACCTATTTTACATTATCAAGCTATTGCAATATAAAACCATCACCTATACTTTATCCGTATTCAGTGATGGTTTTATCTAATTAAATATACAAATTATTTGTATTATTTTTTATTGACTTATTTGTACTATTTATAGTTTTTTACATTGGATTGACATGAACCATAATATGTTTTACTTTTGGAAATTTACGCTCTATGGAATCATGCACATTTTCAGCAATTGAATGCGCTTCTGACAATGTTCGCGAACCATCTGCACAAATCTCAATATCCACATAAATTTTATTGCCAAATGTTCTAGTCTTTAACATATCTACGCCAAGTACTCCTTTTTGCTGCAATGCACACTCTCTTAAATCATGTTCAACAACATCATCACATGCTTTATCCACCATTTTATCAATCGCATCCTTAAATATATCAAATGCCGCCTTTTCTATAAAAAAACAAATAACAAGACTTGATATGGAATCTAAAATTAAAAATCCCATTCTTGCACCAATAATACCTATTAAGGCGCCCACTGATGATAAGGCATCAGAACGATGATGCCATGCATCTGCTAAAAGTGCACTGGAATCAATTTTTTTCGCATTAATCCTTGTATACCAATACATCGCTTCCTTTGTAACAATAGATACTAATGCTGCTATCAATGCCAATATACCAGGTATTGCTAAATTGCCATAATTGCGTGTAATAATATTTTTAAGTGCCGTACCACCAATCCCTAAACCTGTTATACAAAGAATGGTTGAAAGAAAAATAGCTGCCACACATTCCATGCGTTCATGTCCATAAGGATGTTCTTTATCTGATTCTTTACTTGATAACTTAATTCCTATTATCACCACAAATGTACTAAATACATCAGAAGCTGAATGAACAGCATCGCTAATCATTGCTCCTGAATGTGCTATAACACCTGCCAACAATTTAAAAACTGTAAGTACAACATTACTTATAATACTGACTGCTGAAACACGCATAGCAACCTTTTCAAATTCACTTTTCAAATCAAATAACCATACCTTTCTAAAATATCTATTTTGCTATAATTATTATATTGTAAATTCCATATAACTTCACAAAAATATTTATTTGTCAAAACTGCTTGTTCTGTTTTCTTATTCTGAAATAACTACGCCTAGCTTCACTGTATCAAAACCAGCCAAATGTTTTAATATAATAATTGCATCGCCAATGGAAATCAAATCTTTTTGTTCTTTATCATAATCCCTGTTTACATTGGCAGCTTTAATATTAATATGTACATCACTATATCCTGCAAGATATTTTTTTAACACAACAACATCGCTGATATTGATAAAACCGTCATTATTTACATCACCTAATGCACCTGGCACACACTGTTGTGAATTTGAACCTCCTGTTTCATCTTTTTCAAGTTCCCAATCAACAAGAAGCTCGTCCAAATCCACATTGCATGGTTGATAATTTGCACTTAATACTCCATGTACTCTGCCATCACTGCGATATTGCCATAACATGCCATTCATCTGTCGTACTTTATTTTCTGCCTCTAAAACTTTACTTGGGTTGTCCAAATCAGGCCAACTTGCTATCCATCTATAAGCTGATAATTCATCGGCATACAATATATTTGTATAATAATTATAACTTGAATATATGCCTGTACGCCATCCTGTATCAGACAAATTATTTAACACAATTTTCACCAAATCTGTAAGCCTTCTTCTTCCTTCATCTGTATACACATTCAAACCATGTTTTAAATAATATGTTGTATCTTCCACATCAAGATACACTCCCATTTCTGGTTTTGAATCACCAATCATACGCTTAATATGATTGGCTTCACTCAAAGCTTCTCTTTCATTAACTGCATAGGAATATAAATATACTCCAAATGGTATATTTAATCGTTTACATTCAGAAACATTCCTTTGAAACTGTGAATCATCTTGTTCTACATCATCATCACCATAACCACATCTCAATATTGCAAATTTTATGTAATTATCCTTTTTAATTATATCCCAATCAACATATTGATGTGATGAGACATCCATTCCTATACTTCCTTCCTTTAATACTCGATTAGCCGCATATGCCTGCCAAACTGTTCTACTCGTCAATAATCCGCTCACTACTAGCACTATTAAAAGAATAACAGATATGACTTTTCTTTTCATAACTTTTAACGAACTCCTTTCCTTTATATGAACATAGAATAATATTTTATTACTGAATCATATAATGATTAACATTTTAAATTACATTTGCTTTTATAAATTTGTAATTATATCATATTTGCTTGCAGCAAACAAGTCCCCCACTTATACCTTTTCGTCATTGAAGTGGGGATCTTTTTGACAAGATTAAAATCCAAACTTTACTAAAATTATTGATAGAAATAACTCTGTGACTTGAAATATAAAAATAAAATGTCTATAATTACTTCATGTTCACACCTTTGCTTAATTATATACGAAATAACCAAATAAAGGAACTAACAAAATATGTAAGAAAGGACTCTTAAAATGAATCGTAATTTTAACCATATATTGAAAAAGTACTCCTATTTATTTATCGTATCTGTTTTATT
Source organism: uncultured Lachnospira sp. (assembly GCA_910585095.1). Taxonomy (GTDB): domain Bacteria; phylum Bacillota; class Clostridia; order Lachnospirales; family Lachnospiraceae; genus Lachnospira. The sequence continues at coordinate 34,700 of CAJUBU010000022.1, forward strand.
CATATATAATATTATTTTTACAGTTATACTAAATAAAAATCATTTTACAGCATATGCACAAAATTCAACCCCTATTACTTCCTATGAAGACCTGTTAAAGATAAAAGACAATCCTTCTGGTGATTATATTCTTATGAATGATTTAGATTTATCTGGTAAGAATTGGATTCCTCTAACTTTCACAGGCATTTTTGACGGCAATGGACATTCCATACTTAACGTTACAATCAAGGAAACAGGAAATACAATAAGAACTTCTTATGATGGCAATATGAAAACGTATGATACCGTGTTTTGCGGCTTTTTTGATATTCTTGAAGAAGAAGCTGTTGTGTCCAACCTAAACCTTATTAATATCCGTGCAGATATCACTTGTGACACACCTTGTTTTATTGGCGGTATAGCAGGATATATGGATAAAAGCTCTATTAAAGATTGCACAATCTCTGGAAATTTAAGTCTAAAAACAACTGCCCCAATGTTTGGTGTAGGTGGCATTGCTGGATTTGGCAATGGTAGCATTGACCGAACAAATACTGATATGACACTGATATGTATTGATGATAACAAGACTGAAAAAGATGAACAATTTTTAGGCGGTGCTTACGCTACTGGTTATATTGGACTTGGCGACTGCAATATAAAAGTAAATGGCTTTGTATCCGACCATGGCTATGTCCATAATGGCGGTCTCGTTGGTATGTTTGCGCTGTACCCTGCTGGTACACAATACACCTCCTACATCACAAACAATCATATAGAAGGTATCATATCTTTTTTTGAAGATAACACTGATAGGAGAGCCTACTGTGCAGAATATGTTGGAGAAGTATTGAATTGGTCTTATGATTGGGGCGGCTGCACCGCCAATTTTACAAGAGATGAACATGACGACTATGATACAATACTGCTTCCAGATATGTGCGAAAATCCTCAATATACAAAAACCGTAACTGAAAGCACCAACGAACAATACGGATATACAACTTATACTTGTTCACAATGCGGATATACTTACACCGACAATTACACATTATATCAATCTGATTTAAAAGCAATTGAAGATGCTAAAAAAGAAAGTCTTGCAGCAGCAAACGCCACAGAATCAACAACAAGCTTAGCAACAAACAAAGAAGATTCCACAACACCAAATGATAATGCTTCCACAAACTCATTAAAAATTGTGGTATATGTAATATCGGCTCTATTAATATTTATGGTAATTACCATCGTTATTGTGAATATTTATTTACGCAACAAACGATATCACAAAAAAAATCATTATAAGAAAAAAAGGAGATAATCATGGCAAATCGACCTATTTATCACGCAATAACAAAACCCCCATTTTATGAAGCCATCCATGTTGATTTTCAATTTTATTCTGGCTTTTCCTTATCCCAAAAGCAAAAGTGTATAAAAAGTCTACATGAAGCCTATTTAAATCGTTACCCTGATAGAAATGTTTTGGAAATTTCATCAAAAAGCACTATCAATCTTGGTATTTCACTAAGCGCATTTAACTTAACCTTAACCAACGATACAAAAACATTTTCCGTGGAATGTGCCTTTCAGGGCAGTAAAGTTTTTGAAAATGGTGGTCCTTATATTGATTTGTTTGATAAAACATCAAGAGAGGCTAAAAAAGATGAGCGATTAAAGACAAGCGGAGCATTAACCCAATTTCAATATTTTAATAACAGCTATCCTCTTGAACCAAAAGATTTATTTTACAATTGGCTATATATCAATGCCTTATCTCAAAATAAAGAGCTTGCCGAACAATTGCTTTGTTATGACAGTTTTTCAGATATTGAGTTTAACCCTCAAAAATCTATTAATTGTCAAGCCAAAGCGGCAGCGGCTTTTGTTGGATTATCAACACAGCATATATTATCAGAAGCGCTTTCATCGAATGAAAACTTTTTAAAATTTGTTTATGGAAAATGCTTGACATAAAGTCACTAAAAGAATCTAAAGATTTTTGCACAAATAGCAGCGCAGAAATGAGGATTAGTGTGAAAAATAATGCTAATGCACTTATTATTTCACAAACAAACCAGTTTGTTACCTATTTGTGCCGAAGTGTCACAAATAGGGCTTGATGCGACAATAGAAATCGCCTACGCGAATTTCTATTGCGCAATTCCTACGCTACGCTTCGGAATGGAGGATTTATATGAATAACATCAATATAATTTCAGAGGATTTTAATTTTTCTAATAAAAAATTTTGGTTAAATTTTATCGCTTTATCCTTTCCTACTGCTTTAGACAGAGAAACCGACATGTCATTAAGTGAAATTATTGAAGAAAATACATCAACTGATATTGAATGGTGGGACAATTTTACTGGATATTATGATGGAATTTTAGATGAATCGGATGGTTATATTGATAATCCAAAAACATTTACTTATAATCTTACATCTACTCAAATTTTAAAAATCGAATTTCACCCCTGTGATATCGTCTATTATATCAATAATAATCAAATTGGATGCACAGGGGGAGAATATTCTATTTTTATTTTTCCATTTGCAGATTTATTTAAATATACACAAGACCATATAGACGACCGCATTTTTCTCTTGCTGCTGCCTTTAACTGTCATTCATAAGCAAGATGTTTTGTATGCAGCCAAAAAAATATACCATATTCTGTGTTTCTTTTTTGATAAAACGATTTGTAATCAGCTTACTAATAGTATTCTATATGGTTTAATGGAAGAAGAATAACGTTGCGTGAAAACTAGTCCCACTCAATGTTATCGCCTTCTTCTCTGACGATACGATAAAGTTCTTCCTCATTGTCCACCAGAGAACAAATAATTCCCATAAATTTTTGAGCCTTTAATTTATTTTCAGGCGTTTTTTTATAATATGCTGAATACATGCCTGCCTCTGGGTCTGTCTCCATACCTTCAAGCACATCAGGCGCATTTTTTTCAAGATAATAATTAAAAAACGCCTCCCAGTTATAGCCATTCATATAAGCCTCTTCATTGATTTCATTCATCTTTTCACCAATGGCTAAAATCTCTTTATTTTCCACATAAAAACTCACGGAAATACTCTTATCTGTTTCTATCATTGACACATGATTATTTTCCACACTATACCTCCTTTTTTACCAATCGAAAACTTTTTCTTCCATACTTATCTACATCTTCCACAAAGATATTATCTGTTTTTGTATTCTTTTTTGTCTCATAATCTTGTATTACCTTTTCAATAATATCTATGGAAACAGGATAAGACAACTGTTTTTTAATTTGGGCAGTATCTAGTCCCTTATCATACAGATGCCTTATCGCATCTGCATATGCTACATCGGCAGAAAAAGAAGATAATGCCTGTTTAAAATACTTTCCTTCTTCCATCATCTTCCTTTCTGCCCTTTCAATCTTGGTTAAACCGTTGTTCTGTTCCACATTATATAATAAAAAATATATTTTGTCACTTGTTATCAATTAGATTTTTTTCTTTTAATCCCTGCTGCATAGTATGATACATGGGTGATTCCATCGCCATAATTTTTGGTATACTCACATTTTTAAGCAATGGCATCTGCAATCTTTTTTTGCACCAAAAAAACGCATAGACAATCATTGCAATCATAAAAATAAAAGAAATCAAAAATATCAGGTTACGTTCTGTTACATTGGTTGAAATATTGCACATCATATATATTGTTACAACGATACCTATTATTTGAAACAAAGGAAACAATGGTACTTTAAAACTTCTAGGCGCATTTTTCATCTTTTTTCTTAATACGATTACATTGATATGATAGACAATATAAGCCAACATCCAAAATAGTGATGAACATAAAATCAAAAAAGCTACTTCATTTCCGGATGAAATTCCTGTTGCCTCAATAATTATCGTACAAGCTCCCATTAAAAGCAATACGATATATGGCGCGCCTTTCTTATTTTTCTTTTGAAATAATGCTGGCAAAAGATTAATTTTAGCCATTCCGCAGCAAATTTCAGAAACACAGCAAATAATCGAATTTTGTGTACTTACCGCAGCTAATATTGCAACAATAATAATCCAATATCGCCCTACATTTCCTAACATATTGACTGCATATAAAATATGCGGTGAATCTGCTGCACCGACTTCTTCCCATATAGTATAATTTTTAAATCCAATAACCATCATAATTTGTATAACACACATAATAGCAAGACTTAAAAACATACTCAAAGGTACGTTTTTCTTTGGATTTTTCATATCTTTGCCAATTGGCACAATAAATTCGGAGCCTATAAACAGCCAAAATGCTGTAACAGTCAATGGCATAATATCTGAAATATCTGTTGATAACACAGCCTCTTGTTCAACGGTCTGTCCTGTTCCTAATCCAAACATTCCAATCAATCCAAGTATAAATAATGAAACCACCATAAATGTCGCAACAACTGTCTGAACAATTGCAGACATATTAATGCCTCTTAAATTAATTAACACTAAGATAATTGTCAATGCAACACTATATACTGCCGGCGGAATATTTCCGCCTATAAATTCGCACATTACATTGGCAAACATCGCACCTTCTGCGGGCGCTGCAAATATATTGCTGATAACATATCCGCCTATCATTGTTACAATGGTAATCATTGGACCAACGCCTGCCAGCATATATTGTGCCAGTCCGCCAGTTAAATTAGGCATCAGCGCATTTAATTCTGCCACCGATGCCGCCGCCATCATATTGACTAGACAAACGCCCACAATTGCAAATATAAAAGAAATCCCAACTGTACTAGCACCTGTGGCTAATGGAATAAAACAGCTTGTGGCAATAATCATTCCAACGCCCGTTGAGATAGCACTAAATAAACTTATTTTCTTTTGCATAACACTCCTATAAAGGCTGTCGCAAAATAACTAAAATTTAGTATAGGTGATTGCCATCTATTTTGCAACAGCCCCTTTTTCCTTTCCATTTTTGCACATAAACACATTGCTCTACAAACTCTATTTCTTAGCAGCTTTTATCAAACGGTCTACATTTACAATTCCGTCTTTTCAAGCGCGTCCATTCCCTGCTCTCCCGTTCTCACTCGTACAATATTGGTCACATCCGAAACAAATATTTTCCCATCGCCAATATGTCCTGTATATAATTCCTCACTGACAATAGACAATAATTCATCTACGGATTCCTTCTTACACACAAACATAATCATACTTTTAGGCAATAACTGTAAAGGCTTGTCATCACTAAAATCAATCTCATATTCATATGCCCCATTTTGAACACCACAGCCCAATACATTTGACACTGTAATTCCATTGACGCCAAGTTTGCTTAACTTTTGGTGCAGACTTTTCTTTCCAAGATTGGTTACAAGCTCACTTGCTTTTGAGACAGAAACAATAATTTCAACTTTTGCAAATTCCATATTTTTCCTCTTTTCTGCGCTGATTTTGCGCTCTTAAAATTTTCCGGATTGAGTGATATCCTTAGCGTCAAGCAACCCTGCATTTTCGCACAAAAATCCTTTAACAATCCGCCCGTCCTCTAATTGAATATCTCCTATACTTAAAGGCTGTGACACTTGCTCCATCAATTTTCCAAAATTTATTTTGGGAATGGTATATAAATCAACCTCAATTGCTTTTGTCTCACCGTGATGACTTCTTATCATTCCGGGCTTGACAGGCAATGTATTTAATTCATATAATTTGTAATTGTTTGATGTATGTGTGTGCATCTCAAATTCTGCACCTAATTCCGTCAACTGATATTCCAACGCCCTGCCTTTTTTATGTAAACCACAAACAGCAATCGGCATGGTTTCTGAAGATAAAAATTTTTCTGCAAAACTTAATACAAGATTTTTATTATCACTGCGTCCAAATACAGTAATTCCAAACGGATAATTGTAGTCGGTGCTGTTTTCAGGAACTGCAACAGCCATAAGGTCTAACAAATTACAATGATTCGTATATAATCCCATCTGACTGTTTGTGTCAATTGGATTTTGGCGAACTTGCTCCCTTGTAAATGTTCCGCCCGCCGTAGGCATAATCATTACACTATCCTTTAATAATTCGCTGGTTTTTTGTTTATACGCTTGCAATTCATGCAAATTTCCAAAAAGTTTTGAAGCTGTCTGCTCTTTTGCTCCTCCCGAACGAAGTATTTTTTCTGTCACTGGAAAAATTTTTTTTGGATGACTTTCAATAAAATCTTTTAAATCTTGCCAGCGCTCTGCAACATATGCGCCCTCATACAGTATCAATGCCGCTTTTTCAAACATTTGATAATGGATATATTCAACTTTTATGCCAAGCCTTTTTATTCGACAAACTGCCTTATTCCATTTTTCCTGATACTGCTTTGCAAAATCGCCGTAAAATGTTGGCTCATCCATAGGAAGATAAACTTTTTTAGGCAGTATTTTTCCCTTTTCCTCAAAAATCCTTGACCAAGCACACTCTTTGTCATAGCCTTTTGCATAGGTATCAATCAATTCTGCATCTTGTATATTATTGGCAAATACAGTGACACAGTCCAAACTTGCACAAGCCGGAACAACACCAGAAGTTGACCAAGAACCTATGGCTGGCTTTAAGCCCACCAGTGTATTTAACATTGCTGGAACTCTGCCTGAGCCTGCCGTATCTGTTCCCAAAGAAAATGCCGCCATACCAAGCGCTACACTGACGGCTGACCCTGAGCTTGAACCGCCGCTTATCAATTCGGACTGATACGCATTATAAACTTCCCCGTAAGGACTTCTTGTCCCAACCAGCCCTGTTGCAAACTGGTCCAAATTCGTTTTTCCAATTGGTATTGCCCCTGCCTGAATCAACTGTTGTACCACAAATGCGTTTTTTGTGGGAATATAACTGTAATCTGGACAAGCCGCTGTCGTTGGCATATTGGCAACATCAATATTATCCTTAACAGCAAAAGGGATTCCCCACAGCGGTAAGCTCTCTCTATCAGCAGGCAATTTTTTAAAATATTGCTTTAGGATTTCCATTGTAGGTTTCACAATCCAAATATGATAATCCTTATACATTTCCGTTCTTTTGATAATTTCATCAATTAATTCTTCTGGTTTCAGACCATTTTTATATGCCTGTTTAAGCCACATACATGTCAATTTTTCTGGAAAAAACATCACTATTCCTCCTTTGGATAAACTGCTGCAACCATCTGTCCTGCATTGACTTGCTCACTTACTTTGATATATACCTTTTTTACAATTCCGCTAACCGATGCCTCTACTGGAAATTCCATTTTCATACTTTCAAGCACAGCTATTTCCTGTCCTTTTGTCACAACATCGCCCTCTTTTACAAGAATCTTCCACACACTTCCCGGAATGGTTGCATTGCAAGACTCGCAGCCATCTGGTAATTGCGCTTCTTCTTGTGCTTGTGTATTATCATTTTCCGATACAAAATGGTCTAATCCCTGTTCTCTCCATCGTTGTCTTTCCGCCTCAAATGAGGTCTCTTGATGTTCTTTAAACCGCGCAGCACTCTCATGGATACTGTCAAGATATTTTTTATAATCCCCCAGATGAAAAGAAGTTTCCTCAATTTCTATATGAAATTCCCCGCGAAGGAAATCTTCTCTAAATTTAAGGATTTCTTCTGCTGTACAAGGATAAAATTTCAACTGGTCAAAAAAGTTTAAAAGCCAAGGCTTTCCTTTTAAAAATACATCCGTTTCCTGCAATGGATTCCACATTTGTATTGTTCGTCCAACAAACTGATACCCTCCAGGTCCTTCCATTCCATATACACAAAGATACGCTCCCCCTATACCAACTGCATTTTCTGGCGTCCAAGGTCTTGCCGGATTATACTTTGTTGTCACCATTCTATGTCTAGGGTCGACAGGCGTTGCTACGGGTGCGCCTAAATAGACATCACCTAGTCCAAGCACCAAATAATCTGCTTCAAACACGATATTTTTTACATCTTCAATTGAATCAAGACCGTTGATTCTTCTAATAAACTCAGGATTGCTCGGACACCATGGTGCATTGGGTCTTACTGTCTGCTGATAACGCTTTGCCGCCAACTGTGTTTGTGGGTCGTCCCATGAAAGCGGCAATTTAATAATTCTTGATGGAACTGTAATATCATCTAATTTTGGAAGATTACAATTGATTTCTTGAACCTTCTTTGCCATCTCTGGCGCATTTATTTTTTCAATATCAAAATGAACCTGCAAAGAACGAATACCTGGCGTCATATCAATAATAGGAAGCTTTGTTTTTTCAATTTCATTCATTAATATATGAACACGAAAACGCAGTTCAATATTAAGCTCCATCGCACCAAATTCTATTAAAATATTTTCTTCTCCATCCAAACGAATAATATAATCCGTTTCATCAGCCTGTCCTTCTGCCAAAATGGCATAGGAAGCATTTATATTTGTGCTTTCAGGCAATTCCACCTTAACATTTCCAGAAATAATATTTTCTGTCTGAGCCTTTCTGAGAGCTTCTGCCTGCTCTAAGGTCAATAATTTAAAATGTACTTTATCACCCGGATGAAGCTGTCCTAACTTCCACAATTCAGCTTTTGCCGTTGTCACAGGACATACAAATCCACCTAAACTTGGTCCATCTGGTCCTAATAAAATGGACTGGTCTCCTGTGAGGTCTAATGTACCAACAGCATACGCATTGTCATGGATATTAGAAGGGTGAAGTCCAGCCTCGCCGCCATCTTCCCGAACCCATTGCGGAATAGGACCATTGAGACGTATACCTGTTCTTGCACTGTTAAAATTAACCTCATATTCTGATGAAATCAATGTGTCTAAATATTCTGGCTTTAAATATTCACTTGTTGGCTGTGGTCCAGGAATAACACCAATCACCCAATTATCTGTAATCTGTGGTGCAAATTCTTCGCTAAATGAACAGACAGACGTTATTTGACAATTATCCTTTAGTCTTAATACATCACCTGTTCTCAATGCTCTGCCATTATGACCGCCAAATTTACCGTCAACAAATGTTGATGAACTTCCCATCACTTTTGCAACTTCAATACCGCCTGCAATTAAAAGATATGACCTCATGCCAGACTTGCACATTTTTAATTTTAAAATCTGATTAGGCATTGCTTGAATGACCTGATAGCGCAAAATAGGTTTATTGTCCAGTGTTGCCTCCATATCAGCCCCTGTCAAAACAAAACTTGCAGCCGTGCGAAATTTATAGCTTCCTCCGCGCAGAGTCATTTCAATGCCTGCCGCATCGGGGTTATTTCCAAGCAATTGATTGCCTATACGAAAACTATAATTATCCATCGCTCCGCAAGGCGGAACACCCACAGTCCAATATCCCATCATACCGGGATAATCCTGCACCGTTGAAAGAACGCCTCCATCTATAACTTCTAACGCCTTTTCTTCTGGAATAAAACCATCAAGCATTTTCGTAAATAATCTGCCTTCCTGATATTGCGATGTATGAATAAATGCCTTTAAATACTGCATATTCGTTGTAATGCCATATATACGCGATTCTTCT
>CAJUBU010000022.1:44240-48304 GCA_910585095.1 uncultured Lachnospira sp.
ATACATCACTCATCTTCTTAATGGCTTCTTCTCTTGTATTTGCATGAACAATTAACTTTGCAAGCATTGGGTCATATAATGCTGACACTTCAATTTTAGGCTTTATCCATGTTTCCACTCTCGCCTTCTCGGAAAAATACACATCATCAGCCTTTCCGCTGCTTGGTCTGAACTGATTAAGACAATCCTCCGCATATACACGCACTTCAATCGAATGTCCAACGGGCTGAAATGTTTTATCAATATTATGTAATTCTCCTGCTGCCTCCTTTATCATCCATTCTACCAAATCAACGCCTGTAATTTCTTCTGTTATCCCATGCTCTACCTGAAGCCTTGTATTGACTTCAAGAAAATAAAACTGCTTATCTGCCTCATCATAAAGAAATTCAATGGTTCCAGCACTCCGATAAGAGGCTGCCTTTGCAAGATTCCTTGCCGCTGTATGCATCTGAGTTCTCACATACTCTGGAAAATTAGGTGCTGGCGCTTCCTCCACCACTTTCTGATTACGTCTTTGTACAGAGCAGTCTCGTTCTCCTAATACAGCAATCTCTCCTTCTTTATTTCCAAAGATTTGGACTTCTACATGCCGCGCTTTAGCGATATATTTTTCAATAAATACTCCTGCATCGTTAAAATTGCTTTTAGCAAGGTGGCAAACATTGTCATATGAATGGATTAATTCGTCCTCATTTTGACAAATACGAATACCTATTCCACCGCCGCCTGCTGTACTCTTAATCATTATGGGATAACCAATCTGACGAGCCTGATTAACAGCTTCATCAACCCCGCTTAACAGTCCTGTTCCTGATAACAATGGAACGCCTGCCTTCTTTGCCAGCTCTCTGGCAGAATGTTTCAATCCAAACAATTGAATTTGTTCCGATGATGGTCCAATAAAACAAATCCCATTTTTTTCACATTCTAAGGCAAATTCCGTATTTTCACTTAAAAATCCATAACCCGGATGAATGGCTTGTGCTTTCGTCTTGAGGGCTGCCTCAATAATCTTTGCACCATCAAGATATGTATCTTTTACATTTCCTTCTCCTAAAAATACGGTTTCATCTGCATTTTTCACATGGAGACTATCTCTGTCCGCCTTTGAATATACAGCTACACTTCCTACGCCCATTTTCTTTAATGTTCTCTCAATTCGGACAGCTATCGCGCCTCTATTCGCTATTAATACTTTATTAAACATAGTAACCTCTTTTCTATAATGATTTTATCAACCTTTTTATTTGTATATTACAATCATAAAAGCATAAAAAAAGTCCATGAAAGTGCCTTTAATGACCTGCCACCCCTTTGTAGCAATTTCACAATCAACTTTCATAGACTGTATTTTTTATGATATTTTATTTTTCTAACTCAACTTAATGATTTATATTTATTAAATATATATATAACATAATAACAAAATTCATTATTAATCCCAAATCAATAATCGAACAGGTGTCGGATTATAAGCATTACATGGGTTATTAAGCTGAGGACAGTTGCTGATTAAAATCATAACATCTTTTAAAGCTTTCATTTCAACATACTTTCCCGGCGCCGATACGCCATCGTCAAATTGATAGCCCCCTTCTGGCGTCAACGGAACATTCATAAAAAAATTAATGTTTGGCGCTAAATCTCTTTTTTCAATTCCTGCATCATGGTCCGCAAGCTGTAACATAAAACTATCTCTGCAATTGTGCATATCTATTTTTTCTCTGGCATAACGAACGGTGTTGCTCTGGGATGAACAAGCTCCGCCCAAAGTATCATGCCTCCCTGTAAGGTCGGCTGTAATTTCAAGTAAAGGTTCGCCAGATTCTGCCCGAAGAATGGAACCTGTTGTAAGATAAATATTTTTTTGCGCTACAATCGTCTGAATTGCCCCAAAATGGTCTTGTGGGTTATGAAGGTCATAAAATGTAGTGTCTACTGCTTGATTTCCTTCCATATCAAGAATCCTAAAACACTGACCTTTTTTTAATTCATGCATCCAGCCCTTTCCAGCTTCAAGAACTTCATCATAAATGGCATCATCCATATTTAAAGTACTTTCTTTTCTTATAAATCCATTCATTATTTTTTCCTCCTATAAGCCCATCAAATTATAATAATCCCATGTATTCTCAAACGCTCTATAATTTTCAGCCCTATAACAGACACATTCATCCATCAAGTCAACTGGCGGCGCATTGTAAACTTCTACAACAACACAAACATCTGGAAATTCTGTTGCAGGATTAAGAGGGTTTGGTGTATTTGAAAGAATACAAATAATGTCCATCTCTGTCCGAAATGTTACCGTTGCACCCGCTTTACAATGATTTAAATCATAGTTCATACTTCCATCTTCTTTGACATAGACCTTTGAAAAAAGATTCACACAAGGAACAAGGTCCCTTGCTGTCATATTATTCCTTATTAACTCCATCTTAAAATTTTCTTCTCCGCATCGATACCAGTTATTTTTTAAATCCTGATATGTCGTCTTTCCATATTGCTTATCTGTAAATTCTCTTGTTGTGTATCCTGAAATGGTATCATTCCAGCCTGTGCTGTCCTCCACAATACTTGCCAAAACTCTGCCATTATCACTCATTAACACATTTCCTTTTGTGAGATGATATGTATATTGCGCCTTTGTTGTATCAGGCATATTGTATCGTTCTGATGTATCTATCATGTTGTACATCAGCATTGAAATATTTGCATTATCACCTAACGCCTTAAAATGTATATATTTACCCCTGCCAATATTACCAGACCATTTTTCACCAGCCTTTAAGGTCTTGCTCCAAATCTTTTCCATAGTCTACCTCCAATTCTCAAAGCATTGATATAAATGTCTTTGTCTTTTGTTGGGTAAACTTTATCAAATATCCATTTTTCTAACAATTGACCAAAATAATAATTTTAAGGTAGACTTTTGTTCTATACATTTCCATTTCTACTACTTTTGTTCTATCTTTTTATACAATACTTCATTCACTGCTCATAAGAATAAATTTTATTTATCAATTGCGCCCTGCTATTAACATGTGTCTTTTCATATATATTGTAAACATGCTTTTTAACGGTTGATACGCTTATCATCAATTGCTCACATATCTCGCTATTAGAGTAACCGCTGCATAAAAGTTTTACTATCTCCTGTTCACGATTAGTAAATTCATATTCTTTTCTTGCATTTATATAATATTGCTCTGCTGCTTTATGCTGTTGAGATTCCAATGTCCTGCTGACTATATTTAATAAGTGTTTTTTTAAAATATTTAATATATATATCTCTTTATCAGAAAAATCTTTTAAATTTTCCTTTCTAAACAAATTAATAATTCCAATCACTGTCCCATTCTTAATCAGCAAAACACCACAGCCATATGGAATATCTAACGGTTTAAGAAATTTTTTGTAAAATATGGTTTCCTTTCTAACATGGTCTTCTAGTATATCGGTATCCCTATAAACAACTGTATCTTCCGCAAATTCAAATAAATATTTTAAATAGTCCTCATCATAATATTTTTCAATATAACTGTTTTTTGTGTTCTCATCCATATGAATACAATATATACTATCCGATTTTAATGTTTGGTCTTTTTCTACTAATGCAGCAAATCCTTGACTATATGGTATAAGCATTTGGATAATTTTCATTATTTTTTGAAACAATACTTGAACATCATCAATCATATATAACTCTAATAAAATCGTATTAATGGTATTCCATTCTCTTTCATTTAACATATTTTTTCCTCCCTACTCGCTGCGGATTCTGCGCATAAAAAAAGCAAAGACCTTCCTCTACACAGAAAGCGCCTTTGCTTAAAATCATATAAATAAACATCTTTATTATATTTTATAATTTATATTTTGACAACAAAAATTTTTATCGTTCTTTGTACTTATTCATATTTTTGTACTTGTACAATCAAGTAGGAAAATTCCATCTTTCCCTACTCGCCGCACGAGTTTTGTGCTGTAAAGCAGCAAATTTCCTCATGCACCCTGTACATAAAAAAAAGAAATCAATAATCGATTTCTTTTTTTATAAG
>CAJUBU010000023.1:0-38515 GCA_910585095.1 uncultured Lachnospira sp.
AAATAAATTTACTTTTCTTCTTGCTTTTTATACTCTATCATATCCCATATTATCAAAACTATCTGGCTAAATATGACTCCTGCACACAGATAATATTCTAAACTGCTATGTTTCTTTTTATCCTTCTTTTTCTTTTTAAACATAAAAATCCCCCATTCTGAAGCGTAGCATAGGAATTGCGCAATAAAAATTCGCGTAAACGATTTCTATTGTCGCATCAAACTCTATTTGTGACGCTTTGGCACAAATAGGCAACAAACTTGTTTGTTTGTGAAAAAATAAGTGCATCAGCATTATTTTTCACACTAGATCCTTTCTTCTATCTATGTTTAATTTAAATTTATCTTGCTATTATTCCATTATAAGAAAACCCCTGCCAAACAAATTATATATACTTTTTCTAAACTTACTATTAAACAGCAAATCTCGTTACACCTTATACAAAAATAATAAAGGTCTATTGTAAAATCAAACACCCTGCTGCAAGTAAAGAAGTATCAAGCTTGCAATACTACAAAACAGCAGGGTATTTTAACTTTCGCGATATTTGCCAAATATCCATATAAACATAGTTATTTTCCTCATTACTCAGGAAAATAAACGTTTTATATCTAATATAGCCTTTATCTAAATAAATTATACTATATCTAATATTAAAAATACTTTTTACAATAGCCTTTATTATGTAAAATTTTTTGTCTTATTAACCTAATTTAAAACGCCTCGTGAAACTTTGAAATTTACAATACACTTTATATTACTTTAAAGCATTCTTAGCCTCATCTGTAATTTCTCTTTGATACGCAATCTCATTTTCAATATTACGTGCCAACTCATTAGCTGTATAGGCAGCATCAACAACCTTATTTAAAATTTTCCCGACAGAATCTGCCTTGTCCTTTTGCGCTGTTGCACTATCAAATATTGATTTCATTGAAATAACCGTTTCATCAACAGAAGTTTGAATCTTTGCAATGGTATCGGTTATTTCTTTTGAAGATTTTGAAGACTGTGAAGCAAGACTTCGCACTTCACTGGCTACCACTGCAAATCCTCGCCCATGTTCTCCCGCTCTAGCTGCCTCAATGGAAGCATTTAGTGAAAGTATATTTGTTCTTTTAGATATATTACTGATAACCGTTGCAAACTCTTCAATATTGCCTGATAATTCAACTAATTCCTTAATCTTTGCTGAAGATTGCTCTACTACGCTATTTAATGTATCAATCATCTTTAATATTTCTTCAATACTGCTAATACTTTCCTTAATCAAATTAAGTGATGTATCCGATGAATTGATAACATCAAATGCATCCTTTTCCAATTTTTCCTGTGAATCATCAAGTCCGTTAAGAATATTATTTAAATTATTAATAATTTCTATATTATCCATATCCCCCTCCTCTTTAAACTATACTATGTGCCTTTACTTTATATTGTAAAAATTCTTATCACTTAGCTTGCTGCACTCTCTTTAAAGATATCTATACCTCATTTATTATATCAGCTTTATAGCCTCTATAATATTACGTACACCAATTAATGTAATTTTATCAGTTTTTTTAATATTTTTCAAGCATACAGATGGAAGAATACATATTTTAAAGCCAAGTTTTATTGCCTCATTCACTCGAATCTGTGGTTGACTTACAGCTCTGACTTCTCCAGCAAGTCCAACTTCTCCAAAAATAATCGTTTTATCATCTACTATTTTATTGCGAAAACTGCTTGCTATAGCCATTACAATACCAAGATCAATAGCAGGTTCATTTACTTTTACGCCTCCCGCTATATTGACATAAGCATCACTTGAAGACAAATGAATACCTGCTCTTTTTTCTAGGACCGCCATCAATAAATTAACTCTATTATAATCTGTTCCTGCTGCAGTTCTTCTAGGCAAACCAAAATTTGAATCGCATACTAATGCTTGAATCTCAACCAACAAAGGTCTTGTTCCCTCAAGCAGGCAAACAACAATGGAACCTGACGCATTTTCTGGTTTCCCAGTAAGCATATATTCTGATGGATTTGTCACTTCAACTAACCCTTTTTCTTGCATCTCAAATACACCAATTTCATTGGTAGAACCAAATCGATTCTTTACACTTCGCAAAATTCGATATGTAGCATATTTGTCACCCTCAAAATAAAGAACTGTATCAACCATATGTTCTAGTACACGCGGACCTGCAACAACGCCTTCTTTTGTCACATGTCCAACAATAAAAATGCTGATATTTAAACCTTTCGCCAACTGCATAAGAATAGCTGTCGTCTCGCGAACCTGTCCTACACTTCCCGGCGCTGAACTGATTTCTTCTCGGTACATAGTCTGTATGGAATCAATAACCACAATTTGAGGATTTTCTGATTTTAATGTTCCCTCTATTACTTCAAGGCTTGTTTCACATAAAACCATCAATTCATCGCTCATTGTCTCTACTCGCTCAGCACGAAGTTTTATCTGTGTCAAAGACTCCTCGCCTGATATATATAATACTTTTTTTCCACTTTTAGAAAGATTATGACACATTTGCAAAAGCAGAGTGGATTTGCCAATACCAGGGTCACCACCCACTAATATTAAAGAACCGCTTACAATCCCACCTCCTAATACACGGTCAAATTCTTTGATACCTGTTGTCACTCTATCTTTATCCGTAGAATGAACAGTTGATAATTGTACAGGCATGCCTTTCTTTATATCTGAATTTCGCAAAGAAGTCTTAACAACACCCTTTACATTTGTACCTTTTGATATAGGTTCTTCCACAAAAGTATTCCACTGCTTACATGATGGACACTGTCCAAACCATTTTGCAGACTCATAGCCACATTCATTACAAAAAAATGCTGTGTCTTTAACTTTTGCCATAAAAATCCTCATTTCTACGCTGCTTTCTATATAAAAAATATAAAACTTTTTTGGTAACTTTGTGTCAAGCAGCGCGCAGACACCAATAAATAAGTAAAAATAAAGCAGCCACATTAAGCCTTAAATATTTTTACTTAATGTGGCAGCTTCATCACATAAAACTCCTATTTAACTTTAATTTGAACTATACTTCCCTTTTAAGTAAATGTTTTGCCTGTTTAGACAAATTTTATGTTCCTGTTAAACCTTTTTTATCTCAACAGCTACTCTTGTATCACCATCAAATTCAACAGAAAATACTAACTTGCCACCCATATTTGTCGTCATTGTGCCTACATCTTCTCCATCAATTGTAATGGCATATGAAGAACCTTCCTCTAGTTCAAGAGTAATCTGTGCATCTTCAATACCCTCAACAAAAAACGTAACAATATCAGCGGTAGCCTTAAAATTATTTACGGCTGTTCCTGGAACAGATTCATAAACAAATGAACCATTGCGTTCTAGCTTTGTAATTTCATGAAAAGTCTTAACCTTATACATATCTCCACAATATTCATAATCCGACTTTTTTGATTTAACATCAAGCTTATAATTGCCAAAACTAAGCCCACCATCTTTTTCTGAATGAATTAATTCCTCTACTACTGCCATCTAAAAGTCCTCCTCAAATTTAGCGTCCGTATTTCAATTTCATAATGTAATTATACAATACTTCCTAATGATATTCTAGTGTAAAATGGTGGACTAATAATGAACATTTTGTAAACTGCACAAAGCTAGTCAAGAGGATATTTGCAATCTGCTACACTCATAAAGAGGTTCAATCACTTATTGATACCTCGCTTTGTCGTAAAGTGCAATTTACCATCTTTTACTGTGGCAAGCAGCCTGTTACCAGCTTTTACCTTTGTCTCTAATATCTTTTCAGCAAGTGCATCTTCAATATCATTTTGAATGGTTCTTCTAAGTGGTCTAGCACCATATTTCACATCATAGCCTTTATCAACAATATAATTTTTGGCATCTTCATCCAACTCAATCGACAATTTCATCTGTTCCATCATTCTCTTGTTGACAGAACGAATCATAATATCCACAATTTGTCCTATCTGTGCCTTATTTAATGTATGGAATACAATAATCTCATCAATTCGGTTAATAAATTCTGGCTTAAAAATACGTTTCACTTCATCCATTACTTTATTTTTCATATTTTCATGCTCAAATTTTTCATCATTTGCCGTTGCAAAACCAAGTTTTTTAGGTTCTACTATATTTTCTGCACCTGCATTGGATGTCATAATAATTACTGTATTTTTAAAATCAATCACGCGTCCTGTTGAATCGGTTATATGTCCGTCATCAAGCACTTGCAAAAGCACATTAAATACATCTGGATGGGCTTTTTCAATCTCATCAAATAAAATAACAGAATAAGGATTTCTTCGCACTTTCTCAGACAATTGACCGCCCTCATCATATCCGACATATCCCGGAGGCGAGCCAATCAGCTTTGATACTGTATGCTTTTCCATAAATTCAGACATATCAACACGAATCAACGCATTTTCCGTGCCAAACATGGCGTCTGCCAAAGCCTTTGAAAGCTCTGTTTTGCCAACTCCCGTTGGTCCTAAAAATAAAAATGAACCAATAGGTCTATTAGGGTCTTTTAACCCTACACGTCCTCTTCTTATTGCCCTTGCAACGGAAGTTACTGCTTCATCTTGTCCGATAACTCTCTGATGAAGCGTCTCTTCAAGTTTCAAAAGTCTGTCTGATTCCGTCTGCGCAATTTTAGATACTGGAATTTTTGTCCAAGTAGAAACAATCTCTGCAATTTCTTCCTCTCCCACATTCAAATTGGCATTACTTCTTTTTTCCTGCCATTCTTCCATCTGTTTATCCAATTTTTGACGCTTTTTATTCTGTAACTTTTTAATCTCACCAGCTTCTTCATAAGCTTCATTTTTAATAGCATCTTCTTTTTTCTCGTCCAGCTTTTTAATTTCTTCTTCTATTTTTTTTATACTTTCAGGCATAACATAAGCTGTCAACCTTGTCTTTGAAGATGCTTCATCAATTAAATCAATTGCTTTATCTGGTAAAAATCGGTCATTAATATACCTCTTTGAAAGCTTAACTGAAGCAACAACTGCTGCATCATCAATAGTCACATTATGATGTTCTTCATACTTCTTACGAAGTCCCATCAATATTTGAATTGCCTCTTGTTCTGTTGGTTCCTCTATTTTTACAGGTTGAAAACGTCTTTCTAACGCCGCATCTTTTTCAATGTATTTACGATATTCTTCAAGCGTTGTCGCTCCTATAAGCTGAATTTCACCTCGCGCTAATGATGGTTTAAGTATATTGGATGCATCGATTGCACCTTCCGCTCCTCCTGCACCAATAATAGTATGAAGCTCATCAAGAAACAGCAATACATTGCCATCATCGCGAACTTCGCTGATAACTCTCTTGATTCTTTCCTCAAATTCGCCTCTATATTTGGAACCTGCCACCATACCTGACAAATCCAATGTCATCACTCTTTTATCTTTAATGGTTTCAGGCACATCACCCTGAATAATTTTTGCTGCCAAACCTTCTGCAATAGCTGTTTTCCCCACTCCTGGCTCACCGATAAGACAAGGATTGTTCTTTGTTCTTCTGCTAAGAATCTGGATAACTCGATTAATTTCTTCCGTTCTTCCAATTACTGGGTCAAGCTTTCCATGTGCCGCCATCTCTGTTAAATCTCTGCTGTACTGTTCTAGTACTTGTGTCTTTTTCTTGCCATTATTCTTTTTATTACCATGCATATCATCACGATAATTATTAGCATCCTCACCCATTGCTACCAAAATATCAATATACAACTTTTTAATATTCACGCCTATTGTGGTAAGCAATCGCGCGGCAACGCTTTCCGATTCTTTGATAATTGCAATCAAAATATGCTCGGTTCCAATCAAATCGGATTTAAATCGTATTGCTTCTTTTGCAGCATTTTCAAGAATCCTTCTCAATCGTGGCGTATAACCAGACGGCTCTTTCATACCGACAGCCGATTCTGGTGCAATAAGCTGATATACCAAATTTATAATCTTTTCGTCCGTCACATCAAAACTTTGCAATACTGCCGAAGCAAGACAATCCTCTGTTTGTATCAAGCCAATTAAAATGTGTTCTGAACCAATATAACTATGTCCAAGCACTGTCGCCGCTTCCGTCGCATGATTTAAGGCTTCCTGTGCTTTCTTTGTAAATCTACTTTGCATAAAAGTCCTCCATTCCGAAGCGTAGCGTAGGAATTGCGCAATAGAAATTCGCGAAGGCGATTTCTATTGTCGCATCAAGCCCTATTTGTGACGCTTCGGCACAAATAGTTAACAAACTTGTTTGTTTGTGAAACAATAAGTGCATCAGCATTATTTTTCACACTAGTCCTCCTAAATTATTGAATCAAAGGCAAATGTTCTCGAATAAACTTGGCTCTACTCTCCTCAAGCGCCTCAAAAGACAATTCTTCCTCACTGATAAGCATAAGGTTTGCAGGCTGAATACCAATCATCAACTGATAAATTGAAAATTCTTCCTCCGTCTCCATATGAATCAATTTTTCTGCCAATCCCATTCTAATTTGTGAAAGTAATATCATACCATCTTTTTGTGATAATTTTCTAGCATATTTTAACAATCCATAAGAACGATACACTGAATCCAGTACTTCTATTTTTTTGCTGGCAATATATTGCTTTCTAATTGCTCGTTCCTGCAAAATAATTTGATTTGCAATATGATTAAGATTATCCATTGCTTCTTGTTCTGTAAGCCCAAGCGTTAATTGATTGGTAAGCTTATATATATCCCCATAGCCATCACTGTTATTGTCCCAAAAAACAGAACGTAACATCATACCAAACCGACCGACCTCAGTGGCAATGCCACTGATTCGATTTGTCATAGTAAGTGCTGGCAAATGTAACATATATGTTACTCTCATTCCTGTCCCAACACTCGATGGACAAGTTGTAAGGTACCCATATTTTTTATCATAAGCATAATCTAACACATCACCTAAAAAATCATCAATTTTATTTACCTTATCATAAACATTTTTAATATTCATTCCAGAACCAAATCCTTGTATTCGGATATGATCTTCCTCATTTAACATAATTGATATATCTTCATCGGACGAGACAAAACCTGCTGCTGTATTTTGCCCAAGCAAATAATTGCTAATAACATGCCGCTCTTTCATAGCATGTTTTTGGCAGTCGTCCAATTCACTAAAATCATATTGATTAAATCCTTTTACACAGTCAAGAGCAGCTATTTTTTCTTTCAAATGATTCACCATTACCTTTGCATCAACATCGGCAAGTTTTGGTGAAAAATTATAACTTCTAAGATTCCTTGCTAATCGCACTCTGCTTGATACAACAACATCACTTTGCAGTCCATTTTCTTCAAACCATCTAACCATTTGCACACCCTTCTTTCAGTGCTTTTATTTCATCACGATACTTTGCTGCATCTTCATATCGCTCTAATTCAATTGCTTCCTTTAATTTTCTATTTAACTGCTTGATTTTATTTAATTTACTTATATTTTCCCCTTTATCTTTATCCGATTTATCACTTATATTATTAGAATCTATTAAATCCTCCATACCATCACTGACAGCCTTTGCATATTGTTTACCTTTATGCTCTGCGCTGCCATGTAATTTTTTTAAATTGTCGTCAAGAAGCGGACCAAACACATCATAACATTCTGAACATCCAAACTTTCCCATCTGTATAAACTCTTGATAACTCATATCACATTTTGGACATCGCACATGTGACATTGGATTATCATAATCTTCACTTCCCAATCCTGAAGATGCAAGAAGTCCTGTCAAAAACTTAACAAATGGTATATCACTGTTTCCAATATCCCCTATACTTGTAATCCCCATTCTTGCAGCACAATCACTGCATAAATGATGTTCTGAACGAACACCATTCACAACTTCTGTATAGTGTATAGAAGCTTCATTTTTATTACAATTATCACATAACATGTTCAAACCCCTTTCATATCCACTTCTTTTTTTTACACAGCATCAATGGACAAAAATAAGTTATTGCTGCAATTACCAATGCAACGAGTACAGATATCATATTCGTACCTGTAACCATATACATTAATGTATATGTAAGCCACGCAAAAAATCCCATGATACAAGCACAGCCCAATGGTATTAAAAATGTTTGAATATACTCTAATTTAAAATCAATATGTCTTTTTAAGTCTCTTAAATTTAAGACAAATATTAAAATTGGAAATGAGGCATTGCCAATTACAAGAGCATATATCCCAAGCCTTGACCAACGAAGCATAAGATATACAATAACAATATGCAGGGCAAGAGAAATAAAAGAATTTTTTACAGGTTTTCGCATTTCATCGATTGCCTGCAAAGCAGAACTCGTCACTGTTGATAACGTATAAAATACAACTGCTATCGCTCCAATTCGAAGCATCATTGCTCCTTGTGCACTGTCATAGCCTGAAAAGAGCAATTCAATAATAGGCTTGCCAATTGCCACAAAACCTACAAATGAAGGAATAGCAATAATCATATTGGTTTTTATTGTGCTTATTATTTTATTTCGGACATGTGCCATATTATTTTTCGTATAAGAAGCAACAACACTTGGCAGCATGGAAGCCGACATAGCAGACGCAATCCCTTGAGGAATACTGATAAGCAAAGTATAGCTAGAAGCAAAGTTGCCCAAATCTGCCTTAATATTTGTTGACACACTCGTCTTTGTCATAATATTAGAAAACATCGCATCATCAATTACTGCACTAATTTGATACAATGTCTGTCCCAGTATAATAGGAACCATTGTTGCAAGAATCATTATATATACCTGTGAATCTTGCAAAGATTCACTAACTGTATCTTTTTTTTGCTTTTTGATAAATGTCTGCTGGTATGCCATATACAAAAAAATCATAAACAATAATCCAGATAAGGCACCAATTGCTGTCCCCAATGTTCCTCCTGCTGCCCCATATGCAGAAGCATTATCTGATTGTGCAAATGTTTTCATCAGTATATATCCTGCCACAATACTTACAACAGCATTCATCACCTGTTCTATCAATTGAGAAAATGCTGTTGGAATCATTGTTCCCTGACCTTGAAAAAAGCCTCTTAAAACACCCATCACAGCAACTAAAAAAATAGTTGGAGCTAAGACTCGTAGTGGTATAGCAAGACCATCAACACCTTTATATAACTTTTCAATAGAGTTCGCACCAAAAAATAATATCAGTGCTGCCAACCCCCCAGTACATATTGAAACCACAAGAGAACAACGAATAATCTTACCTGCATTTTTATATTGCTTCCTAACAAATTTAGCAGATATAAGTTTAGAAACTGCCATTGGCAAACCATAGGAAGATAATACAAGCATTATATTATATATATTGTATGCAACACTGTAGATTCCATTCCCTTCACTGCCAATAATATTCATTAAAGGTATTCGATAAAACATGCCTATAATACGGACAATAATACCTGCCATAGCAAGTATTCCTCCATGTATTATAAACTTATTCTTTCTACTTTCTGCCATACCGCATATTCCTTCCCTATCGCGCTATGAAAATTGCCACATAAACATGCACATTTCTTTATGTAGCAGTTTCCATATATCTTATGTTTATATGCAACGACATAGAAATCGTTTTTTAATTAATAATAAAATCTGCAACGACCCATTTGCCATCTTTCTTTACATAAGTATACGTAAGCGAGGTATTATATGTCTTATCACCACCGTTCCATGAAACATATAAGTCATAATATACATCACATGAAAAACAATCATCCGAATATTTTACAAAATTGGATATATTTTCATTTTGAAACTCATACGTGTAAGTCATTCCATAAAGAAACGCCCAGACTGCTGGAATATCACTCATATAATCTTTTGCATATCCCACCATCTGATTGGTAAGCGAAGAAAGACTGCCTCTATTAATAATATATTTTCCATAATTTCTGCCAAGTGTCATGATATCCTCACGCACCGATTCTAATAAATCATCATCACTTGGATAGCTTGCTGTATAAGCATTCTTTGAAACTTCCACATTCAAATTATTTTCATTAAGTTGTACCTTAATATCAGGCTGTACAATAAGCCCTGATATTTCATAAGTTGTTTTTAACGGCTGATTTACATAATCGCCAACATGTTTACATGGTTCAAATTCAATATCATTTTCTTTAATATAATTATCGTTTACTTCAACTCCATTAATTGTTACTGTACTGCCCTTTGGAACACTTACTGTAATGGCATTATTAGTTGTCTTATCTGCAAAATCATCAAAGGATATTTGCCCTAATTTCCATTGATTAAAACCCCAAAAACCTTGACCATCTTTTTCAAGCGACACTTTTGCAATGGGCGTTTCTCCTGCAAATACAATATATACAGGTGTTTCCTCTGAATATTCTCTTGCTTTTTTCTTATATGAAACCTTTTCATTACTTAGTTTATCTTTAAGATATCCTGCAACCATCTCATTGGATTCAAATTCATTAACTACAACGCCACTTTCATTGAGAAGATTCTCTATATTATCTGCACTAAATCGAGCCGCTAAGGTATCCATTGTGCTTGAAGGTCTACCCTTCTCATAATCACCAATGAAATTATACAAAACAATCCAAACAACAATACATAAAAATGCAAGAACTGCTGAATAAATAATTAAAAACTTCTTAAATGTTTTACTTTTTCTTCTTTTTGCTGCCATTTTCCCTCCCATTCTGAAGTATTTATGCTGCGAAATAATCATTGTAATTTTACTTAATTAAAAATGCTGTTGGACAAGAGCGAGGTCCAAGTGGTGAATATGGTGTATTGACAACCTCACCGTCATAATACATCTGTGTCGATGTACCTCCATCCATTGTTGAAGCATTCACTGCTCCATGCTGCAACATAATATCTTGTAAATCTGAAAAGGAAGCACCAAGACTATTTGCCATACGCCCATCAATAGCAAGTAACAATATAGAGCCATCTGCTGCCTGCCCCACTGCTGTACGTGGATTTAAACTCATATCTGAAACGGGCTGAGGTTCACCATTAATAACAAGAAATGGTCCAATATGTGCGCTGATACTAACACAATCTCTTATATTATTGTCTTTTGCCTGTTGGGCGTTCATATTGCCTAATATCAGCTTATTATCATGTGTAATTCCAGTGACATGGCATACGCCATCATTAGCTCCATTGACAACCTCACCATTCACCATAACCAAACCAATTGGAACACCTGTAAGTGTTGTATCACCATCAACAAATTCACCACCATTGACACCGCCTATTGCCTCATATCTTTTTGCAATATCAGCAACGACCTGCCCTTGCCCTTGAAATGTCGCAACCGTTCCAACAATCAGCCTTGATGGGTCTTTGACTATCATTAATTTTCCCTTGTAAGTAGACCCTTTTACATCTATCACTTGAATATCTGGCACATCTTCATTTTTTGTTGTATCAATTGTGACAAGACTCGTATCAGTCACTTCTGTTGTATCGGTTACTGAATTTTCTGCTTTTATCTGTGCAATTTCTTCTTCTGAACAAAACCAATTTGCCAAAAAACCAATTGCACTGGTTTCCTGAACCGACATAACAAACTGTTTCTTTGCCGTTTTTGATGGTCCAAAACATAAAACAGCCATAACACCATACACAAACACTAAAAAAATAGCAATCGTAACTGCCAAGACTGCACCAACTCTGCCAATCCACATAACTATTTTCTGCTTTGTAGTCATCTTTTTCTTCGACTTTTTATGTTTTTTGTGTGGTCTTTCATCAACAGATATCTTCCTTGATTTTTCTTCTCCTGCATCTAAATATTCATCTTCATCATTATCATACATCATTCTTGCTTTTCTCCCTTCTCACATTTATTTCATATTAATACTTGCAAAGTACTTATTTTAAAACATAAATTATATATAATGCTATTGCATTAAAAAAGGCAAACACAAGCTATTACAAAATATTACTGAAACAGATAGACTTACTTGATAAAGCTAAACCATATATTGTGTATTTATTTTTATACAATAATCTATTTTTTAAATACCCATATTCGTTGAATATAAAAGCTAATCATAAATAAAATCGTATCAATAATTCCTTTCGTTACTACGGTCATAATTTGCCCTAAACTAAACAAACTTGTTATCACATAGACCAATCCATAGGATACCATCAGTTGACAGACACATAAAGTATAATACCTTACCATAGCTTTACCAAAATTATTGTTTGCTTTAAAAACAGCCTTGCGATTAAATAGAAAGTTAAACAGCGAAGATACTACTCTTGCTATAACGGTTGCCAATAAAATTCTTAAAGAATCTTCCAATTTATTATAGACAAACGCACTTACAACACTAAATATCGCCAAATCAATAATAGAAGAAGCAAGTGAACTAAAAATATATTTAAAAATAACACCATAAATTTTTAATGAATCCTTTATAGGATTGAAATGTGTTGAAGCATTTTCTTCTATATACACTGTCTCAATGGGAACTTGCACAAAATCAATATTACTGTTCTTAAATTCTAACAACATATTGGTCTCATATTCAAATCGTTCCCCTTTGACCTTTGAAAACAAAGGCAAAAGCTTTAATGGTATAGCTCGAAGCCCTGTCTGAGTATCCGATATATTTAATCCACATACAAACTTAAAAACAAAACTAGTCATATTATTGCCAAACTTACTTTTTGGTGGTACATCCTCTCCCGAAAAATCACGAACACCCAAAATAACTTTATCTTTATACTCTATCATCTTATTGCAACAATTGAATATATCCTCTGCTTTATGCTGATTATCGCCGTCAACTGTGACAACACCATCAATATCAGGTCTATTTATAATACAATAATCAAATGCTGTCTTTAAACCTCTGCCTTTTCCTTTATTTACTTCATGTGTGAGTATTGTACACTGACTATACTCTTTAAGCTGCAAAAAAGGCTGCATATGAGCCTTATCACTTCCATCATTAACAAGAATAATATCATCGAATCCCTTTGCAACCAGCGCATCAACAACTTGAATCAGTTTATTATCTGGATTTAGGGATGGAATGATTACTGATACTTTCAATATTAAATCCTCCATAAACGGAATAACCATTATATTATTATCAAACGGTCAAATGCTAAACAATAAGCGAAACTTTGTTTGCACACAAACTAATCAACATTGATAATATAACAAAGGACAATTATTTGCAACATTTTTGTAAGAAATATTGTAACAGACACAAGCACTTTCTCATATTATTGTAGTGTAAATGTCATAAAACATTTGGAGGACTTAAAAATGAGTGATTTAGCAGCAACAAACTGCGGCGGATGTAATGAATGTGGATGTGGAGGCAATGGCGGCGGTTGTTCTTCATGCTTCTGGATTATTATCCTTCTTTTATTGTGTGGAGGAAATGGATGCGGCAGCACATTTGGCGGCGGCGGATGCGGCTGTGGCGGTGGCTGCGGCTGTGGTAGCGGTTTTAGCAACGGTGGCGATAGCTGTATCTGGCTTATCCTTCTTCTTTTCTTCTGTGGTGGTAATGGCAGTTTCTTTGGTGGCAATGGCTGTGGCTGTGGCTGCAACAACAACTGTGGCTGTGGCTGCTAATTAGACAAAACTAGATTTTAATCAAAAAAATCGAATGTCTAAAAGGCAGTAATGGTATTTCCCCCCTTCGATAAAATTCAGGGTTTCGCCTACAACAATTTTTGTTTGCGAAACCTTGAATCTTTACATAAATTTTTATGCAGCATTTGAACGCAATATTTGATTTTAACTTTTATTCATATCAGACAACAAACTACATATATTATATTGATTATCAGTTTCAGGATGAAATTACGCTGAAAATCAGTGCAAATAAAGGAGCATTATGGCAGATAAACCACCGTTAACAGAATTTGATATAGTAACCATACCACCTTCATTTCAAATGATGAAGGCTATGCTCCCATTTTTGGACATTAATCTCCAAAAAAATTTGTCTCTAATAATACGTTTTATGGAATTAAAACAAACCATAGACTTTTTTAATTATGCCAGCAATATTACTAGCATGTCACATTCTAACAAAACAATAAGCACTGATGGTGAAAATTCCAATTTTTTATTAAACCTGCTCAATAATGAAGATTTTATGAATAGTATTGCTCCCTATTTGCCTGAAAATTACAAATCTATGATTTCAGGATTTAAAATGTTTTCTTCCATGTCTGAATTATTTAATCAAAGCAATATGGATGTATCCGACTTATTAGGAAAATACATGGGTGGCTCTGCTGGTGCTACTAACAATACGAACAATACAAATACTGCAAACACCAATGAAAACAATCAAGAACCTGCAAACCATCAGGAAAACAAGACACAAGACAATGAAAATAACAAAGAAAGTTATTCTACCCACAATAATGATTCAGAGCAAACAAGGCAAACACAGCCTTCTGAAGCTGATAAAGGATTTTCAATATTTTCAAATGCTATGAATCAGGAACAACAAAAATTATTTGACGACTATCTAAAACAACTTGATGATTTGGACCTGTAAAAAAATTGAAACCAACTATAAGGTTCAAATTCATAAAATAAATCGTGTGATTACACACAAGAAAGAGGTTCATGTGAGCGAATTAGATTTTAGAAAACAGCTTCTTATCAACGAATTTAAGTCTATGTCAAAGGGAAAAAATAAAGATGAAATCCTGCCCCTTATGCTTGCTATAAGCAGCAAGGCAAAACAGGCAGGTATCTCCTTTACAAAAGAAGATATGCTCCTTATTATAGACCAGGTAAAAGATGAGCTTTCAGAGCAAGAAAAAAAGATATTGCCTGAACTATTATTATTAATGGAACGCCTATAAAAAACTTTGCGTGTTTTGTTTTATGGTGGAACATATGCATCCCTGCATATGCTCCCACCGACCCTCCTATCATTGCCACCCCTATTAAGACTCTTTCTGGTGTTCTAAAAGAACCTTGAATTGCCTTTCTTTTATCTCTTCCATACATTATAAATGCTATGATATTAATTGTTATTATATATATTATAAAATATTTCATTATTATCCCTACGTTAGTATCTATTTAAAGTTGAACAAATATTCTTGGATTTCGAGGGTATTGTTGGATAATTTCATAAGAATCTTCCTTTTTCTTCATAGCATAATATATATTTTGTATATTATTGCCCTTACTTCTTAAAAAATCCCCTATTATATTCATTACCTCTTCATAATTTTTATTTGTAACTTGAAATTTTCTAATCCAAATTAATCCATAATGTAATGCTAAATCTGTTTGAGGAGGAATAAAAACAATAAAATCTTTTCCATTCAATGTAATCAAAACCCTTTGTTCTTTTAAAGCAAGTTGAAACACACGCTCATCACTCTGTCCTGCATTACATCTATCCAATATATGAATAACATCATGTTTATATTTTTGTAAAATAGGTATTGATTTTTGAGTAATATTTTCATCTAATAGTATCTTCATTTTAACCTTCCTGATAGGGAACATCCAAAATTTCAATCACATACTCCATAGCTTCCTCTATATCTTGCTTTGTCAACCTATATTCCGCACAGATATCCTGAATCGTCATTTCATCTTTTAGGCAGGCAACAACTAAACTAATGGGTATTCTAGTATTCTTTATTAGTGGCATACCGCTTAATTTTTTTTCATCAATCTGAACAGCATCAAATTTTTTTGCTATTTTATTAAAATATCGTTCAATTTCCTGATAATTTTTATAATTATTATTTAAAAAGATAATATCATTTTCCATATCCTCATTATATGTCTTATATTTTTTATTTAAACCAAATTCATATTGATTTTTAATATTATATGTTTGTTGTAATGTTTCAGGAAAAATCATCTCAAAATCTTTATCTAAAAGTTCTGTCATTCTTCTTCCTCCTTTTATATACTATCCATTTTTTCTTTTAGTTCTATCAATTGTTCTATAATATCTTCTAAATCCCTTCTGGAAACTTCAAACGTATAAGATTCATCATTATCTTCATTTTCCATTATCATCTTTATTATTGCTGAATTTGCCTCTATCTCTTTAGGATTTTCTTCGTTTCTATAACTTATAATTTGTGTTTTTAAGAGTCTAAAACAATTTATTTTACTATTCTCTTTTATATAAAGGTGATTTTTTAAATCCTTTTCTTGCGCATAAATCTCCTTTGCTACTTTCAAATCATCTTTTGGGAGATTTTCGATTTCTTTATCTTCTGCCATTTCTTTAACTATACTTATAATATATATTATATATTTTTTAAATTTTTCATCTTTTAATTCAGAAAACATATCTTTTCTTCTATGGTCGACTCCAATTGAAAAACTTGATGTATTCCAAAGTATTTTAAATATACCTTCATTATAAGCATTAAGCAGCACTTGTGCATATTCATTCCTTTTATCCATAAATTTAATATCTCTTTTCTATGAATTATTTTTATTAATTATATCATAACTATTTTAAATATGTAAATAATATTTTAATTTTTATTTTTTGATTATATCCATATATCATCATATACTTATTATAACAGCGTAGATACTGTTTCCACTACCTACGCTATCACCCACTTATACTGTCAACTATTTTCAAGCTATTTCTTTTTATATTCTCAATTATTCATTAATTTTTATATTTTATACTATTATCTTTTACAATATTAATACTTTTAATATATTTGCTTAAATTAAAGTGTACAATTATAAATTATTTTCCCACAATATTAATAATTTTTCCTGGAACATAAATTTCCTTAACAATAGTACTTGGACATTTCTCGCTCAATGCCGCTTTTGCCTTTTCCATTGCTAAATCTTTATTGGCATCAATGGCAATTGTCACCTTCCCTTTTACTTTTCCGTTTACTTGCACTGCAATTTCAACAGTATCTTCCTTCATAGCCTCCTCATCATATGTTGGCCATGAATTTTCTATAAATATGCTTTTGTTATGTCCAAGCAACTCCCAAAGCTCTTCTGCCATATGTGGAGCAAATGGAGCAAGAAGTGTAACAATCACATTGCATGTATCCTTGTCAATGCCACCTATATTTTTTGCGATATCCAACAACTTATTAGTGTATTCCATAAATCCGCTGACAACAGTATTTAAGCTAAAATTATCAATTCTTGTTGTAATGTCATAGACCATTTTATTTCTGATTTTTATAAGTTCATCGGTTGGCGCAATATTTTTGCTGGCACTATCGGATACCAGATTGTAAAAACGTGTCAAAAATCGACGAACACCATCAATTCCTCTGTCGTCCCACTCTGCATCCATCTCTGGCGGTCCCACAAAAAGCTCATACATTCTGAGAGCATCACAGCCATAATCTTCAATAAGGTCGTCCGGTGAAACGACATTTCCCATAGACTTACTCATTTTTACACCATTTTTGCCTGTAATCATTCCTTGATTAAATAATTTTGTAAATGGTTCGTCAAAATCGACTGCACCAATATCATTTAAAAACTTTGTATAAAATCTTGAATACAACAAATGAAGAACGGCATGTTCCACTCCACCTATATACATATCAACAGGAAGATACTCATTTGCCTTTTGTGGACTGACAAGCTGTTTATCATTTTTATTATCTACATATCTTAAAAAATACCACGACGAACCTGCCCATTGTGGCATTGTATTGGTTTCTCTCCTTGCTGGCTTACCGCATTTCGGACAAGTTGTATGAACCCACTCATCAATAGCTGCAAGTGGTGATTCACCTGTTCCCGTAGGCTCATATTTATCAACATCTGGAAGTAGTACAGGGAGTTGGTCTTCTGGAACGGCAACACATCCACAATCATCACAATGAATAATTGGAATAGGCTCACCCCAGTATCGTTGTCTTGAAAATACCCAATCACGAAGCTTGTAATTGACTTTTTTCTTGCCAACACCCATTTTTTCAATCATAGCAGGCGCTTCTTTTTTAAGAACTGCTGATTCCATACCATTCCAATCACCGGAATTAATCATTGTTCCTGCTGCTTCTGTATAAGCAGTTTCCATATTTTCTATTTCTTTTCCATCTTTTGCAATAACCTGTATAATTGGAAGATTAAACTTTTTAGCAAATTCAAAGTCTCTGTCATCATGTGCAGGAACACACATAATTGCACCTGTACCATAATCAGCAAGAACATAATCTGAAAGCCAGATAGGTACTTTTTTGCCATTTAAAGGATTGACTGCATATGAACCTGTAAATACACCCGTTTTTTCTTTATCCTGCATACGGTCTATATTAGAACGTGTTGAAGCTCTATAAATATAATCCTCCACATCTTTTTGTGTCTCTTGTGTAGCAAGTTCTTTTGCAAGTGCATGTTCTGGCGCTAATACCATAAATGTAGCGCCGTGCAGTGTATCTGGTCGTGTTGTATATACAGTTATACTTTCTTCTTTGCCATCCACTTTAAAATCAACCTCTGCACCATAAGAACGACCAATCCAATCACTTTGCATCTTCTTTACTTTCTCAGGCCAATCAAGCTTGTCAAGGTCTTCTAAAAGACGGTCTGCATAAGCTGTAATTTTAAGCATCCACTGTTTCAGATTCTTTTTTGTGACCTCTGAATGACAGCGTTCACAACATCCATTGACAACCTCTTCGTTGGCAAGTCCTGTCTTACATGAAGGACACCAGTTAATTGGCATCTCCTTCTCATAAGCCAACCCTTTATTAAACATCTGAACAAATATCCACTGTGTCCACTTATAAAAAGATGGGTCGGTCGTATTAACCTCCATATCCCAATCATAAACCGCTGAGATATCTTGTATTTGTCTTTTAATGTTGGTTACATTTTCCTGTGTTGATATTCTTGGATGTACGCCGTTTTTAATCGCATAATTTTCTGCTGGAAGACCAAACGCATCCCAACCCATTGGGTGAATAACATAGTACCCATGCATCATTTTATATCGGCTCCACACATCGCTGATAACATAACCTCTCCAATGTCCTACATGAAGCCCATTGCCAGAAGGATATGGAAACATATCCAAACAATAATATTTTGGCTTCTTTCCGTCATTGACATTGATTGGGTGTGCCTCCCAATTTCCTCTCCATTTTTTTTCAACTACTTTATGATTGTAAGCTGCTGCCATATCAAAAATCCTCCATAATTACGACTATAATGGTTCTATTTTAGCACAGACAGGCTATTTGTCAATTTTTTCTTCATAATATTCAGAAAGTACTATACCGCAAAATGGACTATAATTAATATAGTGGATACATTTTTGTAAAAAAATCTTTCTAAGAGCAGGAACTTAGAGTTGTTTCCAGTATATTATTACTCCATTGAAACGCAACAAAAAAGACACATGGTTTACAATTTACTGTTCCATGCACCTTTATGCTGTTATTTTGGTAGTTAAGCGGATATTCGCAATCCGCTACGCTACTTGCTCAAACCATCTAGCTACTATCGCAGCTATGAGGTTAAATTGTTTATTCTAACTGCATAATCTCAGTTTCAAGTTTTTTCAATTCATCAAGTGGTATGGAAGGAACATATAGCGCAATTTCATCAAGCGATAACTTTCCCATTTTTATCATTCTTTCCGCTGTTTCTCTTGCTGTTCTCTTTTCTGTTTCTCTTGCTGTACTATTCTCAATATCCTTTGCATAAGCCTTCAAAATCTGCTCGTCATCAAATAATGTCATCATAATATCCACAACCTCCTGCTCCTTGCTTTCAAGATATTCTTTCAGCACATTTCTGTTTTTACAAATATGGATTGTTTCTGTTACTGCCTGCTTTGTATTTCCATATAATTTTCTCTGTTCATTATATACTTTGGAGAAAATTATATACTGTCCGATAATATCTTTCTCGTTTTCTTGATACAAAACTTTCACTTCCGCATCAATGGCAATCTTTGCCCCATCAAAAAATTCTTTGGAAAGTGATATAGTATCAGGAATTTTCTTTCTATCTCCTGTATAAATCACATACAATTCAGGTTTAGGCATATTCACTTTTCTGCTTCCATATAGATTTTGATTGGTACGCTTGAAATAATCGTGATAAGTCTGTATCAAATACATCAATGCACGAATGATAATATTAAATGTCCATGTAGACTGACTTTCCACTAATACCATTAAACGATTGCCAACAGAAAAACCTAAATCATTATAATCCGCATCAATCAGTACATAATTAAATATTCATTCTTATCCAATCATCCACTTTGTCAACAAAATAATCCATATTACTTATATAATGGTATAGAAGGATTACCTTTCTCCCCATTGATACGGTTGCATACCATTTATTAATATATGCTTTACGCTTTTGGGGATTCTGTAAATATTCTAAAGACGCCTTTATCTGATGCATATGGCAATTTTACAAGCCCTTTTGTATTACCAAAAGCAACATCATTTTTTAAATACTTTCTAAGTGTTTCTCCCACAAAATATTTCATTACAATTACATATTCCAATACACCAAATTCATTTTTAAAATAGAAATCTTCTTGATATTTTATAAGATTTTTCCCTTTTACAGTTTTTAAAACATCAATTTCTCTTGTAATACGGTTTTACTCCTATTTAAATTCGTCTAAAATATAAGTTTTTGACAGAACTTTTGCTGTATAGATTTTATTAGCCTCTAACACCTTATATACAACTCCGAAACTTCCACTGCCTAATGCCTCCTCAAATAAATATCTGTTAATTACTTTACCAACTATGTTCATTTTGCATCCTCCATATATACCTTCAAATTTTTATCGAACATATTAATAAAATATTAAGCTATTAATAATAAATACATTCATTGTAGTATTCTTTGAATTTCATTAATTATATCTTGATACAATTGTTTACTATTTCTGGCTTTACTTATATGCGAACCTTTCAATCCGTCAGAACTACTACATTGACTATCACAATCCACCATTAACGTATAAATTCCTGCATCTGCCAAAAGGTTAGCAATATGAAATAAATAAGTAGTTTTTCCAACACCACCCTTATTGTTAAAAATGGCAATTTGTATCATTTGTCCTCCTCCCTCCTCTTTCCCAAATGTTCTTCTCAACTATTTCTAGCTAAATTGCTAAATAATCTCTTTATTATTATACTCCTTATTGTTAATATGCTCAACAACCATTTACAAGTTCTAAATAAACGAAATAGAACAAAAGATAAATTAGGCTCTTCCTAATTAAACAATTCTCAGCATTATGTAACTCAACATACATAAAAAATGATATTGCTTTATATCCTCAAATGGAATTACACTTCTTTCTAGTATCAAAATAACTTTCCATGTATAGCATCCATTATTTTAGGCATTTTAAGACTTTTTCTCTTTCTGCCATATTTCATTATCTGGTGTATTGGAAATATCATCAGCATTTTAACCCCATTAAAGAAATCCTCACTTCAATGCTGCATAGACATAAGTGGAAATGAGAACTTAATTGTTTCAATGGAAGTACAATTTCCCACTGAAAAGCTATGATAACAACTATATAAATATTACCTAATTAAGCTTTTTTATTACAATTTCGTTAAATAACCATACTTTTGCAAGTCTAGCTGAAATTAATCTATAACACTGTTTTAATCCCACACCTTGCACCCACCACAATATTTTGATATACTTATCTTACTTTAACCTTACATAATAATAACACTACTTTTATTAATAAAACAAACCAATCATATACAAATAAATTTAACAGAATGGAGTTGGACATGGATTCATCGGATTTTTTTAATCACAAACTTACCATAGGATTTATTGGTTTTGGACTTATTGCAGGTTCTATAGCCAAAGCGCTGAAAAATGTGCATCCTGAATATCAAATTATTGCTACAAGTCGAACGCTTGCACCACTAAATGAGGCGTTAAACGATGGCGCTATTGATAAAATTATTCCAACTCTCGACCACCATTTTAGTCAATGCGATTATATTTTTTTGTGTACACCTGTCGTTACCATTACATCGTATTTTTCCAAATTAAAAACGATTATTAAAAAGGATTGTATTATAACTGATGTTGGAAGTGTAAAAACGATTATTCATGAAGCTGCTGCTAATTGCGGCTTACAGCAACATTTTATTGGCGGTCATCCAATGGCAGGTTCGGAAAAAAGTGGTTATCAATATGCTGATGCTTCTATATTAAAGGGGGCAACTTATGTGATAACGCCTTTTGACAATACCGATAAAAACAAACTCACTGCTTATAAAATGCTTGTTGAACAGATGCAGTGCAATGCAATTATTATGGATTACAAACAGCATGACTACTGCGTTGCCTCTGTAAGCCACCTTCCTCATCTTATATCAGCCGCTCTATCCAAAATGGTATATGAAAATGACGATGCAGACAACCATATGCACATGCTGGCGGCTGGCGGATTTAAAGATACCACACGCATTGCTGCCTCGTCTCCAGAAATGTGGGAACAAATCTGTGCTTCTAATGGTACAGCAATATCCATACTCTTAAAAAAATACATTCATTTATTGCAGGAAGTTGAGGAACATATTAATACAGATGATTCAAACAATAATGAATACATACGACAATTATTTCAAATTGCTAGAGATTACAGAAATACATTTTAACCTCATTCAAACATTTTTTGCTTCTTAATCAATACTATAAAGCGATTTAGTATATTTTATATCCATATTAATAAGGTTATACTTAAATAACAAAGTGAATTATAAATATTCGCTTAACTGCTAAAATTTGCAAGAAAGGGTTTTAATCACTATGCCAGCAGGTGTTTACATAACAACAAAAAAAGATGGAACAACCTATTATCGGGTTTCTTTTACTTTTAAAAATAAACATATTAGTCTTGGCAGTTTTAATGATATACAAAAAGCCTCCCTTGTATATCAGGAGGCTTGTAATATTGTGTCTGATTTTACAAATCACTGGGTTGACATTAATCTACAACTCACCTCATATGACAAAAATCAGCTCCATATTTCTTTTGACAAATATATTTGTCTTATCAATTTCAGAGACAATCATATTTATGTAAAAACGCCTATTTATCTTTGCAAAAAATATTTTTTATATTTTCTAGATATATCTACTGTATTGACTTTTAATACAGACGATTTATTTTATTACTCAACACATAAAATCATACGCAGAGGTGGTTATTATTATGTAAATGATTTTGGTATGCAAACAAGCATTTTATCACGATATGGAATACATCGCCATTCTGTCAAAGGATGTGATTATATATTCAGAAATAATGACGAAAACGACTATCGCTATGAAAATGTTGTTGTTATCAACCGATATCGCGGTGTTAAAAAACAAACTAAAAATGGACTGATTACTTACCGCACCACCATACATATTCATGGAAATTATATTGTTGGCGATTACTATAACGAAGTTACGGCGGCTATCGCCTATAATAAAGCAATTGACGCATTACAAAATAAAACGACCATTCACTATGAAAAAAATTATTTAGAAGATATGAATCCTACAAAATATATGGAAGCGTATACTACTATACAATTTTCCAAAAATTTTCAAAAATTTTTAAAAACTTTCTAAATTTTTAAAATTTTTTTGATATTGTTCTATTTTATTTTCACACAAATGCTAATAGATGATAGTTTAAACTCTTGTTATAATACACTCACATTTCCCTGTAATCACAACAGTTTTATGTCCTGCTGTAACAAAAAAGCTATCTCCTGCTTTATATCCGCATCGCTCTTTGCTTCCATCCATAAACAGCTCACCTGCTCCATCAATAATAATTATAGATATAAAGGAAGATTCATCAACCACCATTTGAACCTTGTCCACAATAGAGTACTGATAACAGACAAAATATTTGCAGGACACAAGCTGTCTGCATGTACTGCCTTTATCACTTATGGTTTTAATCTCTTTTTGTTGTTCTATGTTGTACGCATGAACATTTACTACATCAAGCGCTTTTTCAATGTGCAGTTCTCTGCTATTGCCAAACTTATCTTTTCTGCCATAATCATACATACGATAGGTACAATTGGAATTTTGCTGAATTTCACATATTAAAATTCCTGCACCAATTGCATGAATCGTTCCTGCCCGCACCATTACACAATCCCCTTTATGTACTAAAACTTTATTTAACACATCGGTTATTGTGTTATTGTCAATGCGTTTTTTTATTTCTTCTTTTGACAGCTCGTGGGAAAGTCCGCAATATATATAAGACTCAGGCTCACAGTCCACAATATACCACATTTCATTTTTTCCAAATTCATTCTCATTCTCAAGGGCATATTCATCATCTGGGTGTATTTGAATGGATAAATCTTGTCTTGCATCGATAAATTTAATAAGAATTGGAAAACGGTCTAGTGAATCACATTTCCACCCCATTGCACTTTTTCCAATAAGGTTTAAAAACTCGCCAAAATACATGCCCTCATATCTTCCTGCTGCCACTATGGACTGTCCATCGGGATGCGCTGACAATTCCCAGCTTTCCCCTATAATTTCATAATCACATTGCTTGCCAAACACATCACGAAGCTTTGTGCCTCCCCATAAATTATCTTTAAATGCTGGCAATAATGGCACAATATCAGGAACAATTGGTTTATTTTGTACAAATGTCTCACTGGTTGAACTGATATCTCCTGTGCTGTATATATCGGTTTCGGATAAAATATCCCCCATTCCCGTCTCAATAATGACAACATCGGAATCGGTACGATTTTCCACTCGGTGAAGCGTTCCCATTGACACATAAACATTATCCGACCTTGAATAATCCTTGCAGACACCGTCAATCGTTATTGTGGCTGTTCCTTTTACAACAGACCATTGTTCTAACCGATGCACATGTTTATGTGTTCGCATACTTCTTCCCGGAAAAATAGTCACCTTTTTTACTTTATAATGTTCGGATAAATTAAGAATTTCATGTGTTCCCCATAATCTGTATGATATTCTGCCATTATCATAATAACTTTGATATTGCTCCCCTGAATCAGACATAATGTTTTTAATGTTTTCCATAGAATCATTTGCTGTAACATATGTAACATCATCTGTACTGATAATGGATAGATTTGAAACATCATTTGAAATAATTAATTTTTTATTGGATTCATTTAATACACAAACATTTTCACACTGATATTGAATGCTATTTTTTCGCAAACCACTATCTTTTGGCACAACTTTACACATATCTAACACCGTGTCTACATCATGCCATTCAAAATTCATTTTTACAGAAACAACAAAATCTACTTGTGAAAACAAATTTTGTTGAATACCAACATTGGTAAGCTGTTCCATTACTCTTATAGGAACATGCAGATAACGATTTGTTGTCTTAAGCTTTCTTGCTGCTTGACGGCAAATCATATACACATCATTTTTAACCTTTTTAACTGCATTGGTAAAAATACCATTCATACATATAAACATACCTGAAGATTCATTTGTATCTTTATGGACAAAATTACCAATTTTTCCTTGTCTTGCAAGTTCTTTTGCCTGAAGTACTGTATCTTTATAACCCTCACCATCCGTTACAATATCACAAACTGTCACTAATAAAATTTCAGATTGATTGCATAATATACTTGCAAGCATCACAGCGGCTAATGTTCCACCTTGTAACGATTCATAAATCACACGATACTTTAAGCTTTGAAAAGGCTTTAACTGTGCTGTCATAATATTGGAATAGGCTTCATTTGTCACAATAATAAACTCATCACAAAAGGACATATTACGAACAATCGTGTCTTGAAGCAAAGAATGTCCCTCATGTATATTCATAAATTGCTTTGGATAATTTTTTCTTGACAACGGCCACAAGCAATCTCCAAAACCTCCAGCTAAAATGATACATTTCATAAATATTACCTTTTTTACCTGCCCTTTACTATTCTTTGCTCTTTGCTTTGCCCTCAATCGTATCTTGGTTTGGAACGATAAAATCAACTGCCCCTTCTATAACATCAAAATAAGCATTTTTATAATCGCCTCCAAATTCACCATCTAAAGTCCAACTGATATCCATGCCGCTTTCAAATTCAATATGTTTTGCTTTAAAATAACAAACAAGACCATCTTCCTCATATTTTTGTGTA
The DNA here is from genome assembly GCA_910585095.1 of uncultured Lachnospira sp. Classification (GTDB taxonomy): domain Bacteria; phylum Bacillota; class Clostridia; order Lachnospirales; family Lachnospiraceae; genus Lachnospira. Next base: position 26,219 of record CAJUBU010000023.1, read on the forward strand.
ATAATGGTATTGATAAGCCTTTGTATATCCAATGGTCCTTTTAACTCCCTTACAAGCAATACCTCAAACAATCCATCCTGCAAATCTATTCCAAATCCTGTAATCCCCTTAACGCCAGCTACCGATTCTGTATTGCTTACCATGCCATATATAAAGTTGCCCTCAACCGTATAATTATCACTTTTTACTTTAACATATTGTGGCTTTAAGCTTGTTAAACTTTTAACACCTTCTATAATATAAGCCTGATGCCCCAACATATTTTTTAATTGCTGTGACGTTTCATAAGATACCTTTGTAAATGCTCCAAATGCAGCAATATAATTAAAATTTCGCTCTCCATTCATAAGCCCTATATCACAGCTAAACTTTATTCCATCTGTAATAGCTTCTGCTGCTTTTACCATATTTTTAGGAATATGAAGCGTTGTTGCAAAATCATTTGTACTTCCGCTTGGAATATAGCCGATAGGTATTCTTTTATCAAACTTCATCACAGCCCCTACGGTCTCATTTAACGTGCCGTCACCGCCGCTGCATACAATCATATCATATTTATCGCCATTATTTAATATATACTGATAGCCATCTTTAGCAGCTCTTGTTGAATATACCGTAAGTTCATACTCTGCCTCGCAAAATATTTGAACAATGGATGATAATTTATTCTTTATCTGTGCTTTTCCTGAATGAGGATTAAACACAAACAGTAATTTCTTCATATTTTTCCTCCAACATTATCGGTCCCATTTATCACACAACGCATTAATCTGGTCTGCAAATTTTGCTAAATCTTTATTTGCTCCGCCCTCGTTATGTTTAATAACCGTCAACAGACGCTGACCTGCGGCATACAGCCTTGCAAATACGCCCTTATTTCTCTTGCCTGCAACGGTTCTTCTCGTCTTCTTTTCCTTATTTCCTTCTACAATAAATCGTTCTTCTGTAAAGTCATATACTGCCCCTGTGTATGGTGCAGCCGCATCAAATCCATGCTCTTTAATAAGACACTGTGTAAACTCATCACACACAGAATCTTCCCCATGCACCACAAAGACCTTCTTTGGCTTTTTATCAAACGCTTCTATCCATCGGATTAATCCATCTTTGTCCGCATGACCGCTCGCACCTGCAAGCTGTGCAATCTCAGCGCTTACCTGTATAGGTTCTCCAAACAGTTTAATCTCAGAAGCACCCTCTAAAATTGCTCTTCCTGTTGTGCCATTTGCCTGATATCCTACAAATAATATCGTACATTCTTTTCTCCATAAATTATGTTTTAAATGATGCCTTATTCTGCCGGCTTCACACATACCTGATGCCGATATGATAACTTTTGGGTTTGTATCAAAATTAATCTGTTTTGATGCTTCTCCTGTCGTTGCCAATCGAAGTCCTGGAAATGTAAGCGGATTAATTCCTTCATTAATAAGCTTCATTGCATCTTCATCAAAACATTCAAATATATTTTTATTAAAAATATTAGTCGATTCAATGGCTAATGGGCTGTCAAGATACACGTCAAAGTCTCGGTCAACTATCTTTTCTTCTTTTATTTTTCGGATAAAATACAATAATTCCTGTGTTCTTCCCACCGCAAACGATGGTATAACAACATTGCCTCCCCGCTTAAACGTTCGTTCAAAAACCGCTGCAAGTTCCTTTACATAATCTGGTGTGCCTCCATGCTGTCTGGTGCCATATGTTGATTCCATAACCACATAATCGGCTTCTTTGATATATTGAGGGTCTTTGATAATTGGCTTATTAATATTGCCAATATCACCAGAAAACACAATTTTACTTGACTTTTCTTCCTCTTCTACCCATATTTCAATACTGGCAGAGCCTAATAAATGCCCTGCATCGGTAAACCTTATCTTTATTCCTTCGCTGATATCTAACATACTGTCATAAGGACAGCCAACAAAATGATTCATAACATTGACTGCCGCATCCATGTCATACAATGGAATAAATTGCTGTAAACTTCCATTAGAACGCTTTGCTTTACGATTTCTCCATTCTGCCTCAAACATTTGGATATGCGCGCTGTCTTTTAACATAATTTCACATAAATCTCTTGTTGGTTTGGTACAATAAACTTTACCGCGAAATCCTTTCGTATACAATAATGGAATCAATCCTGAATGGTCAATATGGGCGTGTGTAAGAAATACAAAATCAATCTCTGATGATGGTATTGGCAGTTCTTGATTTTCATACACATCATTTCCTTGTTCCATACCACAATCAATTAAGATATGTTTTCCGCATACACGCAAATAATGGCAGCTCCCTGTCACTTCATGGTCTGCTCCAAGAAATAAAAGCCTCATAGGCACCTCCTATTTATGATTTGACAATCTCTATTGTATTTTACAAAAGAATATCCTCAAGCATTTTTTTAGGTACATGATGTACCTCATTTTCATCTCTATAATATTTTATGTCTCCATCTGCTGATATATCATCAATTACAATTTCTTCTTTTGGATAGCCCAAAGCCAGCACATAGACAACTTTATATTCGGACGAAAGTTCAATCAATTGAGCTATTTTTTCTCTGTCAATGCTGCCCATAAAACAGCCGCCAAGTCCCATCTCTACAGCAGCAAGAAGAATAGTTTGCCCTAGTATTCCCGCATCGCACTCTGCACTCACGGCATTTGGTGCAACCATAACAATATATCCTGTCGGACGTTCTCCTTGTTTTGGTCCATCCCAATCCTTTAAATACCCAGCCCATTTCACACAAGAATATATTTTTTCATTCATCGCCTCATCATTTATCAACTTAAACTTATATGGCTGTCTATTGGCGGCTGATGGTGTTAATCTTGCTACTTCAATTAGGCTTTTTAATTGGTCTGTCATAATCTTTTTTTCTTGAAAAAACCTTCTGTAAGACCTATTTTTTAAAACCATTTCTTTTATTTTCATCATTATCCTCCATTCCAAGAACCATCTCTTGTTTAAAAATTACAAAAGAAACCTGCAATACTGTCTCTTTCATTAGATAATAGCTCATTTATGACGTTTTTTTGCAAAAGTAGTCCTATAAAAGGCATATTAATAAACATCTAAATGAATATCCGAAAATATGACATCTGCATTTCTCGAAACAAACATACCAACATATACATATTCAGCGTCAATACTTGTCAATTTAAAGTCAAAACCTCCTGTGATAGTTTCTTCCTCGCCAAACGTACAGGCATATCCATCATTTGTTGACTCAATACAAAGCTTGATTTTATCCTTTGGTTTTAACGCATGTTTACATTCATTACCATATATCAACTTTCCGCTTCTTCTTGCAAAACAATTCATTGGAAATTCTCTTGTCAAAAGGAGCGGTGCAGCCGCAACATAATCCCCCAGCAACTCGCCAACCTGCATATCAATATACATCTCATCTCTTGCCATCAATCCAAAAGAAACCTGATTATTATTAAAATAATTATTTACTGTAACCGTTGCTGTCAATTTAAAATTAGAAGCAGCAGGCACCTTTGTATAATACATAGCAATGCCGTCTGTAACCTCTGAAATTTTACCACTGTTATTCTTGACAGCAATATGAATTTCCTTATTTGCTTCTCCCAATACAAAACTTTGCATACCCTCATCAACTGCTTCACTACAAGTAATTTTTCCTTTTACAGGCTCTAATATAAAATCTTCTTTACGCCAATTTGGTGGTATATCGCCAAACACAGTTCCATTCCATATGCCTGCGGATTTCCACAATTCACTCTTTTTAAGATTATTATTATATACAACGGGTTTATACTCACTGTTTGAGGTTAAATATTTTTCTTTTACTGGCAAAGGAGCATCCTTTTCCAAATTAATAATATGTTCTGACAACCCATTAATATTTAATTCTTTTAAACGCTTTAGACACATATAGGCAATAACTCTTGCACCCCATATATTAATATGTGTATTATCTACACTTGCCTTTTTATTGGAAAGCCACGCATGCAAATAACATGTTTTTTCACACCCCATAGCATCATACAATTCTTTTGTCATCTGCGTCATATCAACAACAGGAATATTTAATTCTTTTCCCATCATTCTAACTGCTTCAGGATAGTTGCCTCCCTTAAACCGCCCTTGTGATTTTGTTATATGAAGCTGCTCATTTTCCCAAATACCATTATCTGTCCTTCGCACAATTGGTGTGCATAATAAAACCTGACAACCCACTTTATCTGCTTTTACTATGTAATGACTATATAAAGAATGTGCAAAACTTCCTTCTTCTTTATAGGAACCAAAACCAGATGTATGCCTGTCCTCCTCTGCTTTCTCATCATTATGCCCAAACCCTATCAAAAGATAATCTCCTGCTTTCATTCCATCTAAAAGTTGTTGATACTCTGGTTCTTTTATATAACTTAAACTGCTTCTGCCAGATAATGCAAGATTAATTACATTCACTTTATCGTCCAAGTACTCTTGTAATTTTGTACCATAACCAAATCTAGGATAATAATACTTATCATCAAATTTGCTGACTGTAGAATCTCCTATAACCCACAAATTGCTCATACTTGACTGTTTCCTCTCTGTCAAAATTTTTATAATATATAATAATAGAATATACTGTCTATATAATTTTTTCAACTATTTTATGAAACATTCACAAACACTCTACCATGTTTTATAATACCATTTATTTTATCAGCTAATGGTACTATATATTTGCAAATCATCTATAAAATCCCTTGTTAAAATATTGTTTTTGAGGCATACTACTAATAATACTTTGTGTTAATGCTCTGCATGATACAAAGTTACAAAAAACACAATCCTTTTTGTGCTGCGCTTTAGAATAGGAGGTTATTATGCGTATTTGTAATATTTTTACTGGTGGAACAATTGGCAGTACACTTGACAATGATGGATACATATCGACTTCTAAAGAAGCACCCTATCAGCTTCTTTATACCTATAAAAATCAATATTCATGTACTTATGATATGGAAAATTGTAATCCTTATACGATATTAAGTGAAAATCTAGATGCTTCTCATATTTTAAGATTAATTAAGACTGTGGCTTTAAAACTTGATGGAGGTTTTGATGGAATTATTATTATGCATGGTACAGATACATTACAATACAGTGCCGCCATATTAAGTATTGTATTTCGTCATATCAATATACCAATTGTTCTTGTTTCAAGCGACTACATTCTTTCAGACGCTCGCGCAAATGGCATTGTCAATTATCATTATGCTATTCGTTTTATTGAAACTTATCATAAAAATACTGCATCATATGGCACACATCATGTTTTTGTAAGCTATGAAAATAAGGGCGGACTGCCAACCATACACTGCGCTGATATGCTTCAACCTCCAATTCCATATTCTGGAGATGTAAAAAGTATATTCGATAATTATATTGGTACGTATATCATTGACGAACAAGAAAAATATATCCCTAATCTTTGTTTTAATCCAGAACTTTCTATTTTAAAAAGTATAGAAAGTATTTCTAACAATTTATTAAGACTGCCTTTATGTATTGCCAATAATGACTATCTTCATATTCAGTTGGATGCCTGCGCCTCTTATATTATGCGGATACAGCCATTTCCCGGACGAATGCTTCCTGCTATAACACATGATACAAAAGTAATTATACTAGAAACTTATCATTCTGGAACATTTTTTATCAATGATGATTTTTATCAATTTACTCATAAAGCAAACGATTTTAATATTCCAATTCTTCTTACTGGGCTAAACAGCGGCGAAAATAATTATGAGACGGTCAAAAATTATACAAAAGCGAATATTATACCTGTATATGACACTGCTGTGATTGCTTTGTACTGCTTTCTGTGGCTTGCTTTAAGCAATATCGAATAAATTTATAAATATTTATGATTTCATTGTTGCAGACTGTATTCCTGCGAGTGATATCAATATAAAGATATATGGCATCGTTATTATCTGGCTAATATTTACAAAACTTGCTACACTATATATCACTATTGCTAATGCTATCGCGCCAAAAAATTCATCTTGTTTTGTTCTTGAAAAACTTTTTTTAACAGCCGTGATAATGACAGCCATATAAGCAAACAAACCAACAAGCCCTATCGTAACAAGATAATTTAAATATTCATTATGCGGACTTTTAAAATAATAGGGCAAATTTGCATCCATCTCCCTTTTATAATTACTGATATACATTAAATATGCTGTATCAGGTCCTGAACCAAACAATTTCATCTTTAAAGAACCATTGATAAACATTAATATTGCCCAATGCCACGCATAACCGCGATTGCTTCCCCATGAATTATCCAAACGAAAATATTGTAAAAAGCCGTTTAATGGTTTTGTTGGTTCAATCCATGTTGCCCATATACACAATGAAATAACACTTATCAAAAAAACGCCTACTATCGCTATGACAAGCTTTTTTAATATTTTAGGAGGCATTTTGGATTGTTTCTGCAAAAACAGTGAAAATACAATTATAACAATGGCAACAATCGATAATGTCAATATTACATCAAACGACATAAATAATGTGTTGGTTGCATTTTGACTCCACATTTTTTCTTTAAACAATCCTTTTATAAGATTCCACAAAAGTAATGAAGCCGCCAATAATGCAATAGATATGCCATATTTCAACATAGCCTTTGTATCAGATAAGACAAGAATCAGCATAATCACCATACATATGCCTATGCCAAGATAACACCCATCACTATTTGATGCAAGAAGTCCAATAAATCCAAAAAATGTACCAACACCATACAACACATTATACTTTTCATGAGATTTACAAAACATATAGATACATACTGGCATATAAATACACACAAACATACCAAATACATTAATATTTCCTAATGTACTTATAAAAATTTGTCTTTGATTTTCTGCTATTCCATCTGAAAAATAAAGAACATTAAAACCACATACCTGTAATGCTGCCATCAATCCTGTTATTATTAATAAAACTGGAAAACAACATTTTAACCAACTAGTAAGCTTTACATGTCTTGTAATTCCATAGTACATTCCTGCTGTTACAAAAATAAAAAGCAGTCCTGTATAAGAACCACAACTTCCAGTAAATGCTGGCAATTTCCAATCCGATAACAAAAATGAAACCATTGCAGATAAAACATAAAGCAAAACAAAAATATCCAACTTTGACATGGAATTTATCCATGTTTTAAAAGCAAGTTTTACTATTCGATGATTGACATCAATACTCTTGCAAATCGTGTTATATATCCCCATAAAGAAAATAGCTAGTGCAACAACACTATAAAACCAATATTTAGCTAATGTAATATTAAAGTAATGATTAATTGTAAATAATGGGAAACCCGCTAACATTATAAATAATAATATCGTTACCATTTGTATCTCCTAACAACTTTTAAGCAATATCTACACTCTGCTTTACTATTTGTTTATCATCTCAATAATTTCTTTACCACCATGATTTACAAAATAATATACTACACATAAACTGATTATAAACAAAATAAGCAAAAGGACTCCAACAATTGCTTTTATACTTTCATCATGTTTTTTTTTCATACTATTCCTCCATTCTTACTTAACTTACGCGTTTAAGCGTAAACATAAACTTGCGTATGAAAAATTTATTGTAATATAAAAACCAAAAATAACAAATCGTTTTATCTAATGTATAAATTATTATAAAAAACATATCCAATAAGGTTACATAAAGGGGCTGTCACATGCTAGACGGCACCCCTTTTAACAATGTTCTTTTCTTTTTAAACAATCATATAAATTTTTCGTAACAAATCATCCTAACATCACATCTAACAGCATCATTACAGCAAAACCCAAAACGATACCTGTCGTTGCACAATAAGGCTGCGTTTTTTGATTACTTTGACATTCAGGAATCAGCTCATGAACAGCCACCAATATCATTGCTCCTGCTGCAAAGGCGAGTGCATATGGCAAAATTACCTCTACATAAACTACTAATACTGCACCAAGAACGCCAGCAATAGGCTCTACCATACCCGATGCCTGCCCAAGCAGGAAACTTTTTCTTCTTGAATATCCCTCTCGTCTAAGTGGTATTGAAACTGCTGCTCCTTCAGGAAAATTTTGCAATCCTATTCCTATTGCAATGGTAATAGCACTCATTAACCCCTCCAGTTCATGCGTGCTGTTATGAAGCGCACCAAACGCGACTCCCACTGCCAACCCTTCTGGTATATTATGAAGCGTAATGGAAAGTACCAACATAATAATTCGATTTAAACGTTCATTGGGTTTTCCTTGTGTATTGTTCGCTCTCCTTGTTGTAAAGGAAACAACTTTATCTGAACACCACATAAAAAATGCTCCAAATAAAAAACCTGCTGTTGCCACAAAATATGCAGGTAAATTCGATGAGTTTTCTGCACGTTCTATTGCAGGCTGAAGCAATGACCAAAAACTTGCCGCAATCATAACACCTGAAGCAAACCCAAGCATAAGATTTAATGCCTTTGGATTTGGATACTTAAAAAAGACAACTGTTGCAGCTCCTAAAGCGGTCACAAACCATGTGCCAATTGTTGCAATAAGTGCCATTAAGATAAAATTATCCATATCAATCCTCCTATACCCATTATATTTCAAAATGAATATATTGGTGACGGATATTTTTACTGTCACTAAAAACTTGTAACATGACTTGTCATATATATTTACATAATAAGAATATTTGCACACTCTAAATCATTCGTCAAATCATACACTTTGCCGCTCTTTAACCCAACAACAGTAGGTCTTAGTATAGATTCGGAATGATTTTTCACAACCCACGCCTCCTCACCATTGCTAAGCTGAACAACCGTATCAACAGGATATAAAATAACACTCTCCAAAAAACCTCGCATAGCAGCTATATCCAATTCTTCTGTCATGGACATAATAATTTCAATAGCATTGCGCTGTGACATCCCCTTTTTATATGGACGCTCTGTCACTAATGCATCGTACACATCTACTACAGATAATATCTTCGCATATGGTGTTATATTTTTTCTATCAACTCCTAATGGATATCCACGTCCATTCATCTTTTCGTGATGCTGCAACACAGCGATAGCAATTGATGGTTCAAACTCATCTTTTTCACTCAAAATACGATAACCATAAACAGAATGTTGTTTCATTACTTCAAATTCTTTATCATCAAGTTTCGCAGGTTTATTTAAAATCTCAAGCGGAATTTTGGACTTCCCCATATCATGCAATAAGCCTGCTATACCAATATTATAAATATCCTGCTTTTTCATCTTCATCTTTTTGGCAACAATCATTGACATGGTAGCAACGTCTACACTATGTTTAAATGTATACTCATCACTTGTTTTAAGTGCATTAATATCAACCGCTATCGCTGAATTATCATCAATTGCCTTTAACAGACTATTTGTAATATTGACTGAAGTTGAAGTAAACTGGGGAGAATCTGTATCATTATACAAAAACTGTATCCCTTCAGATACACGCGCCTTAATACTTTCTGAAAGCTTTACTTTGGAAGAATCATCTGTATGTAATTTAGAAATATTATTGCGCGCCACCGCTGAAACTTCACGCTGCACAACATTTTTATCAGAATCTTCCTCACCTTCTGACACATAAACTCCAGTTATCTTCATTCGCTTAATTGCCTCTATCTGATATTTATCAAGATATACCCCTTTTACAATCAAAACTCTATCCATACGGTCTTTAATATTTTGGTCAATACGCATTCCTTCTTTTAATGAAGATGTCCTTACGAAATATCGTTTAATCATATCGCCCTCCATCTTAAAGTGCCATTCACTTCACTGATAGTAACTTCCTACATCATACTACAAATTTTTAGGTAAATCAATATAACAAAACTCGCCGTTTAAGCTTATCAAATAAATCCCCGCTTTAATATCATAAAGATATAAGCGGGGAGGGAGGAATACTTGGTTATTTTAAATGATACAAATTAAGCAAAGAAAAATTTTTTAAAATGATCTATATTATTTTTTCTTTCCGCCACAAGAAACTGCTCCAGCAAAAGAGCCGCCAGTGATAAACAGTAATACAAACCATAGTATAAGCTTACTGCTATCACTAGTCTGTGGGCTATTTTCTGGTATTTGTGAACTATTTACTAGTTCATCTAATTTAAAGTCTGGGTCTGTTAAACCGCAAACCGTACACTGACCATCTTTATAACTATGGTTCAATTTAGGAATTATTGTGCCTTTCTCAATTATTTCACCACAAATTGTACAAAACTTATCACCTTCATAACCTTCCTTCATACAAGTTTCTTTCTTACTATTTTGAATCTCAATATTGTGCGGAATTGGAGGAATTATTACATCTTTTATATCTGTATAAATTTTATTTTCAAACTCCACTGTTATTATATAAGATATCATACCATTTTTTGTACAGGTTGCATTCGTCTTAATCATAGAAGTAATCTTACCATCATTCGTTATTGTATGTGTATCATCATTTTCACAGATAAAAGTAACCTTACATGTTTTACCATCATCAGACCAATTAAATACAGGTTTACCATAATTATGACCAGCGGCAGGAATAATGATACCAGTTTCTGTAATTTCCTTTGTACCAGTGGCATCTGCAAAATATTTACCACAATTATCACAGTTCCAATATTCTTTATTTCCATTTTCTTTACATGTAGCTTCCTTTGCTTCATGATAGACCAAAGTATGATTATTAGAGTCAATGGCTGTTATTACATTATCAAGAACGCTGCCATTATTTTCGCTGTCATAATTCTTACCACATTCAGAACAACTCCAATATTCAACATTCCCTTCTTTTGTGCATGTAGCTTTCTTTGCTTCATGATAAACCAAAGTATGATTATTGGGGTCAATGGCTGTTATTACATTATCAAGAACACTGCCGTTATTTTCGCTGTCATAATTTTTACCACATTCAGAACAACTCCAATATTCAACATTTCCCTCTTTTGTGCATATAGCTTTCTTTGCTTCATGATATGTCATTGTATGATTATGCTTTGAGCCAACTGCTGTCCTTGTATTTTTTTCCTCGCAAAAATTACATTTTGCTGTCTCTGTTCCATCTTCCATACACGTTGCATCACCATTTAAAACATATTGTGCAAATGTATGACCATTATTGACAGTTACTGTGCAGACACTTTCATTTCTTGCCTTATCACATACTTTTACAGTATGCTTTTGTCCATCTGCAATTAATGTATAGTTTACTGCACGTACATTGCTTACCATTTCACCATCTATTGTTATATAATCTATATTATCATCAGCTATTGTAAAAGTCACTTCTTGACAATATGTTTTTCCATTCTCTATACCAATAATGGCTGGAGCTGTTTTATCTATCACCATACCATCTGAACTAATATAAGCAACACCATCAACCTTATTTGTAATCTTGGCATAAATAATATATTTTCCTTCATTTTCAATACTGAAACTCTTATATGCTGTCCAGTTTTCTATATGTTCAATATCGGTTTTAGAAAGGGCTATCTTGGAAATATAATACTCTATATGTTCAATACCTGTTTCATTATCCTCTGCCATAATTGTCACATCATATTTATCATTACAAAATATGCCAAATGTAATTGTATTGATAAAGGTTTTAAAGCTGTTTTTGTTTACCTTAATTTCTCCTGTTGGCGCTGTACTATCAATCAGCTTTGAATTTTCTTTTATTCTTGTATGTGTCTGTGTGCAGCCAATAGCATCACAAACTGCTGTTTCCGTCCCATCTGCAAAATAGTTAGCATCATCATTATATTCATATTTTACAAAATGGTGGTCTTGATATTCATCTGTAGCATCACAATTTTCCCGTTTGCAAATATGCCAATGACTATTTTCATTATATGCGTTAAAATCTCCTGTAAAATCATGCCCTAATGCCAAAATAATGATATCCGCTTGTATTATTTCCTTTGTACCAGCTACATTGGAGAAAAACTTACCACAATTATCACAACTCCAATATTCTTTATTACCATTTTCTTTACATGTAGCTTTCCTTGCCTCATGATAGACCAGAGTATGATTATTGGAGTCAATGGCTGTTATTACATTATCAAGAACATTGCTGCCATTTTCGCTGTCATAATTCTTACCACATTCAGAACAACTCCAATATTCAACATTTCCCTCTTTTGTACATGTGGCTTTCTTTGCTTCATGATATGTCATTGTATGATTATGCTTTGAGCCAACTGCTG
>CAJUBU010000023.1:38615-47081 GCA_910585095.1 uncultured Lachnospira sp.
AAATATGCCAATGACTATTTTCATTATATGCGTTAAAATCTCCTGTAAAATCATGACCCAATGCCAAAATAACTGTTGTATCTATTGAAATAAGTGTTGTTCCTTGTTCATCACTATACACTCTCATACACTCATTACAAATCCAATATTCCTTGTTGCCATCTTGTATACATGTAGCTGATTTCGAGGGAATATTTGTCAACACATGATTATGAAATTTTATATTAATACTGCTTGCACTGCCAACAATGCGTCCATTATCATCTATCTTCAAATCTGCTTTTTCATGCGCAATAGTAATTGCACACCCATAATATTCTTCTCCTTTTTCTCCATATGCCTTACTTTTTGCCACTCTTACCTTACAGCCAACAGGCAAATCAATTTCTGGAACAACAAGCATTTTTTCTGCTTCTTTATCAGTTACATCTTCTACACTACAGCCATATCCACAATTACCAAAGTTTACCGCAATACCAAACTCTGTACAATCAGAAATAAATTGACCGCCCTCCTCAATATAAAAAGCATTTTCAAATGTCATATTATTATCAATATTTATTCCATTAAGCCAAATTCCTTTATTTCCTGAAACAGACAGCTTACCAGTACTGCCCACTCTTAACATTCCAGCACTTATACCAGCATCAACCTCATTAATAGTTTGCACGATAAGCGTTCCATTTACTGTCATCGTGCTATTTACACCACCAGAGGCTCCTATGCCAATTCCGCTTTCAGCAATAAACTCTACGCCGTCTGCTACAACAAATGAGGAATTATCAGCCCCATACATATTAATCCTTTCCTTAACAGTCAATGTACCTTTTCCCGAAAATGTTACCTTTATTGGAGCATCGATACCAATATCTTTATTTTTAAATTGTAAGTTTTCAATATAATTATCATCTCCTTGTACATTTACTGTAACTTCACAATTCTGCGGCAAAATTACAATTCCAAATTTTTTAATGCCATTAATAGTTAGTGTTTTGCTCGCCTCCTCCCAATGATATCCATCTATTTCCAAAATTCCCTCATCTATCTGACTAGACTTATGAAAATCAAGGTTTACTTCACCATTCAAGGTTTCTATATTTTCTAATGCAACTACCATGTCTGGCATCAAGTTAATAATAAGCATAAGGATCAATATCATTGCTATTACACCGTTTATCATTTTTCGTTTCATAAAAATCCTCCATTTTGAAGCATAGCGTAGGAATTGGACAATTTTAAAAAAAACTGCGAAAGCGATTTCTATTGTCGCATCAAGCCTTATTTGTGATATTTCGGCACAAATAGGTAACAAACTTGTTTTTGAAACAATAAGTCCATCTGCATTATTTTTCACACCAATCTCCTACTCTGCTGAAACAAAAGAATTGAAATTGCATAATAGATATTTAACAATTTCTATTATCACATCAAATCCTAGTCTCTATCTCTTTTCAATTTTCTTAAATTAGCAAATTAAATATAACATTATTTTTTAATATTTTTTGAAACAATCTGGCAAATTTTACAACAATTAGGCAAATAAATTATATAAAAATGTTTTTTATACAGATAAAAACAGTAAAAATCGGTCTGATTTTTCACCTATCAAACCGATTTTTCCTTAAATATTCTATTTTAAAAATTTTATATTTTAGATAAAATCCAGTAAAATAAAACTTCTACGCCTATTTTCAACTAAATTTTCCTAATTAAAGCTTCAAATGCGAAATTTTTGAACCCATTGTTTAAAGCAGATATTACTTATTTGTTATAATATCAACTTTATTTAATTAATAGTTTGCAGATGGTTTCCAATCTAATTGTTCTTCCAAGTCTTTATAAAAATCTATCATTTGAATAACAGCATTTGTATATTTTTCCTCAAATGAACCTTCTGGATATACTCCCTCGATATTTTTTTTATCCATTTTAAATGTTAAATTTCCATTCTTAAATAAATCATAAATAGTATCTATATTTTCATCTGTATATTGATAATTAGTTGCATTAACATTAATAAGAAAACTAAAATCTGTTTCATATATATTTCTATCATTATTTGTTTTATTCGTTCTTAACATAAAAGTCCATTTTTCCCCATTAGAAGCTAATACTATCAAAGGCACTTTTGAAAGGTAATAATCAAGGAAATTGGCTGATACATAAATAAAATTAGTTGCTAATATTAAACCACCATGTCCTTTTACTTCTGCCACATTCATATATGGCTGATAATATGTCATATACTTGTCGGATGTATTAACTTCATTTACTCCTAGAACTTTGTCCACAAAACGAACTGTCATTGCATCTGTATATGGGTCAACAGAATAGGCAAAAACTTCTGAATACTGACTATCAATTATATCTCTCACCTTTTGCCCCATTTCTGCCAAACTATATGTTGTACTATAAGCTTGAACATCAACTTTTAATTCACCTATCGTTTCATTGCCAGAAGAATCTTTCACAGAATAATTCACATTATAGGAGCCAGCTTTTGATGTATCTAAACCTGACGTATCAAATGTAGGAATTAAATCTTCTTTTGAATTATCACTTACTTTAATAAATTCTGCCAAATTATAATCTGTTGAATTTAGTTTAACCTTCGCTTCTAATGTTTCTACTTCTGGTTTTGTTCTATCTACAACTTCAACATTAAAATTATAATCTTTAATACTTTTACCATGTTTTACAGCAACCGTCACATTATATTTACCTAATTTTGAATTATCTATATCACTGGATTTTATCGTTCCTGAATAACCATCTTCAAATGTAAATAATGATAAAATATCATAATCCGAATTAATTTCTACCATTTCATTATTCTGGCTTATTCCTTTAGAACCACAAGACATAAGACTTAAACTAGCCAAAAACAACACCATTACTGAAATAATCTTTTTCATAATTGTTCTCCTTTATATCATTTGTTATTGTAAATTATATAAATAGTATATCATATTTATACAGACAACCATACCGACTAAAATATGAAAAAAGACATGTATTAATACCTGTCTTTATACACACTATTTATTTTTTTAATACAAAATTTCAAGAAAACAATAAAATCAAGCCTTCTAGCCATCTTCATTTAAGCTGCTTAGGCATATCGCTTGGTTGAGTGGTATATATATACATGGCTTTTTCATGGGAACATACATTGCTTTGCAAAATTTAGAGCTATACACATATACATCTGTTATCCGATGTTAACTTTCTTTTATGTTAAATTGCAATATGTACATCTCACAAAAAAACAAAGTACATCTTTATCAGATATGCTTCATCTCAGATAAAATATTTCATTTTTAAGTAAATTTCAGTGGAAGAAATAATACCCCATTTACAACTTAGTATACAACTTAAAAAACAATTCATAAATTGTCAAAAATCTATTAAGACTTACCAGTACAAAATTTATCTTTTAAATTTAAATAAAGTGTGAAATAATATATTTTTATATAATATTAAAATATATTAAATTTCATATAATAATCATATATTCAATTACTCTTTTAAATTTATTATTTTTTACTCCATGATATTGAAAATTGTAAATGTACAGAACACTCATATTCATTGTCCTTTTCATTTACAATCACCATTGAAAAACCCTCTTTATGTGCTTTTTTACTTAATGTTGATAAAAAGCTTCTATATATCTCACCATTATCTGCAATTCTTATTGTTATAAAATCAAGACCACTTTCTATATCTGTACTATGGTAAACTACGTTGTTCTGAGCATAACCTTCCAAGTTACGTTTCTTCCATTCAATCCGAATTGGAGGATCTACAACCATTTTATAATTCTCTAAAATTGTATATTCTGATAGAACCTCGTATTTACCTGTTCTTACCATTTTTATTGCTTCTTTCTTTAGAAGTTCTATAAAGCTATCAGTACATAATTCAATATTTTGAGCTATTTTATACGGAAATTGTTCTTTAAAAAGTTTCTTTACAAGTTTGTTTTTTTCTGTTTCTTTTTGTAATTCATCTTTAAAATCCATTTTTATTTTCCTCCTTGTACTTTTCTTGCTTACATCTAGTACTTTAACAATAATATATACTAATTTTATGCTTATATATTAATATTACTTTAAATATAATTTTATAAACTTATTAATACAACTTTGCTTTATATCAAACATTCTCATAAATTTTTATTGTTTTTCATATTTTTTACATTCTCCAACTTTATCAATATCTTCATATCTATACTATTCACAATGCTATTATATCCCTTCTTTCAGTTGGAACAATATTTTTAAATTCTTTACATTCATAATAATCATTGCTCATTTTCTATTTTTTCTTTAAAATTTATTTACTTTTAATATAATTAATCTTTAACTTAAATATATTATTTATTAATATTCTTTTCTTTCAATAAAATAATTTTAAAAATACAAATCTAAAAAAATTTTTTAACTTAAAATTGATCTTCCTTAATAATACTCTTTAATAAAAGAGCAAATATATTTTTAATAAACAAGCCAATTTCAACTGAAAATATTTAAATATAAAAAGACAAGTCTTATTTAAATACTCCTGCAACAAATATACAAATAAATATTTTCATTATTTTTTATATATCTTCATTTTATAAATTCATATTTCATTATCTTTTATACTCTAATAATTTTTTTAGTTTCTTATCAAATGTTTTTATCTCATATCCTTTTACTCTATTATAAGCATATAAAATACAATCAACAAAATCTAAATTGTGTTTACCATAAGTTTCTAAAGCAACCTTCAATACATCTTTTTCATCTATCTGTATCTCTGTCAAAAAATTCAATAAACTTGTTTTTATTAAATCACGATCTATAGAATAAACTCCTTTTAAAACATACACTACTTCTGCAATAATTTCTACTGTCACACCTACATTACCCTGTTTGATAATTTTTTCTGTCTCATCTGCCATCTCTTTATTATCATTTAACAGATATCTTAAAATCATATTGGTATCAAGTATTATCATAATTGTCTTTTACTGCCTCCTCCCATGCAAATTCTTCTTTTTTTTGCAATTCAAGATTTGCATATTGTGCTAATGAACCCCTTGCTGATAAATTTTTAGTACTTTCATTTATATCATCTATATCTATAAATTCATCTAATATTGTGATAATTAATTTTTGATTTTTTTTTGCATGAATTTCCTCTAATATTTGTACTGTACTTCCATCATAATATCCTTGCAATGCTAACATATAAACACCTTTTTCATCCTTTCCATATACAACTTGAACTTAGTACCCTATTTATTGTAAACGATACCTTAAAGTGTCTTTATCTATATTATACCTCTTGTTTTGATACTATACAACTTATTTTCTTAGTAAATCAACTTATCTTTAATGGTATAACCTATTTCATAACTATTTACTTTTGAAATACTGTCTAAAATATTTGAATATACTATCTTTCAGAATAACCAGTATTTCTACAACCCTAAAAAATCGGTCTGATTTTTCACTCATCAGCCCGATTTTTTCCTTAAACTTTCTCTTTTTAAAAATTAATATTTCCACCAAACTCCAGTAAAATCAAGCCTTCTAGCCCTCTTCATTTAAGCTACTTAGGCGTATCGCTTGGTCGGCGGCGATACACATACATTGCTTAATTTTAGAACGTATACATGTATTGCTTGAGAAAATTTCAGACGGTACACATATATTAGTTTTCAAACAGGGTGTATGCATACGCCGCTTTATCAAAAAAGCGATACACATACATTGCTTTACATCATTAAAACAACTTATAAATTTCTTTCAAAGCATACTATTTATTTAAAATATTTATATGCCATCAATAATAGATATTACCAAAATTTTTTGAAAGATGCAAGCACAAAAAGAGGCTAGTTTTCCACCTAACCTCTTAATCAATGACAAATCTTATTTTACCGCTATTTTCACAATAATAGGTTTCCAAAACTTAGGAACAAATCTACGTTCACACACAGTCTCGACAAATTCCTTACACTCTTCAACTGGAATCAAAAACTTATGTATAATATGAAAATTATCATCAGACTTTAAATAATTAGAATATTCTTCAGAATACTCCTTTATACGATATTTACGTGAATCACTTGTCACACCCGATAAATTCATCTCCCACAAGAACTCATCATTCTCCCGATAAATAATACGCTCAACAAACACGTCAATCATCTCATTGCAAACTCTCTTACCAGTAAAATCAACATATGTATCCAGCCTATCTGAAATAGCCTTTAAATCAAACAATTGTCTTGTATCACGAGCCTCCTGCTGTTGCCTATCTTGAATACCCCGTTCAAGAACCTTCTGCTTTTCTGTTAAAGTCTGTGACAATCTCTTGTACATAGTCGCATCAATCTCATCTGACAGCTTTTCAAGATACAATTTATCAATCTGGCTGATAACTTTTTCCAACTCATCCTGCAAATCTTTTAATGTTTTGCCATCATCAGAACCTGCTGTCTGTCTCTTGTACTCTTCGATATATTTCAAAGTAGTAAGTATATCTTCTTTTCTATCCCCAAAAACATATTCAAAGACCTTTAATGACATCAGCCATAATTTCATTTCTGAAACAGCACCTAATGTACAAAGATTAGGAATAGGCTGTAACTTATGGTCAGCACGATATTGTGGTGTTTTAGCATTAATCTGACACCTGCAAGTATATCTGAATTGTGCCTCTTTTCCATCTTTAGCAACATGCAGATATTGCGGGCTTCTACTATATCCACACTGGCAAAAACTTTTATTAGCAATCATATCAACAGACTCACGTAACCCATTCACCATATTTCCTCTTTTAGAATAAATATATTCCGCCGCCCTTCCATCTTGAATCTTACGTGCAAGCCACCAGACTTCTTCTGTTACCAAAGGCTCCCAATCTCCTTTTATAAGATTACACTTCTTGGTCAAATTTCCTTCCTCATCATATATATCTTCACGAATCGGCTTGACTTTGGTAGCAATCTTCTTCTTTTTCATTGTATCTACTACTTTAAATTTGCCATACATGATATATCCCATATACTTCTCATTTTTTAATACCCTATTGATTTTTGATGGAGTCCAGCTCAAATCCCCAGCATCGGTCTTATACCCATTTGCATTTAAATAATTAGCAATTCTGGCACTCCCCATTCTTTTCGATGCATCTGGATGTGTATATAACTCAAAAATTTTTTTCACTGTCAAACCATTCTCAGGGTGAACCTTTAAGGTATTATCTTTACGTTCTACTGCTTTTATTAAAGTATAACCAAATAATTTTGATACAACTAACTGACCTCTGTCACGATAAGACTGAATGCCATTTGACACTCTCTTTGAAGTCCTCATCGACTCACCCTGTGCCATACCGCCATCAACAGCAATTCGTATAATATCTGTTTCAGACAAATTAAAAGTCCAATATTGCCCATCTAATATTAATACCCCAACCTCATATTCCTTTAAAGTATCAATGTAAATAAGCAGCTCTTTTAAATTTCGTGCAAATCGGCATATATCTTGAACAATAATGACATCAAATTCATGTCTCTTAGCTGCATCTAACATCAGATTAAATGCAACCCTAGAATCAACAGTCCTGCCTGAAATACCTCTTTCTGTATAACGATGCCTGTCTTGCATAGTATAATTCATATTTCTATAAATCATATCATCCAATCGTTCTATCTGGTTTTCTAATGCCTTCTGCTGGTCTTCGTGTTTTGTGGACTCCCTTGCATATCTTGCTACTCGCAAAATTTTTACACTATGATAAATATCATCAAATGTGGACTCCCGAAAAAAAGAAATTAAATCCATCGCTTCAATCTGTTCTAATGTATATCTGCTTTTGAGTGCCATCCCTCAATTCCTCCTTTGCCATATTCTTTGCAAATACATAGGTGTCAGTGTCAATCAAATTTTCCTCAAATAACTTATTTAAGAAAAAATCAATCATTACATTGGACTGAACCAACTCTTTTCTTTGTATATCTCTCATGCGGAAACCTCCTGCAAATAATAATTACAAAGTAAATTCCCTATATTTGATTTTTTCTTACATTAAGCTAAACTCAGACCGTATTTATATGTGCAACACGTATGCATCTGTCGTTTGATGTTAACTCTCTTTGATGTTAAATTGCAATGTGTACATCTCACAAAAAATAAAGCACATCTTTATCAGACATGCTTCATTTTAGATAAAATATTTCATTTTTAAGTAAATCTCAGTGAAAGAAATAATACCCCATTTACAGCTCAGTATACAACTACAAAAATAACTCTTAAATCATCAAAGACCTATAAGACCTACCATTACAAAATCTATCTTCTAAATTTAAACAACGAATGAACTGTGATATACATGGAATACAGGTTATGTTGTACCTTATTACAAACCAGCACTTTTCATCTTATCAATATAGCCCTGTATTCTTTC
>CAJUBU010000024.1:0-6207 GCA_910585095.1 uncultured Lachnospira sp.
AGAGACGAGGGATTTTTTGAAATCTTCATTGTATTTGGTGTAATTGTTGATAGCCGTAAGAAGCCTCCTTTTTTATGTATAATTTATTATAACAGATAATTCATATCTGTGTCTACTTTAATAATATAGATCCAAATGATCTGGCAGATGAGATTGACGAGATTCGTGAAAAGAAACAGAGGTTGCTTGTTGCCAAGGCTGATACGGAAGGGTATAAGAAGATAATTGATGAACTGATCGAATTCATCAATGAATCGAATGCGGAATTGGCTGAGTACGATGAGAAGCTGGTAAGAAAGTATATCAAGGAAATCCGAGTATATGACGATAGACTTCAGGTGTTTTTTAAAGCAGGAATTGATGTCAACATTACAAGAGAATAAATAAAAATAGGCAGCAGGGCATAAACGCTCTGCTGTTTTTTTGATTTTTATGAACGCAATGTAAATTTTGAACAGTGTATATTGAAAATATCAACCATATGGTTTATAATATACTGTAACGTTACTATGTTCTCAGAGAGTGAGTTTCGATAGAGAAGGTGGAATTATGAGTACGTCTAATTTGATTAAAAACCTATGTAAAGAAAAAGGAATTAGTGTTGCAGAGTTGGCTCGAAGAATTGGGCAGACACCACAGAATTTCAATAAGAAATTAAAAAGAGAAACAGTGAGTACGGAAGAACTCATGCAGATTGCGAATGTGCTTGGTGTCGTATTCGAACAGTCTTACATTCTTGAAAATGGAGAAAAGCTAATAATTACCAGCGAGTCCCAATAAATGGACACATGATTTTATATTATAAAGATAGATCGTAACAGGGAGGTGTTACCATGACTGAATGGATAACGTCAGGAAACTTAAAATATTATAATTTTGTGGATGCATTTCATGATTTGAAGAAGGTTGACTGGAGACAGTACGCAAATTATGAAGTGGGAGACGTCGTATATATTTATTCATCTGGCAATGAACAGATGATTCGATTCAAATGTAAGGTTAATAAGACCGGTATAAAAGAATTGGAAATTGATGATCGTCAGTACAATGTCGAAGGTAAATATGATGAGCCTTATGACAAATATGTAGAACTTGAAATGATTGATGAATATGAGAGCAGCCTATATTCTCGTCGAGCTTTGGAAAAATACGGATTTAGGGCGCCACAGCGTGCAGTCAAGGTAATGCCAGAGATTAAAGAATACCTTGATATTGTAACTGAACTTCTTAATGCGCCTGAGATGGATCCGGATAAGCATGATGGTTCTTATGAGCTTATGAGATCAACCATCAATGCATATGAAAATACAAAAGACAGAAGTGTTATTGATTACAATGACTTAAATCTTGTATACGCAATGGCTATTGGCACATGGCGTCAAGGAATCGATGTTAAAAAGAAATTGGTAGAACAAAGTAATCTTCCAACTGATCAGAAAGACATAGTAAGTCGTAAGCTTGATGAGGTATGGAAGAAAGCAGGCAACCGTTACTATGAAAACAGAGAAAATGATGGACAGAGCATCGGTATGTTTGGAACAGGATTTTTCTCATTTAAAGGTAAGACAGATGATGTTTCACCCAAAAATTTCATAGAGATGTGCATTAGCATTACTCATATGCATGATAGTGATGAGCAGATTTATAAGAGGTGTGAAGGCGTAGTAAATGAATCGCTTAAAGGATTACAAGCTGCATCGGTTTCAATGATGCTTCATTGTTTAAGACCTACTGTATTCCCAATTTTAAATGGGAACAGTGGTTACGATAATATTTATGAGTACCTTGGAGTAAATCTGGAAAACGGTGGGGTTATTCAAACATATATTGATAACTGTCGTGCTATCAGTAAATTTAGAGACGATAATTTTACAATTAAGAATTATCGCGTGTTTGATAATGCTGCAAGAAAGCTGGGTGCGGGTATGACACATACAGATATTAATTATTTGTGGGTAATGAATTACCTTGAAAAGAACAGAGCTATCCCATACTCAAATCCAAATTCTGCTGCTGACGAAGATGAAAAAGAAAGATTACTTTCTGTTAAAGCAAATGGTCAGCGAGCTAAGGCTGAATTGCAGAAGATGGCAAAGCTGTGTGCAGAAAAGTTTAAATTAAATAAATGTGAAACAATACAATGGCTTGATGGGTCGAATACGAAAACAAGGAACTATTTATGGGCTCAGCTTAAATATAGCGAATATGCAAAACGTCCAGAGAGTATATCAATATTTGTAGATATGTCTGAAGTAACAAGTCATGCTAGATTCCGTTTTAGTTTGGAATTGAAGAATGATGGATCTGACAAAGCGGTGGTTGCAAATTATCACAGACATTTAGATATCCCAATTGGTGATGCTAGTTTATTGATTTATGTATCTGGAAGCAACAAGTTTGGAGGATCAGAGGTTCTGGATGAAGATGTTGAAACGATCAAATTAAAAGTTGCTGACGGGACATATAAGAAAGTACAGATTTGTAGCATTGTAGAATACAATGACGAGATTACAAATGACGAAATTGAAGCAGAAATGCTTAGAGGTATTTCTGAGTTAATTCCTTATTATGAGCATGTACTTGGTATTGATAAGCCAAAAGATGAATACTGGCCATCAAAGGAAGAATTTGATCCAGGTATTACTTCAGAACAATGGGCAATCATGCTTAGAAATTCAAATATCATAAAACCCGAATATCTGGATTTGCTTAAGAAAATTCTGGAACAAGGTGGAGAATCTACTTGTGCTCATTTGGAAGAAGTATATGGAGGAAAGCAGAGAGCTTACAATGCGTATGGTCGAAGCATAGGCCAAGCTGCTATGAAGTATACGGGATGTGATTGTATTCAGGAAGAAGGAACTACAAGATACTACACAATTCCGTTCGTAGGTAAAAATGTCGAAGAAAACGGAAATACAAGATATTCATGGAAGATTAGAGATGAACTAAAGGAGGCGTTAGAAGGTATGGATTTATTATCAATTGATATTGAAGAAAATGATGTGGAGATATCGGAATTTGATAAAAACATGATTCTTTATGGTCCTCCAGGAACAGGTAAAACATATAATACTGTAAATTATGCTGTTGCGATCTGTGAAGGATTGTCTCTGGAAGAAGTAAGTAGCAGAACATATGATGAGGTCTTTGACAAATATAATAAGCTGAAAAAGGCAGGAAGAATTGCATTTACTACGTTCCATCAATCTTATGGATATGAAGAGTTTATTGAAGGAATAAAACCTGTAATGGACTCCAGTGAGGAGACAAGTGCAATTTCTTACACAATAAAAGACGGTGTCTTTAAGGATTTTTGCGATAAGGCAAGTAAGGTGGTTGTTGATATGAAGACAACCATTTCAGACACTACATTCCAGATTTGCGAAGATGCAAAGTTATGGTGCATGATACTTGGTGGAAGTGAAGCACCAGACCTTGCCGATAAATGCTTTGATGAAGGAACGGTTCGAATTGGCTGGAGTGCTGCACCTGAAAGAGTAACTGAGGAAGATCGATCATTAAATGACAAAGAGAGAAGAATGCTTCTTAACTTCCAGGATGAAATGGAAATTGGAGACGTTGTTGTTACGAGATCTTCGGTATCTGAAATAAACAGTATTGGTATTGTCACTGGTGAATATGAATTTGATGATTCATCTGAAAGATATCCAAGAAAAAGAAAGGTTGATTGGATTTATAAGGGCGAACCTCTTGAAATTGGTGATCTAAATGGAAATATAAGACTCGACAGAAAGACTATTTATCCACTGAATCGTGTTTCTATTGATGAGTTACTAAAGAGAATTCCTGGCGGACCAATTGTTGAAGAAAATAGACCGTATGTGTTCATCATAGATGAAATAAACAGAGGAAATATCTCTAAGATTTTTGGTGAGCTTATCACGTTGATTGAAACGACTAAGAGAAGAGGAGAAGATGAAGCTGCAGAAGTAATTCTTCCGTACTCGAATACACCGTTTAGCGTTCCTGGAAATGTCTATATTATCGGAACAATGAACACAGCTGATAGATCGATTGCATTGATGGATACTGCACTTCGTCGTAGATTCCAGTTCGTTGAGATGATGCCGGATTCAGATATTCTAAGAATGATTGGTGCAGATAAGATACAGGTTGATGGAGAGGAGCTTGATGTGGCTCAAATGCTTGATGTGATTAACCGACGTATTGAGTACTTATATGATAGAGAACACACGATAGGACATGCTTTCTTTACTGGTTTGGTATTTGAACCAACTATTGAGAAACTTGCAGGCATCTTTAGAAAATCTGTTATTCCTCTATTGCAGGAATATTTCTACGAGGACTACAGCAAAATCATGATGGTTCTTGGAGACAACGGTAAGGATAACGATGAGGATAAATTCATCCTTGCGAAAGAAATAAAACCTAACTCTATTTTTAGAGGGGATACTTCGGATGTTGATATTCCTGATTATTCTTATGAAATCCAGGAATCAGCATTTATGAATATTAATAGCTATATAGAGATTATGGGCTAAGAAAAGTGGTGAGAACATGAATAAACTCATTGAAGTGAAGGAGTTTGATACTCTTATTGGTAATGAAGAATACAAAGATAAATATACATGTGTCGACGGAGAAACTTTTGCTGATCTGCTTGAGTTCATTCATGCATTTGATTCAGATTCGGAAGAATCGGATGTACTCGATTTTATAAAAATCGGTTACCATCGAAACATTGGTGAAACGGTAACCTTCAAGAATTATGTCGGTCTCATTCAGATGAAGAATAATTGTCAAATTCAGGTACTACCGAAGATTGAGTTTCTAAACGGTGAGCAGGATGAGACAAAAAGAGTATTCATGCGTATGCTTAGGAGTATGAAGGACTTTCCAAGTAAGGTGTTTTCGAATGCAAACCTAAAGATGGATCGTATGAATTTGTATGAAATATTCATTAATATGTATTTGCAGGAAGTTAGACAGCTTGTAAAACATGGTATTAAATCATCCTATGTTGGAGTAGAAGACAACCTCAATTTTTATAAGGGAAAGCTTCTGGTGAATGAATACATAAAATGTAATGTGGCACATCAAGAACGCTTTTATGTAGGCTACGATGAGTACCAGGTGAATCGGCCTGAAAATAGACTTGTGAAATCTACGTTGTTGAAGATACAAAATATTACCTCGAGTGCAGAAAACTCAAAATCAATTAGGCAGTTACTTACTTCATTTGAAATGGTATCTCCTTCGACAAATTATGATAAAGACTTCTCGCTGGTTGTCATTGATCGTAATACCAAGGACTATGAGATACTTATGCAATGGTCCAGGGTTTTTCTGAAGAATAAGAGTTTTACAACGTTCTCCGGAACAGAGTCTGCAAGAGCGTTAATGTTCCCGATGGAGAAGGTGTTTGAAGCTTATGTCGCTCAGAATATGAAGAAGGCGTTTGCTAAGTATCATTGGGACGTGTCTGCACAGGACAAAGGTCACTACCTGTTTAATAAGCTCAATGGAGAAAACCACAGGAAATTTGCACTTAGACCCGACCTTGTTGTGACAAGAGATGACAAGAGCGTTGTTATCCTGGATACAAAATGGAAAAGCCTTATTAACGATAAAAGCAAGAACTATGGTATTTCGCAGGCGGATATGTATCAGATGTATGCATATTCTAAGAAGTACGGCACTTCAGAAATATGGCTTCTATATCCAGTAAATGAAGAAATGAAAAACCAAGAATCAATTACATTTGACAGTGGAGACGGAGCAACAGTTTCTTTATATTTTGTAGATGTAGCAAATATAGAAAAAAGCATGGAGACGTTGTATGAGAAGCTGACAAAAATATCTTATAAAAGGGAGGTAGATGAGCATGAAGTGTAGTGAAGTAGGTTTTAGAGCTTTTTATCATAATTTTATTGCTGTTCCTATGAAGGATAATCTGAAAGCAGTAGTGCAGGATTTTCCGGGAGCAGATAAAGCAAATTATATTTTAACTTACGGGTATATTGACCATACTGCAGGTTTAACACTTGAAGTGTTGGCAGCAGCATTTAAGGATGATGAAGGATTTTCTTTTGAAGTTGGAAATACAGAAATCTCATCAAAGATCAGAATTGGATCTGTTATGGAGGATGAATGTTTCTATTTTGATGATGAGGATGGAAACCTTTATAAGCGCTATGCAGATAAAGTTGATATGTTAGAAAG
>CAJUBU010000024.1:6217-42036 GCA_910585095.1 uncultured Lachnospira sp.
TCGGTGATGAGATAGAAGAATCACGAACTATGGATTTCTTAGATGGATCTAGAAGCCCTGAATATCCAGATGATGTTTTAGTTTATCTGTTGAAAAATGGAAATAATCCGGAAGGATGCTGGGTTCGTATTGAAGCACTAGCAGAACATCAGATTATAGGAACCTTACTGAATGAGCCTGACCAGGATTTTGATTATCACGAAGGTGAGAGGATTGCGTTTTATGTTCATCAAACAGAGGATAAAGAGATTGTGCTTTGTTCTAATATGAATCCAAGTGCAAAAATAACTGCTGAGGACTTAGAAGATGGAACAATGTTAGAAGCTGCTATTCACACTTTTAATGAAGAACGTACGAAAGATCACTGGCTGGATATCATGGAAATCTTACGAGATAGTTATGTATGGATTCCGTGCAATGCTGTAATGAGTGATGCAGATCAAGCAAGATTGGTTGCTATGTTAGAGGAAAAAGCAGACGGAATTATTGGTGAAGAATTTGTCGCTCATGATGAAACAAGATTGATTCCTGATATATTACAAAATGGAGATAATTTCTTCTTCCCTGTATTTTCTAATGAAGAAGCAATGGGCGAGTATGGAAATGGATTCTCGAAAGTGCAGAAGCATTTCTTAGAGGCATTAGTTCTTGCAAAGAATAATGAGAAAGATTTAGCAGGCATTGTTATAAATGCTTTTTCAGAGCCATATGTACTAGATAAAGAAATATGGGATTTAGTCGAAAAAATGAAATCCCGAATTCAATAATAATGTTATGAAGACAATTAGAGTAGTAGCTGCAGTTATAGGCAGCAATAAAAAGATTTTTGCTACGGCAAGAGGATATGGTGAATTTAAAGGTCAATGGGAATTTCCACATGGAAAGATTGAACTAGGAGAAACACCAGAGGAAGCTCTTGTTCGTGAAATTAAAGAAGAATTAGAGACAGATATAAAGGTTGGTAAGCTTATTCATACTATTGAGTATGACTATTCATCATTTCATCTGTCTATGGATTGCTTCTGGTGTGAGGTTATAAATGGTGATCTTATTCTTAAAGAAGCAGAAGATGTAAGGTGGCTTACAAAAGAACAACTATATGATGTTAAATGGCTTCCTGCAGATCTATCTTTGATAGAAAAAATAAAGGTACAAATGGAATAGAATTCTCATTTGTTAAGGAGGAGTTATATTGGCAAAGTACAGTTTTAACGACATGGGTGGCATAAAGATTGATTTTAACGGTGTAAAGCCATCCTACGAAATAAGAAATAAAATGAAGGCTATAAAGTATCGTTGGAATCCAAATAAGATGATTTGGTGGGCATATAAAAATGATGATACTGTTGCAGTTGCTAAGGAAATCTGTGGAGATAGTGCGCCAATTGCTCCTGATAATTCGGCTGTACAAACAACAGGTGCAGCAGTTATTAAAAAGAGAATGCATAAAGTCCCATCAAAAGATTATGCATTAAAACTCAAAATTAAAGATATTGTTAGTGCGGACAAAGCATAACTTGAAGTGTGGGAACAACAGCTTAAAAATTATGTGAATGAGGTTATGTCAGAGGATAATTCTGATCATACAGGAAATTCCGTAAGTAAAAGTCAAGAATCCGTATGGATGAATTGCTTTGCATTTATTTCAAAGACACTAAATTCATTATCTCCAGAGGAGCAGGAATATTCACTTGTATTTGAGTATAGCTTACCTGGAACTGTTCATGAAAAACCAGATGTTTTCTTGCTCACAAATACGAAGGCAATATTTCTTGAATTTAAAAGAAAAGAAGCTCCACAAATTGATGATAATAAAGATGATATTGCGCAGGCAATTCGATATAAAGAATGGTTACAGAATCATCATAAAGTAACAAAAGACAGAAATGCCAGATATGTTACAGGCAATTGAAATAATGTATCGAGAAGGTCGTATTCCATATATTTCAGATGTTAATAAAATTTGTTTAGATAAAGTTCTTTGGTATATAAACGGAGCAAAAGTTAAAAACAAGAAAATATTAATTCTTATTAACGGCGTTCCTGGTGCAGGAAAGACTGCAGTAGGTCAGAGTATTGTCTACGAAGAAAATAAAAATGGTGAGGCGAATGCAGTCTACTTGTCGGGGAATAGACCTTTAGTAGAGGTACTTCAATACCAGATCAATCAGATTGGTGAGAATAAACATATGGGTGAGAATGCCATCCAAGGTATGAAGGAATTTAAGTCGTCCTATTTCTTTAATAATAGCAGAGTTCCTGAACAATCAATTCTCATCTTTGATGAAGCTCAAAGAGCCTGGGATGAAGAAAAACTGAGAAAAGGATTCTCTGAACCAGAAGGATTATTTAAAGTTGGTGACAGAATATTTAACGAACGTAGGGATGCCGTACTTATTGGTTTATATGGAAATGGTCAGGTCATTTATAAAGGAGAAGAGAAAGGTCTATCGTTATGGGAAAATGCTTTAAAACAGCATGATGATTGGATAGTAATTGCTTCTGAAGATTTGGCAAGCAAAATTCAAGGCTTAGATGATAGAAGAATCACTGATAATGATGTTTTTCTTCCAGTGTCTTTGAGAGCAGATTTTATTGATTGTAGCAAATAGGTGGAGCAGGCTATTGGCAGAGATGGCATTTCTCTTGATCAGGCTAAGAAAGAGCTTGAAGAATTACAGAAAACGTCTATGAGAGTGTGTGTTACATGTTCATTTGAACTATATATGAAGGCAATTATTAGGCAATTAGAAATATTGGAAGGTGAAATGTCAACAAATCAAACAAGCCATAATATAGAGTCTTTAAAAAATAATATGGTGGCTGCGATAAAAAGACATGCTAACAAGACAAAAGGATTGGAGAAAGCCTTAAAGCCTGTTAGTGACTATATCAATGAATTATATGAAAAGATTAAAACTGTTGATGAGAAAAATCGCAGAGTAGTTAATATAGATTTTGCAAGATATCCTATCGATGCAAAAGGAAATCCACATTTTTATGTTGCGGCTACAGATAATATTGTGATTGATATAGAAAATTTTTCTGCTAGATATTCCGAGTTGAAAGATAGCTTAACTGGAATTTTCTACATGCTTGAAGCAGAGCGTGAAAATATGGAAGAAATGTTATAGCTATTTATGGGAGTTGTTTGGATTGTGGAAGATAAATGTATAATTCAGCTTCTTGTATCTGATGATATTGCCTTTCTGGGCAGGGACTCACAATACACAGAAGATATTCAGGAAGCTTCTATTTTTAAATCAATGTTAGAGGCTCAATTCTACATTGAGAAAAAACGATTAAATCATATAGGTAAAATACGTTAGATAAAATGCTCGTCGAGCAATTAAAAGTAAAAGAATGGAGTGAAGCAAATGAATGTCTTACATAAAAAGAAAAATAATGAACCGTTCATGCTGTTGGAGTTTGGTATAAATGAAAATGGATATGAGTTTGCTTCTGATATTAAGACGGCACTATCTACTGCAGAAGGAGAACTTGATGTAGTTTCTGCTAAATTAGAGGAAAGCTTAGATTCCTTGAAAAAGTTAACACCTGAATGTGATAAGACAGACTACATATTATCAGCGTGTAGTGGAGCTCTATGTGGAGTTATAGATGTATTCTTGGTAGGAAAACCTGGAGAGTCTCCAATTGGAGAAATTACAGATAAGTGGTTTGCTAATAGAACAGAAGACTTTGCTAGTTTATGTGGCTGGACAGGTGATAAGGGCAATTTATCGTCTGCGGTTAGACATTTAGAGAAAAAGTTCAAAATTCCTTATGATCAGAATGGTATTGGAGATATAGCAAAAGAATTATTGGATTTAACGCCAACCAATCATCATTTCAAATCTTTAGGTCATAATCCTACAATACTTGGATTATTCTTTTCTATTTTAGATCAGTTTACAAATACATCACATTTTGTTTCAGAGGGAGAATTAATTACATTCTCAAAATTTGATGAAGGTTTTCATCTGAAAGGTAAAGATGTACCAAGCAAATTGTTCTGCGGATTTGTAAATTGGTTTGGACACTTAATTTCAGATATTTCAGGATCATCAAGTAGTAAAGGAAAAGGAATGGGTATTCCTTCACCTTTCTGGAGCTGGACAAATGATATCATCGCAATAAAGAGAAAGCTAAATATTCCTGTTGGTGAATTTGATAAATCAATAAATGAGTTAGCGCTTGAAATATATAAGCAAGGTTATGATGCGAGATTTCAGACAGCACAAGCTATACCAGTTTTTGTTAATGAATTATTGGTAAGGCTTATTTATTCAATCAGGCGTTTAGTAAGATATTTCTCAACGATAAAAAAGGATGATAGATCCTTTGCGTTGTTATGGAAGTCATGCGAACCATTCTCGAATGTGACCGTAAAACGAATGTTGACTGTAGCACACGGTACTTTCTGTGCTATAGATGCAGGAGATGCTATTGCACGTGGATTTGTTACAGGTGGTGGTAGCTTCAATGTTACTGAGTTTGTATTAAGATTGAATATTGTCGGCATTGGAAGATTTAAGATTTCATTATATGGAGAAGCAAGTAGAGGATTGAAACAACATGCCATCAAAGAGGATGTTATAATCTTAAAACGTGAAAAGTTGACACTTGCTGATTATGTTGATGGATTAAAGTGCCTTGCTGAAATATATGATGATGAGTCATTGCTGTTATTTACAAAAGAATTAAAAGAAAGCGATATGTATGTTCAAGCCTTTGAGAAGACGATAATCTTAGCAGAAAAAAGAAATGTTCCAAAGGATGAGATATTGAGAAACAAGGCAGATATTGATTCTTATTTTAAAGGGGGCAGAAAGAACAATGAGTAAAAAGAAACCGAAGAAGAAATCAAAACTTCAAATTGCTCAAGATAAAGCTCAGGCTGCAATCAATAAAACAAATAATGCCATTGGAGAGCTTGGAGAACATACAGGAAGTTTATATAAATCATTAACGAGCATACAGGAACAATTTGATAAAATTCGTAATGTTCCTAGTGAACAAAAGCTCCAATATGAAGAACTTAAACAGATAAGATTAAACTGGAAGCAACAGGCGGATAAGATTGATAAAGACTATAAAGATGCAGCAGTAAAAAATGCAGGTGCAGGAGCAGCAGGAGCTGGACTTGGCGTTGCTGTAGTAACAATGGGACCAACAGTAGCAATGGGTGTTGCTACAACTTTTGGAGTTGCATCAACAGGTACTGCTATCTCTACCTTAAGCGGAGCAGCTGCTACCAATGCAGCATTGGCATGGCTGGGCGGTGGAGCACTTGCTGCAGGCGGAGGCGGTATGGCAGCAGGAAATGCTTTTCTTGCTCTAGCAGGTCCGGTTGGATGGGCCATCGCAGGGGTTTCATTATTAGCTAGTGGATTGATCTTCTGGAAAAGTAAGAGTGATAAGAATCACTTGGAGAATGTCTTTATCGCTATAAGTGCAAGAGATGTAAAATCATACGAGCTTGCCATTGCTGAATTAAAGGAACGTGTTAGTCGAATTATTGATGAGAACAGTAAATTAACTGATACCATCGGTGAAATAGAAAGCTTTGGATTAGATTACAATAAGATGTCTGAAGCACAACAATATGCACTTGGTTCATATGTGAATCTGATGCTTTCATCAACGCAGTTGCTAGTAAATCCTATAAAAGGATTGTTACCCAAATTTTCAGAGGAGGATTTTAACAGCTTTATGTCTTGGAAAAATAGAAAAGCAAATAATGAGGTTTGTGAAGAACACAAGGACTTCATTATATCTTTGGCAAATCTGCTTTATAGGATTGAACTTAATGATCGAGATAAAAAGCTATTATGGAAGTCACTTAGAAAAAATAAGAAGATGCTTAAGTCGATGGATATCTCAAAGAAAGAGTTTGATATGGACATTATGAATGCAATTCTGGAAGCACTTAGCTTTAAATACAGTAAAAAAGCAGATGCTACTATATAACGATAACTTTTTAATCGTTAAAAACTGTAGTAAACACGATTGACCATACGTACTTACAATATAAAAATAAAGTAGACGTACTTGCAGTCGTGTCGAGCCATGTGGAGACTTGTTGCCTTTTATCCCACATAAAATAAGTATTTTAAAGGTTTGTGTAAAATAAAAAAGGTGGTTTTCCACCCGTTTGTCACCATTGAACTTGATTTTGTGTTGAAATAAAGAAAAGGGGTTGAACACATTGAACTTTTGTGTTTCAGCTTCTTTTTTTAGTATAGAAGGCTACAAATGTTTTATTAAGAAGATAATAGATTATATATTAATTGTAATTGGAGGATAAGATAGTATCAATTAACATTTACTAAAATGAAAAAATGCAATACAATTTACTTGAATTATGTTATACTTTTTATAGTTGTTTAGCATTATCAGATATCAATAATATTTAAATAAGCATAGATTAATTTATTGAATATTAGTGAGATTATTATTGTAAGTAGTGGCAGTGTAGTGTATTTATAAAAAATAGATAGTTTAAAATATTTTAACTTATATACAATTAGGAGAAATTATAATGAAACTGAAGAAAATATCAATTATAAATTATCGACAGTTTTCAAATGCTGTTATTAATTTTGATGATGAATTGACTATTTTAGCTGGTGCCAATAATAGTGGAAAAACATCTATTATTGAACTTTTTAGAAGAATGTTTAAAGATATTGGTTTTACAAAAGAGGATATTTCAGCAGAGTATTATTTTAAATTACAACAAGATTTTATATCTAATATAAATAATATATATAGTAATAGTTTGAATGAAACGGAATTTAGAGAAAATATTAAGAAACAGTTTTTATTAGATGATAAATATAAATGGATTGCTATTAAAATTAAAATAGAGGTTCAATATGATAAAAATGAAAGTATTTCTTTATTTTCAGATTATTTGATGGAATTAGATGATACTTGTACAAGTTTTTTCTTTTTATTTAATTATGAAATTGATATAACACAATTAAATAAGGTTCTTAGTTTAAATGCTATAAGTTTGTTTGATGAAAAAAATAAGAACAAAGGATTAAAAGACGCTAAGAAAAATAAAAAAAGTAATACAAAATTAACTGAGTCACAAGAAAAATATGAAAATCTTTTAAAAGAAATATTACAGAATGTATTGAAAAATGAAGTGTATTTTACAGATAAAAATTATGAAAATCAACAACAAATGGGAATAAAAAAATTCCAGTCTCTTTTCAATTATAATTATTTAGGTGCTACCCGTTTATTAAATGATGAAAAAACAGATAATTATTTTTCAATAAGTAAAGAATTACTTAACCATTTTAAAATGAGTAATGATTGGGGAGAATTTAAAACACAAATAATTGAAGATATTAGAAACAGTCTGAAAAATCGAGATTTTAATGATAAAATTAAAAGTCATTCTTTAATAAAAGCACAAAATACATTGAATAATATTGAAAAGTATTTTGAGTATAACAAAGGAGAATTTTTTTACAAGAAGATATTTCTGATGAGGGACTTATGAAATTTTTAGTCTCTTCATTACAAACATTTTTTGAATTTAAAAATGGAATGAAACTTAAAGAATTTTCACAAGGATTAGGTGTAAGTAATTTAATATTTATGTGTTTAAAAATAGAATCTTTTGTTCAACAGTATCAGCCAGATATAGTAGATATATTTATTATTGAAGAACCTGAAGCGCATATGCATCCACAAATGGAGAGAATGTTAATTAAATTTATAAATGAAATTTTAAAAAATGAGGATAATAACCGTGTGCAGGGAATTGTTACAACACATTCTAGTGAAATAATTAAATGCTCTAATTTGAAAAATATTAGAGTATTAAGAATTGATGAACTTTTAAAAAGTTGTATTTATGATATGGATTTATTTAAACAAAATCTTGATACAGAAGAAGAAAAACAGTTTTTTTCATTTTTATTTTCGATTAATTATTCAGATTTGATTTTTGCAAATAAAGTTATTATGTATGAAGGAGATACTGAAAAATTATATATTGAAAAGATTTTATCTGAAAAAGAATTTGAAACTTTATCAAATCAATATATATCTTTTGTACAAGTTGGAGGTGCTTATACACATTGGTATAGAAAATTAGTTCATTTTCTTAAAATAAAAACGCTTATAATAACAGATATTGATTATAATAAAGATTTGACAGTGATTGATAAGATAAAAAATGACAATAAAATCACAAATGCAGGATTAATACAATATTATAAAGATTATATAACTTATAATATAATAGAACAAAATGTTATACCTTATTGTAAAGATAAATGTAGAAAACGAAAAGCAAATTGCTTTTATGAAAAAACAGAATTTGAACAAATTTCTTCAATACAATTAGATTTACGAAAGACACCTTGCAATAAAATAAAAAAACCAGATTATGCTGATATAAAGAAAAAGCCAACAGTGGTTGATATAAATTCTTGGATAAAAAATACAGATAGTAAATTGATTAAAGTAGTGTCTCAAGGAGAAAATGATTTTTATACTCGAACATTAGAAGAAGCAATGTTATGTAAACTTTTGAGAATTACTGTTGAAAGTGTGAAAAGTATTGAGTGGTGGAATAGTCAAATATCTAATAATAATATTAAATTATATATTCCAACACGAAAAAAGAATATTACTGTAAGAGATGTTCTTAAGGAAAATAAAAGTAATAAAACAGATTTTATGTATTCTGTAATTTTAGCAGAATTACATTTAAAGGCGTTACCAGATTATATCAAAGAGGGGTTACTATGGATGATGCAAAAATATTAAAAAATATGTTTTTAGTTAATGCTCCCGCAGGCAGTGGAAAAACAACATATATTCATAATATGATTATTAATTTACTTGCGGAATATCCTAATAGAAAAATATTAAGCATTACTTATACTAATAGAGCAAAAGAAGAATTAATTTCAAAAATTGATAATAAAAATGTTACAATAGATACAATTCATTCGTTTCTTGCTAGCTTTATTAATATATATTTTTCAAAAAAAGGAGTAATTAGTTTATATTTTCAAGTATTTGAGAATAAGATAAAGTCAATGATTGATAATGGTGAAAATGATTTGAAAAATATGAAATATATTCATAAATTTGGAAAACTAGATTTGGAAATGATTGAAAATAATTTACAGCAAATTTTTTATAATAGACAATCGTATAGCAGTTACTATTATGGAGGACTTTCTCATAATGATTTAATATTTTTTTGTCGTAGGATGTTTGAAGAATTTCCGGTGTTAAAAAAACGCTTATCTAATAAATATAACTATATTTTTATTGATGAATATCAAGATACCTCTGCTGATGTATTATATATTTTTTATTAATCAATATTGAATACTAACAGTAGTTTGTATTTATTTGGAGATAAAATGCAAGAAATATATAATAATTATGATGGTTCATTTGATAGTATACTTAGTATATTTAATCAAGATAATAAATTATATATTAATTATCGCTGTTCGTCTAATATTGTACAAATACTTAATAATTTATATAATGATGAAAAATTTTTTCAAGAACCATATAAGCCTTGTAAAAGTAAGGTTAATGGTGTACCGTTGATTATAGATTATTCATCATCAAAAGCAGTCTCATTCATTTCAGGAAAATTAAGCAATTCAGAAACGGTCATATCTAATCCAATCGCTAATTTATGGAGTGTTTTTAATTTGGGATTTTTTGTTTTGCCAGATATAATATTTTCAACAGTAGATTGTGTGATACCAGATAAAGTTGCGAGTTTAATGGTGTAAGGTTATAAAAATGGTGTTTATATAAAAATTTTCCAATAGATTATAATGAAAAATCATAATTGATTTATTTTTTAATGTTGAAAAATTACGCAAATGAAAATGTAAAAATGTGAGAAAAATTTTGAAATTCTTATAGTGAAAGTTAAAAAATAATATCATAGGAGACAAGAAATGAGCGAAGTCAGAGAATTGGTAAAACTGGTTATGGATAGTATGAAAAATTAAACATTAGAAAAATTATTGAAAGATGATATAGAATATCAGGAGCGGATAAAAGAAATTAAGCAGCTATACCAATTGTTTGAAAAATTAGAATTGACAGAGCAACAAAGAGGTATAATCAATACTTTAATTGCAAGAGAAAATGAACAAGAATATGATTATAATATAAATGCGTATATAGCTGGTATGCTTGATGCATATGAGATATTAAAAATGTTCAATTTAACAAAAGAATAATAATTTATCAAAAATGATATAAAAAGATAAATAAAAGAGTTCTCTTGTCTTTATGAAACAGATAATTTCAAACAAATTTTAAGAAAATTGGATATTCTATTTACAAAATAACATAAAAATTAGGAGAATAGTGTGAAATATTCATTTTTTACACCATAATTTATGTCTGTGTATTGCTTGACACAAAGTTGCAAAAATAAAATTTTTTATTTTGTTTTTGTGCAAGAAAGCAGCGTAGAAATGAGGAATGTTATGTATATTTTAAATCGTAATCAGCCATCAAAAATTGAAGCTACAACATTTTCAGACCTACATATGAAAGAAAAAGACATAGAGGAGATTTTGCGAAAAAATGTGGATATGCTTTGTGATGATGAAGAATCAATGTTAATTGTTGGGCAGCAGGTACGAAATGTAAGCAACGGCAGGAGTGATCTAACGGCTATTGATAATAATGGAGATATAGTACTTATTGAGATTAAACGAGATAAAGCAGATATTATAGGACGCAAAGAATCTTTTGAATTTCAAGCAATTCGTTATGCCGCTAGTTGTGCAACGATTAAATCCACAGATGAGCTTATTCAAAATGTGTTTTCTCCTTATGTAGAAAAGCATAGAGATGAATTTGAGCAGCAATATGAACTTACATCATCAGAAATTGCAAAACGACAATTAAATGATTTTGTCGAGATGAATAATATTACCATATTTAATGCAAGACAGCGTATTATATTGGTTGCATCCGAATTTGATGAACAAACATTGTCTGCCGTTGCATGGCTAAATAGTAATCAGGTAGATATTAGCTGTTATCAGATATATCCCTATAAAATAAATGATACCATTTTGATTGATATGAAAAAGATTCTTCCGATTGTAGAATATGATGATTTTTATGTGAATGTAGTTGAGAAAGGAAATATTCAAAAAAAACAGAAAAAAGATATTTCACGCCGTTCGCTTCCTAAAATTGATGCACTTATTGAATGGGGTGTTGTTAATGAGGGAGACATCATTGTGGCAAAAGGATGCACAGAAGAAGCGCAACTTCAAGCAAATGGACAAGTAAAGATAGAAAATGATATTATGTCTCTTCAGCAATGGCTAAAAAAAGTTTTTAGTTGGTCATCAGTAGAAACGTATAAATTTTCAGTACATAAAAAAACTGGAAAAACGTTAAGTGAATTGCGGCAAGAATATATGGAACAAAATATTGATAATAATATAAGTAATACACAAAATATAGAATAAAAAGTATATAAATTAAATTGTCTATATAATCACGTTATTCTCCCCGTAGCATAATATTTGCACAAAATACACCATTGTCATAAGTAAAGCGACAATATCCACCATTTTTTTCAGCTATATGGCGTGTAGACTGAGTGCCGATACCATGTCCAAAACGTTTGGAAGATTGAATGATACCATCTTTTTCTTTGATGGTTCCATCATAAGTATTTTCTACAGTCAATAATATAACATTGTTAGAATGAAGATATGCCTGTACATAAATTTGCCTTCTTGTATAAGTTGTATGAAGGCTGGCTTCTAGGGCATTTTCTAAGAGATTAGACAACACTAAACATAAGTCAATTTCAGGAATAGGTAAAGTTTGAGGTAAGTCTAATTTTATAGAAAATGGTATCTTTGTTTTTTTACATAACATTGCATAATGACTAGCAATGCCATCAACAGCAGTATTTTCGCATAGATTTAATTCTGTGTTTGGTATAGACTTTTGTGCTTCACAAAGATAATGAGTAAGTGTTTTCCATTCTTTTCGATTGGCAAGATTTTGCAGAGCATTAAAATGGTGACGCATGTCGTGTCGCGCGTTTTTTGTTTCTGCAATAGCGGCACACAAATTATCATATTGTGCTTGCTGCATAAAAAGAAATTGATTTTCTTTCCAAAGACGTTCATTATTATTTAGATTCGTTGCCATAAAATAAAATATAGTGTAGAAAAACCCAAGTAAAATTAATAATATAAAAGTAATGATAATATGTTTTTGCATGGTGTTATCTGTATAGATGACATTAGAACTTGCAGGAGTCATTAATAAATTAAGAATTATAAATAGGCTAGGCAGTATCCAAAAGACATACCAAGTTTTTGCAAATGCGGCATCTTCCAAAAGATTTCTAGAGGCGTGAGTGGAAGGGTACCAAACAATGCCAACAGCTAGCCAACACATGAAAATATAAAATAATGCCGCCTTTAAACACAGATAAGGTGTGTTATTTGTTGGACACAATAAGATATCTATTGCTTTTGCTATGTTGCCAAGACAAGAAAAAACAGCACATATAGCTAAAAACACGCTGATAGATTTCCAGCAAGATACATGTAAAGTATAAAGATAGATAAAACCACATAGTATGATGCTGGGAAATAGAACCCACAGTATGTTTATATTAAAAAAGTAACATATAAACCCACCTATTAGGCAAAGCAAAATGATAAATGGTGTCATAATTGAAAAGAGTTTAACAAAATGAGTGCGAAGATACTGTTTCATAGGAAGATATGCAACTAATATGCCTGGCAGTAAAATAGAAAGTTCTATAATAGGGCTTAAAATTTCTATCATTATTAACGCCTCCTTTTAAATAGAAAATCACCAAAAGCTTGTTTAGCTGCATTGGCAAAATTACGGCTTACAGGAATTTTTTTACCATTTGTCAAAAGAAAAGCTGTTCCATCAAAATCTTGTGCATGTTCTAAATTGATAATCGTTCCACGATTACAATAAATAAATCGTTCATCATTTAAAGTTTTTATAAATTCTCGTAAAGGTTGACGTATAACGGTTATCTTTTCGTCTGTTGTCAATATATGTATTTGATGTTGGAAATGTTCAGCATATAGAATTTCTTGTAATCGCAATCGAATCGTACCGCCCACAATATGAAGTTCAATATATTGGTCTAAAGAAGGCAATTTTTCAATAATTTCATCAAACAAAAAATCTAATTCTTGGTCTAAATATGGTTTAACTAAATATTGTAATGCATGGACACGAAATCCATCAAGAGCATGGTCCATAGAAGAAGTAACAAAAATAAGTATACATTTTGAATCAAAAAGGCGGAGTTTTTTGGCAACTTCTATGCCATCCCCACCATCCATATAAATATCTAAGAAAACTACTGTAAAATGTTCTTGTTTGGCAGCAGCAAGAAAGCTGTCTCCATTTCCATATTCAAAAATTTCAGCGTTTAATAAATGTCTGGCAAGCTGTATTTCTAATTTTTTTCGCAATGTTTTTCGTTCTGAAAAAACATCATCAATAATAGCAATACGCATGGTAATATCTCCTTTTTAGCAAATCCATAAGTAGTATAGCATATTATTGAAATGAAATCAAAATAGAATAAAAGTGATAAATTTATAAAAATGTGATTGCAAAGAATATCGCTGAATAATAAAATGTAGCTAGAAAAATTATTGTACAAAAATTGCTATATAAAAGGTTGATATATAGGCTTATCAAATTTTAAGTTATTCGCTTCTCTTAACTTAAAATTAATTGCAGCATAAAGGTTAAAATATAGGAGGAAATCAAAAAATAATGCAATCAACAATAGAATTAAAATATGCAGATGATTCAAAACAAGTAGCAGGTATTGTAAGAAAAACAATTCAAAGTATTTATCCTAAATATTATCCAACAGGAGCAGTTCAATTTTTTTTAAATCTGCATTGTGAGGAACATATAAAAAAAGCAATGATAGAAGAACAAGTTTATGTTGCAATTTTAAAAGGAATGGTTATAGGCACAGGGAGTATTCGTAAAAATGAGATTTGCAGGTTATTTATATTACCACAATATCAGAAAAAAGGATATGGAAGCAGTTTAATGGATTGCTTGGAAGAAATCATTTTTAAAAATTATAAAACAATACATATTGATGCTTCTTTTCCAGCGGAACAGTTGTATTTAAAAAGGGGGTATAAAATCATTTCTTATGAAAAGATTGAAACAGAAAATGGTGATTTTTTATGTTATCATATAATGGAAAAAGCAAAAACTATAATTGAAAATGGAAATTTTTAACTGTAAAGTTTGTGTTTGCGTGTTGCTTGTCACAAATTTATAGGAAATTTTGGTTCTTTGTGAAAAAATATAGAAATAAGAAAATGAGGAAAAAATGAAAAAAGATATTCGATATATAAATACAGATGGAAATAATAAAGATTTTATTATATTGTGCAGGGAATTAGACCAATTTTTAAATCAATTAGTAGGTGGAGAGAATAATAGAGCAGAATATATACCATATAATCAATTGGATGATATTCATAATGTAGTGTTAGCTTATGATGGACAATTTCCTGTAGGTTGTGCTTCTTTTAAGCAATATATAAGAGAAAAAAATCAAAATAATCATATTGCAGAAATAAAAAGGGTTTTTGTAAGAGAACAGTATCGTGGTTTTGGCATTTCTAAAGAATTGATGAATAATTTAGAGATACAGGCAATTAAACAAGGATATAAAAAGCTTATTTTAGAATCAGGGGAGTCTTTAATAGCAGCAATGAACCTTTATAAAAGATTAGGGTATCAGGTAATTGCAAATTATGAACCTTATGTTGATATGCCTAAATCTATTTGTATGGAAAAAGTAATTGGTTGTTATTATTATAAAAAAGCAACCATAGATGATTTAGAAATTTTAGTGAATAGCAGAATTAAAGTTTTAAGAGCTGCTAATAAATTGACAGAAAATGTTGATATGTCTGAGGTTGAAATTTATTCAAGAACATATTATATCAATAGTCTAACAAATGATACACATGTAGCATATCTTGTATATGATGGCGATAAAATAATCGGTACAGGAGGCATCAGCTTTTATCAAGTG
The DNA here is from genome assembly GCA_910585095.1 of uncultured Lachnospira sp. Lineage (GTDB taxonomy): Bacteria > Bacillota > Clostridia > Lachnospirales > Lachnospiraceae > Lachnospira. Next base: position 21,345 of record CAJUBU010000024.1, read on the forward strand.
ATGCCAACTTATCATAATGCAAGCGGTAAAAAGGCTTATATAATGAATATGTATACGCACCCAGATTACAGAAGACGAAAGATAGCTTTTAAAATGCTTGATTTGCTTGTAGAAGAAGCAAAAAGCAGAGAAATCAAGCAAATTTCACTAGAAGCAACAGATGAAGGAAAGCTTTTGTATAAAAAGTATGGTTTTACACAGATGGAGAATGAATGGGAATTTCAATCTGTATAATGTAATCTTCCATTTGGTCAATAACATTTTCATTGATTCCTTTTTCATAAGAAAAACCAGAAAGTATCAGGTTATGTTGTTTTGCATAGTGTAAGATTTCTTTATAGCGTAAGGATATTTTATTCCAGTCACCCTTATGGAATGCTCTTAAATATTGACCGCCGGGTTGTATATGCAGCCCGTTTTTTTGTGTGAGTGAAGGAATTTCAATAAATAATTTGCAATAATTATCAAAGTCATTCTTTAACAGGCTGGGTACGGAAATCATAGAACCGTAAGAAGCATCGTGTAAGCGTCCAAGTTGGTATTTTGCAGTTTGTGCAGTAATCATTTCAACTTCTTTTTCAAACGAAATATCTTTGTCAATATCTACCGTTATCAAATATCGTTCTTCTTTTTCAACAATACTTATCTCAGACAAATCCATTGTCAATAATGTTACCATATTTTGGTGGTGATTATATAATGTTTTCCGAATTGCCTGCAAATGTATAATATTGCGGTCTAAATCTGCTATTTTTTCGTCTAAAAGAGATTTTAGGTTAAGAGCAGAGCGATTTTTCATAAAATGTTGTATTTCAGCTATCGAAACATCCAGTTCACGCAGTAATAAAATGGTTTCTAAAATAGGGCTTTGGTGGTAATTGTAGCAGCGATATCCATTTTGTGGATTGATGGCAGCAGGCTTAAATAGACCAATTTCATCATACCACATCAATGTTTTTTTGTTGATTCCGTGCATAGCTGCAAATTGTCCAATCGTTAAAAGTTTTTCTTTTTCATTCATATAAAAAATCCTGCCTTTCTATTAAATAATGAGATTATAAGTAAGTAGCGAAGCGAATTACGAATATCTGCTTGACACTATAAAATTTTTTGAATATTTTTCTTGACTGTACTGTTACTGTACGGTTTATGATACTATATACAGAAAATAAAAACAAGAAAAAAATATTTATAGCTGTATAGCATGGCAAAAAGTTGTGATAAGGAGGATTTATATGGAAAATCAAAATGTATATGAAAAACCTGTAACATTAAAAAATATTTTAAAATTTGCGATTCCAACCATAGCAATGAGTGTTTTTATGTCGTTTTATACAATGGTGGATGGTTTCTTTGTATCCAATTTAATTGGTACAAATGCGTTGTCTGCTATTAATTTAACGGCTCCAATTATTCAGCTTGTAACAGCAATTTCTACAATGCTTGCTACAGGGGGAAGTGCTGTTATAATGAAAAAAATGGGAGAACAAAAACGAGAGGAAGCCAATCAGAATTTTACTTTTCTGATTTTAGTAAACGTTGTTGTTGGATTGGTTATGTGTGGTGTTGGATATATGACAATGGATGCTATCTTTTCAAGTATGAATTTATCTGTGGATGTGGAAATGTATTGTGTGCAGTATTTAAGCCATTATTTATTGTTTACAGTTCCTATTTTATTGATGAATAATTTTACACTGTATATGATTGCAAGTGAAAAAGCGACGCTTTCTTTAATATGTTCTGTATCTGGCGGCGTGTTGAATATGATTTTGGATTATATATTTATTGCTGGGTTTGATATGGGGATAAAAGGTGCAGCGCTTGCAACGGGTATGGGATATTCTGTGACAGCGATTGTAGGACTTTTTATTTTTAGTAATAAAAAGAATTTGCTGCATTTTACAAAACCTCGTTTTCGTTTTAAAGTTCTTTTTCGTGCAGCGACAAATGGCTGTTCGGAGATGGCAACAGCACTTGTTACGGGAATTGTTACAATGATGTTTAACTGGACTATGCTTACATTTGTTGGGGAAGATGGTGTTGCAGCAGTTACTATTATTATGTATGTGCTGATGTTTGCAAGTTCTTTATATACAGGGTATACTTATGGGGTGGCTCCTATGATTAGTTTTTATTATGGAGAGAAAAATTATCAAAAACTAAAAAAATTGATAAAAATTAGTATAAGAGTCATTGCGGTTATCTCTATCGTGACAGTGCTAGCTTCTTTTTTCCTTACAAAGCCATTAGTATCTGTGTTTGCACATCCAGATAATCCAGTGTATAGTCTTGCAATTACTGGCAATCGAATCTGTACCATTGCTCTGTTTTTTATAGGTTTTAATATTTTTGCCAGTGGAATGTTTACCGCATTGTCAAATGGGATTATTTCAGCAATTCTAGCGTTTTCAAGGTCGTTTGTGTTTATGATGATTACAATGCTGATACTTCCAGTTCTTTTTGGTGTAAATGGAATTTGGCTGGCAACGCCAGTAGCAGAACTTATGGCGCTGGTATTGTCATTAGGAATGTTTATAAAATATAAAAAAAGATATCAATATTAAAAATATTTTTGCTGTTATATGCAAAAAGAAATATAAAAAAGATAAAATTTTGTTGTAAATAAAATATTAAATTTTTGTTTTATTACATATCAATTTTTTAAACTTGTTGTAACAATGAAATCAATGCAAAAATTACAGTTACATGCTGTCCAAGCTGTGTGATGGAAGCTTGGACAGCCGCATTTGGTAGTTATGATTTAAAGGGAACTGGAAATGTGATATTTCCATATGATGGTGTGGCAAAACAGCAAGAATATAGTTGGAATGATGACGCTTATAATGAGTTAGAAAGAAATGAATTAAAATTAAGCGATATAGAAAGCCCCATTTTTTGGTGTAAATGATTGGAATATAGCAACGATTAGCAGATTTGCACATTGGATTCAAGATTGTAATATTATCAGTTGTCTAGACTGTAAAAAGGTTTCATTGCATCATCAATAAACATAAAGTGTTAAAAATTTTATAAATGATATTATTAATAAATAATGAGTGAAAAACTATCAAAAAATAAATTTTCTGCATAAGATATATATAGCTATATTATGTTTTGCAGGATTGTTTTTTTGATAGTTTTTTAATATATTTTTGAAAATCATTTTTATCGAAATGAAATATGATTTTAATAATATCAAAAACATGTTGATATTATAGTTATTATAATATATAATATAACAAGATTTAAAATATAATAGAAAATGAAATACATTTCTATATCTCAAAATTGTATTTTATTATCGCAAAAGTAAAAAATTGGAGGACGTTTGAATGATGAAAAATTGTAACAAATTGGTAAAAATGATAAGTATAGCTTTGATAGTATGTTTTTTTTGTTGTAATCTTCAAGTAAGTGGATTTGCAGCACAAAATAATGATAATTCTAATAATATTGTTAGCAATAATCAAGCAATATGTAGAATTATAGATGATGAAAATGCGGTAAAAAATGATATTACCACTTATACAGCTGATGATATAGAACCAGATGCTTATGAATCAAATGATACAAGAGAAACAGCAACAGATTATAATTTAGTTACACAATTGCATGGTAATGCCTTTAATGATGGATATAGAACAGCAAATCATCATACATCAACAGATATAGATTATTATTATATAATGTTAGATGCAGGTGTTGAGGTATTTGTTGATTTACGTAATATTTCAACTACAAGAGAATGGCATATTGAAATTGAAAAAGAAAATGATGATGGTACAATTACTCAATGGAAAATGAGCGATGAAAATGAAGAAATACAAAAAAATACCAGTGAACGATTTTTTTATTTTAAGCCTGCACAAACTGGTAAATATTATATTAAAGTAAGTGGAAGCGGCGAGCCAGATAATTTTAATTATTTTATGTATGTAGGACCATCCAAAAGGAGGAAAGTTGTTTTTGAAAGAAAGTTGTTTGGTTCTTTAAAGCTATATGCTGGTACATATATGGAATCTCAAATTTTTGATGGAACTGGTTTATTTTATTATCCTAAATATGCCAAGATTGATGAACTCGAGCTTTCAAATAACTATTCAGGAGGATATTGTAGTAATATTGTCAAAAGAATAACAAAAGTTTCAACAGGAAGCAGTTATACATCATCAACAGGAAGTACCAAGATAAATAACATAAATGGACAATATATTGCACAAAAATGGAAGATTGAGGGAAAGTGTGGATGTGGAAAAAGTCATTCAAGGACTACATGGAATCCTACAATAAAAGTGACATGTACTTATAAAGCTGGTCCATTGCCAGATAATAGTGTTGAAGAATAAAATAAAAGTTTATTGTAAAGAAAGAAGTGAAAAGAAATGATGGTTATTGATAAAAATTTAACTGTTGATACATTGGGAATTAGAAATTATGTAGAACTTATTACTAAAAATACAGCAAAATGTGAAGTGATTTATGATGATACATGGAATGAAAAAAAAAATAATGCAAATAAAAAAACGAGTGACCAAAGTTGGGATGATATTAAAGAGCAGACGATTTCTTTAATAAAATATCCTATTCAATGTCAAGATATTCAGTCCAATAAAGAACCTGTTAAAATGAAATATGGTTATACAGATTATGAAAGAGCGTATCTTCTTACAGGTCTTGAAGCAAATGGCGTACATTATACTATAAATAGAAATAAAGAGAGAGGATACAATATTATAAATACTAATTTTGCCTATTATCGAGAAGATTTACGTTCTTCTGAACGGGATTTTACCAGTATTTCACTGCATGAAGATGGAATTGTTTGCAGAGGAAATAATAATAAAGATAATGAACCTAATTCATTAATTACAATATGGGATATTTCATTTGCTAATAAGGAAGAACGTAATAAGGCAATTGCATTTTTTGAAAGGATAAGTAGTGTAGACCCTGACTTGCTTTCAATAAATTTGCCATTTACAAATAATCAAAATTTTTGGGAAAATATTATATCAGGGAAAACAGATGGAGTAGAAGAGTTACGACATTATAGTGAGATTTTAAATCAAAGTGATGCCATTTATCAGATAAGTAATGAAGATCAAAGTCTTCAAATAGCAGTTTATAAAAGTAATACGTATATATATGGAGATTCCAGTTATACTATTCAAATATTATATGATGGAGGGCAAATAGATACACAAAATATCTCACCGGAATCTATTAATTTATCGAATTGCTCTTATCAAGAATTTCTTGTTTGGTGTATTTCTCAATATGGTACCGATTTTTCTGAAGAAGAACAGATAATTTTACAAAGAACGCTTCAAGAAAGTAAGGGTGGAAATAATAATTATATAAAGAAAATAGAAGAATTGATAAATCAAAATATAGGGCGTTCAATAAAATTATATGATGTATTAAGTCAATTTTTAGATAATTATAAAGAAAAAAATTATTATGGAAAAAATTATTATAAAGAAAATGATATGCAACAATAAACTTTATCCAATGAAAAGCTTATAAGTATGTGCATACAATATTAAAAATGGTAAATAATAAGCAATAACGGATAATACATTTTATAAATTATCTTTATATTAAATCAAAAAATTCACAGATGAATAATTCATCTGTGAATTTTTTTGCACATGAACACAGAAAAAAATAGAAATATTTTGTGGGTGGTGTAGGAAATAGGGGAAAGTAGATTGAATGGAGGTTGTTATGAAAGATAAAGTATTTGGCGTTTTACAGCGTGTGGGACGCTCATTTATGCTTCCTATTGCATTGTTGCCAGTAGCAGGTCTTTTGTTGGGCATTGGCAGTTCTTTTACCAATGAAACGATGCTTGAGACATATAAGCTTACAGGCATTATGGGACATGGCACAATCTTGAATGCAATATTAAGTGTTATGAGTGCTGCGGGTAATTCCGTTTTTGCCAATTTACCATTATTGTTTGCAATGGGTGTTGCTATTGGTATGGCTAAAAAAGAAAAAGCGGTTGCCGCGCTTGCTGCCGCTGTCGCATTTATTATTATGCACACTGCTTTAAGTACTATGTTATTGATATATGGAGATGGCGCGACCGTGCAGGAGTCTTGTGAAAATCTTGTTGCAAGAGGTGTTCTTGCTGCCAATTCATATGGTGATGTGTTGGGCATCACCAGTTTAAATATGGGTGTTTTTGGCGGCATGATTGTTGGGATTGGTGTGGCAAGCCTGCATAATCGATTTTATAAAATTGAATTGCCACAAGTCTTGTCATTTTTTGGTGGTACAAGATTTGTACCAATTATCAGCTCGATTGTATTTGTATTTGTTGGTATTTTAATGTATTATATTTGGCCTTTTGTTGGCATAGGTATTGCAAAAGTGGGTGAACTTGTTGTAATATCAGGTTATGGTGGAACACTGCTTTACGGTTTTATGGAGCGTCTTCTTATACCGTTTGGGCTTCATCATGTATTTTATATGCCATTTTGGCAGACAGCAGTAGGTGGCTCCATGGAAATAGGCGGGCAAGTTATTAACGGTGCGCAAAATATTTTCTTTGCACAGCTTGCAGACCCTAATTGCAGTCAATTTGCGGTTTCGGCGACTCGTTTTATGTCTGGAAAATTTCCGTTGATGATATTTGGTTTGCCGGGTGCAGCGCTTGCTATGTATAAATGTGCAAAGCCAGAAAAAAGAAAGGTTGTAGGTACGCTGCTTTTATCAGCCGCACTTACTTCCATGTTGACAGGTATTACAGAACCGCTTGAATTTACGTTTTTGTTTGTTGCCCCATTATTATATGGTATTCACTGTGTATTTGCAGGTTTGGCATATATGCTTATGCACGTATTTAATGTAGGCGTTGGTATGACGTTTTCAGGAGGTATTATAGACCTTGTTTTGTTTGGTATTTTGCCAGGTATTGAAAAGACTAATTGGATTTGGATTGTTATTGTTGGTATTGGATATTTTATTGTATACTATTTCCTATTTTCATTTCTTATCAAAAAATTAAATCTAAAAACACCAGGACGAGAAAATGAGGGAGAAGAAACTAAACTTTACACAAGAGCCGATGTCAATAAATCAAAAAATGGTGGAGCAAATGGAACAAAGACGCAGGATGATATTGTTTCAGCATTGATTGTGTCAGGGCTTGGCGGAAAGCAAAATATAAGCGATGTCGATTGTTGTGCAACAAGATTGCGTGTTACAGTTTTTGACTATCAATTAGTAGACAAAGATAAATTAAAGCAGTCTGGTGCTTCTGGTGTCGTTCAAAAAGGTGATGGCGTGCAGGTGATTTACGGACCAAAAGTAACGGTTATTAAATCTAATTTGGAAGATTATCTTGAAAGTCCTGAAAGTGATAATCCTATTATTGATGAAGGCTTAAAGGATATTGGCATAAATTCCGATACAGTCAATACAAATCAAAATAATGTAAATATAGATAATACAAATGTCCATGATATAGATAACAAAATCTTTCAAAAGAATAATACAAGCACAGAAGTCTATTTGCCTATAAATGGTAAAGTCATTACTCTTGAAGAAGTGGAAGATGGCGTATTTTCTGAAAAAATGCTCGGCGATGGCGTAGCTGTTGAACCATCAGAAGGTAAGGTGTATGCCCCGTTTGATGGTATTGTAGAAATGGTTTATGACACAAAACATGCACTGGGTTTGTTATCCGATAGCGGAGTGGAATTGCTTATTCATGTGGGAATTGATACTGTACAGCTTGCTGGTAAATTTTATGACGTAAAAGTTTCTAATGGGCAAAAGATTAAAAAAGGCGAGCTGCTTATGAAAATAGATTTAGATGGTATAAAAGGTGCTGGCTATAGAACAGTAACGCCTATCATTATTACAAATACAGATAATTATACTTCAATTGATGTGAAAGTAGGCGATTTAAAAGCAGGGCAGGAAATACTAAAATTAGTTTAATAATGGTAAAGCGGATTACAATATTCTTTGATTTTTTTTAAAAGTAGGGTGACGAATATGATAAAGTTAATTGCTATGGATTTAGATGGTACTCTGTTTGATTCAGACCATAAAACAATTTCAGAAAGAAATATAAAGGCTATAAAAACTGCATCTTCTAAAGGCATTAAAATAGCGATTTGCAGTGGTCGTACTTGTTGTCATATCAAAAATGTACTTGAGCAGTTAAAAGTGGTAGACTATATTCTTGCTTCTAATGGAGCTTTGGCAATGGATATAACAGGCAATGTAATGGCATCAGATTGTATGAATTATGATACGTGGAAATTTGTATATGAGTTTTTGGAACAGTTTGGAATTGTTACAGAAATATATTGTAATGGAAATTCTTATATGAAGAAAAGCAGCAGTGATTTATATAAAAGTGATTATTTAAAAGATGAATTTTTAAAGGAATTAAAAGATGAAATTACTTTTTGTGATAATCCGACTGAAACATTAAACAATAAAGCAGCTGAAAAAGTGACATCTATATATGTGCCAAAAGATAAATATGATAGGATAAAAACAACATTTATAGAAAAAAATCTCGCTGTTACTTCCTCTATACCATTTAATATGGAAATTAATAAAGTTGGAGTAAATAAGGGTAAAGGATTGAGCAGTTTATGCAATATATTAGGTATAAATGCAAGTGAAGTAATGGCGTTTGGCGATGGCAATAATGATATTCAGATGTTGGAGTGGGCAGAGCAATCCTATGCTATGAAAAATGCACAAGACGATGTAAAAAAAGCGGCAAAATTGATAGCAGATTACAATTATAAAGATGGTATAGCAAAAGCAATAGAAGGAGTACTGTTATGAGATTGGGGAGTGCTGGAAACACACAAGGACCTGCTTTGTATATATTGGAACAGATAAAGCATTATATAGTATTGTTTGAGTGCTATGAGGATTCTGATTGGACACAATGGGTTGCGATAAAAGATGATAAACAATTTTTTGCAGAAAGTGCAGAAGCATTACTTGGACTAGTAAATATATATGAATTGGTAGGAGAAGATTGGAACAAGTATTCATCCTATGACCGAGAGCATATTTACCAGCGTAATCTTGAGGACTTTGTATTTTTTAATGAAACTTAATAATTAAATAATAAGAATTAAAAACAGCTAAAAGAATTATTTTCTGATAGCTGTTTTTTTGAAAAATATTCAAAAACTAAGAAAATACTACTATGATAAGATGAAAAATTTTTATCGGTAAAAATAATACAGAAATGAGGGAAATAATGCAGGAAAAATCAATATTAATAATTGATGATGATGAAGATTTATCATTTATTATATCGGATATGCTGGAAAGCTATCATTATAAAGTAACAATTGCAACAAGCAGTGAAGAAGCTTTTGCGGTATTAACGGATCATACATATGATTTAATTTTATTGGATATTAATTTTCCAGATATAACAGGATTTGAAATATGTAAAGAGTTAAGGCGTGTGTCAACTGTTCCAGTAATATTTGCAAGTGCAAGAACGAGTGAACAGGACCGCATAACAGGTTTTGATATAGGCGGTGATGATTATCTTCCAAAACCATACTCTATGAAAGAACTATTGTCTCGAATCAATGCGCTTATAAGGAGAACATATGGCTTTTCATCAAAAGAAGAAATATATCAATTTGGAGATGTTATAGTCAATGTTACATCTAGGAGCGTTACAAAAAAAGATGAAATAATAGCACTATCTTTAAGAGAGTTTGATTTGCTTGCATATATGTGTCAGCATAAAAATATTGCCCTGTCAAAGGAAAACTTATTGTCCGAAGTATGGGGTACTTTTTCTTGCGTGGAGGCAGCTACACTTGCTGTACATATTCGTTGGTTACGAGAAAAGATTGAAGATAACCCAGCAAAACCACAATTTATAAAAACCGTTTATAAGATAGGATATATGCTTGATACCAATTTAAAAAACGTTTAGTATGGAGGATAAATTGAAGAAGAAATTATTTAAAATAACGATTTTATTTTGTGTTTTTATTGGTATCATTACTTGTATATTTCTTGTTTTTGACAATAAAACACAATTGCAAAATACTCGTTTAAAGCAAATTGTTGCGCTGAACGAAATTGAACAATTAGCAAAGCTGGAAAAATCCGATTTGATGTTTGAAAAAATATCCACATTGCAAGAAGACATGAAAAACGAAAAGATTATTTACAATAGCAATATACGTTTTTTTGCAATGGGCGGAATAAGTATTTTATTTCTTTTTGTGGTGTTTGGATATATCTATAAATCTATTTTATGTCCTTTTGAAAAAATGAAAGAATTTGCACAAAAATTGGCACAGGGAGATTTTGACATTCCATTAAATTATGAGCGTTCCAATTATTTTGGTGAATTTACGTGGGCTTTTGACAGTATGCGAAAAGAGATTACAAAAGCGAGAGCTTGTGAAAAAGAAGCAATTGAAAATAATAAAACGGTGATAGCCACATTATCGCATGATATTAAAACTCCTATTGCTTCGATTCGTGCATATGCAGAAGGACTGGAGGCAAATCTTGATACTTCCATTGAAAAAAGATATCGCTATCTTACTGTTTTGATGAAAAAATGTGATGAGGTAACAGCATTGACAAATGATTTATTTTTACACTCCGTATCGGACTTGGATAAATTAAAAATTATGGTAGAACCAACAGAAGTTGTATCTCTTACAGAAAATGTTATTGCTCAATTTTTGTCAGATAATGGGGATATTCGATATAAAAAGCCCAATTTTGCAGTAATGGTATTGCTTGATAAAAAAAGATTTACACAGATTATTGAAAATATCATCAATAATTCCAGAAAATATGCAAAGGCTAAAATGGATATTTGGGTTGTAAAAAATGTATCTTGTATAGAATTTCATTTTCGTGATTATGGACAGGGAATCCCTGATAAAGATATGCCCTTTATATTTGAAAAATTTTATCGTGGCAGTAATGTAAAAGAAGAACAAGGTTCTGGCTTAGGATTGTATATTGTGAAATATATAACGGAACAGATGCAGGGAAATATATTGCTGCATAATCATATGGATGGATTAGAGGTCATTATTACTTTTCCCATTTTCTTAAAGAGTTCTTAATAACTTTTTTGGTAAAGTAAATTGTAATCATTTAGCTGAATGATTATTGTAAATTTACGAATCAAGAAAGGAGTATGATAAATATGAAAGAAAGTATTTTATCAGCAAAAGGTTTATGTAAAAGTTTTGCACATAACGGCAGTCAAATTCATATTCTGTCACATGTTGATTTGGCGTTGTATCAGGGGGATTTTACGGTTATTATGGGGGCGTCTGGTTCTGGCAAATCCACATTGCTCTATGCACTGAGTGGTATGGATAGAGCGACAGCAGGAGAAGTACTGTATAATGGAAAAAATATTGTGACGATGAGTGAGAAAGAATTATCAACGCTTCGCAGCAATGATTTTGGTTTTATATTTCAGCAGCTTCATCTGGTAAGTAATCTTACACTATTTGAAAATATTGTTATTTCGGGATATTTAAGCAAGTCGGTCACAGGGGAAACGGTGCGAAACTATGCTGAAGAATTAATTGAAAAAATGGGGATTAAGCATATAAAAAATCATTTGCCAGCACAGGTTTCTGGTGGTGAACAGCAGCGATGTGCAATTGCAAGAGCAGTGGTGCATAATCCGAAGTTGATTTTTGCTGATGAGCCTACGGGTGCGCTTAATCGCCATAATACCATAGAAGTTTTAAATCTGTTGACGTCTATAAATGAGGGCGGGCAGAGCATTTTAATGGTGACACATGATATTCATGTTGCACTTCGTGCAAACCGAATATTATATTTGGAAGATGGTAAAATTATCGGAGAACTGACATTACCAGTATTTTGTCCAAGTGAAGAAAAAAGCCGTGAAGCACAAATTAGTGCCTGGCTTCATTCAATGGAATGGTAGGAGGCAAAGTATATGGAAATGTTGATATTATTAAAGGCAAATATAAGAAAAAAGAAAGGAACATTTATCAGTATTGCTATATTGATGGCAATTGTTGTTGCAATTTGCACATCAATTATAAGTGTGCGTGATAATTATTTAAATGGTTTAAACCGTGCATTTAAAATGGCGGACTACGGCGAAATATTGGTTTATATAGATAAAGAAAAGCTTACAGATGAGCTGCGTAGTATGGTAGAAAATAGTCCATTAGTAAAGCAGACAAAATATTATGACAGTATTATTACCAGTAAAACGATATGCAATAAACGAGAAGATAGAAATAGTTATTTTGTAACACAATTAAGAGATGGAATTGCATTATATAATAAAGAATTGACAAATTTTTGTGAAGATATACCAGCAATTGGGGAAGGTGAAATATATCTTCCGCTTGGACTAAAATCAAAGCTTGAATGTGAATTAGGTGATACAATAACCCTTGAAGTGGCGACAGAATTTAAAAAAGATTTTGTAATCAAAGGATTTGTACAAGAACCAATGACAGGCTCTTCAACAGTAGGGTGGAAGCAGGTATTTATTGGGAAATCGGATTTTCAAAAATGTTTGGAGTTATGTAATTTGTCGCAGACAAATGTACAAAAAGAAGTCACAATAGTATCCATATATCAGGCGGAAGGTAGTAACCTTTCTTCTACAAAATTTGAAAAACAGCTTAATCTTGAAACAAAAATATCCTATATGGCAGAAGGAACAACCGACATAGACAAATCAAAAAATTATACCATGATTTTACCTGATATGATATTAGATATTGTCTTTGCATTTATGATATTTTTGTTTTTGATTATTTTGATTGTAATAAGCCATAGTATTGGGACGGAGATTGATGTTGAATATACAACGCTTGGAATTTTAAAAGCGCAAGGGTTTAACAATAAAAAAATAAGAGCAATTTTTTTAATACAGTATATGACAAGTTTACTGCTTGGAGTTATAATTGGAAGTATCGCAGCAATTCCCATTCAATATTATATTGGCAAAGCCTGTATGACAATAACAGCAGTTTTGCCCCAGCAATCCTTATCAATAGGAAAAAGCTCACTGTTTACATCAATATTGATAGGTTGTTTTTGTCTGATTATTTTATTAAAGACAAGAAAGGTTATTTCAATTTCTCCTGTGCGGGCAATTATTGGCGGTATAGAAGATGTTTATTTTGACAGCAGAATATACGTTCCTATTTTTGATAAAGCATTATCTTTTTGGCTTGCGTTTCGACAGCTTATTTCAGCAAAGAAACGGTATTTTGGTGTGTTTTTTATTGTTGCTATTCTTACCTTTTTTATGACTTTAGTTAATTTATTTAGTGTTTTTTTAGCTTCGCGCGATACCTTAAATTCAATAGGACTTATAATACCAGATATAGAATTTCGCTATAATAAAGATACGAATAAAGATTTATTGACAGAAGTTGAAAAAATTGTAGAAAAACATACGGCTATTAGGTATAAAAATCAACAAAGGAATCAATATATTTCTTTAAATGGAGATAGTATTTTTAGTGATATGTATAAATATCCAGAGCAAATTTTAGGATTGATAAAAGGGCGAGTTCCATTGTATGACAATGAAATTATTATTACACAAGTGGTTTCTGAGTCAATGGATTTAGAAATTGGGGATACAGTGACTCTTTCTAATAATGATAAAGAAGTAGAATGTATCATAACAGGATTTTATCAAACGCCAAACGATTTGGGAATGGGGATGGCTTTTAATTTTGATTTGGCAGGAAGGTTAGGATTGACAAAAAGAGGATTTTCTGCAAGTTTTATTGTTCAAGATAAAGAGAAAATTCCAGCTATTTTAGATGAAATTGAAGCACAATACGGTGAATTACTTAAAATAGATGATTACACTACAACGCAAAATCCTTTAGAAATTCAGTATAACTCTATTGTTGATGTAATAACAGTTATTATTTACAGCTTTTCTATTGTTTTTGCATTGATTGTTGTTATAATGGTCTGCAATAAAACCTTTATTCGAGAACGAAGAGATATCGGAATTTATAAGGCGCTTGGATTTACTGTAAATAAACTGCAGTTTCATTTTGCTCTTCGTTTTTTTATACTTGCATTGCTAGGCAGTTTTATTGGAATGAGTATTACGGTGGTAATTGCAAAACCTGCAATGAGTTTTATATTAAAGTTTGTTGGACTGTCAACAGTTGTTGTAAATTTTACAGTAACTTCAATATTTTTACCTATTCTTATTATTAGCGGAAGCTTTTTTATATTTGCATATATAGCTTCTAAAAGTATAAAAAAGGTTGAGGTAAAAGAATTGATTGTTCAGTAAATATAAGAGTTGTCAATAGATAAAAGCTGCTGCAAAACAAAAATTTTATATCAAATTTCAATGCAATTATAGGTAAGTAGTAAAAAGTATTACGAATACCCATAGATTGTATTGATTATAAAATTTTTTGCAGCAGTTCTAAATTTATATAAATCAAATATATTACAGCTTACTGTAAGGTTGCTTTTTTATTTGTAAAATATGTAAAAGAATAATAAAAATTATTCAAATGCTTTCTGGCGTACCATAGTTTCAAATTCTGCTGCTGGAACAGGCTTTGAATATAGATAACCTTGCAGATAAGAAACGCCGATTTTTTCAATCATATCTTGTATTTCTACGGTTTCTACACCTTCTGCAATTGTTTGGATAGAAAGGCGTCTGCACATATCAACAACACTTTCAATAATAGCCATATCAGTCATATTGCGGTTTTGAACAAGTCCACGAACAAACTTTTGGTCAATTTTTAATACGTCCATATTCACATCATGCAAAAGACCAAAAGAAGCATATTCTGTACCAAAATCATCCATTGCAATTTTATAGCCTAATGTTCTTAATCGGTCAAAATGGTGGGAGAGCATATCCGTATCTTCGGCGTTGCAGCTTTCCGTAAGTTCTACCATAATTAAATTGGGATTGACTTGGTATTCGTTTGTTTTTTCAATTAATTTATCAACAAAATCACCGTCTAAAAGCTGTACATACGAAACGTTAAAACTGACTTTGATGCCACCGTATTCTTTTTGCCAGCGGGCAGCATGTCGGAGAGCTTCCTCCATAACCCAAGCGCCAACTTCTCGGATTTCTCCGCTATTTTCAAGCAGCTTTATAAATTCAAAAGGTGAGGCATCTTGTATTTCTGGCGTTTTAAAGCGCAAAAGAGATTCACATTCCACAATTTGTTTTGTCTTTGCATCTAAGATCGGCTGAAAATACAGCTCAAATCCTTTAAAATTGTTATGGATACTTTTGGTCAATGCTTCATGAAGATTGCTGATACGATTGTGACGCTGTGAAATCTTTTCTGAAAATTCAATGATTCGGTTGCGATTTTGTTCCTTTGCAAATTCTAATGAATGTTCCAAATTGCTTAAAAGCGTGTTGCAGTCACTGCCGTCTTGTGGATAAGAAACAATACCAGCCGAGACAGAGAAGCTTTTTACACCGCGCATATTGGCACAGCGGTCATTGACTTTTTGGAAAAGTTCTCTCATTTTATCATTTGTGCCGTTTGGAGATAAAACAATAAATTCATCGCCTTGCAAGCGATAAATTTTGTCTTGTTTATCAGCTAATTCTCCCAAACATTCAGCAAAAATGCTTAAAACTTTATTGCCATAAATATAACCGTTTGTATTATTGATTTTGCGAAAACTGTCAATACCTAAAAGCATAAGAATACCATTGCCGCTAGAAAAATCATAGTTTTGCAATTCATAATTGGTAAGTAAATGTGTCAAAGGGTCATATTTATTTTGATTATCCAAGCGCGTCATCAATCCAGCAAAAACACTAGGCTGCCCATTTTCATCAGGTATAACGCTTCCTTTACATTCTAGCCATACATAGTCGCCATATTTATTTTTGGCACGATATTGGCAGCTATGACGGTTGGATTGTCCTGAAAAAACAGCACTGATATCTTTTACATATAAGGAACGGTCATCCGGATGAATTTTTGCCATCCATTTGTTAGCCGTATCGGTCATATATTCAGCTTCCAGATTAAAATAATCAACAGTATTTTTTGACCATCTGGATAAAGAAGATTTCATATCACACACATAAATGTAAATATTATCAGAAGCATTTGCAAAAGCTTCAAATAATTCATTTTGTAAAATATTTTTACTCATTATATAGCCTATCCTTTCTTAAAAATTTTTAATTTGCTATTTGAAAAGTTCAATATTATGCCATAATTTCTATATCGTAAAATACCAAAAGTTTGCTCTACAAGCTTGTATGGCTCAGCTTCGCCGAGATTATTATACCATAATTTTGTGTTTCTTTTTGCACATAAGCAAGTTTGCTCTGCAAACTTGTATGGCTCGGCTTCGCCGAGACTATTATACCACAACAACTCTATTTTTTCCGTTCTTCTTTGCTTGATATAGGGCGTCGTCAACACGGTTACATAATGTGTCAATCGTGTCGTCCTCTTTGGCTTGTGTTACGCCGATACTAATTGTTTGTGGGCGTACATTAGGAAAATTTGTATTTGCAAAACACTGACGGATAAGTTCTGCTGCAAAGGCTGCAGAAGAAAAATCCGTGTCGCGCATAAGTAGCATAAATTCTTCTCCGCCCCATCTGCCAGCAGAAAATTTTTCAGAAAATAAGGTACGATTGTTCAATAAAGTGCGCTCATTGTGAAGTATTTTTGCTAGTGCAATAATAACGGCATCACCTTGTTGATGTCCATACGTGTCATTGACTTGTTTGAAATTATCAATGTCCAACATAATAATTGAAAAACGTTCCTGTTTTACGTTGGAAAGTTCTTGTTCAATTTGTGTCTGAATTTCTTTACGGTTATATAAACCAGTCAATCCATCAATAATAGATGCTACTTTTAATTTGTCGTTGACTTGTTCTAATTTGTTATTAATATTTTCTAATTCTAGTGATGTAACACTGATAAATGTGGCAAGACGAGATACCAAAGGTACTTTGGACAATTGATGTGTGTTTGTCACAGCAGGAGCAGCAACACAAGGTTTTTTTACGCCTTCCCTCATAGCAGCTATCACAAGCGTTACATTGTGTTGATTGAGGTCGCCTGTTGTACGTAAAAATTCACCATGTGAAAAAAATCCTACAGAAGGAGACATTTCTTTAAATGGCATAAGCTCATAAGTAGGCTCTTGAGAAGTCCAAAAAGTGCGTCTTGCAGCGCAGGAAAAAATATGTAGTAAATCAGGTTGAAAGGTATAAATTTTTTTACTGTCTTCCTCAATATTTTCAATAATAGTTGCTGGGTCACCATAAGAGATGCGCACAACAGAACCAACGTCAATATCGGATGACATGGTAATGGAACCATCGGCATTGCTTGCCACAGGTGTACGTAGTATGGTGGTGTTATTGTGTTCATAAAATAATGGAAATTCCAGTGTATTATAAAAGAAATTTTCATCATTTTTGATATTTAAATATTTATTGTAAACATCATAGGCTGGTATACCATCTAACTCTTGCAAAATGCTTCCATTTGATTTAGTGACATGAAATTTGCGTCCTAGTGGTTTCCAACCAGTTACTTTGATGGATTCTACATAGAAATCTTCACCGCCATAAAATAATATAATAATTGATTTATCAGAAAATCCATCTATTTTTGAGAATACACAAGATGCATCACTTGTGATATCGTTACTGCAGGCAACGCCTCCAAAAATTTGAATCTCAGGCGCAATATCTTTCAATCCATCACAAAAACGTGTTGTGGAGTTTTCTGGAATGGTAAAATACATCTCAATAGCTTTTACCCAAGTGTTAGCTTTTGTCTCTTGAACAATCTGTTTTGTAATAGCATCTACCGATTGCTTGGATAAATCATATTGAAAAATTTTAAATTGTGATTGAGACAATTCAAACATGGTACAGACTATAGTTACAGATGAGGAAAGCTGACAATTTACGATATTACCACTAGTGGAGCAGCCCATATAGGGGGCATCTGGAAAAATTTGCTCAATAGCTGCACATATAGCATTGATTGGGTCTGATTCTAATATTTCAGAGTAAATTTGAAACATTATTTTTGATATTTTGTTAGAATGACACCAATCTTTAAATGTTATAAGGTTTTTTGTGAACATTTCTAAATTTGAATATTCAATTTGAAATTGTTTCATATTTTGTTACTCCTTTTATTGTTATAGATATATTTTTTAATTTTTAATTGATTGATTTTTGATAGGATTATTGTAACATAAATGGAATAATTTTTATAGAGATATTGATAAAATTATAACAGTTTCCTTTTATTCATCTTTAATAAGGTAAACATTTCATAAAATTCGTTGAAAAATGGTTGTGTTTCATTATATAAAAAGGTTATACTAACATAATAATATTGAAATTTTTTAGTGCATAAAGAAGCACGGAAATGAGGATTAAAATGAGTGAAGATTGTACACATGATTGTAGTAGTTGTAGTTCTAATTGTGATGAGAGGACAGAGCCACAAGATAAGTCTGCCAATTATGGCGGTGTAAAAAAGGTTATCGCTGTAATGAGCGGAAAAGGTGGTGTTGGAAAATCTCTTGTGACTTCTATGCTTGCATGTAATGCGGCAAAGAAAGGATTGCAAACGGCAATTATTGATGCAGATATTACAGGACCATCTATACCAAAATCATTTGGAATAAAAGGTGAAATTTGCTGTGATAAAGAAGGCAAGGTTATGTATCCATGTAAGACTAATACAGGGATAAAGGTTATATCCATGAATCTTCTTATGGACAATGAAACAGACCCTGTTATATGGAGAGGTCCTATTATTGCTGGAGCTGTTAAACAGTTTTGGGAAGATGTTTCTTGGGGCGATATTGATTGTATGTTTGTCGATTGTCCACCGGGAACAGGGGATGTACCACTTACAGTATTGCAGTCACTTCCAGTTGCAGGTATTGTTATTGTCACTTCACCACAAGAGCTGGTTTCAATGATTGTGGCAAAAGCAGTTAAAATGGCTAAAATGATGGATATTCCAGTGCTTGGTATTGTTGAGAATATGTCTTATTTTGAATGTCCTGATTGCAAAAAGAAACACCAGTTGTTTGGCGATAGCAATATTGAGGAAATAGCAGCTCAATATGGAATAGAAACGATAGTAAAATTGCCAGTTGATGCACAGATATCATCAAAGGTTGATAAAGGAGAAGTTGAGAAACTTCATTTGCCTCAGTTGGATAATATAAGTGATAAAATTATAGGGCAATAGTTCATAAACAAATATAAAAAACAAAAGTATGATACAAAGTTGCTTAACAGCAGCGTAGAAATGAGCATTTTTATGGAGAGAGTAAATGAGCAAATGTGTTATTATGTTTAAAGGCGGTGTAGAAACGCAAGAATATTTTAGCATAGAGATGGCTCAGACATTTGAAGCAAGAGGGTACAATGTATATTGGTTTGATTTGGTAGTAAGTGAATATAGTACTTCCTTGCTTCAAGAGTTTTTAGAGCAGTCTTTTAAGAATAAATGTTTTGTCAATATCATTGCCTTTACATTTAATTTTAATGGGATTGCTGGGGAAGATGGATTGTATAGCAATACTTTTAGAAAAGGAAATATATGGGACGAATATCAAGTAGCTGTCTATAATATGGTGGTAGACCATCCACTGTATTATCATAAGTATCTTAGTTTACGACCAGAAAAGTATGTTCAAATATCCATAGATAAAAATCATATTCGTTATATGAGCCGTTTTTTTCCTGAGGTCAATGCAAGCAGTGTATTTTATAAAAAAAATAAAAACATATGCCAAGATGATGACAATTATTTTTTGCCATTAGGAGGAACAGGAATTAATATACATAGAGAAGTATATTCAGAGGGGCGATATATTCCTATTCATAAAAGACCAATTGATGTTATTTTTACAGGAAATTATACACCAATAGAAAGATTTGATGCTTATCTTGCACAAATGGACTATGATTCTAAAATGTTTTTTAAAGAATTGTTAAAGGAAAGTATAAAAAATCCTGATGAGTTAATTGAACATCTAGTAGAACAAAAATTGATTCGAGAAAATGTTTCATTTAGTGAAATAGAATTAAAAAATCTTATGCCAAATCTGATGTATGTAGACCTTAGTGTACGTTTTTATTATAGAGCAAAGACGATTATGCAGCTTGCAGACAGTGGCATTAAAGTACATATATATGGTGCAGGCTGGAAACAGTTAGAATGTATGCATCCAGAAAATATTATTACGGCGGGAAATGTCGATTCTCAGACATGTCTTGATAAGATAAGCCAATCAAAAATATCGGTTAATGTTATGCCATGGTTTAAGGATGGGGCGCATGACCGAATATTTAATTCAATGCTGAATGGAGCGGTTGTGTTAAGTGATACAAGCAACTATTTAAAAGAGTGTTTTGTGGATAAATCCGCCCTTTTTTTCTTTGAATTGCAGCAGATAAGTAATATAGGTGATATGGTAAGGGAGGCTTTATCGGATTTAGATAGGCTTCAAGAGATGGCAGACAGAGCATATGATATATGTATTGAAAAACATACATGGCAAAAACGCTGTGACGTTTTGATTGACCGTATAGAAAATGGAATATTTCGTAAAGTAATAAGATAAATGCGAAAATGAGTGAATAACTCAATCGCATTTATCT
>CAJUBU010000025.1 GCA_910585095.1 uncultured Lachnospira sp.
TGCTATAAAAATTTATAAGCATATTTTAGACCTCCGCCCTGCTTGGAAAGAAAAAGTAGGCATTGTAATGACGGCAGGAAACAATGACCCTGAAGAATGGCGTCAACTTATTGGCAATAAACATCATAAAGACGAACTTGCAAAAAAATTTAAAGATAACAATAGTTCAATGAAAATTGCAATCGTTGTCGATATGTGGCTTACTGGCTTTGATATTCCATCACTTGCCACAATGTATATATATAAGCCAATGTCTGGACACAACCTTATGCAGGCTATCGCTCGTGTAAACCGTGTTTTTCGTGATAAAGAAGGCGGACTTATTGTTGATTATGTTGGTATTGCTTCTGCTCTTAAACAAGCAATGAATGATTACACTGCTCGTGATAAAAAAAATTATGGTGATACAGATATTTCAAAAGCTGCATATCCAAAATTTCTTGAAAAGCTTTCTATATGCCAAGATATCTTTTATAAATATGATTATTCAAAATTTGCCACAGGCAGCGACCTTGAACGAGCAAAAACAATTAGTGGTGCAGTCAATTTTATTATTGCAAGAGAGCAGCAAAAAGAAAAAGATATATTTATTAAAGAAGCACTTATGCTTCATCAATCATTATCCCTCTGTTCTTCTCTTATTAATGAAACAATGCGGTTTGAAGCTGCTTTTTTTGAGGCTATACGAGTTTTAGTTGTCCGATTAATAAATACTGGTGTTGGCAAAAAAATTTCACTTCCTGAAATAAATACTCGTATTAATGAACTTTTTAAACAAAGCATTAAAAGTAATGGTGTTATCAATTTATTTTCGGATATTAAAGAAGAATTTTCTTTATTTGACCCTAAATTCCTTGAAGAAATTTCAAAAATGAAAGAAAAAAATCTTGCTGTCGAACTGTTAAAAAAATTGATTGCAGAGCAAGTATCTGTTTATCGCAAAACCAATGTAGTAAAATCTGAAAAATTTAGTGAAATTATGCAGCATTCACTAAACGCTTATTTAAATGGTATGCTTACTAATGAAGAAGTGATTGAAGAGATGCTTAAATTGGCAAAGCAAATTGCCGCCGCTCAAAAAGAAGGACAACAACTAGGATTAACAGCAGATGAACTTGCTTTTTATGATGCATTGACAAAACCACAAGCTATTAAGGATTTTTATAAAAATGAAGAACTGATTGCTATAACAAAAGAATTGACAGACACACTAAAAAAGAACAAAACAATAGACTGGCAAAAACGTGAATCTGCAAGAGCAAAAATGCGTATGCTTATTAAAAAACTTTTGAAAAGGCACAAATATCCACCTGAAGGCATGGAAGAGGCAGTTCAAATTGTTATAACTCAGTGTGAACTCTGGACGGATAACGTAATGGATATTTAAACATTGGGAGAAAAAACAAATGGAAAAACAAAACATTTCAGAAATGAAAAAAAATCACGCTCAAGAAGCAGGCTATCAATGGATTAACTTTTACATGGAATTTGCAGATGTTTTGCTTGATTATAAAAACAACCGAACTGATTTAATTAAAAAAATTCGGGAAGTTTTTACACTTGCCAATCTCAAATTACCCAAGTTAGAAATAGATGATAATATTGAAGATATTGACCCTTTTACCATTTTTGCTTTATTCAACAAAGGAAATTTAGGCAATAATAGAATAAAAATTTTAAACAGTATCGCTAAAATATTTGATATTCAAAATCCAGTTCCATCTGCATTTGATGGCGTTCCCACTGTATATAATTTAAAAGCCGCTTTTTACTGTTTCAGAGGTACACGAGGAAAACATGATATTGACAATTTGTGGGAAGTATTTGACAATGCTATTCACTATTCTAAAACTTTATCTGAACCATATAAAAGCAACCTGAGTAAATATTATGATAAAGTTAAAAAACAAAAAGGAATAAGCTGGAATATTACACTAGGTCTTTACTGGATAAGACCAAATATTTTTATTAATTTAGATTCCCGCAACCGGGAATTTCTTTCCAATGCAGATAATATGCCGCATTATTTTACAACTATTTTTGCCAATCTTGAAAAAGAAATGCCTAATGGTTTAAAATATTTATTTATATGTGAGCAAGCTCGTAATGCTTTAAAAAATATAGAATATCCTTACCATAGTTTTCCTGAATTATCCTATTATGCTTGGAAAACGACAAATGAAAATACGAAAACAGACACTGCATCACTTTCTGTTGATTCCAATGTCAAAAAAACATCTTATTGGATTTATTCTCCGGGTGATAATGCTTCCATGTGGGAGGAATTTAACCGACTTGGCATAATGGGCATTGGCTGGGATGGTTTGGGATATAGTCTTAAAGATTTTCCTACAAAACAAGATATTAAAGAGTATCTGAAAAAGATTTATGATACTAAATATTCTTACAAAAATGCCGCACATTGTTTATGGCAGTTTGCAAATGAAATTAAAATTGGTGATATTGTTTTTGCAAAAAAAGGAGTACATAAAATTATTGGTAAAGGTGTTGTAACATCAGATTATATATATGACACTTCAAGAGACTCCTATATTCATATCCGAAAAGTAGATTGGCAAAATGTTGGCGAATGGGAACTTCCAAGACAAGCTGTTATGAAAACATTAACCAATATCACACCCTATAATGACTATGTACAAGAACTATTAACGCTAGTTACCGATGAAATTAAAGATGAATCCCAACAAGAACAAGAAATTAAATATCCGAAATATACCAAAAAAGATTTTTTAGACGAAGTTTTTATAAATGAACATGCTTACAATACTTTAGTTAACCTTCTTGATACGAAATATAATATTATTTTACAGGGCGCACCTGGCGTTGGCAAAACATTTGCCGCCAAAAGACTTGCCTATTCCATTATGGGTGAAAAAGATACCAGTCGTGTATCAATGGTTCAATTCCATCAAAGTTACAGTTATGAAGATTTTATTCAAGGATATCGACCTGTTGAAAATGGATTTAAACTGGAGTCTGGCTCTTTTTATAAATTTTGCAAAGCCGCTGAAATAGATGATGAACGCCCTTATTTCTTTATCATTGATGAAATCAATCGAGGCAACTTAAGTAAAATTTTTGGTGAGTTAATGATGCTAATCGAACATGATAAACGTGGCGATAAATTAAAACTTCTTTATAAAGACGAATGGTTTACTGTTCCCAAAAATATTCGCATTATCGGAATGATGAATACTGCGGACAGAAGTCTTGCAATGATAGATTATGCCCTGCGCAGGCGATTTGCTTTTTTTGATATTGCGCCAGCATTTGATTCTGATGGTTTCAAGCAATATTTAGCTAAAAAAAATAATAGTAAACTTGATAAACTTATTTTTGTTGTAAAAACTCTTAATGACGCCATTTCTAATGATGAATCACTTGGTGATGGATTTAGAATCGGACATAGTTATTTTTGTACGAACAAAGAAATTACAGATAATTGGCTTCAATCTGTTGTTGAATATGAAATTATCCCACTTATTAAAGAGTATTGGTTTGATGAGCCGACAAAAGTTAGAGATTGGACAGCAAATTTAAGAGGAGCAATCAAATGATTCCTATAAAAAATATATACTATATGCTTTCATATGCGTTTCAAGTTCTCAATGAACAAGGATATAAACAGATATTAACTGAAAAATTTGATAACGTGGCAGAGCTTTGCGCCGCTATTTTATCGAAAGGCGTTTCTTTACAAATAAAACGGGGACTTGGAAAAGCATACCTATTACAGACAGAATCATTGGCTGGCGTCAAAGGCAAAATTGATATAACTGCTTCCATCAAAGAACAAGCATTGATTCAAAAGAAACTTATTTGCAGCTATGATGAATTTTCTGTAAATTTTTATATGAATCGTATTATCCGTACAACAATGGACTTATTGTTACATTCTGAAATTAGTAAAATACGAAAGAAAGAATTAAGAAAATTATTGATATTTTTTGGTAATGTAAAACCTATTGATATAAAAAATATCAACTGGAAAATACAATACAATCAAAACAATCAATCCTATCAAATGTTAATTTCAATTTGTTATTTAATTATTAAAGGACTGCTTCAAACCAACTCAGACGGAACAACAAAATTAATGGATTTTCTTGATGAACAACGTATGTACAAACTATATGAAAAATTTATATTAAACTACTACAAAAAAGAATACGCCCAAATCAAGACTTCTTCTTCTCAAATATCATGGGATTTAGACGATAATGAAAGTGCTATGCTGCCAGTGATGCAAAGTGACATTATGCTTCAATACAAAGAAAAAACATTGATAATTGATGCGAAATATTACACTCATACAATGCAGAATCACTATAATATACAAACTATCCATTCCAATAATCTTTATCAAATTTATACTTATGTAAAAAATTTTGATAAAGAAAAAACAGGTCATGTTTTGGGGATGCTTTTATATGCTAAAACAGATGAATTGATATTACCACAAAACAGCTACCAAATAAGCGGCAATAAAATAATAGTTGACACATTAAATTTAGATTGTGATTTTGTTGAAATAAAAAAACAGCTAGATACAATTGTAAAAAATTGTTTTGACATGATTTAATCTCATAAGGCAATCTATCGCTTTTTTAAGCGGGAGTTCAACTTGCCTGTAAAAAAAATTTCTTGATAAGATTAAAAAGATAAAAAATAACTACTTTACATATTTATGGTTTATCATTTTCTTAAGAAACGCCGAAACCATTGAAAAATCAATGCTTTCGGCGGAGTTTTTGGCGTCGCTAAGAGGATTTGAACCTCCGACCTACCGCTTAGGAGGCGGTCGCTCTATCCTGCTGAGCTATAGCGACATTGAAACAATCTATAAAATTTTATCTTATAAGCTATCAACGAATTTAATAATACCACACTATTATTTTCAGGTCAAACTATAATTCAAATTTTTCAATTGCTGCTTTAAGATTATTAGCAATCTCATCTAATTCAATTGTACATTGATTGAGATTTTGCATTGTTGCATTTACTTCCTGTGCAGAAGCTGTAACTTGCTGTGAAGCTGCTGCCGTCCCCGTAGAAATAGATGCAATTTCTTCCATCTTATCAACTACTGCAACTCTGTTATTATCCATCATAACATTTAACTTTTCTATATTTTCTAATCCATCTTTCAAAGCATTAACAGCATTAGAAATTGAATTAAATAATTCTTTTGCTTTTTCAATCGACTTATTTTGATCTTCAATAATAATGTTTGTATCATCAAGCGTCTTTCCAACTAAGTTTGACTTTTCACTGATTTCATTAACAATTACCTTAATTTCATCAGTAGAAGCCTGCGACTGTTCTGCAAGCTTTCTGATTTCATCTGCAACTACCGCAAATCCTTTTCCGCTATCGCCCGCTCTGGCTGCCTCAATACTAGCATTTAGTGAAAGAAGGTTTGTCTGTTCTGTGATTTCTGTAATTGCATTGGATATAAAATCAATTTTATTAATACTCTCTATCATTTCAGCCATAACATCTTTAGACATTTTTGAGTTTGTGATAGACTGTCTTGCTTTTTTAATTAAATCATCTGCAATGCCAATTCCTTTATTGCTAAGTTTCTGAGTTTCAACAGACATATCACTAATATTTCCAACATATGTCTTTGTTTCATGCAATTTTTCTGCAAGGTTTTCTACTTCTTCTTTTGCTTTTGCAGTGCTTTCTGCTTGCCCTACTGTACCAATTGAAACACTCTGTATTGCTTCCGATACTTGATTAACCGTTTCGGTTGTCGTCGTGCTAATATCAGATATATTTTCAGATGCTTTTATAATAACTCCAGACTTTTCTTCAACATCTTTTATTAATACAGAAATATTATCAACCATTGTATTATAATTATTTTCTAGTAAACCAAATTCATCTTTTCTTTTCACTTGGATTCGATTGGTAAGATTGCCTCCTGCTAATTTTTGCATTACATTTTTAATTTTATTAATTTCTTTAGTAAATGAAAGTGATACACAAATAGCAATGATAATACCTATAATTAATGAAATAATCCCTGTTCTTGCTGTTGCAAAATTAATTTTTGAAATAACTGCTGATGTCTCATTTTGGCTCACAATACCTATAAGAGTCCAACCTGTTATTTCATCTTTTGCTGTAACAATATTCAATTCTTCATTTTTAACTTTCTCTGAAAAAGAATGAATATTATATATCTCATCTTGTGATTTACTGCTCAATTCATTCCAAAAATTCATTGTCGCAACCGATGTGCCATCAATATATGTATTTTTATCATTATTGACAAGGATTTCACCATTTTCATCAACTAATAAAACATATCCTGTATTAAGAAGACTAATATTTTGCACATACGCCGTCAACTCTGAAAAATCAATATCCATTCCAACACAGCCATAATTTTCACCATCTGAAAATTTAATTTCTTGACAAACTGTAAAAATAGTTGCTCCTGTTTCAGCGTCTTTATACGGTTTTGAAAAATATGCAAATATAGAACTTCTTGCTGGCAAACCTTTACAATTAATATACCATTCTTGTGTTGTATCATTGGCATTTGTCACAGCTGATTTTTTATTAGAAGTCTTATTTGTAGCTTCATCTTTTACAACCCAACCTACAATTTTATGACCTGTTTTCGTAGTATAAAATGCCCTTGCAGAACCATTTGTAACTTTAACCGAAGCAATCAATGAATCTTGAACAGCCTTAATATTAGCATCTAAAGTACCTTGATCTTCAAGGTGTTTTACCTCATTTTTTCTTGTCAACAAATCCACAGGCTGACTTAATGTTTTAAGATAGGTTACAAACCCTTTCTTTGTTTCCTGCAATGTCTGCTTACTTGTAAGCTTCATATTATCATTTTGTGTTATCTCTGTAGTTCTTACAACATCTACAGCAATAAGACCTATTGGCAAACAAATAGCAATCATAAAATATAATATTAATTTTACTCTGATTCCACTTAATTTTCTTTTCATCTTTCCCCCATTTCTACACTGCTTTTGCACAAAAACTAAAAATTCTTATAAATTTGTAATAAGCAACGTACAGACACAAAATTGTATTGTTTCTAATCTTCGCTCTATATTCAAAATTTACGATAATGGAAATTTAACAGTTCCTTGAAGCCAAATTTGACCTTTAAAACGCCTTCCTACTTTGGGTTCACCTAATAATGAAAGTGCATTAATTGCCATCGAAACTATCATATTATTGCATTCTAATGCCATAATATAAATTTTCTCTCCTGTATAAATATTTTCATCACTTTTCAAATCCAAAATTTCACCAACTACGGAATATTGGTCACACTCTACCCCACATGGCATAAATGTGGTTTCTACAATAGAAAATACATCTTCTGATAAAATTCTATGGGAAATTCTCGTATATGTATCAATATCTTCAATTGTAAGACTTTCTATAGCTTCTTCATCACCTTCTTTTGCAGCTGCAATCAATTGACTTCTTTTTCGTTGTTCTTCCATATTTTTTTTAGAACTTATCTTATTTTTCTTTATTGGAAGCAATATCATTCCACTGAGTGATAATGCAGATAAATATGTTGTACAGCCTTTAATTGGATTTCTTGATATCAAATTTTTTCTGTCAGGATTAAACATGTCTTTCTTAAATCCTTTTTGTGTAACTATAAAATCCATATAATCCATAACATTCTGTAAAAAGAAAATTAAAGTCACTCCCATTTTTGCCTCATCACATACAACAGAATACGACTCTTTATCTATATGTCTTTCAATAATAATTTCATCATTGCATGTTATGGCATTTCCTATCGTAAAAGGATAATGGTATTCATATATAAATTTTTTTCCCTCAAATCTACCGAATATATAGATACCCGTTAATGAACTAACTCTTATAACCGCAATCCCTCTATTTAACACTTTATTTTTCACAATCAAATCATCTTCAATACATTGTTTTACCGCTGCGTTAATAAATTTTTTTTCTTGTTTTGAATCTATGCTAGAAAATCCAATTGCACTAAGGTATAGATTCATAATCATCCTTTCTTTTTATATTTATAAAAATTATATTATAAAGTATCTACAATAAATACTGTCAATACCTTTAATAAATCCAACTCTTTTGGTTCATCATATGACGAGCCATCTGAATGAATTGATATACTAACAACTGGTCTATCAATCGCCTCTTTATTTTGACGAATAACAACACCTCTTTCACCGTCATTGGTAATAACTTCTGTTCCTACAGGGTATGCTGCCACTGTCTCCAAAAACTTATTTGCTATAGTAGAATCATATCGAATACCTTTATTTACTCTAATATATTCGATTGCTTCATATATCTTCATTTTTTTATTGCCAATTCCGCTTATCAGACTATCAAAGTCATCACAAAGTGAAACAAGTTTAACTTCTTGTTTTAATTTACTACCTTTTTGTTTAAATGGAAACCCATTTCCATCAATTTGTTCATGGTGTAAAAGAATAATCTCTTTAACAACATCTGTAAGCCATTCTTCTTCTTGAATAGAACTATATCCATATATGGTATGTTTTTTATATTCAAGAGCATCTTCAGGAATCATCTCCCCGACTTCAATATCTATGTATGGAGCTTGTATATATTTAAGTCCAATGTCATGTAAAATAGCCCCTTTTGATATATTTTTTATTTGACGTTCATTCATTTTTAAACGAAGCGCCATTATTGTTGACAATATACATACATTAATACAATGTGTATACATATCTGTACTAATATTTCTAATTTCTGTAATCGAATTAATTACTTCTGGTTCAGAAATTACATTTTTAATGATATTATCTGCTTCACTGCTTATCTTTTTTAATTCTTCATTATGTTTATATATATGTTTTTCCAATATACTTTTTGTTATGTCCGTTGATTTTGCAAAAGTTTCTTCAATAGAAAAATGTTCTTGTGTTTCGTCAATTTTTATTTGACATAAAGATGGCTCACAAAACATGACTTCTGTTGTTTCTTTATCTTCAAAATCACATTCATCTTTAACATATACTGAAGATAAATTATAACTTTTTAATTTTTCAATATATTCGTCTTTTAATACAGTATCTGATTGAATCAAAACATTGTTCGCTGGAGATAAGATTGGAGCAGCTAATATCTCATCACCTTTTAACTCATCAATTAATACTAATTTCATATGTCCCCAACACCTTTCCTATTCACTACAACACCACAACAAGTAAACGCTATTTTGCTATAAGCTCAACCTTACCCCCCATATAAGGCTGGAGCGCTTTTGGTATTTTCACATTACCATTTTCCATTAAGTTATTTTCTAAAAATGCAATTAACATTCTAGGCGGCGCAACAACAGTATTGTTCAATGTATGTGCAAAATATTTATTCTTATTTTCATCTTGTACCCTTATTTTCAGTCTTCTTGCCTGTGCATCCCCCAAGTTAGAGCAAGAACCAACTTCAAAATATTTCTTTTGACGTGGCGACCACGCCTCAACATCAATAGATTTTACCTTTAAATCAGCAAGGTCGCCTGTACAACATTCAAGTGTTCTCACAGGTATATCCAATGAACGGAATAAATCAACTGTATTTTGCCATAATTTTTCAAACCATAACATAGATTCTTCTGGCTTACACACAACTATCATTTCCTGTTTTTCAAACTGGTGAATCCTATATACACCTCTTTCTTCAATACCATGCGCCCCTTTTTCTTTTCTAAAACATGGAGAATAACTTGTAAGTGTCTTAGGAAGTTCTTTTTCTTGTATAATAGTATTAATAAATTTACCAATCATTGAGTGTTCGCTTGTTCCAATCAAATATAAATCTTCGCCTTCAATCTTATACATCATGGCATCCATTTCCTCAAAGCTCATAACGCCTGTTACAACATCACTTCTAATCATAAATGGCGGAATACAATAGGTAAAACCTCTATCAATCATAAAATCTCTGGCATATGCAATAACCGATGAATGAAGTCTTGCAATATCTCCCATAAGATAATAAAAGCCATTACCTGCAACTCTTCCGGCAGCATCAAGGTCTATACCATCAAATCTTGCCATAATATCCGTATGGTATGGTATCTCAAAATCTGGTACTACTGGTTCCCCATATCGCTGCACTTCTACATTTTCACTGTCATCTTTTCCAACTGGTACACTAGCATCAACAATATTTGGAATCTTCATCATAATTTCAGTAATTTTAGCATTCAGTTCAGATTCTTGTTTTTCTAATTCTGCCAATCTTCCAGCAAAATCATTAACTTGTGTCTTTATTTTTTCTGCCTCTTCTTTTTTGCCTTGTCCCATCAATGCACCAATTTGTTTAGATAATTTATTTCTATTACTTCTAAGCTCATCTGCTTCGGTCTGAACAGCTCTTGCCTTCGCATCAAGTTCTATTACTTCATCAACCAAAGGAAGTTTATGCTCTTGAAATTTTTTCTTTATATTTTCTTTTACTATATCAGGATATGACCTTAAAAATTTTAAATCAATCACGTTAACACCATGCCTTTCCAATTATCTATATAATCGAGTAGAAAAGATTTATCTTCCCCTACTCGCCGCGCACCCCGTGCGCCGCTTTAGCGGCATATTTCCTCTGCATGGGGCTGTGCATTAACAAAGACACAAATTGTATCTTAATTTTTATATTATTTATTATGCTACTTTTTTTAAATATTTTCCATATTTTTATCAATATTTTAATCAACTTTTACATCTTCTGAAAGCATTTTATTTATTTGGGGACTTAAATCTACACTTCCAGATTTTCCTGCCACTGCTTCCTTTAATGCTTGTTGTTCTTCTTTACCCAACTCAATAAAGGATTCCCCATTTACAATTTCTTTGATATATGCAAAACAACCGTCGTTACTGTGCATAACATTTACAAGAAAGCCATTATCCATCTTATCAAGCATACATAATGCAAAGCTAAGTTTTCCACCCATTTCGTGGAAAGCATCATACTTTATCATTCCCACTTTGCAATATGTAAATTGAAGTTTCTCATAAATATCTTTTATTGCTTTTGAATTATTTTCCGTTGAACTTTTAATTTCTTTTACGTCTTTAATATTTTCTTTTATTATATTTTCTATAGACTCACCGTCTGAACCTATCATAAACGATTCATATTTCTTTTTTAACTTAGAAGTTTTAACAATGAATACAATTAATAATATGACAGCGGTTAAAAGAATTGTTGTTAAACCAATTACAATATAAGATGCTTCAATTGAAAAAGCACCAAAAAAATCAATCATTTGTCTTCCTGCTACTCAAAATATAGACAAATATTTGCCTAGCAGCTTTCTCCTTTCCCTATTTATAAAGCTTTTTCAAATCCTCGTATTTTCTCGATAGACTGTATCGCATTTTTAATTTAATTTTTTTAGTAAATCATATATTCGCTCTAATTCTTCCTGTGAATAATAATTAATTTCTATTTTTCCTTTATTATTATCTCTATTTTTTATAGTAACATGTGTCGCTAATAATTTTGACATTTTTTCTTCAAAATCTCTATATACAAAATCGTTTTCTGGTTTCTTTAAAACTTTACTTGGCTTTTCCAACTCTCGCATCAATTTTTCTACTTCTCGAACACTTAAATTTTCATCAAATATTTTCTGTGCAATCATAAACTGTTTATCTTTATCGTCTATACTGATAATTGTTCTTGCATGTCCATTACTCAGTTTTCCCTCCATAACCATCTCTTGCACACGTTTATCTAATTTTAAAAGTCTTAAGGAATTGGTAATAGCAGCTCTCGACTTTGATACTTTTTCAGCAACTTCATCTTGCTTTAATTTATAATCTTTAATCAATCTTTGATATGCTTGTGCTTCTTCAATTGGATTAAGGTCTTCCCGCTGAATATTCTCTATCAAAGCAATTTCCATTATTTCTTGGTCTGAATAATCCTTAATCACTACTGGAATTTCCTTTATTCCTGCTAACTTAGCTGCTCTCCATCTTCTTTCTCCTGCTATAATTTCATAATACTCATCCTTTTTTTGCACAAGCAATGGCTGTAAAACACCATATTGTTTAATTGAGTCTGATAACTCAATAAGAGAGTCTTCATCAAACATTTTTCGAGGCTGCTCTTTATTGGGTTCTATCTGAGATATGCGTACTTTTATTTCTGCTGGTTCTTTTACTACAACTTCTTTTACTATTACTTCGCTTTTCTCATCATTTTCTGGTATTAATGCACTAAGTCCTCTGCCTAATCCCTTACCAAGACCTTTACTAGTAGATTTCTTACTTTGAGCCATATTTTCCTCCAAATATATA
This sequence comes from uncultured Lachnospira sp., assembly GCA_910585095.1. Taxonomy (GTDB): domain Bacteria; phylum Bacillota; class Clostridia; order Lachnospirales; family Lachnospiraceae; genus Lachnospira. Next base: position 12,348 of record CAJUBU010000025.1, read on the forward strand.
TCTGTCAATGTTCGTACATTTAATGTATGTCTATCATTTTTTATTCATTACTTCTTGTGCAAGCAATCTATAGCTTTCTGCACCTGATGATTTACTGTCATATAAATTAATTGGTTTTCCATGACTTGGTGCTTCTGCTAACCTTATATTTCTTGGAATAATCGTTTTATAAATATTTTGTTTAAGATTGTCTTTAACATTCTCTACAACTTGTAACGATAAATTTGTTCTTGAATCAAACATCGTAAATACAACGCCTTCTAATTCTAAAGAAGGATTTAATTTCTTCTTTACAAGATTAATTGTCTGAATTAATTGAGTTAATCCTTCCAGTGCATAATATTCACATTGAATTGGAACAAGTACTGTGTCTGATGCTGTCATTGCATTTACGGTCAACATACTTAATGACGGCGGACAATCTAATATTATGTAATCATAATTTTTCTTAACTTTATCGATTGCTTTCTTTAAACAATACTCTCTATTCTCAACATCTATTAAATCAATTTCTGCTCCTGCAAGATTGACATTTGCTGGAATCAAATCCAAATTATTTATCACATTTTTTCTAATGGCTTCAATAATACCAACTTCACTTAAAATAACATCATATATTGTTGTTTTTGCTTTATTTTTATCTATTCCAAAACCACTCGATGTATTTCCCTGTGGGTCTATATCAATAACTAAAACTTTTTGTCCTTTCTCTGCTAAACATGCCGAAAGATTTATAGCCGTTGTTGTTTTTCCAACACCACCTTTTTGATTAGCTATAGCTATCGTTCTCCCCATTCGCTTTTTATACCTCCCTATATTAACTAAATTTATATACATTAAAAATCAACTGCATATATCAAACATTTATCTTTATTATAACATCTATGAAAATATATATCCATATATTTCTTCACTTTTTATGTTTCACGTGAAACATTTTTTATCTGTCTGATCTTTTTTAAAATTACCACTAGCCTCTTAATATCCTCTCCTTATAACAAGCTTGGCAAAATCCAAGTTATATCTTCTCACTTTGTATAAAATATAAAAGCCACAGCAAATCTGTACTGTATAAATTAGCTTTGTAAATCTCTAATTTTTTACTTTGCATAAAATATAACATAAAAAACATAGTAAAGTTATAATACATAAATTTAATTTCTAAACTTCTGGCTTCTCACTATGTATAAAATTATGATATAATAACCACAGCAAAGCTGTGGTATAAAAATTTGCTTCACAAACTTCTGGCGTCTTATCATATAAAAAGTTGCGATATAATAACTAAAGTAAATTTTTAATTTTTCACTATATAAAAACTATAATAGAATAATCACAGCAAATTTTTAACTTCTTTCTTATTATGTAAATAAGCATGATACAATAATTACATCAACCTTTAGCATTTCAATTTACTACACAAATTTCTAACATGTCATTATATAAAAAGCATATATAATAACCATAATATAATTTAGAAGAACAGAAATTATAAAGGAGGAAAATATTTTTGAAATTACAATTTCAAAATTTAGAAAAAAAAGATTATACAATTTTCAATCACTGGTATGCACTTTAACTGGTATTTAGATAATTCATTTTTATTAAACTTATATGGCAGATATTTTTGGTACTTAGAACTTTATAATGCTTGTACTTATCAATTCTATGAACATCGGGGATTTAAACGAGCTTGTGAAAGAAACATTATTTTAAATATAGGTAAAAAAAAGATTCCATTAAAATGTTTTATTTTTAGCAAAACAATAAAATAATAAATAACATAACTAAAAGGAGGATTTATGAATCGAAATCAATTAAAATATCTTGTTATTGCAGCTATGTTAATAGACCATATTGCATGGGCTTTTGTTCCAACTGCTTCTATATTAGGGCAAATTATGCACTTTATTGGACGATTGACTGCTCCTACAATGGCATATTTTGTATCAGAAGGGTATCACTACACTCGTAGCGTTAAAAAATATGCCTTTCGTTTGGGTATATTTGCAATTATCTCTTGGATTCCTTTTGTATATTTTGAATTTGGAACATTGCCAATTTATTATGTAAATGGACATTTATTTATTCAACCAGCAATTGGAGTTATTTATACTCTTTTTCTAGGTCTTATGGCAATCTTATTATGGGATAAAGGAACATGTCCTAAATGGTGCAAAATATTAGGAATTATTGGTTTGTGTATTCTTTCTGCTATTGGAGATTGGGCATTTTTTAACGTATTATGGTGTCTTTTCTTTTACATCTATAGAGATACACCAAAACAAAAATGGATTGCTTATTCAATAATCGGACTTATATGCTGCACTCCAATATTGTTTGTTGATATTTGGTGGAGTTATTTGTTTATGACTGGAATTTTTATGGTACCTATCTTAATACAGTTTTTCTACAATGGACAATCTGGTTCAAAAAATATAATTAATAAATGGTTTTTCTATCTCTTTTATCCTATTCACTTACTTCTTTTAGGAATACTACATTGGGTAATATTATAAAAAATAAATTTTACACAATACATAAAATTTAAAAATGTTTCGCGTCAATGTTTCACGTGAAACATTTTTAAATTTCTGCAATTCCATGTTTAATAGCATAAACTGCTGCTTGTGTTCTATCTGTAACTTTTATTTTCTTAAAAATATTAGATATATGATTTTTAACTGTACGTTCACTAATACCAAACGCGCTGGCAATTTCTTTATTTAACATACCTTTTGATACAAACTGTAATATTTGTATTTCTCTTTTTGTTAAATTATTTACATTTTCTTTTAAAATTTCATTTGTAACCATTTTATGATTAAACTCTGGTAAAATATCTGGATGAATATAAATATTATCACTTAAAACTTCTTTAATCGCATCTATAAATTCTTTAAAACTTTTATTGATATTGATATCACCATCGTCCCCACTATTGACAAGTTTGATTAAATAATCAACATCAGAATTATAAGAATATGTTAAAATCTTAATATAATTATATCTTGATTTAAAAGAAGATATAAAATGAAGTATATCTTCCTTTGATGAAACATCTGAATTAATTAATATAATATCAGGCATGCAATCCATTAATAAATGCTCATCTACATCAATAACATTAAAAGTTTCTACAACTTTATATAAATCTAAAGGATAAAACAATGTTTTAAGTCCACTTATTATAATTTCATTACTATCTATTAATACAATTTTCTTTTGCATAACTTTTCTCCATAAAAACTTTATTTTAATTTTTATAATTCACTATTATATAAACTTTAAAAGCTTCATACCTTTTATATACTGTAATACATCTTCTTTTATAATAAGAAGGTTCAGAGGATTAAAATGGAAAATCTAACTTTATTAAAATATTATTTTCATTTTCAATTATAATCAGTCTTACTTTTAAATTTAAAACATGAATTAGTATTTTCAAATTATCATATTCACTGCTATATAACTCCAATAAATGATTTAATATAAATAATATCATGGAAGCTATATGATTCGTAATAATAGAATCTTCTCCCGAAAAGGAAGTTAATATTGTATTAGAATCTGTAATATACTGGCTAATCATAGTAGAAACAGAATCAAACAATCCTTTTTGTAAAAATAATTGCTTTTGCTTTTTATGATTATCTGCTATATTAGAACATTTATCATTATATATTAATAATGATTCTATATTATCACACATTTGATTTAATTCAACAAATGCTCTGTTTGTATCTGTGGATATAAAACTTGCTATAAGGCATAACTTATTTTTAATAATATCAATTATTGAATTATCAATTATATATTTATCAGTAATTAATTCTTTTATATGATTTAATTCTTCAATTTTTTTATTATTAAAATTCAATTTATCATTTAATGTAATTAATTGTTCTTCTAGTTGTTTTTTCGTTTCAGATAATTTTGCTGACTCTAAATCATCAAAGTTATTATTAAATCCTAAAAATAATTTTTCTCCTGAATTTTTACTTAAATCAAAATCTTTAATTCTAATCTCAAATTGTTCAATATCTAATTTAATGGAACGAATATTGTTTAAAATTGCATTTTTATTTTCAATATATCGTTTTAATTCCATATCTAAATATTTAGCATATTCATCCATATTCATTTACCTCAAAATAACTAAAAAAGATAATTACATAATGTCTAATTGTAATTATATATGAAAGTTTAAATAATGAAAACAATAAATTATCTTAAAAAGCAAAAATTTTATAATAATACACTATTTTGATACATTTTGTAATTTTTTACTTACCACTAGAAAAATTAGAACTTCTATATTATAATGAATACAACAAAGAATAATTTGTGTCTATGTGTTGCTCGACATAAAAATTACAAAAAATAACGTATATTTTATGTAAAAGTTCTTTGTTCAAAAAGCAACACAGAATGGAGATTTATATGAACACTTCAAAAAAATTATCTCTTACATTAGCAGCTAGTGTATCTACATTAGCAGGAATACATATGCTTAATTCATATATTACTAAAAAATCTATAAAAAATAATATTACAAACTTATCAAATAATTTTTATGAGACGAAATTTGGTAAAATTGCCTTTTATGAAACAGGAACAGGCTCTCCTATTATACTTTTACATAATTTATCATCCTATTCTAGTTCTTTTGAATGGAAAAAAATAATTCCCGCATTGAGCAAAACACATAAAGTTTATGCAATTGATATGTTAGGTTGTGGATATTCCGATAAACCAAATATTACCTATACAACATTTATGTATGTACAAATACTTGAAAGTTTTATTAATGATATTGTAAAAGAAAAAACGGATGTCATAGCATCAGGACTAGCAGCATCAATTGCAATTATGGCTTCTTGTTACAATCCCAACATCATTCATAATATCATACTTATTAATCCTGTTGAGATAAAAAAAGCAATTCTAATTCCTAATAAAAATAGCATCATCCGAAAAAAAATGATTCATTTCCCGATATTAGGAACTTTATTATATAATATATGTACAAGTCAAAATAATATAAAAAAAGAGTTACTTTTACAAGGTACTTATCCTAATTTAAAAATGCTGGAATTACTTACCCAAATAAGGCATGAAACTGCACATTTATCGGGATATGCTTCCAAATATATTTATATGTGTATTGATGGCTACTATACTACGGCCTCTATAAATAAAGCAATTCAAAAATTGAACCATATTCATATCCTTATAGGAGAACATTTAAAAAATTCTAATGACATTGCATCCCAGTATTGTTCATTGAATAAAACGATTTCAGTTACCACTATTAAAAATAGTGCTGTATGTCCAGAAATTGAGAATTGTTTATCTGTTGTTAAAGCTATAAAAAAAATTTGTAACTAAGGAATAATTTTTTTAAAATTTATTTATAAATATTTATATATGTTAAATACAAAAACACTATAAAATACAAATATTTTTCAGCTAAAAATTAAAAATATTATATTATTTAAATTTTAGAATTCAAAATGATATAAAGATTTTTCATTAATTAAATAAATTATATTTTAATTATATTACAATATAATTGAAATATAATTTATATTATGATAAAATCAAAACCATATAAAATAAAAAATACATATCATACATATTTTAAATACAAAATATTATATAAAAACAAAATTGAAAAACTATAATGAAAAAAACATTATAAAAAATTGTCACTAATAAAAGACCTTAAAAGAGCATATTTGCTAAAACTTACAAACCATTGCTTACAACAATAGATTTAAAAAATATGTTACTTAACTTACTAAATAGTTGGAAAAAACAAATTTGGAGGTAGTATATATTATGAGTAACAACCTACAATATATTATTGATAATCTTGATATTATAAGACAGTTGTATGACAAAGATATGATTATTTCTGTTATAGATAAAGACAAGGTAATGCGTGGCTTTTCGCTGCCACAAGGAATGCCTCCACAATCTCAGGTTGGCTCTGTATTTGAAGACCCAAGCGGAATTCTTGATGAAGTTATCGCTAAAGGTATCGTAAAACATAATTATCTGCCTAAGGAAGTTATGGGTTTTCCAATTGAAGGGAATTTAGTTCCTATTAAAGAAAATGGGCAGGTGGTAGGTTGTATAATATGCTCTTATTCTGTAGAGGATAAAGAAAAAGTTAAAGGGATTGCTTCAAAATTTCAGAACTCCATTCAAGAAATTGATAGTTCCATTCAGGATGTTGTTAGTGGAATTGAAATTTTATTTAGAATGCTTACAAATATGAATAAGATGACTTCCGATGTGGAACAAGATGTCAATAAAGCGGCAGATGTTGTAAATAAAATCAGCAAAAATGCTTCTCATTCCAATATACTTGCACTAAATGCTTCGATTGAGGCAACACGAAGCGGAGAAGCAGGAAAAGGATTTACCGTTGTCGCAACAGAGATGGGAAAACTAGCAAAAGACAGTGGCAATTCTGCAACTCAGATAAAGACAACCTTATCAGCAATTGTGAATCATCTGGAATCTATCATGAATTCTATTAAAGAAGCAAATGATATGGCAAAGAGTTATATGGATAACATAAGTTCAATCAAAACTGTATTAGAAAAAACTATTTCCATTGCAAATGAACTGGAAAATGATGTACAATTATAAAATAAGGAGATATCACATTAAAAATTAAACATATAACATATTTTTTAGCAATAAATTATTTTTTACAATATGTTATGTCTAATTTTCTTAATGAGATATCTCCTTTATTCAATGTATAGATTAATTACATCTATACATTTTCTTGTATTTCCACAGAATCTTGTTCATCATCTTCAAATCCTTCAGCATCACTATTTCCATCAATTGGTTTTTTTCTTACTTTAGCCATTGATGCAACTGTAACACCATTATCAAGATTAATCAATTTTACGCCGGATGTAATTCTGCCAAGTGTAGTGATATCAGAACATTTAATTTGAATAATAATGCCTTCTGTAGTAATAAGCATAATTTCTCTGGAATCATCAACTGCTTTTACACCTATTACATTACCGCTCTTATCATTTATTTTATAACACTTTATACCCTTTCCGCCTCTATGCTGAACATCAAATTCGTCAATATTGGTTCTTTTACCAAGTCCATTTTCAGAAACAATCAACAATGAATTTCCCTGAACATTAAGCTGCATACCTACAATTTCGTCTTCATCAAGCAAATTCATGCCAATAACACCCATAGCACTTCTGCCAGTCGCTCTTACTTCTGTCTCTTTAAATCGTATACATTGACCTAACTTTGTAACAAGAATAATATCACAAGAGCTGTCTGTAAGTTTTACTTCTATCAGTTCATCATTATCTCTTAAATTAATTGCCTGAATACCAGTTTTTCTAATATTTGCAAACTCTTTAACTGGTGTTTTTTTGACAATTCCCTTTTTAGTTGTCATAAATAAATTATCTTTATCTTGTAACCTCTTAACAACAATTGGTATTACAGCCGTAATTTGTTCACCAGGCTGAAGTTGCAATAAATTGATAATGGCTGTCCCTCTTGAAGTTCTGCTTGCTTCAGGAATTTCATAAGCTTTTAATTTATATGCTCTTCCCGCATTGGTAAAAAAGGTTAATACATGATGCGATGTCGTCATAAATAAATCTTCAATATAATCATTTTCAAGAGTCTGCATACCTTTAATTCCTTTTCCACCTCTATTTTGGCTCTTGAAATTATCTGGCGTCATTCTCTTAATATACCCTACATTTGTCATGGCTATAATACATGGTTCATCTGGAATTAAATCTTCCATTGATAAATCATATTCGTCAAAACTAATCGATGTTCTTCTATCATCACCATATTTTTCAGCAATCACTGCTATCTCTTTTTTGATAACACCAAGCAACAGTTTTTTATCTGAAAGGATTGCTTTATATTCTGCTATTTTTGAAAGAAGTTCATCCAATTCATTTTGTAATTTTTCTCTCTCCAGACCTGTCAATGCACGCAAACGCATATCGACAATGGCTTGTGCCTGTGCATCACTTAATGAAAATTCTGCTATTAAATTTTCTTTGGCAATCTGTACATTTTGTGCTTCTCTTATAATTGCAATCACTCTGTCAATATTATCAAGAGCAATCATTAAACCTTGTAATATATGCGCTCTTTCTTCAGCCTTATTTAAATCATATTTAATTCTTCTTGTAACAACTTCTTCCTGATGAAGTATATAATACTGAAGCATATCTAATAAATTCAATATTTTAGGCTGATTATTTACAAGTGCAAGCATAATTACACCAAACGTATCTTGAAGCTGTGTATGTTTATATAATTGATTTAAAATAATATTTGGATTGACATCTCTCCTAAGTTCAATACAAATTCTCATGCCTTGTCTATCAGATTCATCTCTTAAATCTGTGATACCATCGATTTTTTTATCTTTTATCAATTCAGCAATTTTTTCAATTAGTCTTGCCTTATTAACCATATATGGCAGTTCTGTTACAACAATTCTGTTTTTTCCATTCGCCATAGGTTCTATATCCGATATAGCACGAACCTTTATCTTGGCACGTCCTGTTCTGTAAGCTTCTTCAATAGCCATCTTGCCTATAATAGTACCACCTGTTGGAAAGTCAGGACCTTTGACAATTTCAAGAATTTCCTCAATTGAAGTTGCTCTGTCTTCCTCAATTCTATTATCAATTATCTTAACAACTGCACCAATAATTTCTCTTAAATTATGCGGTGGTATATTGGTTGCCATACCAACTGCAATACCAGAAGTGCCGTTTACTAAAAGATTTGGATATCTTGAAGGAAGAACCGTAGGCTCTTTTTCTGTCTCATCAAAATTGGGAACAAAATCAACTGTATTTTTGCCAATATCCGCTGTCATCTCCATAGATATCTTACTTAACCTAGCCTCTGTATATCGCATTGCGGCCGCAGAATCTCCATCTACCGAACCGAAATTGCCATGTCCATCAACAAGTGGATATCGAGTATTAAAATCTTGTGCTAATTTAACCAAAGCCTCATAGATTGACGAATCCCCATGAGGGTGATATTTACCCATTGTATCACCCACAATACGGGCGCATTTTCTATGTGGCTTATCAGGACCATTATTAAGTTCTATCATCGAATATAAAATTCTTCTTTGAACTGGTTTCAGACCATCTCGAACATCTGGAAGCGCTCTTGATGCAATAACACTCATGGCATAGTCAATATAATAACTCTCCATCGTTTTTTGCATGTCTACTTCATGTATTTGATCAAAGATATGTTCATCCATTAATATCCTCTTTTCCTGCGCCGCTATTTTAGGTTGACAAGTTTTAAGAGCAGCGCAATTATAAACTTGTAATTTTTATACAACAAATGCTTTAAAATTTTTAAAAATTCAAATTTTTATATATCCAGATTTTTTACATATTTTGCATTTGCTTCAATAAATTCACGTCTAGGTTCCACTTTATCACCCATCAGCGTTGAAAATGTAATATCTACTTCGGACAAATCATCATCGTCCATATTTACTCTTTTCAGAATCCTTTTTTCAGGGTCCATTGTCGTCTCCCACAACTGTTCTGCATCCATTTCACCAAGTCCTTTATATCGCTGAACCTTGTTGTTTTGGTCTCTCCCTATCTGATTCATAATATCTTTTAATTCTTCATCACTGTAAGCATACCAAACTTTTTTATTTTTTTCTATTTTATACAACGGAGGTGTCGCTAAATATACATGTCCTTGTTTAATTAACTCTGGCATAAACCGATAGAAAAAAGTTAATAACAAAGTAGCTATATGTGCGCCGTCAACATCTGCATCCGTCATAATAATAATTTTATTATATCTTAATTTTTTAATATCAAAATCTTCATGGATTCCTGTTCCAAATGCTGTTATCATTGCTTTAATCTCTGCATTGCCAAGAATTTTATCTAATCTTGCCTTCTCAACATTTAAAATTTTACCTCGAAGCGGCAAAATTGCCTGTGTTGCACGGCTTCTTGCTGTCTTGGCAGAACCGCCTGCTGAATCACCCTCAACAATATAAATCTCACAGTTTTCTGGATTTTTATCGGAACAATCCGCCAATTTACCGGGTAAAGCTGTATTTTCTAAAGCTGTTTTACGTCTTGTTAAATCTCTTGCCTTTCTGGCAGCATCCCTTGCTCTTTGTGCAAGAATAGACTTTTCACATATCGCTTTGGCAACAGAAGGATTTTGCTCAAAAAATATTTCAAGCTGTTCACTTACAATACTATCAACTGCACCTCTTGCAACAGTATTGCCAAATTTTTCTTTTGTCTGTGCATTAAATTGAGGGTCTTCAATTTTAATACTTACAATGGCAGCAAGACCTTCTCTTATATCTTCACCAGATAATGCTGTTTCTGATTCTTTTAATATTTTATTCTTCCTTGCATAATCATTAAATGTTTTTGTCAAAGCATTTCTAAAACCTGTCAGATGCGTTCCCCCATCAGGTGTTTTTATATTGTTGACAAAAGAATCAATCACTTCATTAAATCCATCATTATGCTGAAATGCAACTTCAACTTCAACGCCATCTTTTGTGCCTTCACAATAAATAATCTCATTGTATAAAGGCTCTTTGCTTTTATTAAGATATGCCACAAATTCTTTTATTCCGCCCTCATAGTGAAATACACGCTCTTTATTAATTCCTTCTCTATTATCTATAAGTGCTATTTTAAGACCTTTTGTAAGAAAGGCAATCTCTCTAAGTCTATGTTTTAACGTATCAAATTCAAAATCCTGTGTTTCTTGAAATATCTCTTTATCTGGCAAAAATGTTACTTTTGTTCCTGTATCTTTACTATCACAATCGCCTATAATTTTTAAAGGAAAACAAACTTTTCCTTTTTCATATTTTTGAAGATATATATGTCCATCTCTTTTAACGCAAACTTCCATCCATTCAGAAAGTGCATTGACCACAGAAGCCCCAACACCATGCAGACCACCAGATATTTTATATCCTCCGCCTCCAAACTTGCCACCAGCATGAAGCATCGTATATACAACTTCTATACCTGGCTTGCCTGTTTTATGATTGATATCAACAGGAACTCCTCGTCCATTATCAGTCACAGTTATAGAATTATCATTATTGATAATTACACTTATTTTATCACAAAAACCAGCTAACGCTTCATCTACTGAATTATCAACTATCTCATAAACGAGATGATGCAATCCTTTTGAACAAGTTGTGCCAATATACATTCCTGGTCTTTTTCTAACTGCATCAAGACCTTCATAAATTTGTATCTGATCTCCACCATATTGCTGTTCTTCCATCATTGTCTGCTCCCTTCAAGAAAATGATTGCTAATACTACCATTTATAACTTTAAATATCTTATTTACTGAAAGCCTGCTACTTATAAATTCGTCTAAACCTGTACATGTAATAATTGTTTGTATATCACCAATACTATCTAGTAGAAAATTTTGTCTATTATTATCTAACTCTGATAATACGTCATCCAATAATAATATTGGGGTATCATGAATGATATTTTTTACTAATTCAATTTCAGATAACTTTAATGACAATGCAACAGTCCTTTTTTGTCCTTGTGAACCATATATTTTAACATCTTTGTTATTTACTAAAAACATACAATCATCTTTGTGAGGACCTACACTTGTACATTTGTATTTGATATCTTTATCTCTTGATTTTACAACGGATTTTTCAAAATCTTCTATTGTTGTAAAAGGTTGATAAATTACATCAATATTTTCAATACTGCCTGTAAGTTTATAATGTATATTTTTAATCAACCCATTAATTTTTTTAATAAATTCAATTCTAGTTTTAATAATTTGCTTTCCATAATTGACAAGCTGCATATCCCATATATCTAAAGTATCTAACATATCTTTATTTGTTAATGCCAATTCTTTTAAAAGTTTATTTCTTTGAATTACAATTTTATTATAATTAACAAGATTGCTCAAATAAATTTTATCAAGCTGGCATAACTCCATGTCCATAAACCTTCTTCGCTCTGAGGGTCCATTTTTTATAATATTCAAATCTTCAGGTGAAAAAAATATAATATTCATTATACCAAATAAATCAACTGCTTTTTTTATGCGGATGCCATTAACCGCAATTCCTTTTGGTTTATTTTTCTTTAAGTGCATATCAATTCTATAATTCATATCGTGTTTTAACACATGCACTTTAATATGTGCTTCTTCACTGTTATAATGAATAATCTCTTTATCTTTACCGCCTCTGTGTGATTTAGAAGTTGCACATACATATAAAGATTCTAGTATATTTGTTTTTCCCTGTGCATTATCACCGTAAATTATATTTACATTATTGTCAAACTCTATATTTAATTTATCGTAATTTCTATAATTTTTTAAATCTACGGACTTGATAACCACTATAATCCTTCTTCCATATTGTACAATAACAATATATTATAATTATTATTTATAATATTATTTTTCTATTTTTAATTTATTATTTTTAAATTCTATAATTTCACCGCCAACAAGTTTTTTTCCTCGCTGTATTTCAACAATTCCATTTACTTTTACTTCACCATTTTGAATAACAATTTTTGCTTCTACACCTGATGTGACAAATCCTGCTGCTTTTAATGCCTGACCAAGTTTTATGTAATCATCTCGCACTTGAATTGTTTGCATAGTAATCCCCCATTCTTATTCAATCTGCGAGTTTGTGCTTATGCCCAAACTTACATGTGAAAAATTTATTTTTCAATAAATCTGTTTATGCTGTAAAATTAACTGGAAGAATAAGATAAATATAATTTATATTTTTATCTCGAATAAAACAAGGTGCCTTTGGATTAACAAGATAAATATCAACTATTTCATCATCAATTACTTTTAATGCATCCATCAAAAATTTAGGATTAAATCCTATCATGATATCTTTGCCTTCTTTTTCAATATCAATATCTTCATTGAGTGAGCCATTGATGGAATTAACTTTTACTTCCAATGAATTATTAACAATATTAATAATAATTGGTCTTTTATCAGATTCACTGATTAAAAGATTGGCTCTATCAATTGAATCAATAAATTCCTTTTTATTAATTGTAATTTTTGTTTCATAATCATTAGATAACATTTGATTAATTCTAAAATATTCACCATCAATTAATCTTGATACAATAATAGTATCGTCAAATTCAAACAAAATATGATTATTAGTAAAATATATATGAACCATTGATTCTGCATCAGCTGTTAGAATTTTACTAATTTCATTTAGCGTTTTTCCTGGAACAACGACCTTAATATCATCAAAGTCACCTTCTAATGCAACATTTCTAATAGCAATTCGATGTCCATCTAATCCAACTAACTTTAGTTTACCTTCTTTAAATTCCAAAAGTTCACCTGTCATCATCTTATTATTATCATTGGGTGAGATAGAAAAAATTGTTTGATTAATAATCTCTTTTAACATAAATTGTGAAATCGTTATATTTTTATCTTTGATAATAGTAGGAAGATAAGAAAAATCATCACCAGATCTTCCAGCAATATTAAATTTACTTTTTTCACATGTTATTTTTGATGTGTAATTTTCATCTGTCTCTATTGTAATCTTATTATCAGGAAGTTTTCTTACAATATCTGCAAAGAGTTTTGCATCTATGGAAACTTTTCCCTTTTCTATAATATCGCCTTGTACAATGGTTTCTATACCTAATTCCATATCATTTGATGTAAATTTAATAACATTTGTTGTAGCATCGATAAGGATACATTCTAATATGGACATAGTTGTTTTAGAAGGAACAGCTTTTAAAACTATATTTACAGCTTTTGTCAAATTACTTTTATCAAAAATTAATTTCATGGTGGATAACTCCTTTCAATATGTTCCAAGAATTGGAAAACATATATATATATATATTAATTAGTAGTAGTAGTAGTAGGGGCTGTGGATAAGTGGATAACCCCTTTGAAGCCTTGGTATTACTGGCTTGCCGAGTTGGATAACTCTGTTGAAAAGTCGGGGATAAGCTGTGGATACTTTATGGATAACTTTGGTAGAATTTTTATAACAGGATGTAAATTATAGTTATCCACAGTTATCCACAACTTATCCACATAGAAATCCACAACTTATCCACATAGGTGTAATATTAATCCACAAAGTATCCACAGACTATCCACAAAAATTTGCAACTTATCCACATAGTATCCACAAGTTATCAACAAAATTTTTATTCAAATTATCTTATTAACATTATCAACATTATCAACATTGAAAAAATTTATAAAAGATTATTCATTGTTTTAATATGGATTGATTTTTTTAATAAGAATATCAATGGTTGCTTTTGTGTTTTCATCTGTCAGTACCTTTTTATTAATCTTTTCAATTCCATGCATTACTGTTGAATGGTCTCTGTTGCCAAACGATTTGCCAAGTGACTGCATAGTTGCAGTAGTCATCTGATGACATAGATACATTGCAATTTGTCGCGGATAAACAATATTTGCAGTACGTTTTTGTGATAAAATATATTCTGGTCTAATATTAAAGTGTTCCGAGACAATGTTGATAATTAACTCTGGTGTTATCTCTCGTCTAGTATCAGGAGAAATTAAATCTTTTAATGTTTCTTCAGCAAATTCAACAGTAATTGGAGTAGTTGAAAGCTTTGCAAATGCAGATAATTTTGTTAATGCCCCTTCAAGTTCTCGTATACTTGATTTAATATGAGTTGCTACATAATCTTTAACATCATAAGGGATATTATATCCGCCAAGCTCAGCTTTTTTATTTAAAATTGCCATTTTTGTTTCATATGTAGGAATTTGTATATCAACGGGAAGCCCCATTTCAAATCTTGTCCTTAAACGCTCATTGAGTGTTTCCATTTCTTTTGGAGGTCGGTCTGAAGATATAACAATTTGTTTTCTATCTTGATAAAGAGCATTAAATGTGTGGAAAAATTCTTCTTGAGTAGACTCTTTTCCTATGATAAATTGTATATCATCAATTAATAATATATCAATATTGCGGTATTTTTCACGAAATTCTGAATTTTTTTGATTTTTTACGGAATCAATTAACTCATTAGTAAATGTTTCTGATGTAACATATAATACTTTAAGAGTAGGATTGTTATTAATAATAAAATGAGCAATTGCCTGCATCAAATGGGTTTTACCTAAACCAACACCTCCATATATGAACAGAGGATTATATACTTCGCCGGGTGTTTCTGCAACTGCAAGGGATGCTGCATGTGCAAGATTGTTATTGTTACCTATGACAAATGTATCAAATGTATAGTTTGGATTAAGATTTAGTGCATTGTTTGTTTTTAATGGAGGAACAGGCAATGTTTTTTCTGGTTTGTTATCTCGTATATCTTTTGAAGATATCAAGATAACTTCATATTCTCGTTCCATTACTTCACATATGGTTACTTTGAGAGCTGTAAGATATTTTTTTTCCACATAAGAAATACCAACTGAATTTTCTGATATAATTAGTGTAATTTTATTGCCTTCTACTGAATATACTTTAATAGGTTTTATCCATGTCTTAAAAGATATATCTTGAATATCATACAATTCTTTAAGCATCTCAAGAATGTAATCCCATTTTTGTTTTAATTCTTCCATAAATAAATCTCCATTCACATACTTCTATACATCATACAACAAATTAACTTTTTTTTCAAGTAAACTATATATAGTACCTTTTATCTTGAAGCATTGTTGGAATTACTATATATTATTTTACCAAAAAATTTTAAAACAAACAAGTGTTTGGAATTAATTTAAAAGAATAAAATGAATTTGGGGAAAATGAAGTGATAAAATCGTATAATTGTGGATAAGTTATCAACAAAATATGGATATATTGGTATTGATTTTTGTAAAATAATGTAGATAAAAAGAGATTTTTTAATAGTTATCCACAATTTTTACACATAATGTGGATAAAATTGTTGAAGAATGTGAATGTTTTTACTTGACTTCACAGCTTGTTATTAATATAATAGCGAATGATGTTTTTGAATTTGATTAGAAATATATTCACACATATATAAATATGTGAAAGAAGGAGGTGCATATCAATGAAAATGACATTTCAACCAAAAAATAGACAAAGGTCAAAAGTTCATGGTTTTAGACAGAGAATGAGTACAAAGGGCGGAAGAAAAGTTATAGCTAGCAGAAGAGCTAAGGGTAGAAAAAGACTTTCAGCTTAAGAACTATAGCAGACAGGTGCTTGAGTATATTCTAGCATTTGTCTGTTTTTAATTTTACAAGCAAATGACAAAAATAGTATAGTTATGATTAATTGATTATAAATTGTTGATAAAAATTGTGTGAATATGCTGAAAAATCAAAGAGTTTTCAATCAATATTTGGAAAGGTATGGTTATTGGATTGAAATATCAATATTTTGAAACATTAAAAAGCAATAATGATTTTAAAAAAGTGTATAACAATAAGAAATCATATGCAAATAAATTGTTGGTTATGTATGTAAAAAAGAACGGAACGGATACAATAAGATTGGGCGTATCTGTGAGTAAAAAAGTCGGGAACAGTATTGTCCGACACAGACTTGCAAGACTGATAAGAGAGTCTTTTCGACTCCATAGTAAAAATATAATAAGGGGTCTTGATGTTGTGGTAGTAGCAAGGGCAAGTCTGAAAGGTTGCAGTTATAATGAAACTGATAGTGCTATGCTTCATTTGATGAAATTACATAAAATAATGAAAGAGGATTTATGAAAAAAATATTTCTTGGATTAATATGGTTTTATCAACATGCAATTTCTCCATATAAGGGAAGAAGTTATTGTAATTATTATCCAACTTGTTCTCAGTATGCGAAAGAAGCTGTGGAAATGTATGGCTTTACAAAAGGTGGATTTATGGCTTTTAAAAGAATAATAAGATGTAATCCATTTGTTAAAGGAGGATACGACCCTGTACCTATCAGAAAAGAGTTGCAAAGAAACGCTCACAAGTTCATAAAATAAACTTGGTGATAAATTAAGGTTTCTTATGGAATAAAAAAAGGGAAATGTATTCTAAAAATAAATGTAAAAAACGATATTGGAGGTAGCTTTTTGTATAATGCAGTTATCAATCCAATAGCTAAGGTTCTTGGATATATTTTGGACATATTATTCAGGGGTCTTGATGTTATTGGTATAGGCAATATTGCAATTGCAATTGTAATCTTTACTATAATAGTTAAGCTTTGTATGATGCCACTCACATTTAAACAGATGAAAATGACAAAGCTTAATTCACTTATTAGTCCAGAGATTAAAGAAATTCAGGCGAAATACAAAGGAAAAACAAGTGACCCAAATATGGCATCAAAGATGCAGGCAGAGACAAAGGCTGTATATGAAAAATATGGCGTATCTCAAATGGGAGGCTGTATTCAGCTTCTTATTCAGTTTCCTATCCTTATGGCATTATATGGGGTGTTTCAAAGGATTCCAATTTATATTGAGTCTGTAAAAGTATATTTTACAAATTTTCTTGGACAAGGTACAGGCGGAATCATGGATCAGCCTAATTTTGCCGATGTTATGAATGGAATTTATGAAAATAAAGTTAGTGTTGACTGGAGCAATCTTGAAAGCACAATTGTTGCAATTAATTCATTCACTGCTGACCAGTGGGAAGCTTTAAAAAATGGGTTTGCATCATTTTCACAAGTGATTGCAGATAATCAGGCAAAAATTACGGATATTAATACTTGTTTTGGTGTCAATATGTCTCAAATTCCGACATTTTCGCTAAGTGTTGCTGCGTTGATACCTATTCTTGCAGGTGTAACACAATATTTAAGTGTTAAAATATCACAGGATAAGTCTCAGATGGACAGTGATAATCCAGCGGCAGCATCAATGAAAATGATGACATTGTTTATGCCTTTGATGTCTGCATTTATTGGTTTTTCTGTTCCAGCAGGTTTGGGTATTTATTGGATTGCAACAGCTGTAATTCAAACAATTATTCAAATTATTATTAATCGTTATTATGATAAAATTGGAACTGATGAAATTATTAGAAAAAATGTTGAAAAGCGTAATAAAAAAAGAGAGAAAAAAGGGCTTCCACCAGAAAAAATAGCAAAAAATGCTACAGCAAGTACAAAGAAAATTGACCAGATAGAAAAAAATAAACAAAAAATAGAGACGCTTCAGAAAAAGAAGGAAGCAAACGACAAAAAGATGAAGGAAATTCTTGATTCTACAACATATTATAAATCTTCTAAACCAGGAAGTCTTGCTGAAAAAGCTGGTATGGTAGCAAAATACAATGAAAAAAATAAAAAGAAATAGTTTATGAGCTGTGATTTTTGAGAAACAGCATAAAGATTAGTATGAAAGGATTACTATGGATTATATTGAAGTTTCAGGTAAAAATGTCGATGAAGCGTTGACAAACGCTCTTATAAAATTAGAAACGACAAGTGATAAAGTTGAGTATGAAGTGATAGAAAAGGGAAGTTCAGGTATTCTTGGTCTTTTTAATAAACCAGCAATTATTCGTGTAAGAAGAAAGGTAGAAGTAAAAGAGCCTGATTTTGCACAGGAAGTAAAAGAAGAATTAAAATCTTTTGATATTAAACAAGAACAACCAAAGATGGTTAATAAAAAACCAAGCATCATTAATAGTCCTAAAAAAGAAGTTGAATATAATGCAGTAAAAAGTGAACCTGTTAATCAAGCTTCAACAGTTCATGAAGTTTATGAACAATCTGCTAAACCGGTTGAAAAAGTATCAAAATATACAACAGTTATGTCAAATGATGAAATTGAAAAAAGAATACGAACATTTTTAAATAATATGTTTAAAGCAATGGGGATGGAAGTAAAGATTGATATTGATTTTGATGATCCTGAATGTGTAAATATCGAATTTTCTGGAGAAAATATGGGTGTTCTTATTGGCAAAAGAGGTCAAACACTCGATTCTATTCAATATCTTACAAGTCTTGTAGTAAATAAGGGAAAAGATAAATATGTAAGAATTAAGGTAGATACAGAAGATTATAGAAATAGAAGAAAGCAGACGCTTGAATCGTTAGCAAGGAATATTGCTTATAAGGTAAAGCGAAGCAGAAAACCTGTTTCACTTGAACCAATGAATCCTTATGAACGAAGAATTATACATTCTGCACTTCAAGGGGATAAGTTTGTATCTACAAGAAGTGAAGGTGAAGAACCTTTTAGACATGTTGTGGTATATCTAGATAGAGAACGAAATTCACATAGGTAATGAAAAAAGGCTGATGCTTTATGCAGAGGCCTTTTGAATTATAAACAGTTTATTTTTGTGAGAAATAAGTTAAGCAGACATGCTTGCATGTTTGTTTGGCGATTGCCGCAGGGGGCAAATACCTTTGCAGTTTACTATGGAAATTGAATCAGAAATGAGGTAGATATGGAACATACAATTGCTGCAATATCAACAAGCATTGTCACCAGCGGAGCAATTAATATTGTGAGATTAAGCGGTAGAGATGCAATTGAAATAGCCGATAAGGTTTTTGTGTCAAAAAAGGGAATAAAATTATCTGAAGTAAATAGTCATACTATACATTATGGAAATATTGTCAATAAAAATAATATTGTTGATGAAGTGTTAGTTGCTGTAATGAAAGCGCCAAATACTTATACAAAAGAAGATATTGTTGAAATTGACTGTCATGGTGGGATTCTTGTTACAAAAAAGGTTTTAGAGGCAGTTCTTGATGCAGGTGCCAAATTAGCTGAACCTGGTGAATTTACAAAGAGAGCATTTTTAAATGGCAGAATGGATTTATCACAAGCAGAAGCAGTGATTGATGTGATTCACTCAAAAAATGAATATGCACTGAAATCTTCAATAAGACTTTTGAATGGTAAATTATCTGAAAAAATTAAAAATATAAGAACCATATTATTAAATCATATTTCTTATATAGAAGCAGCATTAGATGACCCAGAACATATGACTTTGGATGGTTATGCACAAAAAGTGGATAAGGATGTGGATAATTGTGTGGATATTGTGGATAACTTGTGGAAAAGTGCTGATAATGGCAATATTGTGCATAATGGGATTCGGACAGTTATACTCGGAAAAACAAATACAGGCAAATCCAGTCTGCTTAACGCATTGGCAAAAGAAGAAAAGGCAATTGTGACAGATATTGAAGGAACGACAAGAGATACACTAGAAGAACAGATTAATCTTGGTGGTATTACATTATGTCTTGTTGATACAGCAGGAATACGAGATACGGATGATTATGTTGAGAGTATAGGTGTTAAAAAAGCAAAAGAAAATGCCGAAAATGCAGATTTAATTATATTTGTAGTGGATAGTTCAAGGCAGCTTGATGAGAATGATGAACAGATTATATCGTTCATTAAAGATAAAAAAGTTATTGTTCTTCTTAATAAAAATGATCTTGATTCAGTGGTGACAGAAAAGGATTTGCAAAAAATAAAACAATATAATAAAGAATTTATTGTAATTTCTATTTCTGCCAAAAATGAAACAGGTTTTGATAAATTGGAAAATGCGATAAAGGAAATGTTCCTTTTAGGAAATATATCCTTTGATGATGAAATATATATTCATAATACACGTCAAAAAAACTTATTAAAAGAAGCTTATGAAAGTTTAAAATTAGTAAAAAGTGGTATAGCTGATGGAATGAGTGAGGATTTTCTTACTATTGATTTAATGAACGCTTATGAAAAATTAGGGGTTATTATTGGCGAAGCAGTGGAGGATGACGTGGCAAATCAAATTTTTAGTAAATTTTGTATGGGAAAATAAATATTTATAGCCTGTAAACTTTGTATCTGGGCGTTGCTTGACACAAAGTTACAAAAAAATGTGGAAAATTTTATTTTTTGAGCAAGAAAGCAGCGCAGAAATGGGAATTTTATGTCAAATATATGTGAAAATTATGATGTCGTAGTTGTTGGTGCAGGTCATGCAGGATGCGAGGCGGCTTTAGCTTGTGCAAGATTAGGATTATCTACCATATGTTTTACGGTAAGTTGTGAAAGTATAGCTATGATGCCATGCAATCCAAATATTGGCGGCAGTTCAAAAGGACATATTGTAAGAGAAGTTGACGCGCTTGGCGGTGAGATGGGCAAAAATATTGATGCGACATTTATACAGTCAAAAATGTTGAATCAATCAAAGGGACCCGCTGTTCATTCACTTCGCGCTCAGGCAGATAAAGCTGCCTATAGTCAAAAAATGAGAATGGTTATGGAAAATACAGATAATCTTCTTGTAAGACAGGCAGAAGTTTCTGAAATTATAGTAGAGAATAAAGTGATAAAGGGTGTAAAAACCGTATCAGGCGCCATATATTTTGCAGAAGCAGTTATTTTATGCACAGGGGTGTATTTAAAGGCAAGATGTATATATGGCGATGTGAGTTATGAGACAGGTCCAAATGGACTGCTTCCTGCAAATCATCTTACAAAATCGCTTGTTGATAATGGAATTGAAGTAAGACGATTTAAGACAGGAACGCCTGCAAGAGTTGATAAGCGTTCTATTGATTTTAGCAAGATGACAGAACAGTTTGGCGATAAACGAGTTGTTCCGTTTTCATTTACAACAGACCCTGATAGTATTCAAAAGGAACAGGTATCATGTTGGTTGACTTATACAAATGAAAAGACACATAAAATTATTATGGATAATATTGACCGCTCTCCATTATTTTCAGGTACCATTCATGGAACGGGTCCAAGATATTGTCCGTCAATTGAAGATAAGGTTGTGCGATTTGCTGATAAGGACAGGCATCAAGTTTTTATTGAGCCAGAAGGACTTTATACAAATGAAATGTATCTTGGGGGAATGTCCAGTTCTATGCCAGAAGATGTGCAGTATGCAATGTATAAGACCGTACCGGGACTAGAACATGTTAAAATTGTCCGAAATGCTTATGCAATTGAATATGATTGTATATCAGCAATTCAATTAAAATTGTCGCTTGAGTTTAAAAATATAAAAGGACTTTTTGCTGCTGGTCAAATTAATGGAAGTTCTGGATACGAGGAAGCAGCAGGACAGGGTATTATTGCTGGTATTAATGCGGCAATGTACATAAAAAATCAAAATCCGCTGATATTAGACCGCTCAGAAAGTTACATTGGCGTTTTAATTGACGACCTTGTCACAAAAGAAACGTTAGAACCTTATCGAATGATGACTTCAAGGGCAGAATACAGACTTTTGTTAAGACAGGATAACGCCGATTTAAGACTTACAAAGTATGGGTATCAGGTAGGCTTGATAAATGAAAAACGAATGAATCATGTCAAAGAAAAAGAACGTCTTATACAAGAGGAGATTGAGCGTGTTAAAAATGTAAATATTGGCACAAAAGATTCTGTACAAGCGTTAATTACATCTTATGGGAGCAGTGAATTAACGACGGGTATTACATTGGCGGAGTTGATTAAAAGACCAGAGCTTTCATATCAGTGTCTTGCATCGATTGATACGCAAAGACCACAGCTTGATGAGGAAATTGCTGAACAGGTAAATATTCATTTAAAATATGAGGGATATATTGACAGACAGCTTCGTCAGGTAGAGCGATTTAAAAAGTTGGAAAATAAAATTATTCCAGATTCAATTGATTACAATAAAATTAATGGACTGCGAAAAGAAGCAATGCAAAAGTTGGATAAATTCAGACCACATTCTATCGGGCAGGCGTCAAGAATATCAGGAGTTTCTCCTGCTGATATATCTGTTTTACTGGTCTATATTGCTGCAAGAAGATAGAATTTAGTATAGTAATTTTAACAATTTATAAAAGTTTGATAGCATATTAGAAAATATTTATGTAAATTTATATTTATAATTGTTATATTCAAAATAGCTCAGAAATACGAATGAATATCAATAACATAAAAATAATTATTAAAATGGTGTTGTGAATGAATGATTTAAAATTAAAAGAATTGATAAATAAACAGTCTATTGTTCTTACGGATGCTCAATTAAAGCAATTTGATATGTATTATGAACTTCTTGTAGAATGGAATACATTTATGAATCTTACGACTATTACACAGTATGATGAAGTTTTAACAAAGCATTTTGCGGATAGTCTTGCAATTAAATCCGCTATTGATACATTATCAAAAATTGATTTGGATATTTGCAAAATACTTGATTTAGAAAAGGGAATCCATATAGTTGATGTAGGAACAGGTGCAGGATTTCCAGGACTTCCAATTAAGATAGCATTTGAAAACTGTTCTGTAAAATTGCTGGATTCTCTAAATAAAAGAGTTCAATTTTTAAATGAAGTGATAACAAAAAATGAACTTATAAATGTGGAGGTAATTCATTGTAGAGCTGAGGATGCAGGCAGAAATGTTCATATGCGAGAACAATTTGATTTGGGTGTGTCTAGGGCAGTGTCGAATCTTGCCACATTATCAGAATATGTTTTACCATTTGTAAAAGTTGGTGGATATTTTGTTGCTTATAAATCAGGGGAAATTGAAAAAGAAGTTGACCAGTCTAAAAAAGCAATAAAAATATTAGGTGGACAGGTGAAGCATATTTATAAATTTTGTTTGCCTGATACAGATATAGAGCGCTCTTTTATATTTATAAAAAAGATGTCTGCAACACCTAAAAAATATCCAAGAAAAGCAGGAATTCCGTCAAAAGAGCCTATTTAAAGAAATGGGGATTATTTATGGCACATATTAGAATAAATTATAATTCAGCAATTCTTCAAATGCCAGTTGTGCTGGATGTGCTTCTTCCACAAGGGCATGGTGGTTACAAGACTCTTTATCTGTTACATGGAGCAGGAGGCGACCATGCAAGCTGGATTCTTAAATCAAGAATTGCCGATTATGTGGAAGGTGCTAATTTGGCAGTTATTATGCCGTCAGGCAACAATAAGTTTTATGTGAATAATATTGATGGAAAAGATTATTTTTTATTTATTACAGAAGAATTAACTAATATATGCCAGAACTGGTTTAAAATTAGTAAAAACTCCATTGACCGTTATATTGCAGGAATGTCAATGGGGGGTTATGGCGCTTATTATGCTGCTTTGAAAAAACCATCATTTTATCACTGTGCATTTTCTTACTCAGGTCTGTTAAATATTATTGAAAGGTATGAGAAACCTCAAGGTCTTGATATGTTCCCAACATTTGGTACAAAACAGCAACTTATTGACAATTCTTATGATTTATATCAACTTATTAACAATAAATCCACAAAGAATGTGGATAACTCTACCCAATTTGTAACTTTTTGTGGATTACAAGATGCAAGAAGGCATATGAGTGAAGAATTTGCAGATAAGGCAAAAAAAGCAGGATATGCCGTTTTGTTACAGGAAGAAGATGGCGGTCATAATTGGGAATATTGGGATAAATGTATAAAATACACGATTTCTTATATTGTAAAGGAGAGCAATGTATGTCAATAATGAATATGAATTTGTTTTCTATGAAATTAAAACGTATGATTGATATTACAGTGGTTCTTCCAGATGAAATTAAATCAAATGATAAACTTCAATGTTTATGGCTTTATTATTATCAAAATATAAGCGCTATGGATTGGCTGTGCTATACGCCGTTGGCAGATTATGTCAATGATAAGCATTTTGCAGCAATTATCCCTGAAGTTTTTGAAATAAATCCTCAAAATGATAAGCATATAATAAAAGAGTTTAGCACGAATATTAAAAATATGTTTGCATGTATATCAGAGAATGAAGAAGATAATTTTTTTGATAAAGAATATTATCTTGAATATGAAAAGGATTTTGATTATACTTATAATAAAATACAAAATAGAAAATATAAATGGGAATGGTTGAATGCAAGATTGTTGCATTTTATAAATTTTGTTTTGAGATAAGAATTATTTTACCTCATCAAATATCCTTTGATACTGTAAAATATATTGAAAATTAAAATATTATAGTTTATAAATAGAATGTTTGATTTTTATAAAATAATAAATTTTAGAATAAAAATCATCGGAATAAAAATAATTATTAAGAAAGGGAAAAAAGTTGGTATGAGAGAGATTAATGTGAATTTAATCACAAAAAATATCAAAGAAATGTGTATTGAGGCAAATCATTTTCTTTCAGAAGATATGAAGAAAACATTTGATAAAGCTGTTAAAACAGAAAAATCTCCTCTTGGCAGACAGGTGTTAAATCAATTGCAAGAAAATCTTGATATTGCAGGAAAAGAAATGATACCAATATGTCAAGATACGGGTATGGCTGTTGTTTTTATCAATGTTGGGCAGGATGTACATTTTACAGAAGGCAACCTTGAGGATGCAATTAATGAAGGTGTAAGACAAGGGTATATTGAGGGATATTTAAGAAAATCCGTTGTATCAGACCCTATTATTCGTGAAAATACAAAAGATAATACGCCTGCAATTATACATTATTCAATTGTTTCTGGTGATAAGGTAGAAATAATTATTGCGCCAAAAGGTTTTGGAAGCGAAAATATGAGCAGAGTATTTATGTTAAAGCCTGCTGATGGTATAGAAGGTGTTAAAGAAGCTATACTTACAGCTGTAAAAGATGCAGGTCCAAATGCTTGTCCGCCAATGGTTGTCGGCGTAGGAATTGGAGGTACATTTGAAAAATGTGCATTAATGGCAAAGAAAGCACTTACACGAAATCTTGAAGAAAAATCACCAATAAAATATGTAGATGAATTAGAAAAAGAAATGCTTGAAAAAATTAATAGGCTTGGTATAGGTCCAGGTGGTCTTGGTGGGACACAGACGGCTTTGGCAGTAAATATTGAAGTCTATCCAACACATATTGCTGGTCTTCCAGTTGCCATTAATATATGTTGTCATGTTAATAGACATGCACATAGAGTGCTTTAACAGTATTAGAGAAATTCTCTGGTTTAATATCTTAGAGATATAAGCAGAGAAAATAAAGACTTGCGCTGTGTAGCTAGATAAGTTGAGCAAACAGCAAAATGGATTGTGAATATCTGTTTGATTATCATAAAAAAGAATTGAATTTATTTTGTTGAAAATGTAAAATCTTGATAAAATTATTATTGTGAGGCAGTTAAGTAGATTACAAATATTTGTTTGAGTATAGAATTTTAGAAATGAGGAAAAAATGGATAAGTATATAAATTCGCCTATAAACAATGAAGATGCAGCATTGCTTCAGGCTGGAGATTATGTATATATAACAGGAACCATATATACAGCAAGAGATGCCGCACATAAAAGAATGGCAGAATCCTTGCAAAAAGGAGAAAAACTTCCTTTTGACATAAAAAATAATATCATTTATTATATGGGACCATCTCCTGCCAGAGAAGGCAAAACAATAGGTTCAGCAGGACCAACCACAGCAAGCAGAATGGATAAATATACACCTGCATTATTGGATTTAGGTCTTGTAGGTATGATTGGAAAAGGGAAGCGTTCTAAAGAAGTTATTGATGCGATGGTGAGAAATAAGGCAGTATACTTTGCTGCTGTAGGCGGCGCGGGGGCAATACTTTCACAGAGAATTAAAAAAGCCCAAGTCATAGCTTATGATGATTTAGGGACAGAAGCTATCCGTAAGTTAGAAGTTGAAAATTTCCCAGTAATTGTAGTGATTGACAGCAAAGGAAATAATTTATATGAATCAGCAATAAAGGAGTTTAGTAAGAGTGAGTAAGCGCAGGTTAATTGATGTACTGTTTTTGTTAATTATATTTGGCTTAACAGTATATTATATATTTTATGGACAAGATGTTGATTTACAGACACTTTTTGAAAAAATATGTGAAGCGGATATACGATGGCTTTTATTGGCAGTTGTTGCGATAATTGCCCATATTTTTAGCGAGTCTTGCGTTATTCATTTTTTATTTAAAGATATTGGAATATACACAAAAAGATTTACTTGTTTTTTATATTCATGTGTTGGATTCTTTTTTTGCTGTATTACGCCATCTTCGACAGGCGGGCAGCCTGCTCAAATGTTTTATATGAAAAAAAATAAGATACCAGTCTCTATATCATCGGTTGTAATGATGATTATAACTATAGCTTATAAGTTGGTATTAGTAGTAGTTGGTTTATTTTTAATTTTATTTGATCATAAATTTATAGATACATACCTAAAGGACATCATGTTTTTTTTTATATTAGGAATTGTGATTAATGTGGTATTTGTCGGATTTATGTTTTTAATATTATTTAATCAAACGGTTGCAAAAAAATTAATTAGAGGTGTTTTATATCTTCTTAAAAAAATTCATTTATTGAAAAAAAGTGAAAAATTAGAAAAAAGAATTGATAATTTTCTTAATTCTTACACAGAAACAGCAAGATATTTAAAAAGCCATGTTGCAATTTTTATAAAAGCATTGCTTATAACAGCCTTTGAAAGATTTTCATACTTTTTTGTAACCTATTTTGTATATAAGTCTTATGGATTATCAGGAAGCAGTATGTATGTTGTCGTGATGCTGCAATGTGTTATATCACTCTCTGTGGATATGCTTCCATTGCCGGGTGGTATGGGAATTACAGAAGTATTATTTAAACGTGTATATTTGCCAATATTTGGACCAGCACTGCTTTTTCCGGGTATGATATTAAGCCGTTCATTGACGTTTTATACAGAGTTGATATTGTGTGCTGTTTTTACTTTATTTGCGCATATATATATTGGACGTTTTACAAAAAAAGAAATAGAACAGATGGAAGCTTATCACAAGGATTTTTCATCATAAGATTTTATTCCCGCGAGAAATGATGAAAATAGCTATGTTTACATGGATATTTGACGAATGCCGTGAGGTTTTTGATTATTTGCAGCAGAAAGGATTTTAATATTATGAAATATATAGATAGGACAGGCAATGTACAAGGGAATGAGGATATGCAGGATAAGTTTTTAAAATGTCTTTATTCTAATGTATTAGGAAGATTTATTATATCATTACTTATACATCCTTGTGTGTCAAAATTGGGAGGGCGATTATTGTCAACAAAATTATCTAGCAAAGTTGTTCCTTCTTTTTGTAAAAATAATCATATTGATTTAAGTATTTATGATAGGCAAAAGTTTAATTCATATAATGATTTTTTTACAAGAAAACTTTTAGAAGAAAAGAAAGAAGTGGATTATAATTCAAATCATTTGGTTAGTCCTTGTTACTCTAAGCTTAGTGTATATCCTATTGCTAAAAATATGTCATTTAAAGTGAAAAATACAAGATATACATTATCAAGACTGCTTAAGAGCAAAAAGTTAGCAGAAAAGTATGAAGGCGGTATTGCCTGCATTTTTCGATTGTCCGTTGATGATTATCATAGGTATATGTATATTGATGATGGATACCAAACAAAAGAAAGAAAGATTAAGGGTGTTTTTCATACGGTTAATCCAATTGCAAATGATATGTATCCAATATATAAGGAAAATACAAGAGCATACAGTATACTTCAGTCAAAAAATTTTGGAAATGTCATTATGATGGAAGTAGGCGCTCTCTTAGTAGGAAAAATTAGAAACTATCACAGTTGTTGCAATGTAAAAAGAGGAGAAGAAAAAGGGTATTTTGAATTTGGTGGTTCTTCTATTATTTTAATTTTTCAAAAGAATAAAATAAAGATAGATAAAGATATTTGGAATAATTCTATAAATGGTATGGAAACAAAAGTTTGCATGGGTGAAAAAATTGGAGAAAAGTTTATAATTAATAGTTGACATATATGAAATCATTTGTTATAATTGCCATCGTGATTAATATTGGTATGGAGAAGTACTCAAGAGGCTGAAGAGGCGCCCCTGCTAAGGGTGTAGGTCGGGCAACCGGCGCGAGGGTTCAAATCCCTCCTTCTCCGCTTGGCAGAGGATGCCCGTAAACTTATGTTTGCGGGTCTTTTTTATACACAGACTCATGCAAAATATGAAAAACCATATATGCAAGTTTTTTACATTGAAATATGTTACAAAAGCGGCGCATAGGTCGCGGCGAGTAGAGAAAACTTATCTTTTCTACTTGGTTACTATATGGATAAAGAATATCCCTTGATTTTTGCAAGATATTAGAATTGTAGTTATGAAAATCAAAGATATTAATTATAAATAATAAGGATTATTAGCGTAATAGAAATTTGATAAATAAAGTTTTATTTCTGTGAGCAATGATGAAAATAATTGATAATTTAATCACTTTAAAGATAAAAATTTAAGGTATAAATATACTTAAGTTG
This sequence comes from uncultured Lachnospira sp., assembly GCA_910585095.1. Lineage (GTDB taxonomy): Bacteria > Bacillota > Clostridia > Lachnospirales > Lachnospiraceae > Lachnospira. The sequence goes on from CAJUBU010000025.1 coordinate 41,702, forward strand.
GAAAAAATAAGGTTAGAAAAATAAAAATAGAAAAAAATAGAAAAAATTTAAAAAAGTTATTGACATAATTTAATTATGATGGTAATATAATCAAGTCGCCGCGAGCGGGAGCCGCAAAGAGCGACAAAGAAAAAAATAGAGAATGATTACAGAAAGTTATTCTTTAGAAATCATTGAACCTTGAAAACAAATGCTAAATCGAAAAAACGATAGCAGAATAGT
>CAJUBU010000026.1:0-1547 GCA_910585095.1 uncultured Lachnospira sp.
TTTCATAAAAATTTTTAGAACTCCTTTTTTATAATGTTTTTTTATTACTTTTTCTTAAAAAAAATAAACTTTATAAAATTATATAGAAAAGAAACAACTCAATCAATGTAATTACCCTAAATGGTAATTTTTTTGCCTAAATGTTTCCATAAATCCTCTTATTTACCTAAAAAACAATTCTTTGCCATAATTTGTAAATGATTTTATTTCTAAATTTAAATTTTATATTGATTTTACAATAACACGATATTAAATTTGATATTACTTTTACATGATAGGATTGCAAGTTCAAAATGAAAAGTCAAATATCCACATCAAATTATAGGACATTTGACTCTCATGGCAATTATTGCTCATTTTTTATAAAAAAAAGGAACTGTATATAAACAACAGTTCCTTTAACTATATACTAGTAAACCTTTATATTTACCTTTTCTTTATGCTATAAACAATTTTTCCAACCACACCAAAACTAGATATAAATAATAGTGTAATCCATAACAAAAGATTATTTTTATCACCAGACTGAGGTACATCTAAATTTTGATTTTCATCTTGCGACTGTGAAGAATCCAGCTTTTTGGTCTCATCTTCTGACTGAGATGTATCAGGCTTTTTATTTTCATCTTCTGGTTTGTTATTTTCATCATCAGACAAGCTCGCCTCAATTTCAAATACAGCAGATGTTTTACCATCTAAATAATGAATTGTCAAACGATGATTTCCAACAGAAAGTGTATTTAAATAACTTTCTTTTAATGTAATAATAGTACTGCCTTCTTTTATTGTATAATTTTCTTTATCAACAGGTTTTTCGTCAATGAAAATACCATTTAATTTTTGAACAGAACCATTTGCCTTAAACACCATACTTCCATTCGTTTCTTTTATCCATTTACTTCCATCACCCTCAAGTATTTTATAATCAACTAATGATTTCCATATAGCCTCTAAGTTCTTAGTATCAACAAATGATTTTTCATATTCAGTCATCAATTCTAACATATCATTTGCTTTCTTTGCAAGAACTTCTATATCAATATCATCTGGACTTACGCTATTTGCGCTTGGCAACTTTGAAATAAAATCGATTGTAGTCTGAATTTTCTGGATACATTCCAATGCTTCTGCAATGCAAGTTACACTCGCAGTAATTTCTTGCTTTTCTTTTTCGGTATAATGATTATTATACTTATTTAATGCAGATTCTAATGCAATTTTTGCTTTTTCTAAAGCTTCTTTATCTGTTAATTTTATATTATCTTTTGATATTCCCTCAACGGCTTTTATCTCCTCTGCATTTAATGCTGCTTGTGCTGTTGAAATTGCTTCCATCAACTTTGTTGCTGTTGTTTTTAAATTATTAGCTGCATTTATTTCTTCTTTCGTTAAATTGCTTGACTGCAATAATACTTCAATATCTTGTATAAGTACTTCAATTTTAGACGTATCATTTGATGTTACAACTTCTATATCATATTGATTTATTGCTGTTTCAATTCGTACAAACTCTTTTTGTACTTCTGCAACCTTTGCAAGAAGTTTAT
>CAJUBU010000026.1:1647-40363 GCA_910585095.1 uncultured Lachnospira sp.
TCGTACAAACTCTTTTTGTACTTCTGCAACCTTTGCAAGAAGTTTATCACACACAACAGAAATATTTTGTAAATCTTGCTTTTCCTTTTCAGTATAATGGCTTCCATATTCTTTTAAGATGGATTCAATGGTGCCTTTTGTTTTTTCTAAAGCCGCATTGTCACTTGAATTAACTGTTGCTTCTGTTATATTTTCAACCGCCTTTATCTCCTCTGCATTTAATGCTTCTTGCGCCGTTGAAACCACGTCCATCAACTTTGTTGCTGTTGTTTTTAAATTATTAGCTGCATTTATTTCTTCTTTCGTTAAATTGCTTGACTGCAATAATACTTCAATATCTTGTATAAGTACTTCAATTTTAGACGTATCATTTGATGTTACAACTTCTATATCATATTGATTTATTGCTGTTTCAATTCGTACAAACTCTTTTTGTACTTCTGCAACCTTTGCAAGAAGTTTATCACACACAGCAGAAATATGTTGTAAATCTTGCTTTTCTTTTTCAGTATAATGGCTTCCATACTCTTTTAAGATGGATTCAATCATGCTTTTTGCTTTTTCTAAAACTGCATTATCACTTGAATTAACCGCTGCTTCTGTTATATTTTCAACTGCCTTTATCTCCTCTGCATTCAATGCTTCTTGCGCCGTAGTAATGACTTGTATCAATGTTGTTGCAGTCGTTTTTAAATCATCAACGGCATTTATTTCTTCTTCTGTCAAATTATTGGATTGCAGCAATGCATCTATATCTTGTATAAGCGCTTTAATTTCTACTTCTTCATTTGATGTTACAGCAGCAATATCATATTGATTTATCCTATTTTCAACGCTCAGCAATTCTTTTTCAATCGCTGCAATTGTTTCAAGAAGCATGTTACATTTATTAATAATTGCCTCTATTTGGCTTTTTTCCTCCTCCGATGCCTGTAACATATCAATATCAATCGTATTTACCGCAAGCAATGTCTGTTTATCTGCCGATGTAACATTATCCTCTGTAATATCCTTAATCGAATCATCAAGACTGCTAATTGGCTTCATAGTTACTGTAACAACCGTTTCATTTTTTGCTTTATCTACTGCTTTTATTACATAGGTTTTATCTACATTTCCAACAAGGCTTATATTGTCTGAAACAACTTCTCCATTTACTGTAATGGTATCTATATTTTTATCGGTCACTTCTACCTTTTGTGTTGTATAATAAACTTCCCCATCTTTTACTCCTGTAATTATAGGCGATGTCAAATCAAATTCTGTGCCATCAGAAGCAAAACAAGTGATATTTCCAGCTTGGTCTGTTACTTTTACATAGATAATAAATGTTTCTTCATCTTTTGCTGTAATACTAAACTGCTTTGCACTTATCCATTCTGTGATCGTTTTCAATTGTTCTTCTGTTAATATCTCCTGTGATTTAAAATAAGAAATATCATCTATTCCACTTAAAGCATCCTCTGCTATTATTTCAACATCAATATTTTCCTTAAAGAACAGACCAAAAGAAATCGTATGAAGAAACTTTTTAACCGAATTTTCATTAAATGTAATATCATACTGTTCTGGACTTGTTTTATCAATTTTATAACTTTCGGTCACAGCAAGAGAAATCTCTCCTGTTTCTATATTTTTTACATAAAATGTAATAGAACCCTTATCCGTTTCTTCTGTTTTTGTAAAACTTGTCACCCACTCATCCTTTAATGTATTGCCCGTTGAAAGCAGATAACCATCGTTTGCTGTAATAACAAAATCCTCATTTGTCCAGCCATTGTTATTTAATACTGCAATGTAATCCACGCCATTTACTGGCTGATACTCATTTATAATCTCAAAAGTAGCACTTCCATTGACAATATAATTTCCTCCAACCTTGTCTGTAATTATCACATTTGCTGTACCCACATTTATATTATTTTCATAGGATACATCATACTCACTTGAAGGAATAATGGTATCTCCATCCTTTACAACCACGAAAGGTGTTTTTGCTGTTCCATCATAAGAAAATTGATGTTCTGAAAGCTCAATCGTTGGATTTTCAACCTTCGTTGGATTTACAACATGAATTGTAAAAGGATATGTATAAGCCCCAAATTGATTGGTTTGCTGCATAACAGGAACATTGCCCTCAAAACGATATTCTCCTACTTCCAAACCATTTAAATAATCTTTTTTCAATGTAAATTCAAAGGTATCATTTTCTAACAACTCTGTATAATGCTGTGTATCTAAAAATTTATGCTCTGTAAAATCCCATAAGTACGAAAATGAGCGGCTAAATCCATCACCGTAAAAAGAAAGTGTAATATCCTCTGCCATTCCTTTGACAAAAGTAAATGTATCTTCTTTCGGTGCTTTGATAAACTTTACATAACAGTCATATGTGCCAACTTTTCCATTCATATTTTGTTCGATTTGAACATGAACCCATCCTATACCATCAACGGTTAATTGATCGTTCTCAATAGAAACATTAGGAATTGTCGTTCCTTCTGATAAAATGGAATAGGTAAATACAGCCTTTTTCCCATTATGTTCTGTCACTGGACAGCTTGAAGTTACATCCGTATAAATATCTTTTAAGGTAACCGTCGTTGATGGTTCTTCACTATTGAAGGCAAATACCTTTTGTATAAAATTTGATGGATGGGCTTCACATGTGCAAAGATTTTGCAGTGTATCCATACTCCACGCTGTTCCAGACCATATTTGTTCTCCTGTTGAAGTATGTATCGAACTATAATCCGTTTTTAAACCATAATCTGAAATTGCTGATACAAACTGTGTATTTAATGTATCTTTTGGCGCTTCCACAATTGAAGAATTGCCCATCTGTTCAGGAACTTTTTCTCCATCATAGTCCAGCCATTGAACGCATGCAACACCTTCTGGAATTTCATTAAAATGCAGTGGTTCCCTATGACTGGTACGGATAAGTGTTGGACTATTTTGAAAAATGGTCTTTGGCATCTGAGTTCTCATCAATCCAATAATACGCAATGCACCACCGTCAATTGTCAGTGCCTTCGCGCAGGACTGCGGTCCATTATCGTCATCTACAAATGTATAATCATAATAATTGATATAACTATCCTTAAAAATAACATTGGTAAATTGATTATGATTCAAATAATAACCAATTAAAACGGGATTGTCATTATCCAAAACATTAAAATTAGTCTCTTGAAAAGTCCCCCATCTTCCCTCCTTAGAGCCGCAATTTAAATATGAAAGCGTTGATTCTTTGGCATTTTTTAATACATCTTGCCCAATTTGAAAATATGTAGGCGTCAACACACTTGCATTATCAAACGTAATAGATAATGTATTTTCTATTGCGGAAGAAAGATGTAAAAGTGCTACATTAGTGTCTTTTAAAGTAATCGAAACATTTTGAAGATTATTTGTATTGTTTTGCCCAAAATAAAGGTATGTATCTGAAAATGTATCTCCAACGGCTTCAAATGAGAAATCGCGATGAAGAATTGTATTTTCATTCATTTGTGAATAAACACGGTCAACACTGCCTCCTTTTAGATGAATTTCTGCTTCGCCTACTTCAGCAATTGTTGTCTCTCCGTCATAATTATTAAAAGCGGCGCCTGTACCAACGATTGCAGGAACCGAACCACCATTTAATGTAATCGTTGCCTTGCCTGTTACGCTTGATTGTTCTTCACCTCCCCCATATATCCAACAACCATTAAAGGTGCCGTCATTAATTGTAATATTGCTGCTGCCGACCGTTGCACCTCGCCAGCCGCCGCCTCCATATATATTGCAATTAAATGAACCGCCATTAATTGTAATTGTCGTGCTGCCTGCTACTTCAGATATGACATTGTTGTCATATCCTGCACCGCCGCCGTATATCCAGCCATTTGCTATTGTATTTTCACCAAACGTAAGCGCTGTATTTCCTTCAACTGTACCAGAATTTTCATTGCCGCCAAAGACTGAAGAAACAAGCGCAGATTCCACATCAATATTGGTATTTCCATGAATTTGCCCAACACAATTGCCGCCATACATATTATTTACCACATGACCGCCATACATATGAACATATGTACTGCCATCAATTTCCCCTGTGCGGTTTCCTCCAAAAGCCCATAAAATACTGCCTCCAGATATATGAACATGGGTATCGCCAATCAGTGTGCCATTTTGATTGCCGCCATATAAAGCCCAAACTGTATTATTAGTAGATGTATCAATAGCGCCTGTCAATGTAACATTAGTATTATAGGTGCATATTCCATCTTTCGCGCCGCCATAGATAGATGAATTTGTAAGAAAATATCCGCCCTGTTCCTCAGAATAATAAATTCCGCCTCCATCTAGCGTACCACTACCTTGAAAAGAAGTAATTTCTTCGTCAGATTCACCTACACCATTCCCATTAGAATCAATAAACAATTTTGCATAATTGATATTTGTCTCTGAAGCTACAATTAATAAGGGCTGCCCATTTGCATAAATATGATGCTGATAGTCCTGTGTTGTCTCATACGTCACCTCACCAGGTTCATCCGAAGCCGCAAAAGCATACTGTTTTATCGGAACGATTGGCAATATGGTCGAAGTAATCATAAACGCCGCCATCAACAAGCTTATCCGCCTTTTTCTCTTCTTTTTTATCCCTTTTTTCATAAAAATTTTTAGAACTCCTTTTTTATAATGTTTTTTTATTGCTTTTTCTTAAAAAACAAACTTTATAAAATTATATAGAAAAGAAAGAACTCAATCAATGTAATTACCCTAAATGGTGATTTTTTTGCCTAAATGTTTCCATAAACCCTCTTATTTGCCTAAAAAAACATTTTTTTGCCATAATTTGTAAATAATTTTGTTTTATTTTTCCAATTTAAATTTAAATTTTACATTGATTTTACAATAACACGATATTCGATTTGATATTACTTTTATATGATAAGACTGTAAATTCAAAACAAAAAGTCAAATCCCCCACAATAAGCTATGGGGACATGAAAGGAGCATGAAACAATGAAAAAACAAATAAAGCACATAACACTTGTACTTTCAAGCATTCTTATCCTATTCCTGATAACTGGATGCGGCAATAATGCAAACGACCCTTTTAACAAAGAAAAAGAAATCCATACTCTTACCCGTGAGGACGGTTCTGGAACACGCGGTGCATTTGTAGAATTGTTTGGCATTGAACAAAAAAACAATAATGGTGAAAAATTTGACTATACAACAAATTTAGCAGCCGTTACAAATTCGACCTCTGTTATGATAATGACTATCGCTGGAGATTTATATTCCATTGGCTATATTTCGCTTGGCTCTATGAATGATATGGTAAAAGCTATCTCCATTGACGGTGCAGATGCTACAATGGAAAATATCAAAAATGGTATTTATAAAATTGCCCGTCCTTTTAATATTGCTACAAAAAAAGACATCAGTGAACCTGCACAAGACTTTATTGATTTTATTATGAGTGCAGACGGTCAAACAATTATTGAAAATAATGGTTATGTTTCCATAGCAAATGGGGAATCTTACAATCGTAAGAATGTTTCTGGTAAGATTGTTGTAGCTGGTTCAAGCTCTGTAACACCCGTTATGGAAAAACTGAAAGAATCTTACCTTGAAAAAAATCCTGATATTACGATTGAAATTCAGCAAAGCGACTCTTCTACTGGAATGTCCGACACCATTGACGGAACTTGTGATATTGGCATGGCTTCCCGAGAATTAAAAGATTCTGAACTTGCCAAAGGATTAACGCCTACGGTTATTGCAATGGATGGTATTGCAGTTATTATCAATAACAATAACCCTATAAACGAACTTACCAGCGAACAAGTAAAAGATATTTTCACAGGCAACTCTACAAGATGGAGCGATATGATACCATAATTTAGAGCTTCTTTTTGCACATAAACAAGTTTGCTCTGCAAACTTGTATAGCTTGCCAAGACTATTTATACCATAGGAGTAAAACTTATGAAGCATTTTAAAGAAACAACTATGAAATTTCTTTTTTTCCTGACAGCTTGTATTTCAATTGCAGCCGTAATTTTAATCTGCATATTTTTGTTTGCAAGCGGTATTCCAGCAATAAAAGAAATCGGAATTTTTAAATTTCTGTTTGGAACGACATGGAAACCTGCTAATAATCTCTATGGTATTTTTCCAATGATTATTGGTTCTCTTTATGTAACCGCCGGCGCATTGTTCATCGGTGTGCCAATTGGTATACTGACGGCAGTATTTATGGCATACTTCTGCCCTAAATCCATCTATAAACCAATGAAATCTGCAATTCATTTAATGGCAGGGATTCCATCTGTTGTATATGGTTTCTTTGGTTTGGTTGTTTTAGTGCCTTTTGTGCGTGAAACCTTTGGCGGACGCGGCATGAGCGTTTTAACGGCATCTGTTTTATTAGGACTTATGATACTGCCTACTGTTATCAGTATATCTGAAACCTCCATACGCGCTGTTCCAAAAAGTTACTATGAAGGGGGGATTGCACTTGGTGCATCCCATGAACGAAGTGTATTTTTCACCATTCTTCCTGCTGCCAAAAGCGGTATTTTTTCAAGCGTTGTCTTAGGAATTGGGCGGGCGATTGGTGAGACTATGGCTGTTATGATGGTTGCAGGAAATCAGGCAATTATCCCTGAACGTATTACCTCTGGCGTTCGCACGCTGACAACCAACATTGTGTTAGAAATGGGATACTCTACGGATTTACACCGTGAAGCGCTGATTGCCACAGCAGTCGTTTTATTTGTATTTATTTTAATGATTAATTTATCGTTATCCCTCATTAAAAGGAAGGTGAAATAAATGGCAACCCTATTCAGCAAAAAATGGCATAGCTATAAACAAGACCCCAAATCCCTTTTATTATTTCTTTTGGTGTGTCTAGCCGCTTGTATCACTATGATTGCGCTATTATTTATTATTGGATATATCTTGGTAAAAGGCATTCCCCATTTGACGCCCGAATTATTTGATATAAAATACACATCAAAAAATGTGTCTTTACTGCCAGCCCTTGTCAATACACTGTTTATTATTGTACTGTCTTTGTTCTTTGCAGTCCCTGTGGGAATCAGCGCCGCCATTTATCTGGCAGAATATGCACAGCGCGGAAATAAAGTGGTTCATATAATAAATTTGACTACGGAAACGTTATCTGGCATTCCATCCATTGTTTATGGATTGTTTGGGTCTCTATTTTTTGTCAAATATCTGGGCTTTGGCTTGTCTTTATTATCTGGTGCTTGTACGTTAAGCATTATGATTTTGCCGCTTATTATGCGAACAACACAAGAAGCCCTCAAAAATGTGCCTGACAGCTACCGCGAAGGCAGTTTTGGACTTGGCGCTGGAAAATTGCGCACTATCTTTTCAATTGTTTTGCCGTGTGCTATTCCGGGCATACTCTCTGGTGTAATACTCGGCATTGGACGAATTGTCGGAGAGTCGGCGGCATTAATATTTACGGCTGGAACCGTTGCAGAAATTGTACCAACTATATTTTCTTCCGCCCGTACATTATCCGTACACATGTACGCCCTATCTGGGGAAGGCTTATATATCAATCAAACGTATGCTACGGCTGTTGTATTACTAATTGTTGTTATCTTTATCAACATGGTTTCTAATTTTATAGCAAAAAAAATAGGAAAAAACACGATTAAAAATTAAAATTTTTAACCACAAGATTTGTGTCTATGTGCTGCTTGTCACAAATTGATAAGAACACTAGTTCTTTTTTTACAAAAAGCAGCGCAGAAATGGGAGTAAAAATGAATAAAATCTCAATTGAACATTTCAATTTATTTTATGATACGTTTCAAGCATTAAAAAATATTAATTTACAAATAAAAACTAATGAAATCACTGCTTTAATTGGTCCTTCTGGCTGTGGAAAATCAACCTTACTAAAAAGCATAAACCGCATGAATGATTTAGTTGAAGACTGTCATATCAAGGGAACTATCTTATTAGATGACGAAGATATTTATAGCAATATGGATATTAATCTGCTTCGCAAACGTGTAGGAATGGTCTTTCAAAAACCGAACCCCTTTCCTATGAGCATTTATGATAATATTGCTTTTGGACCGCGAACACATGGCGTTCGTTCTAAAGCAGCATTAGATGAAATTGTGGAACGTTCCCTAAAGGCAGCCGCCATTTGGGACGAGGTCAAAGACCGGTTAAAAAAGAACGCTCTTAGCATGTCTGGCGGTCAACAACAACGTCTTTGTATTGCCCGCGCTCTAGCCGTAGAACCAGAAGTTTTATTGATGGACGAGCCAACCAGCGCGCTTGACCCTATTTCCACAACAAAAATAGAAGAACTCACAACACAGCTAAAGAAAAATTATACAATTGTTATTGTGACACACAATATGCAGCAGGCTGTCCGCATATCCGATAAAACAGCATTTTTTTTACTCGGTGAATTGATTGAGTCTGGAAAAACAGAACAAATCTTTTCGATGCCGCATGATAAGCGAACAGAAGATTATATTACAGGGAGGTTTGGATAATGCGCTCTAAATTTGACGAACAACTTGATTTATTAAATAAAGAATTAATTACAATGGGAGCATTCTGCGAAAATGCAATTGAATTATCTGCTAATGCTCTTACGAAAGGAAAACCAGAATTAGCAGACACTGTTTTTCATCTTTCTGCACAAATAGCCGAAAAAGAACGAGAAATTGAAAATCGGTGTCTAAAACTATTGTTACAGCAGCAGCCTGTGGCAAAAGATTTACGAATGGTCTCATCTGCATTAAAAATGGTGACTGATATGGCACGAATTGGAGACCAATCGGCTGATATTGCTGAAATTATCACATTGGCAAATATTCGCTCTACGGATAGCACACAAGTTATTTATGATATGTCGGTTGCTGTTATTAAAATGGTAACAGACAGTATTGATGCCTTTGTAAAAAAGGATATGCAGATGGCAAAAGCGGTTATTGATTACGATGATGTTGTCGATTCATTTTTTGATAAGGTTAAAAAAATGCTGATTGACTTATTTAGCAAGCCAGAAACAGACGGTGAATATGCGATTGACCTTTTAATGATTGCAAAATATTTTGAGCGTATTGGCGACCATGCTGTCAATATCGCAAAATGGGTTTTATTTTCTATTACAGGAACTCATATGGAGGATTGATAACTATGATTTTTTGTGTGGAAGACGACAATGGAATACGTGATTTAATGATATATACATTACATTCTGCTGGTTTTGAGGCAAAAGGATTTGTCAATGGCGTTGACCTTTTTAACGCTCTTTGCACCGAACTGCCACAGCTTATTATGCTTGATATTATGCTTCCTGGCGAGGACGGTATCACTATTTTAAAAAAACTGCGCGCCAAAACCGATACTGCCGATATCCCTATTATTATGGCAACGGCTAAAGGAATGGAATATGACAAAGTTCTTGGTTTGGACTTAGGCGCTGATGATTACCTTGCCAAGCCATTTGGCATGATGGAAATGCTTTCTCATATCAAAGCTGTGCTGCGCCGCACTACTCCAAAAGAAACAACAAAATGCCTACATATAGGCAATTTAGAATTAAATTTAGAAACCTATCTTGTTCTTGTCAAAGGTGAGCGTATCCAGCTAACATTAAAAGAATATAAATTACTTCGCACGCTTATGGAAAACTGTGGTCGCGTATTTACTCGTGACCAGCTTCTTGAAATTGTGTGGGGAATCGATTATATCGGTGAAACGAGAACCGTTGATGTTCATATTGGCACACTTCGCACCAAACTTGGCGAATGTGGTAATTATATTGAAACGGTGCGAGGCGTTGGCTATCGAATGGAGGTTAAACATGACTAAACGTATTTTTCGTTCTATCTGTCTTGTTGCAATTACAGTTTTTCTTGCTTCTATCCTATTGATTATGGGAGCATTATATAACTATTTTTCAACGATTGAGCAAGCACAGCTTAAAATGCAGACAAATCTTGCAGCACAGGGCGTTACCAATGAAGGAATAGACTATTTTAAAAATTTAGATATATCCAATTATCGTATTACATGGATTGATGCTGATGGTATGGTTTTATATGACAGTGAATCCAACAGCAGCCAAATGGAAAATCATTTAGAACGAGAAGAAATAAAAGAGGCTCTTTCCACAGGGTATGGAGAAAGCAAACGCTATTCTGAAACGTTATTTAAACGCTACTTATACTCTGCAAAAAAACTTCCTGATGGCACCATACTAAGGCTTTCTATATTTCAACATTCTATTTTAACGCTGCTTTTAGGTATGGTGCCGCCAATTTGTATTATATTTGGTGTGGCGCTACTTCTTTCTATTCTTTTGGCAACTCGGGTTTCAAAAAAAATCGTTCAGCCGTTTAATGAAATTAATCTTGACTATCCACTATCCAATGAAGGATATGACGAACTCTCACCGCTTTTAAGACGTATTGACAGCCAGCACAAACAACTGTATCAACAAAAAATAACGCTTCTTCAAAAAGAAAATGAACTAAATACTATTATTGAAAATATGAATGAAGGTATGATTTTATTAAACCAGAAAGGGAAAATTCTTAGCATCAACCCTGCTGCAAAAAAACTGCTTGATGCCAACAATGATTGTATTGGCGCTGATATTTTATCGTTAAACCGAAATTTGGACTTGCAGGAATTGCTTTCAAACGCTTTGCAGGGTGAAACTGGAAAACGCATTATTGTATTGCAGGGTGAAAGCTACCAGATAGATGCCAATCCCATTATTTCAGAACATATTACAAAAGGGGCAGCTTTGTGTTTTTTTAATGTGACCGAAAAAGAAAAAGCTGAACAGATACGCCGTGAATTTACTGCGAATGTTTCCCATGAATTAAAAACGCCGCTGCACTCTATTTCTGGCTATGCAGAGCTTTTAAAAAATGATATGGTAAAAAAACAAGATTGTATTCCTTTTGCCACCAAAATTTATGATGAAGCACAGCGCATGATTCATCTGGTAGAAGATATTATTAGTCTTTCTCACCTTGATGAAAGTGCAAATGATGTGGAACGCGAAAATGTTGACCTTTATGAATTAACTAAAAAAGCAATGAACAGTTTAGAAACGGAAGCAAAAGCCGCTCATATTACATTAAAATTATTGGGGTCATCTGCTGTTCTTAATGGTATTGCACAACTTTTATACAGTATTATTTATAACCTGATTGACAATGCAATTAAATATAATCATGAAAATGGAAATGTAACTATAAATATACAAAACACCAATACAGAAATTATATTTTCTGTCCATGATACTGGAATTGGTATCCCTGCGAAACATCAAGAACGTATCTTTGAACGCTTCTATCGGGTTGATAAAAGCCATTCTAAAGAAGTCGGCGGCACAGGACTTGGTTTATCTATTGTAAAACATGCTGCTAAAATACATCATGCTAAAATTAAAGTGGATAGCATTGTGGGAAAAGGGACTTCTATTACCTTAACTTTTCCTAGATGATACCGTTAAACCATAAAGACAATATTAATATTAATTTAACCTTACCAAAGAAAAATAAGACTTGACTGTTTAAAAAATGGCACAAAACGACAATAAAATTATAAGCAAATGACAAAGCGGATTGTAAATATCCGCTTTAATATATCATTTTTATATTTTTCATTCTATATACATTTATGATATGCCCATAAAGCATATTATTACTTTCAAACTAGGTATTTGCTATTTTATATCTTCTTTTATACAATAATAGCAGAATTACTGCAAAATAAAATACTATACTAGTTATCACCATTACTTAAATAAATTATAATTATAGAATGGAGAATTATTATGAATATGAATTTTAATTTTAACAATCCAACCAATCTTATTTTTGGAGCAGGTACGCTAAATGAATTAAGCAATCAAAAAATGCCAGGTAAAAAGGCTTTGCTTCTTATTTCAAGTGGCAAATCGGTAAAAACTTACGGCACGCTTGACCGTGTTCAAGAGCAGCTTAAAAAAGCTTATGTAGACTATGTTGTCTGTGACAATATCCATGAAAATCCATCAAAAGAGGTTGTGATGGAAGCTGCTGCCATCGCTAAAGAAAATGCCTGTGATTTTATTGTTGCACTGGGCGGCGGCGCGGTATTGGATTCTGCTGTTGCTGTGTCCGCTATGGCAACCAATCCTGGCGATTTATGGGACTATGTAAATGGTGGCACTGGAAAAGGGTTGCCACTTGTCAATTCTGGTTTGCCTATCGTTACTATTGCAACCTCATCTGGTACAGGTTCTGAAATCAACTGCTGGGGTGTTATTTCCAATCACCAAACCAATGAAAAAATAGGATTTGGCTATCCAGAATTAGTACCTGTGTTAGCTATTGTTGACCCTGAGCTAATGAAAACTGTTCCTCCAAAATATACTGCTTATCAAGGTTTTGATGCACTATTTCACAATACGGAAGTCATGATTTCAAACGGTGTCAATATTCTTAGTGAAACCATTGCGCTCTCTGCTATTGAATATATCACAAAATATCTTCCACGTGCTGTTGCAAATGGAGATGATTTAGAAGCCAGAGAAGCGGTTGCCTATGGCAGCACTATTGCAGGCATTACTATGCAGCTTACCTGCACTACTGCACAACATTCAATGGAACATGCCATGAGTGCGTACCATCACAATTTGCCGCACGGCGCTGGTCTTATTATGATTTCTAAAGCATTTGCTGAATTTTTTATTGAAAAACACGCCTGTGATGAGCAATTTATTAAGATGGCAAAAGCAATGGGTATTTCAAACGCCGATAAACCAGAAGATTTTATTACAGCCCTTGTACAATTGCAAAAAGACTGCGGCGTAGATGATTTAAAAATGAGCGATTATGGTTTTACTCCAGATGAATCCATGACATTAGCTGTCAATGCAAGGGAAACAATGGGCGGACTGTTTTTAGCCAATCCTTGCCCAATGTCTGATGAGGAATGTGCTGGTATTTTTGACAAATCATATCGCTAAACTAGAATATATTTATCTTTTATAGCTTTGCTAACATACTCCAATTAATCAAAAGTTCATTTTAAGAACATTTAACTTATTGCTTGTAAAAATAAATATGAGGAATTATGAAAAAACCTTTTAAAAAAATTCTATTTATAATCATTTTTACAACACTATCACTTGCCGTTCTATTTTTAATAAAAACTATTAAAAATACTAGTACTATATATGGAGATGAACCAATGAACGATAACCAACAGAATAAAGTTACCATTCAATATGGTGATATCAACGGTGATGGGTCGGTCAATGTAGGTGATGGTGTTGTTATGAAAAAACATCTTGCTGGTCTGAATATTAATATAGACGCCATTGCAGGCGATGTCAATCTTGATGGCACTATCAACACAAGCGATGCTGTTCTTCTGATGAAATATCTTGCTGGTATCAAGGTTGAGCTTGGTATTGCCAAACAGCCAGATGAATCCGATACACATGCTCCTTATGATGGTGCATATCCTTACCATGAACCTTATGGCACAGGAATTGGCGTTATGCCTGGTCGTGTTGTTTGGTCGCACAATCCAGATTCGGTTGAATGGGACGGTAATGGTTATTGGTGGGAACCAACTCATTTTAATGAAAATATTATATTACAGATGGTCAATCAAAGTATTGCTTCACTTGGCGGTAAAGAAACGGCTAAAGAAGGATGGTCTGCACTGTTTACAGAAAATAAAAAATCTCACAATAAAAATAATGGTTATATCAAAGGCGAAAAAATTGCCATCAAAGCCAATATTAATGGTTCTGGCGTATTTGATGATGACTTTTCTGGAAAAACTCAGATGAGTTACACCAATCCTGTCCTTTTAAAAACATTGTTGCTATCCCTCGTACAGGAAGGCGGTGTCAATCCTTCCGATATTACCGTTTATGATGTCTCGCGCATATTTCCAAACTATATGGTAGAAATGTGTACACAAAATGAACTGCAAGGAATCCATTTTATAGGCAGAAACAATGGTATTGCCGACGAACAGACACCTATCCACTGGTCTTATTCATTTAGCGGAAAAATAAATTATCTCCCAACCTGTGTTACAGAGGCAACCTATGTTATTAATCTTGCCAATCTAAAAGGGCATAGCTTATCAATGGAAATACCCTACGACCACCAGAGGGAGCAAATTTACATCAATGGCTGACAAAAAATGAAATGGGCATTTACAGCCCATTAACCGATTTAATGGCAAATGCTGATTTAGGCGGAAAAACTGTTCTATATATGCTTGATGCCATTATCTGCGCCCCAAGTGAAGGCGCTTTCATTACTGGAAAAAATGCCAAATGGCAGCAGTCGCCATTTAATGGAAATTATACTTCTAGTATTTTTGTGTCACAAGACCCTGTTGCAATTGATTCGGTTGGTGCAGATTTTCTTATCAATGAACCTACCATTATAGAAAATAATTATGCGGCAAAAGATATTAGCAGTGAAAATTATCTGCACGAAGCTGGACTTGTGACAAACGCACCATCAGATACTATTTATACTGATAATCAAGGAAATAATGTGTTAAATCTAGGCGTACATGAACACTGGAATAATTCATATGAAAAATTATATAGTCGTAATCTTGGAAAAAATAAAGGAATTGAATTGATAAGAATAAACGATTAAATTCAATGAAAGAGGCTGTTGCAAAATAGAAATTTTATGCTACATATAGTAATTATAATGGTAAAATAAAACTATATATAGCACTTGAAATTCTTTTTGCAACAGCCTCTTTCAATATTTTTACATATTTAATCATTACTTTCAGGCATTGATATTTCTATTCCACTGCCAAGAATAAACGCACGAAGCAAATTATCAACTTTGACATTGACTTTAGGTGGTATTATCTTTGCTCCCTCTATCTGTTCAAAATATTCCTTTGCTTTCTCTTTATTTACTGTTTTTTTCAATTCGTCATATCTTCCAAATTCATTGATATTCGTGGAGTTAAGTTTCAAACTCATAAGATTGCGCAGTTTTTCTTCATCAACACCCAAAGCTGTTGCAACTCTATGAATTTGGTCATCTTTTGCTTTTATTAAATACTCGTTAATATAGTCGCGCAAAGTTTTACTTTCTGAAATTTCAATATCTCCTCTTTGAATATCATGTAAAAAAATGTTAGCATACTTTTGTTCT
This sequence comes from uncultured Lachnospira sp., assembly GCA_910585095.1. Lineage (GTDB taxonomy): Bacteria > Bacillota > Clostridia > Lachnospirales > Lachnospiraceae > Lachnospira. The sequence continues at coordinate 16,872 of CAJUBU010000026.1, forward strand.
TCTTGTGATAATGTAGCAAATGTTTTATGTAATTGTGTTTCAGCTTGTTCAAGAGCTTCTTTAGTTGTTCCCTCAATATGAAGTAATTTTATATACTTTTCAAATCGCGAGTTCATATAATCAGAATCAATCATTCCAGTGTCAATTTCTGTAATATATCCCACAAGGTCATATGGAACATCATCATTTCTACCGCTTTCATCACTATTACTGCTTAATTCTTTATATCGCAAAACTAAAACCAAATAAATATTTTCATCAAAAACCATTTTGATAATCTCATTCGTTTCTTTATCAGTATAAGAAGATATATCCCACTTAAACCCTTGAATCTTTGCAGCTTCTAAATAACCGTTAAAATCATTAAAAGCTTTTGCAAATTTTCTGCATACAGTTATATCGCTTGGCAGTTTTTCAAAATTGTCAATTCCAGCATTTTTAAACAACTCCGATATATCCATAAACAAATCATTCATCATCTGTAAATTTTCTTTAAGATGCTGGACAAATAAACCTAATGGCTTATCTCCTGAATATAATTTAACAGCATCATTGATATTGCGTTCCATTGTATGGGGCTTACGGTAATATCGGATTGTACCAAATGGCTTATCTGGACCAAATAAACGGTTTGTTCGGGAAAAAGCTTGAATGATATTCTCATATAAAAGAATTTTATCCATATAAAGTGTGTTAATCCACTTTGAGTCAAACCCTGTTAGCATTTGGTCAACGACAATAAGCAAATCAATCTGTTTGTCAGGTTCATTTGCAACTCTTTCATACGGTTTTTTATGTGCCAAACGAGCGGCTATATCCTTTTTCATTTTTGCAAAGGTGGGAATTTTAAAATCTTGATCGTATTGTTTATTATAATCCTCAATAATTTCTACAAGACCTTCTTCCTTAAAAATAGCACCGCCATTATTATCAATATTAGGGTCAAATAAAGCTGTAACTTTCAATTCAGGTTTTGCTTTTCGTATCATTCGATAATAATGGATTGCCTCTGGAATACTGCTTGTAGCAAAAATTGCATGAAATTTACTATTATGACTAAGTGTTGCCCAATTTCCCAAAATATCTTGAACAACACAAGTTGTATGTTCTTGTGTTTGGTACTGAATAGTTGGAATATAATCCTCAATACCTTTCATATATTTGCCTTTATTGTCAAAATGCCCTGCCATTTTAACTTGAGCTGCATTCATATATTTGTAGTAAACTTTTTCTTTTACTGGGTCACAAATAGCTTCTTTTTCTGTAGCAGCCTTTGCTTTTTCTAATGCTACCACTTTGCGTATATCTTTATCTTTAAAAGTCAATACTTTATATGGGTCAAATCCAAGAACATTCTTGTCACGAATACCATCTGCAATACTATATCTATGTAATTCATTGCCAAAAATAGTTGTTGTAGTATTCTTTTTCTTTTGATTTTCTTCTTGAATTGGAGTTCCAGTAAAACCAAAGAAAATTGCTTTTGGAAATGTCGTTTTAATGGTGATAAGCATATCTCCAAAAGTGGAGCGATGTGCTTCATCGACAATAAAAACAATACGCTTTTCATTAATACATTGAATATCACTTGTTTTTAATCCATCTGCTTCATATTTAATATTACTCATTTTCTGAATTGAAGTAACAATCAATGTATTAGCAGGGTCAGTGCTTTTTAATTTTGTAATAAGAACGCCTGTATTTTCTGTTGCCTGAACATCTTCATTTTCATCAGCAAAGTTACGATATTCTTTAAGTGACTGTGTACCGAGTTCAATTCTATCCATTAAAAAAATAACTTTATCTGCATCTTTAGAACTTGCAATTAACTGTGCTGATTTAAAGCTTGTCATTGTTTTTCCCGAACCAGTGGTATGCCATATATAGCCGCCAAGTTGATTGTTATGTTCCCACTTAGTTTTTGATACCTTATCAGAAATTGCACTTGCAGCAAAATATTGATAACTACGCATTACCTTTAACACACCATCGGAATCATCTGCAATGGTATAAAAACCAATTAACTGATGAGCCATAGGAAGCGAGAGAAGCGTGGAAGCGACCTTGTCCCATTCGTTTATTGGTTCATTATTGTAATCTGCCCAATGAAAATAATAATCTGGATTAAATTTCCCATCAGAACCTGGATTTGCAAAATAAACTGCTTCATTTGGCTCCATTGCCACAAATATCTGCACCAAAGAAAACAAGCCTGTAAAGACTCCTTCATGCGAATATTTCTTAATCTGCTCACAGGCTTGACTAACTGGAACACCACTCTTTTTTAATTCAATATGAATGACTGGCATACCATTAATCAAAAGTATTAAATCCCCTCTACGGTCATTTAACAATTTGGACTTAGCAGGAAACTTAGGCTGCGAAACAATTTGATATCGGCTCTGTCCAGCTGAAATTTCTCTACGGTCATATATTTTCAAACTAATTTCTTTACCAAAATGAAGTTTATCATCTGGATTATCACGAATAATAGAAACACTCTTTCCATTAATAAAGCCATTTAATTTCAAAGGAGTCCTTAAATTTGCTATCTGCTCCAAAATTTGCTGCATTTCACTATCAGTAAGCGGATAGTCATTCAACCGGTCAATATCTCTATTATTTTCATAGAGTATATTTGCCCAATTTTGTAGCAAATCTTTTTCGGAGTAATTTTTAAGCACTTCTTTTTCCCATCCTTTTTCAGATAAGATTTTTATTAAAGCTTCTTCAAATTCTGCTTCTTTATTAAAAATCGTCATTTTTTTCTCCTTTTTAGGCTAAAGAGTTTAACCCTCATTTTTAATATTTTTCGTTTTGAATATTTTCCGTTTTGAAAACATGATACCCTTCATAATGATAACTTGCATCAATACCTTTCATATAAATTTCACAGTCGTTAATTTTATCTGTTAATGCTTCTTTTAACAAAAATTTAATTTCAATATCTTTAATAGGACTTCTTTCCATTGCTAAAAGGTAATTTTCTTTATCAATTTTATTCCAGTCAACAACCATTTTTAAATTTTTTTTCAAAATCATATCAAGCCATATTCTTGTACTTCGTCCGTTGCCCTGACGAAATGGATGAGCAACATTCATTTCTACATATTTTTCGATAATTTCGTTAAATGTAGATTGCGGCATTTTTTCAATATTGGCAAGTGCCGATTCAAGATACATAACAGGAACAAAACGAAAATTGCCTTTTGCAATATTTATGGCTCTTATTTGTCCAGCAAATTCATAAATCTCATCAAATAAATATTTATGAATTTTCGATAATGCCTCAAATGTTCCAACTTCTAAAGTATCAAGCAATCCTCTTTCAAAAAGTTCAATAGCTTTTATTTTGCTAACTTTCTCCTCAACACGAGCAAGTTCTGATGAGTCCGTAATATTCAATTTATTTTCCAATGCCATAAAATTTCCCCATTTCTGCGCTGCTTTATTGTTGTCCTCTTTTCTTTCTTATTGCCTTATGTTCTAATTTGCCTAAACAAACATCTTTTCAAGCATGGATTGTTTGATGTTTTTTAGTTTTTCTAATTTGCGCTGATGAAGGGTGAGGAGGTGGTCGAGGGTTTCAAAATACTCTCCAAGTAATTGTTGTTCTTGAGTTGATGGAGTTGAAATTTCAATTTCCATCACTTTATTTTTGGAAATGTTATATCGTGAAATACCTTGCGCAAATAAAGTAATTCTTTCTCTTATTGATTGCGAACGTAGCAAATATGCAAAAAAGAAACTGTCCAATTTTTCAGTAGGTCGAAAACCAAAGCAAAAACTATTCAAATAGATTTTTCCGTGTTTTTCAATTAAAACAGAGGACATTCCAACTTCTTCAGGTGTTTCTGATGAAGTCGTAAAAAATACATCTCCAACTTCAACTTCATTTTGCTTTGGATCAATTTCTATTGGTTCTATCATTTCAGTATCTGTCACAGGATTTAAAAACACGTTCATATAAGTTACAAAATTAGCCTGCCCATGTCCAAAATCTTCTTTTATTTTACCTGATAGTCCAGTATATGTTTGACCAATCTCTCCCAGCTTACGCTTTTCCCAAACATCAGTAAATCCCTTAAAACGTATTTCTGGAACATTACAGCCATTTTTCGTAAACATTTTTTCAAGCATAGATTTTTTAATATGGTGCAATTTATCATATTTACGCTGATGAAGGGTGATAAGGCAGTCAAGAGTATTTAAGTGCTGTCCTATTTTCATCTGTTCTTTGTACTTTGGATATTTAATTTTCTGTTGATGAAGTATACTTCCCTTTATTCCCTGAACTGTTCCTCCTGAACTTTTTGCACTTAACAGGCTCTGAAATTCTGGAGATAATAAGTAATGTTTTAGGTATGTGTTATTTACAACATTACTATGTCCACGATACTTTATAATTCGCTGCGCCAATGCTATATTTGTTCTATTTACTTGAGCTACATTGCCACAAGGTGCTTCTGTAGTAATAAGCACATCTCCAATTTCTGGCTTACCTCTGTGCATTATTTTTTCATAATCATTCTCAGAAATATATTCTTGTGAAGTCTCGTAATCTATATATCCATCTTTAACATTCTTAGCTGTTACAAGGAAAACTCCCAAATCAGTTTTAGTTGGCGTTTTACCTCTATAATCAACATAATCACAAACATCAATCAACTTCCGCCTTTCCCAATCTTCACTAAACCCCTTAAATCGTATTTGAGGTTTTGCATTTTCTCTACTCATTTTGCACACCTCCAAGTAATTTCTTAAATTCAGCAAGCCCGAGCATATCAAATTCATTGCCTTCCAGTTCATCAATCATTGCTGAAAGTGTTGCTTCTGTCTCTGCAATCTGTGTTTCAATTTCTGCAAATGTTGTTTCATATTTCTTTGCAAGAGTATCAATCTTAGAAACCAATTCATTGACAACATTGTCTGGTAATTTCATCAAATTTTCTACAAGAGGACTTATCCATTTATCTTTAAGAAACTCTATTACTTGTTCATCCGAAAGATTTTCAATCGTTTCTTTTGTTTTTATTTCAAGGAGTATCGAATCTTTTTTAATTGCTGCTTTCAAATCTTTTTCCTCTAAAATAAGAGTGTTTACAGAGCGAAGTTTGTCCTTTGTTTCAGGCTCAATACTATCCAATTTAAGTGCTTTCTTAATTTCAGCAGCAACAAAACTATCCTTTGCATCATTTACAAAATCATTTTCTTTTTCTTCCTCTGTTAATGAATCAAGTAATTCTTCGTATTTTAAAGCGATTTCAGCAAGACGATTTTCTTTTTCTTTTAATGCTTGTTTATCTTTCCAAAGGAGCGTTGATTGAATTAAGTCAAATGGAATAATATATCCAATCCACCCATCCTGAACTTCCTGCTCCCTGCCGCCTTGTTTTTTCAAAACCATATTAGGATTTACTTTCTTTGTAACAGCAAATCCCTCTGTCTGAATAATCTCTAAATCCACAGCTATCTTTGTCCAGTCATCATCAAGCAATTGATATGCTTCATACTTATCAATCAAAGGAATATCTTTTAAACGCTCAAAAATATTTGCAGACAATACAGCTTCCATTTTAGATATATTTAACGTGTCCATATTCTCTATTAGTTCATCACTTAAATAACTATCAAATCCGTTAAAAGCATTTTGGAAATTATTTGCAAACGCCTGAATATCACTGTGTTTTTGAATCATATTTTTAACATTTTCAATTTTAAGTCTGCAATAATTTGAAGATGTATTTTCAAATAAATAGTCTTTCAATGATGGAAACGCTAACCAATATTGGTAAAGTTCGTCAATTTCTGAAAGCGGAAGACCGCCAAACATGGATGCGTAAATATCCCAAGACTCAGCGGTTTCTGATGAATCCACATATCTTGGAATATTTAAGTTATATTCATTTTTTCTGATTTCATCTCTGCTCACTACTTTGGAAAATTTTTTTACACTTTCATGCTTTATAATCACATCGACAATTCTTTTAATATCAGAAGCACGAAGTTTATTATTTTTACCAATCTTAATAAATCCTTTTGAGGCATCAACAATTAAAACATCGGTATTTGTTCGTTTTTGCTTTAAAACCATAATAATTGTTGGAATACCTGTTCCAAAAAATATATTAGCTGGCAAGCCAATTATTGCATCAATATGATTCTGCTCAATTAAATTTTTACGAATTTCGCCTTCCTCTCCACCACGAAACAATACACCATGTGGAAGAACGATTGTCATAATACCATCACTCTTTACATGAAAAAGGTCGTGAAGCAAAAAAGCATAATCAGCCTTTCCTTTTGGAGCAAGACCAAAACGAGTATAACGAGGGTCGGTTTCCTTATCTGTAGGATTCCAAACCTGAGAGTAAGGTGGATTCGATACAACTGCATCTACATAAACAGGGTCATAAGTTCCAATAGGGTCATTTTCATCAAAAAATGGCCAATCATCCTCCAACGTATCTGCATTTCGTGTAACAATATTATCTGGAAGAATACCACGCATAACTAAATTCATACGTGTTAAATTGTATGTATTTTGTTTTAATTCCTGAGCATAGTATTTAATATTATTTTCGTTTTCAATGAATTTAGAAACACTTTTACCTATGTTGATAAGCAATGAACCTGAGCCACTTGTAGGGTCATAAATCTTAATTTCTGTCCTGTCTTTTAAGTGGTCTGCAACAATCTCTGACATCAATAAAGACACTTCATGAGGAGTGTAAAACTCTCCAGCTTTTTTACCTGCATTGGCTGCAAACATACTAATAAGATATTCATATATAAAACCTAAAACATCATAATCTTGCTTTCCATCCATTGGAATATCTTTAATCAAGTGGATAAGGTCGCTGATAGCTTTCGACTGTGAAGCCGAACTATCTCCAAGTTTTGAAAGACCTGTCTGCAATGTATCAAAAACACCTTCAAATACTTTTTTATGTGTGGCGTTAATAAGACGGCTAAATGCAGAAAGAGCATCACGAACATCTTGCACACTGAAATCTCTGCCTTTTTCAAGCCAAGTTGAGAAAAGATTTTCATATGAAATAAAATAGCCTAAATTTTTCTGAACACTCTCTACGATTTCTATATCTTCTTCTGTTAATTCTGGTAAATATTCATCTGTCCAATCATTTTCTTTAAGATACTTTATTTCTTTTTCAGACAAGAATTTGTAAAAAATAAAACCTAATATATAATCCTTGTATTCATTTGCTTCAATTTTGGAACGCATTTTATTTGCAGATTCCCATATTTTTGCTGCTAATTGTTGCTTATTCATAGTTATCCTCCGATTTAACTTTTACATATTCTTTTTTGTTTGAGTACAAGTATAATTATTATCACACAGAAATACAAAAATTGCAATTTAGGTTCGATATTTCACACTAAAGTTAAAAATTTATTTTTACTGATTTTCACATTAAAATTTTTTACAATCTACATATTAAAGAGTATTATAATATTTATAAAATAGTTCTTTATATTATAAATTTATAATTATTTTTTATGAAATCTACACATTTTCAAACACTTTTTTTGATTAAATATTTTTCAAACGCTTTTTTTGCATCCATATGCACATCTTTAAAAAATAAAATTCCCCAAATAATATAAGCTGCTATCGCAAAATATGATGTTAAAAAATAAGATAACAAAGAGCCAATCAACATAATAGTTGCCCATAAAAAGCAAGAGTTACGCATATCTTTCGCTATATATGCCTTATCATACATAGATTGTTCTTCTTTAGACAACGCATTAAATCCAGAAACAAATTTTGCAGATTTTTCTTTCAGTATTGCAAAAAGTAAACCCATAATTGCAAAACAAGGAACTAAAATAATACAAAAATAAAATCCAATATTCATAATTATTACCTCCTTGACTACCTTATTTAATACTTATATTCAAAATGCTAACCAAATAACTATTATACAAAATGCCATTCTCTGCGATATTTCCACCCAACATACCCAAAATGTAGCTTTCCAATTGCTTTTAATGCACATATTGAGCCATCATACTTAAATAGTACCGTTGTTTTATATTCCAATCCTTCTTGTTCTTTTATAATTTTAAAATCCCACGCTAAATTGTAAGAAAGTGTGTTAATATGTGTTTGTACAATTTCATGCAACTCCTCTTCATTTTGAGAATAAAAAATTAAATAAGCATTTTTATAATACATTTATAGCTTCCTTTTTCAATTATTATCATGACCTATATCTATATTCATTTCAAATTTATAATAAATATCAATATCACGAATAATATTATCAATATCATTATTATTAAGTTCCGCTATCCATTGCTGCAATTCATTTATTGTTATAATTTCTTCAATAGCTTTGTGATAACGTTCCTCAATTATACGCATACCATTCGCTCGAACATCAATATATTCATTAAGTTTATACAAAATATATTCTTTTGATAATTTGGTCTTTATCACAAAACTGATAGGAAAGTGCATAACCTTGTCAATGTCAAGCAAATATTTGTCATAATTATCAACTTCTGTAACCTGAAAGAAACGTCCCACTGGACGCATAACAAAATCAATACCACCATCATTAGCATTCGTTCTTCCAGTTTTATATAATTGCAATTTTTCTTTATGTATAGCATCAAGTGAATAGCCAAAATAAACATCCATATTTTTATAATGATTCTTTAATATTGCATAACTAATTATTTCAAAAATACGTGCTTCAGCATCCTCTACTAATAAAGAATTTATCTGCTGCTTTTTTTCTGAATAATTTGTTAGTTTTTGCATCTGCTTTAAAACATTTATTAACGAATAATCTTTTGCAATAAGTAAATCAATATATTTTTCTATTATTTTACAAGCTGTTTTACTTATATCCCTATCCCCCACATAAAGATAATCAATATGTAAAAGATATTTGCCATTATCCGCAATAATCAAGTCATTTGATATTTGTGGAAATTTGTTCTTAAATTCTCCATTTACACGAGAATTTAAAGCATGATTTTATAATTTAGTACCACCATATAATCCACGATAAAAATTAAAAAGACACATGTAATCATAACCGCCAAATTGTCTATATTCTTGTGGCTTATTAAAATAATCATCTATATAAAAATGCAAAATAGAATAAATAGCATATATATTTGCCAAACTTCTTCTTGTTTTACTATTGCCATGAACAGCTTTCATTTTCTTATCAAGAATTTTCTTATCAAGATATTGTAATAAAAAATTATTATCATATATCCTTTGAAAATCATCAGAATAATCCTCCTTTAATATCTCTTTTATAAAATCTTCTGTTATTTTCATAATTTAACCTCTAACATACTTTGATTTTGCATTTGTTTTACGTACTTTTTCCTTAATAAGTTTTTGCCCTTTATATTCTGTTGATATTCCTGTTCTACGAACGCCAATTTTAAAATACTCCTCATTTAAATCAATTCCTATTGCATAACGCCCTAATCGAACGGCAACAGCCGATGTTGTAAAAGAACCTGAAAATGGGTCAAGAATAATATCTCCTGCATTTGATGAAGCTTTAATAACCCGTTCTAATAATGCTTCTGGTTTTTGTGTTGGATGATTTTCATATTCATTCATTTTATACCGAACACGACTAAAATCCCAAACATTGCCTAGTATCTTTTTTGTATTATAAGGCTGGGGTGGATTCTTTCTATAATCAATTAATTTTCTTTCTGCTCCTGTTTTTGCTTCAACCAAAATATCTGAACAATTAAATGTATATTTTGCTTTTTGAGTTTTACTAATCATAAGTATAGGCTCATAAAGTGAGCCAAACATTTTTTTTGACTGAACTCCACAACTATCATAAGTCCATACAATTCGACAAAGAACATTATATTTTTCTGAAACATTTCTCTTTTATTTGTCTAAGAACAAATAAACTATCCCCAAGAATTGCCATAGAATAACCATTGTCAATCGTTTCTATATTTGGAATATTTGAAAATAATGTTGAAAAATCCATTGTAGGAAATAAAATATCTTTCTTTATTGTAGTACTGTTATCTTCAATATTAAAAGTGTTATTGTCTTGCTTATCAAGTAAACCAAATAAATCAAAAACCATTTGTTCATTTTTTTTCATATATCGCCTCATTCATTTAGCAAAATTCTACCTATAAAATATCCTATTATTATGCACAAACTACATTTTTTCTGTACAAAGATAATAACATATTTTCTCCCTTTCTTCAATTCTATATCTTATCTAACCTTTGAATCTCAAACAAATACTATACAAAAAATTTTTAAGCCTACACTATATTCTATATTTATAAACATATTTTTTATAAATATAAAACACAACATAGGCTTTTTTATTTATGGTATGGTTCGTTCTGTATAATTTTATATGCGCGATAAATTTGTTCCAATAAAATCACGCGCATTAACTGGTGAGGAAAGGTCATTTTAGAAAAACTCAGACAAAAATCTGCCCTTTCAACAACAGTTTGTGCTAATCCTAACGAGCCACCTATCACAAACGTAATATTGCTTTTACCCTCAATTCCTAATTGATTGATTTGATTTGACAATTCAACAGAATCAAGCTGTTTTCCTTCAATACACAAAGCAATCACATATTCATTAGACTCTATGCAAGACTGTATTCGTTGCCCCTCTTTTAACTTGATTGCACTATTCATGGCAGCGCTTGCATTATCAGGCGTCTTTTCATCAGCAACTTCAATAATTTTAAGTTTGCAGTATCTTGAAAGCCTTTTTACATATTCTTCAACAGCTTGATTATAAAATTTTTCTTTAATTTTTCCAACGCATATAATTTTAATATTCATATTTATCTCTCACTATTACACCTTTTCTAAATCAAAGACCCCGCTGCAAACAACGGGGTCTTTGACCCTCGCGGCATTCGCCAAGTCAGCTTGCTGACTTTATGCTCGTGCAAGCATGGCACTTGGCTCATTGCTCGCGGGAATAAAGGCAAATACTTTACTATACAATGAATCATACACATGTTGTATTAATAACAAAATTTAATTTTTAGTAAAACTATAATTCACAGAACATGAAATAATCTAACCATTTACAACAAGATACTGTCCATCTTCTACCTTAAATACTTCCAATTCCTCCTCAAGTTCTTCGTCCGTAAGCGCATCTACGTCCATTCCTTCATCTTCCAAATACTGTCTTACTTCCTCTATTGTATCAAACACTTGTGCGCAACATTCTTCCAAAAATTCTTTTGCTTCCTCAATTGTACAAGCTACTGGCTCATCAAATAATTTGCCCTGTTGATTTAAAAAGGCTTCAGCACATTGATTTGTATATTTTTCCATAATCTTCTCCATCAATTATCATAAACTTTCTGCTATAGTCAAACAGATATTTCTTTATAAAAATTTATTTTTTATCGTTTCTTCCACACGGCTACATCTATATTTTCCATGTTCTTTTACTTTATCATCTGCTTGCTCCATTACATATGAATAATACACCTTATCAAGCATTGGAATATCATTATAATTATCTCCAAATGCAACACAATCTTTAGGCGATATACCAAAATAATTTTGTAAACTTTCTATCCCTGTTCCTTTGCTAACTCCTTTTGCCATGAAATCCAAATACAGCGCGCCAGAAACGGTAGCAGCACATTTGTCTCCCCATTGCTTTATCAAATAATCCTTTGAATGTTTGATTCCACTCAAATCACATACCGAAACTTTTACAATTTCTTCTGGAATATCGCTAAAATCTTTTACAACTGTAGTTTTATAGTTTACAATTTTTGTCATACGATAGAGGTATTCCTCTGTCTTTGGTTTAATATATGCGCTGTTTTCACCTGAAACAAGCAATTCACAGTTTGGTATTTCATATACATCTTTAATAATATCCATAACAAGATCATTATCCATAATGGTCTTGCTTATCGTTGTTCCTTTATATTTTACCAAACCGCCATTTTCAGATATATAAGCAATATCTTCACAGACAGGCTCAAACAACCTGTAAAGGCTTACAATATGTCTTCCGCTTGCTGCAGCAAAAACATATCCTTTTTTCGTTAGTTCTCGAATAGTGTTAAACATAGAGACGTCAACACGCTGCGCTCCATTTAGAAGCAATGTTCCATCAAGGTCACTCGCAATTAATTTTATCATAAAAATGTTTTTATCTCCTGATATAATCTGGCAGCAGGAAGCCCAACAACATTGTTGTAATCTCCTTCAATCCCTTTGACATAGGCGGCAAATGCGCCCTGAATACCATAGCCGCCCGCCTTGTCCATACAGTCACCTGTTGCAATATATTGTTCAATCTCTCTATCAGACATATCATAACAAAATACATTGGTCTTTTCATAAAAGGATTGATATATACCATTTCCAATAAAAGTTACCCCTGTATATACACTGTGTTCACAACCGCTAATACTTTTTATCATGGCTTTTGCATCTTCTTTAGACTGTGGCTTGCCAAGTATACGTTTATTGTGATAGACAATCGTATCTGCACCAATAACAATACTATTTTCTTTTTTATCTTCGCTAAGGCTGTTATACACAGCCTTAGCTTTTAATGAAGAAAGTTCCATAACAATATCTTGCGGCGCTTCTTTTGTTGTAATTTCATCAGCATTGCTTGTAATAACCGTAAATAAAATGCCAATTTGTTCCAAAATTTCCCTTCTTCTCGGTGAACTCGATGCAAGAATAATATTTTTCACGTAATGCCTCATTTCTGTACTATTTTTGTATATAATCTGCTTTCTAGCAAATCAACTATAAATAATATATATTTAAACTAATCTTTTAGTTTTTATTTCCCTCAAGACTGCGATTCATAGCAGATTCTAACGCATCAATAGAAGCTCTGATAATATCATGGTCTATGCCAATACCAAAATAATTTTTATTGTCACTGCCTGTTATACCCACATAGGCAATCGCGCTGGATTCTGAACCTTTATTATTCAGTGTATGTTCCTCGTAACAGCATATATTGCATGGTGCATTAAAGTATTGTGCCAATGCGTTACTCACTGCATTAAGGCGTCCATTGCCGCCTGCTTCTACATTAATTCGCTCACCCTCTTTTTCTATTGTAACTGTAGTCTGTATTCCATTAATCTGTTTAAAATGAACTTCTACAATCTTAAATTCTGGCGTATATTTTTTATATCGGCTCTCAAAAATGGCAAGTACCTCGTCTGGAGAAAGCTCTTTATGCTTGATATCAGAGACATCTTTTACCGCATACCCCAAATCTTCCCTCATTTTTTTAGGAATAATCATTCCGTAATTATGTTCCAAAACATAGGCAACGCCGCCTTTGCCAGACAGACTGTTAATTCGGATAACATCGGAATCATAAGTACGCCCAACATCTTCTGGATTAATTGGAAGATATGGCACTGTCCAATGGTCTTGGTCATGCTCCACTCGATAGTGCATCCCCTTTGATATGGCATCTTGATGTGAACCAGAAAATGCCGCAAATACCAGCTTTCCACAATATGGATGTCTATCGCCAATTGTCATCTGTGTTAATCGCTCATAGGTCTCTGCCAATTTTGGCATATCGGAAAAATCTAATTTAGGGTCAACTCCATGTGAGTACATATTCATGCCAAGTGCTATAATATCCACATTACCTGTTCTTTCACCATTGCCAAACAATGTCCCCTCAATTCGGTCTGCTCCTGCCAAAATGCCAAGCTCTGCATCGGCAACGCCTGTGCTTCTGTCATTGTGTGGATGCAGTGATAATATAACATTGTCGCGGCTGTGCATATTTTTACTCATATACTCAATTTGACTTGCAAAAATATGTGGAAGTGACATCTCTACCGTAGCAGGAAGATTAATAATACATTTCTTTTCACTCGTTGGCTCCCAGACATCAATAACTGCATTGCACACTTCTAATGCGTACTCTACCTCTGTGCCTGTAAAACTTTCTGGACTATATTCAAAAGAAAAATTACCACCATCTTTTTGAGCTAATTCTTTTAACATCATGGCTCCATCAACTGCAAGCTGTTTAATTTCATCTTTAGACATGGCAAACACTTGCTCTCTTTGTGCTAATGATGTTGAATTATACAGATGCACAATAACTTTTGGCGCGCCCTTTACAGCCTCAAATGTCTTTTTAATAATATGTTCTCTTGCCTGTGTAAGCACTTGAATCGTCACATCATCTGGAATCATATTTTTCTCAATTAAAGTTCTTAAAAATGTATATTCTGTTTCTGAGGCGGCAGGAAACCCAACTTCAATTTCCTTAAAGCCCACCTCAATAAGCATATTAAAAAATTCCAGCTTTTCCTCAAGGCTCATTGGCTCAATAAGCGCTTGATTGCCATCTCTTAAATCCACTGAACACCAAATAGGCGCCTTGTCAATATACTCTTTTTTTACCCAGTCATAACTTGGAACGGGCGGCATAAAATAGCCTCTCTTATACTGTCTGTAATCAAACATCTTTTTTACCTCCAAAAAATAAAATTGAAATTTGCCTGTCAAGGATTCATACAAATATATCATTTAACTTCTTGTTTATAAAAATGCCTATTTTATAACAATAAAATTGATATGATATAAAAAAGTCTTTCGCCCCTGACATGCGTATGTCAAGAGACGAAAGACGAAAAGTCTCACGCGGTACCACTCTTATTCACGATAAATGAATCGTGCCCTCACTGAATACGGACAATCCTGCCTTAAACCATTTTGTCTTAGACTATTTGACTTAAAACTATTTGCCTTATATTCTGTCCATTATAACGGTTGGCATCCGTCTATGCCTAATCTTAATGTACATATATACCATTAATTTCAGATAGCAGCTCCAAGACGAGTTCAATGTCTTCCTTCTATTGCCTCACACCACCCGACAACTCTCTGAAACCAGTCAACATCTACTATTTCTCTTCATAGCCTTTTTTATATTACTTTTCTTACTATACAAAAAAACGTTTGTATTGTCAAGATACCTTTTTTAATTTTCCTATAAATTTTTTATATATTATTTTTCTGCCAATTTATAGCAAATTTTACTTAAAACGAAATTATTAATTATCCTACTTTATCACAACTGCCTGATTTCCTATCTGATTAAATCGATAATTAAACAGCGCCATATCATATGTAACATTTCCTTTCATTGGGTCCATTATATGAACGACGGACTGTTCATAATCATATCCTGTAAGCAACAGACAATGTTCATTTGCTGGAAAACGCACTTCTTCCCCATCAATATTCCATACTGCACTTGTGTATGTATCTAACATATCAATCGTTGCCCATATAACGACTGGATGACCTAAATCAATCTGCTTAAATAAAGATTGTAAATCATGATTACTATAATTATATGCCCTATGTTCTGCACTTATATCACTTAAAAATTTATTTGCACAATTGATAATGACAGGAGCAAAACAACCATATGAACCATCATCATCTGGTGTTCCTATAAATGCCTTATAAGGATTTGTCTCACCGATGGCACCCATATCCAAATATTTATTTACCATTGTCATTTTATTAATATCATATCCAAGATAATTTAAGGCGGCTGTAAGAGAAGTAACTTCACAACCAGATGGCAATTCTGGATTTTGCAGCAATTCTGTTACATTTAAATTCTTTTTTATACTTCCAGATTCCCATGAAATTGAGTATTCGTTTAAGGTTTCTGGCGTTACAGTATACTTGCTTAACCAGCTTCCTGTAATAACTTCATCTTCTTTAACACTATTAACACTGCTATTATCATTAACAATATCATTATTTTGAGTATCAATAGGTTCTTTTATATCTTCAAGGCGTGTTTCTTCAATATAGTCTTCCATACTATTATTATCTTGTATATCTTCTATATCAGTCTCATCTTGACTGTCCATATCAAGGCGTATTTCTTCAATATCATCTTGACTGTCATCCGATATCATATTATTTTCTGTTTCCTTTTGTACTTTTTTACTAAATATACTACCTTCAACATTTTTTTGACATAAGAAAAATATTATGACTGTCCCTGTTATTAATGTAAAAATAGTTAAAATTGCAATTTCTTTTTTAAATTTTTTTAGACTTTTCATAGTACCTCTTTCCTGTGTTAATACTAAAATCATTAACTACATTTTTTAATCATTCTATATCCTTCCCAAATTTAACAAGAAGCATATATTATTGTATACGTACTAACTTTTAAAAAGTTTTATTTTGAGGTATTATTTATATAATTTTTTATTAAATTTGTTTCTTCCTCTGTTATATTTTCTTCTGAATATCGTGCTTTTTCATAGATTTCTGTTATTATAGCTGCTTTGGTTTCATCTTCTGTTATATTGTCTGTTGTCAATTTAGAAGGCAATGTTGAACAATTGGGAATATCTCCTTTCATTCCTTTTAAAACTGCCATCTTATATATTTTTCGCACCGATTTTACCGATTTTGATTCTTTGTAATTGTTTTTTGCAGAAGCTTTTTTTATACGTTCTTTTTCTTCCTTTGGCTTTACAAATTCAATGACATCAAACCCTTGTTTTTTTATGCCATTAAAATTTTTTATATAATGAACCAATACATAAATGATTCCTGCAAAAATTGCCAATATCAAAAGAAATCCCAGTGTTTCTGCTATTGCTTCCAGTATTGGCGAATCTGTATATTCAAGCTCTTCTATTTCATCAAATAAATCTTGTGGGTCTTTTTTTTCTTCTATTGGCTTCTTTGCTCCACTATCACTGCTGCCAAGCCCTAAAAGAAATAAGAAAGCACCGACAAGAAATCTTACGATTTGATATGCTCCTGATTGCACTAAAGAAAACATATTGCCATATTTACCATTATAAAAAACCAACATACTAATTATAATTAATACAATCGAAATAATATTAACATATTTATTAACATATTTTAATTGTCCTGCTGGGAAATCTGCTTTATCTTTATTAAGCTGAAATATACGATACATATAATTGGCATTATTATGAATCAACACTAACAATACAAATAAAATGCTCAAAAAAGCTTCTATCAACATCAACACTTCTATATTTTGAATAGAGCCAACGATATAGCCTATTACCATTACAGCCACAGCATAGATAGGAACAGACTCACTGATAAGCATTGATTTCAATGCTTTTTCTTTAGCCTGTGAAGCTGTGTAACCATCTCTAATGGGCATATCTTGGTCTGTGATAAGACTTATTTTATGATTTTTGAGTTTTATTGAATACAAGCTTATCACCAATGCCATAATTATATTGCTTAATATCATTTCATCACTCAATGAAAAAAGATAAGCGATAATAAATATAAATATATTAGAAAGGATAAATAATTGAATTTTTTGAATCCATTTTCTTGCAGCAAACGCTACTATTGCAACGGCTGGAACCCATAAGCCATAAAGTATAGCTTTATTATCCATCTTAAATAATCCAAAATAAAATATATAAATTGCTGATAAAAATACAATGCACTGTTCAAGCATCTCAATAAAGGACAACCATACTCTTGATTTATCCCTCTGCATTATGCATCACCTCCCACATAATACATTCTGCCTCTGTATATGATAATTTTGTTTCCATTCCTTTAAAATATGGCAGTATCCACATTGACAAGGAGTTTCTTCCTGACAGCTTATTAAAACATTGCTGAAGGTTGGGTCTGCTATTTTGTGAAATCATAATATATAATGTGCTTTCAATATCATTGCCAAGAAAAAGAGGTTTTGTAAAATGATTGCTGTAATCATCAAGAAGTGTACAAAAGTCCGTAATTTCACTATCCAAATTAATTCTTGCCAACGCTGTATTAATCACATTCAAATGACCAAATCCAACGCTTGGTTCTACCTTTGTAATATCTTTGTCCCCATATCCTCTGGCATTACACAACATAGATACATGAATCCCCTGCTCTAGTAACATTTGTGCTAAACCAGCCACTATTGAAATGGATTGCTCACTTATCACATCGTAGCGCAACATTCCTTCTGATTCAAGATTTAGCAAAATACAGACGGATTGACTTGTTGTCTCATTGTACTGATTTACCATCAATTGTCCTGTCTTTGCAGAAGCTTTCCAATTAATTAAATTCATAGGGTCTGATGTATCATATTCACGAATCTGTCTAAAAGCAAATGGGTCGGGATTTAACTGTCTGTTTCGTTCAACACTTCCCATTACCTTAGCATATAAAACTTCAATTTCTTGTACATCACAAGCATTGGGATATACAGTAACTTCTGTATATTGTTCAACACCCATCACATATACATCATTCATAAATAATCCATTGGAAACCAATTCTAATTTATCAATAATATATACGCCTCTTTTGCTGCACTTTACAGGTATACTTCTGGTTACTTTTTGATACATCATCAATGAAAAAATATCATTGCGATATGATTTATCTGTAACACACCAATTATCACTGCCATCTGAAAAATAAATACTTTTATCGACAGCAAACTTTAAATTGATATATGCAAGCGGCAATTTTTTTCTATTCGTTACAACCTCCACCAGTTCTAATGTTTCGCCTCGAATAACATGGTCCACCGAAAATTGAACATGGGCAGTAAGATTTTTATTCCATCTTTTTGCATATACCATTCGCAGCAGCATATACATGACATAAGCACCAATAAACATTAATATTATTATCATTTCACCCAATCCTCTGTTGGCACTGCAACCGTGTCAAGAATATCTCTAATAATCGTCTGTCTGTTATCTTGTCTTGTCATCCCATGCTTTAAAACCAGCCTATGTGCAAATATATTGACTGCTAGTTTTTTAACATCTTCTGGTGTCACATATAAACGCCCCTTAATGTACGCATATGCTCTCACTGCATTTATCATATTTAATGTACCTCTTGGACTAACCCCAATTGCCACATTTTCATGTTCTCTCGTCTTAACTACAATATCAATAATATAATTCATAATGGATTCATGCACAAAAACATTTTTTGCTTCTGCACACATATCTTGTATATCTTGTCCATCACATACATTTTTTAATGTATCCAATGGATTAGAACCTTTAAAGCGATTTAATATTGCTAATTCTTCCTGCTTATCTGGATACCCCATTGATATTTTCAATAAAAATCGGTCAAGTTGTGCTTCTGGCAGCTGATATGTTCCTGCTGTCTCAATTGGATTTTGTGTTGCTATCACAATAAATGGCACACTCAATGAATAACTTTCTCCATCAACCGTTACCTGCCGTTCTTCCATACACTCTAACAGTGCTGATTGTGTTCTTGGCGTTGCTCTATTGATTTCATCAGCAAGAATAATATTAGAAAATATGGGACCTTTTCTAAATGTAAAATCACCTGTCTTTTGATTGTAGTAATTAATTCCTGTAATGTCTGATGGGAGTAAATCGGGTGTAAATTGTATTCTGCTAAACGCAGCATCAATGGATTTGGCAAATGACTTTGCTATCATCGTTTTGCCTGTTCCTGGTACATCTTCAAGCAAGACATGACCTCCTGCTATCAGTGCAGTAAGTATCATATCACTTACATCAAATTTACCAACAATAACATTTTTAATATTATTGCTTATCATTGTTGCTTTTTTTTGTATGGTTTCTTTATCTGACATATCTTTTTAATCCTTTCATTTCTGACTAATCCTCTTTTGGCACATCAATATTGACATCAATTCCTCTTGGGGCAACTGGTGTTGAAAATACAATCTGTGTACTAGTTCTGCCAAATTTTTGAAGCTTTCCAATAAACAAATCAAGTTCCAATGTACTTGGAAATACAACTTTTAACAACATTGAATATGTCCCCGTAACACAGTTACACTCTACAACATTCGGACATGATGTAATAAAAGGGTAAAACTCTGGCTTTTGAATAGGCGCTACTTCCAAATTAATAAAAGCTGTAATATGATACCCCAATTTTAATTGATTAACCTTTACCTCATACCCTTCTATAATCTGTTCTTTTTCTAATCTTTCTATTCTTGCCGACACTGCTGGAGAAGAAAGAAAAACACTTTCTGCCAAAGCCTTTAAAGGCATTCTGGCATTTTCCTGCAATAATGTAATTAATTTCTTATCAATCTTATCCATATCTTAACCCTTCTTTATTCTAATTGATTTCTATAACATTTTTATCAAAACAAATTTTTATTCATTGTAACATAAATTTCTTTCTTTGACTACTTTAACATATTGCTCCATATTTGCAAAATACTTTAATTTCAATTTTATATAAAGATTTATCCATAAACTTATTGTAATATTACCATTTTTCATATAAACTTAAGATAGATTTAATTTATATGAAAGTTCAAGTCAAATAAAATTTAACCAACACTTTGTGCCTGTGTGTTGCTTGACACAAAGTTATAAAAACAAAATTTTGTTTTTTATGCAAGAAAGCAACGCAGAAATGAGGATTTTTATGAATAATAATGAATATGATACCGTCATTCTCTTTTTAGACGATGGACCATGTGAATGTGCTATAGTACGAATCTTTCCTGCTGGAGATAATGATTATGTTGCACTTCTTCCTCTTGAAGGACCCGCCTCAGAAAATGATGAGGTATATTTATATCGCTATGTCGAAACAGATACGGAACCTACTCTTGAACCGATTGATTCTGATGAAGAATATGAACTTGTCACAGAAGCCTTTGAAGAAGAACTTGATGCAATGGAATATGAAGAACTATATGGTGAAGATGACGACTATGATTCCGATAATTGATACGCTTTTTTTACAATGAATCACTCAATTCTCTTATAAATCTTGACGGTTGCAAGGTTTTGTCATATCTTTTTTTAAGATAACTGATAAAAAGCCTTTGCTTTGCCCTTGTAACCGCCACATAAAATAACCGCCGTTCTTCCTCAAGCCCTTCTTTTGTATCTGCCTTACTATAAGGTATCATTCCCTCATTGACATCTATCAATAATACATTATCAAACTCAAGTCCTTTACAACTGTGCATAGTACATACTTGGACATAATACTTTGTATCTTGATATATTGTATCTTTTAAAGTGTCGTTCTCATCTTTTTTATTTTTTGAAATACATTCCATCCATTCATCATACGAAAGAATTTCTTTGGAACATTCTTGTATATAATTTAAAATATTGATAAAAGGTTTACTATCAATACCTTGTTCCTTACAATAATTTTTAATATATTCTTCGTAATTTATTCCTTTTCGGATATAGTTGATTTTTGCATATGTCGTCATGTTTTGCATGAATTTTATATCTTGTTCTAATTGATACAGTTCTTTTAATTTATCATCATGCCCTTTTTGCTTCATATTCATTTTTATTTTTTCAATACAAACAATATCATTCATAAAATAATCACGACTGATAGAACGATACGGTTTATTTATAATTCTTAAATAATCGCAACGTTTTCTGCTTCCATTGGCAATTTTAATATAGGTCGCTATATCTAATGTAATCCAATGCCTTGATAAATCATCTTTATAAATAGACGATTCTACTTCAATACCTTGATATTCAAGCATTTTTCTCACATTTTCTGCACTGCTGTTTGTTCTAGTAAGTATAACAATCTCTTTCCACTGATGGATACAGTCGACAATATATTGATTTTGTTCCTCTATATTTTTACATTCTCTGATAGATACTTTATCATGATAGGAATGAAACGCCTGCAAATCTTTATAAAAACGGTCTTGATTATGGTTAATTAAATGGGTTGCCATCTCTACAATATATCTATTAGAACGATAATTTATATTTAAATTATATATAGAAGCTTCTGGATATATTTTTATAAAATCTTTCATAACACTTGGCTCGGCTCCTCGAAATCCATAGATACTTTGGTCGTCATCTCCAACAATAAATATATTTTTATGAAATTCACACAATAAATAAATAATCTGCACTTGTACTGGAGCAGCATCTTGAAATTCATCAATCAAAATATAATCATACTTATGTTGCCAATGATTTAAAATATCTTTTTTATTTTTAAGAACTTCTAATGTTATTATCATCATATCTTCAAAATCAATTTTATGTTCTTGTCTTAGCATATGCTGATATTCTTTGTAAAGACAACGAAATACATTTTCATCACAGCTAAATGAAGTATAAGCTTGAATATCTATTTTTTTTGCTTTTACTTTTGATATTTCGGATAAAATGTCTGTGACAAGACTTGTTTCATCTTGAACCGATATGGCATGAAAAGAGAGCTGATTTTTAATAAATCGCCATTGTTCCTTTTCTTTTATAATGTCATTTGCATGATAATGAAACACATCTTTTAATATCCTAAAAAAAATAGCATGAAATGTGCCAAAAACGACCTCACTTTGACTTTTATTACAAAGCTTTAAAAATCGCTCCTCCATCTGCTTTGCTGCCATTTTTGTAAATGTAATAACAAGAATTTTTTTCTCGTCAATATGATTTTCCTTGATAAGGTTCCAAATTCTATGCGTTATAACGGTCGTTTTACCACTTCCTGGTCCTGCCAAAATCATTGCTGCACCATCAATATGTCTGCTAGCTTTTTCTTGTACTTGGTCTAATGCCATATTAAAATCTCTCCTTTTTGTATATTAAAAGTATATTATATATACATTATTTTGTCAATATTTTTAATTTTAATAATTTATAATAAGTATATAAAATTTCTATCAATCTTTTTTAATCATTCTTACCAAAGTTAAGAACATAGCTGCTATCAAGCTTTTCAGTAAGAACTTATATCCCCACTAAAATAAGCAAATTATTTCAAATGAATAAACTATTTTTATATAAAAAAACTGCCGCAAATGTTAAAAACATAGCACACTGTAATTTAACATTCACGACAATTTCTTTTATTTATTCAATTTATACTTCCTCTATATGTTCACACCCCTGTGCAATAATGGTTCTCACATGGTCGTCTGCCAGAGAATAAAATATCGACTTTCCATCTCTTCTGCTTTTTACAAGCCGACTCTGTTTTAAAATTTTAAGCTGATGTGAAATAGCCGATTGTGTCATATTTAAAGCCTCCGCCAAATCACATACACACACCTCAACTTCAAATAGAACATACAAGATTCGTATTCTAGTTGAATCGCCAAATACCTTAAATAATTCCGCCAAGTCATATAATTCTGTTTCTTCTGGCATTTTTTCATCAACAATTTTTAATAATTCTTTATGTACATGTTTTGTTTCACAACAACCTTCTAATATTTTTTTCAAAATACCCTCCAATCATTTTGTCAACTATCACCACCTAAAGGTAGTGGACTTGTAACTGCCCAGTCGTAGTAATCACCTCCAACTTTTAACCTCGATAGGTATTGCTACCTAAAGTGGCGTTACATCATAAGGGTGGTTGACAACACCCTTTACAGCAAAGTTTACTCGGCTGTAACTGTACTAGGTACTTGGCTATCT
>CAJUBU010000027.1 GCA_910585095.1 uncultured Lachnospira sp.
AAATTTGTTTGCAACCCGCATAAACACTAGGTTCTCAAAGTCCATTTCATCACTCGAACTCAATCGTTCCTGGTGGTTTACTCGTCAAATCATAAAACACCCTATTTACCCCTCGAACCTCATTAATAATCCTACTCATCACTGTCTGCAAGACTTCAAATGGTATATCAGCACTTTCAGCTGTCATAAAATCAACTGTATTAACTGCTCGCAAAGCTACTGCATAATCATATGTTCGCTCATCGCCCATAACACCAACTGAACGCATATTTGTCAATGCTGCAAAATACTGTCCAATTGAACGGTCAAGACCTGCTTTTGCTATTTCTTCACGATAGATGGCATCGACTTCCTGCACAATATGCACCTTTTCGGCTGTCACTTCCCCAATAATGCGAATGCCTAAACCCGGACCCGGAAATGGTTGTCTATATACAAGATTTTCAGGTATTCCAAGCTCAAGCCCTACCTTACGTACTTCATCTTTAAATAAAATTCTAAGTGGCTCTATAATTTCTTTAAAATCCACAAAATCTGGAAGACCTCCAACATTGTGATGTGATTTGATTACTGCAGATTCCCCTCCAAGTCCGCTCTCAACAACATCCGGATATATTGTTCCCTGCGCAAGAAAATCTACTGCTCCAATTTTTTTTGCTTCTTCTTCAAATACTCTTATAAATTCCTCACCAATAATTTTTCTTTTTTGCTCAGGCTCAACAACACCTTCTAATTTTTTATAATATCGTTCTTGAACATTGACACGAATAAAATTTAATTCAAATGAACCATTGGCACCAAATACGCTTTCTACTTCATCTCCTTCATTTTTACGAAGAAGTCCATGATCTACAAATACACAGGTAAGCTGCTTGCCAACTGCTCTTGATAAAAGTCCTGCTGCCACAGACGAGTCAACACCCCCTGAAAGCGCAAGAAGCACTTTTTTGTCACCAACTTTGTCACGTATTTCATCAATTGTATTTTTTACAAATGCATCCATTTTCCAAGAGCCTTCACAACCGCAAATATTCCTTACAAAATTAAAAAGCATTTTGGAACCTTCCTGCGTGTGAAGTACCTCTGGATGAAATTGGATTGCATAGAGATTTTTTTCTTTATTTTGGGCAGCAGCAACCGGGCAATCTGCTGTATGTGCAACAATGTCAAATCCTGGCGCCATTTCTAAAATATAATCCGAATGGCTCATCCAACATATGGTTGTTGGTGCAACTCCTGTAAATAATGGTGATGATGGTTCTACCTTAACTTCTGTTTTGCCATACTCTTGAACGGATGCTTTTGTAACTTTTCCGCCAAGAACAAACATCATTAACTGCGCACCATAACAAAGCCCTAAAACGGGAATACCTAACTCAAACAATTCTTTTGTATAAGTAGGCGCACCTGTTTCATAACAACTATTTGGTCCTCCTGTCAATATAATTCCTTTTGGATTCATTTCTTTAATCAAGGACAAATCCGTCTTATATGAATAAATTTCACAATATACATTGCATTCACGTACACGTCTTGCTACAAGCTGATTATACTGACCACCAAAATCAATAACAATAACTTTTTCTCTATTCACCTTTTCTCCTCCAAGTATAATAATAATATAGCCAAAAAAGCTACTTTTAAGATAACAAAAAATTGTACCCTTATCAATACTATCACAATAATTAAATAAATTATTTTTTACATTTTAAAAAAAAATTTATAAAATATAATATTCTAACAAAATAATATATATATTTTATATTTATATCATTTAATATCCACTTTAAATATCGTTATTTTGGTGTATCCTCTCATTTATTTCCTTTACTTACAATTTACTTTGAATATCCTTCCATACTTGCGAAATTGCATATTTACATATTCTGTCCGAAATATATATAATCCTATTATCACTTTTATCATAATTGCACATAGATGGATAAAATACCAATTGAATGTTACTTTTTAGTCCATGAATATAATACTTACCATCATATTCTATTATTGCTTTATCAATTTCATAGAAATTAGCAATATCATTTGATTTTTCTATATATTTTTCTTCTTTTTTATCAAATTTAATTTTTAAATGACCAAATCGAATAAAATCTAAAAAATCCAATCCTAGAAATCTATCAAGATTTTCTTTATATTTGTGACTTCCAAAATGTTGTAAACCATTAGGACAAGCATTTTCACAATCACAATCTAATAAAATATCATTCATTTTAGCTAATATTTCTTCAATATATTAACAAATTTAATTTTTTGATGAATTACATCGGTCTATTTTTGAGTATATTGAAGGATTCTACAATTCTCGACGACTTTTCCTTTTCTAACATAAATATCTTCTCTACAATAATAGCATCTATAAATTTTTTTATTATTGCATCGCTGGCTGCAATTTTATGTCCATATACATCTATTCCAAATTTAATCAAAGACATATCCACACTACCTTTTGTAACTTTATCTATTTCCAATTCATGTACTTAACTAAATATTATTATATTTTAAAACAATTATTTTTTAATTTACTTTATTAATTTTTATCATTATTTGTATTATATAAAACACTATTACTATAATTAAAAATATATTTATATAAATATTTTTGCTATTAAATATTAGATAATAGATTTATCCAAATATTTATGATAAAATAATATTGTTTTAAAAAATAATAAATTAAAATAAGGAACTACTAAAAAGGAATTATTTATGAATTATATTGTACGAAAAGACATCGAAAAAACGATAAAAAAATTTTCTCTAAATCGTGATAGAATTTTTGAGGTATCAAAACAAAATTACAAACAAATACTACAAAAAATAGAAGAAACTTTTGTATTTCATGGAGAAACTATCCATTGGGCAAATATGGGATACTATAACCCTAAATTTCCTGTTTGGTGCGTAGATTGCCGCGATAATCCGTCATGGTTTGAAAATTTGAACAAAATTATTCCTAATCCTAAAAATACTGTCTATGTATTATTTGAAGAAATAGGCAGGCAACGCCCTAAATATTGGGTATTTGAAATGTATTTAGAAGAATTGAATGTCATATTAAGCGAATCCATTGTAAATGACTACTATATTATATCTAAAAAATATGACTGGCTAATCAGTGAAAATCACCATAATATTGTTTCTTTTGTAGGGAAAGATTTTCACCTGTCACCTATGAAAACATAATTACAAAAATATTTTATATTATTGTCTTTTAAAAATTATCCTACAAAAAACCATCCTGCAAATGGCAGTTAAGTGGATATTCATAATTCACTTTATTACTTCTCAAACCACCTAACTACTATCGCAGTTTTTCAATAAGGTGGCTTATATCTTCCACTAAAACAAGTAAGTCTCCCTGATTATATCTATCTTTATGATATTAAACTGGAAAACCTACTTAATAAGGTTAAATAGGGGTTCCAACTTCAATTAAGTTTCCATCTAGGTCATAAAAACGAACTATTTTCTGTCCCCAACTGTGTTCCATTAGTTTATTAACATATGTAATCATTGGATAGCGTTCTTCTAACTTTTTTACAAAATTTTCAATATCCCGTTCTTCAAAATATAATTCGCAAGAATTATTTTTTTGGATAATATCTTTTTCAATAAAATTTTTCCATATAGACTTTTCTTGAAGAACAAGCCCCTCTGTTAAAATCATATTTCCATTATTATCTAAAACAAGTTCAAGTCCAAATAAATCATGGTAAAATTGTCTTGATTTTTCAATATCTTTTACTACAATCAATACGTTTTTCAGCCTCATTTACACTCGTCTCCTATCATTTATTTAAAAAAGCAAACTGAATCTAAAATAAATTATCGCTTTACATTGTTCTATAAACAATTATCAAAGCAGATATTCGCAATCCACTGTGCTACTTACTTGATAAGGTTAAATAATTTTATAAATATATATTTCTTTATATATTTAAAAACAATTATCCCAATATTTACATTGTCCAGATTTATTCTTTATCTTTTGTAAATACTCTGCTTTTCTTTTCTGAAAAATTCCTGTGTCAAAACTTTTCTTCATTTCTTCACAGAAAAGCTCCATTATATCTGCCTTCAATTGATTACTTAATATTAGTTTTACCTCCTTAAATAAATCTTCTATTTGTTTTCTATGAATTTTTTTATCAAAAAACTCAATAATATCATCACTCCAAAAAAATGTACTGCCAAAATATCCATCATCAAAATCCCATATGTCGCTTGTCCAAAATGGTTTTGATTCATTTATGGCAAGCAAATTATCACTCTCTTTAAACAGAAGAACGGAAAGATATTGAAAAAATGAATATTTTATCTTTTGTGAACCCTCAGCAATCTTTTTAAACAATATTTCAATATTGTCTTTACCAAATGCTATGGTTGTATTAAATAAAGAAACCCAATTTAACATATTTGTGCTTTCCATTTCCATACACTCAATCGTTTGTTCAATATAATATTTCATTATAGATTGATAATTTTTTATACCAACTGCACACTTCATATTTTGAGAATTAAAAAATAAAGCCAAATTAAACTGAAAATAAATATCAATAGCCATTTTCGCCATTTTTTCACTATTTTCTGTATATGAATAGTTTTTCATACTATACCCATATTGTATAGCTTGTTTTATTACTTTATAATAAAATGGCAACAAATACTGAATCAACTCCGATTGAATATGATTTGAATATCTGCAATCTTGTGCAAAATCACACAAAATAAAATAATCTTGTGTTAACTTATTTTCATCTTCATTAATAAGCAAGAGACTTGAATCATTACTAGTAAATTTTTTGCTCTCGCAACATTCACCAAATACTTGTACAGAAACAATACTTGAATCATTATTTTTTAATTTATTACTTACCTCATTGTTTTTTAATTTACTTGTCATAGAAATAAATTTCTGCAATTGATATTTATTCGTCTCATAAAGTTCCATGATTATATTAGGAAATGTTACATTGATTGACATATCTTTTGTGCCTTTCTAATCCAATTATGCAGTCATTTATTATTTAATGTTTCTATAACCTGAACTACTTGCTCCAAATCATCACATACCATGTTCGTTAATTTTCTTGTATTCTCATCAATAATAATGGTATCTGGCACATGCACAACATACATTCCTGCTCTATTTCCTGCTTTTATGCCATTTATACTATCCTCTATAACCATGCAGTCTTGTGGCGATACATGGATTTTTGAAGCTGCTCTCAAAAAAATGTCTGGTTCTGGCTTTCCATGTTCAACTTCATCTCCATAAATAATCGCTTTTAGATAATCCCATGCACCTATCGACTGTAATGTATTTTCCGCACTCTGTTTTTGTGTTGATGTTGCCACAGCACAAGGAATATTATGAATTTTAATATAATCCAACAGCTTAAATAAGCCTTTTTTTACAGGAACGCCCTCTACTTTTCTTAATTCATTGATATATTGTGTACGCTCATTTCGCATCTCCCAATAATTGAGTGTACCTTTAAAATAATCATCAAAATATTTCTCGCTCATATGGGCAGGAGAACCTTTAAATTGATTGATTAACCACATTGGCATCTCCACTTTATGCCGTTTGGCAGCAGCAAGCCAGCCTTTTGTAGACTGTCTTTCTGTATCGACCATCACGCCGTCCATATCAAATATAACACCCTTTATCATTACAACCTTCTTTCCTTGAATTACACAATATTAAAGCAAAAGACTTCCTTAACGCAGTTAAACTATACTGATAAATATTTTTTTACAAACTGTCCTGTGTATGATTTTGAATTTTGAGCCACTTTTTCTGGAGTTCCGCTGCAAACAACAGTACCGCCTCTTGCACCGCCCTCTGGTCCCATATCAATAATATAATCGGCTGTCTTGATAACATCAAGATTATGTTCAATAACGACAACCGTATTACCTGTTTCAACTAATTTATGCAAAATATTAACAAGTTTGTGTACATCCGCAAAATGCAGTCCTGTTGTAGGTTCATCTAAAACATAGATTGTTTTTCCTGTACTTCTTCTTGAAAGTTCTGTTGCAAGTTTAATTCGCTGTGCTTCACCACCGGACAGTTCCGTTGAAGGTTGCCCCAATTTAATATAGGATAAACCAACATCATTTAATGTCTCAATCTTTTTTCGTATAGAAGGTACATTTTCAAAGAAATCAACGGCTTCTTCCACAGTCATATCCAACACGTCAAATATACTTTTCCCCTTATATTTAACTTCTAATGTTTCACGATTATAGCGCTTTCCACCACAAACTTCACAAGGCACAAATACATCTGGAAGAAAGTGCATCTCTATTTTAATAATGCCATCTCCCGTACATGCCTCACATCGTCCGCCTTTCACATTAAAACTAAAACGTCCTTTCTTATATCCGCGTTCTTTTGCATCGGTGGTAGAGGCAAACAAATCTCGAATCATATCAAAGACGCCTGTGTACGTAGCAGGATTAGAACGCGGTGTACGTCCTATCGGCGACTGGTCAATATCAATAATTTTATCAAGTTGTTCTATTCCTTCAATATTTTTATGTTTTCCAGGTATACATCGAGCTCTGTTTAATTCTTTTGCCAACCTCTTGTGGAGAATTTCATTGATAAGCGAACTTTTGCCAGAACCGGATACACCTGTTACACATGTAAATACGCCTAATGGAATGTCTACATTGATATTCTTTAAATTATTTTCTTTTGCTCCTACTACTTTTAACCACCCTGTTGGCTTTCGTCTTGTCGCAGGCACTGGAATTTTTATTTTTCCACTCAGATATGCTCCTGTAATGGATTCCTCACATTTCATAATATCCTCGGCAGTACCTGTTGCCACAACCTTTCCGCCATTTTTGCCAGCGCCGGGACCAATATCGACAATATAATCGGCAGCCATCATCGTATCTTCATCATGTTCTACCACAATTACAGAATTTCCAATATCCCTTAAATGCTCCAATGTTTTTAATAATTTCTCATTATCTCGTTGATGAAGCCCTATACTTGGTTCGTCCAAAATATATGCCACGCCAACCAACCCTGAACCAATTTGTGTTGCCAATCGTATTCGCTGAGCCTCACCACCTGAAAGCGTAGCAGTTCCCCTTGAGAGTGACAGATAATCAAGCCCTACGTCAACTAAAAATTGAATCCTTGACTTTATCTCTTTAAGCACCTGACTTCCAATCGACAATTGTCGTTCACGAAGCTGCATATTTTTTAAAAATTCTGATAATTCAATAATAGACATACTTGTAATTTCATATATATTCTTATCCGATACAGTGACTGCTAATGAAGTAGGCTTTAATCGCTGTCCCTTGCAGGCAGCACAAGGCGTTATGCGCATAAATTCTTCATAGCCTTGCTTTGCTATCATTGAAGCCGTCTCACGGTATCGCTTGGCAACATTTTTTACAAGTCCCTCAAATGCTATATCATACGTCCCCTCACCTCTCTGCCCTACATAATGCACTTTTACCGTTTTCCCATTCGTACCGTTTAAAATAATGTCTCTAATATCATCTGGATATTGTTCAAACGGCGTTGCAAGACTAAAATGATACTCTTTTGACAGCGCATTCATAATTGCTCTTGTAAAGCTTCCCTCATCAGTAACAGACTGCCATCCTACAACAATAATTGCGCCTTCATCAATGCTAAGTTTTTCATCTGGAATCATCAACTCAGCATCAAACTCCATCTTATACCCCAATCCAAAACATTCGGGACATGCACCAAATGGATTATTAAAGGAAAAACTTCTTGGCTCAATTTCCTCCATACTAATCCCACAATCAGGACATGAAAAACTTTGACTAAAATTCATAGGCTTTCCGCCAATAACATCAATAACCATCAATCCATCCGATAATTTTAACACTGTTTCAATAGAATCTGTCAATCGTTTTTGAATCCCCTCTCGAATGGATAATCGGTCTACTACAATCTCTATATTATGTTTTTTATTTTTTTCTAATTTAATCTCATCGCTTAATTCGTACATGTTCCCATCAACCATAACACGCACATAACCGCTTTTCTTTGCCTGCTCAAACAATTTCACATGTTCGCCCTTTCGTCCTCGAACCACAGGGGCTAACACCTGTATTTTTGTTCCTTCTGGCAAACCCATTATCACATCAACCATCTGGTCAACGGTTTGTTTATTAATCTCTTTACCGCATTTTGGACAATGAGGAATACCAATTCTGGCATACAACAATCGAAAATAATCATATATTTCTGTAACTGTTCCTACGGTTGAACGTGGATTTCGATTCGTCGATTTCTGGTCAATTGAAATGGCTGGCGATAGCCCTTCTATACTTTCCACATTTGGTTTTTCCATCTGACCCAAAAATTGCCTAGCATAAGAAGACAATGACTCCATATAACGTCTCTGCCCCTCTGCATATATCGTATCAAATGCTAAACTAGATTTGCCAGAGCCTGACACCCCTGTAAGAACAACTAATTTATCACGTGGTATATCTAAAGACACATCATTTAAATTATGTTCATTTGCTCCTTTAATTCTTATAAAATGTCTAAAATTCCCTTTCTCCATTTTTATCCTCATTTCTGCACTGCTTTTACATAAAAAATTAAATTTTCTTACAGATTTGCGACAAACAGCGCACAGGCACAAATCTGCAATTAAAAATTCCCATTTTCTTACCCCATCGTCTATAAATATTTTTTATTTATTATAGTATTTTTTTATTGAAATAATATAATTACTTTTCATTTTCCTAATTTTTTACATACTATTTATTTTATATTATGTCAATTATTGCAAAATATTGTAAAAGTAAATTTCTTTATTTAGTTTTTACATCATATCAATCAAATGGCAAAGCATTTGACTCTTACATCAGTCATCAAATGGACAATCAATCATATCCATACCTTACTTTGCTACTTATTATCATACAAATATTGATTGATTTCTATCATTTGGTCGCGCAGTTTGGCAGCAGTCTCAAAATCAAGCTCTGCAGCAGCTTTGTGCATATTTTTTTCGATTTGTTTTTTAACCTTTTCAAGTTCCTTTACGCTCATTGATTCATAGTCTTTTAAAATTCCCTCGCTTGATTCTTCTATTCCCTCTGCCGCTTTAGAAATCGTTATTAAATCCCTCACTGCTTTTTGTATTGTCTGTGGCGTAATGTTATATTCTTCATTGTATTGCTGCTGAACGGTTCTTCTTCTCTCCGTCTCCGATATCGCCTTATTCATTGAATCTGTAATTTTATCTGCATACATAATAACATGTCCGTCTACATTTCTTGCTGCACGTCCAATAGTCTGAATCAGTGAAGTCTCTGTTCTTAAAAAACCCTCTTTATCGGCATCCAAAATGGCAACCAGTGTAATCTCTGGAATATCCAGCCCTTCTCTTAACAAATTAATTCCTATTAGTACATCAAAGGCATCCATTCGCATATCACGTATAATTCTTTGTCGCTCTAAAGTATCAATATCTGCATGTAAATATTTTACTCGTATACCTAATTCTTTAAGATAATCTGTCAAATCTTCTGCCATATGTTTGGTTAGCGTTGTAACCAAAATCTTATTATGTTTGGCAGCTTCTTTATGAATCTCTGACACCAAATCATCAATTTGACCTTCCACTGGTCGTACAACAACTTTAGGGTCTAAAAGTCCCGTTGGTCTGATAAGCTGCTCTGTGCGCAATAATTCATGTTCTCTCTCATATACAGATGGTGTTGCGGACACAAACAGCATTTGTGATATTTTATTTTCAAATTCTGTGAAATTCAATGGTCTATTATCTTTGGCAGATGGCAAACGAAAGCCATAATCTACTAAAGTTGTCTTTCGCGATTGGTCTCCCGCATACATTCCTCGAATTTGCGGTATTGTTATATGAGACTCGTCTACAATAATCAAGAAATCATCTGGAAAATAATCCATCAGTGTATATGGCGCAACGCCGCTAGGCAAGCCTGCCAAATGCCTCGAATAATTTTCAATTCCCGAACAAAATCCAGTCTCTTGCATCATCTCAATATCAAAATTGGTACGTTCTTCAATTCGCTGTGCCTCCAATAATTTATCTTCACTTTTAAAATAAGCAATACGCTCTTTTAATTCTTTTTTAATCTCCTCAATTGCCGCTGTCATCTTTTCTTGGTCTACCACATAATGCGAATTAGGAAAAATTGCAATATGTTCTAATTGACTCTTAACTTCACCCGTAAGCGAATCAATTTCTGTAATTCTATCTACCTCATCTCCAAAAAATTCTACTCGAATTGCCATTCCACTGGAAGCCGCTGGATATATCTCAACCACATCTCCGCGAACGCGAAATGTACCACGCTTAAAATCTTGGTCGCCTCTCACATACTGAATATCAACCAATTTTCTTAAAACTTCATCTCTATCCTTAATCATTCCAGGTCTTAATGATATCACCATATTTTGATAATCAACGGGCGCTCCAAGTCCATATATACAAGATACAGAAGCCACAATAATCACATCATTTCTCTCTGAGAGTGCTGCTGTTGCCGAATGGCGCAGTTTATCAATCTCATCATTAATGGATGAATCTTTAGCAATATACGTATCACTTTGCGGCACATAGGCTTCTGGCTGATAATAATCATAATAGGACACAAAATACTCCACTGCGTTCTCTGGGAACATCTCCTTAAACTCTCCATAAAGCTGTGCTGCTAACGTCTTATTGTGGGCAATAACAAGCGTTGGCTTTTGTAACTCTTGAATGACATTCGCCATTGTAAAAGTCTTACCAGAACCTGTCACTCCTAATAAAGTCTGAAATTGATTGCCTTCTCTAAAACCTTCCACTAATTCGGCGATTGCTTGCGGCTGGTCGCCTGTGGGGCTATATGGTGCATGAAGCTTAAAAGATTGTGAATATCCTTTTTTCTCTGGCATATGGAAACCTCTCTTTCACAAAACTACTATCATTATTATTTATCATAAAATTTATATCATTCTCTAATAAATTTATATCATCTATAAATCTATATCATTTATAAATTTATATTATCTATAAATTTATATCATCTTTTTAAGCCATCTTATAAACAACTCTTTCTGATAATAAAAAGAAACATCATAAATTTATTTTTCTGTGATATTCCAATACTAATTATTACAATATTATATAAAATTTAAAACTCTTAAAAATTTTGCTTTTACAGTATAGCACTATATATAAAAAAAGTACAGACAAAATTGAACATTTGTTCTGTACTTTCTTAATTTTACAAGTTCTAATTTATACTAAAACTTAGTATAATACATTTTTTATACTATTACTATATATTATTATAATCGAATAAGGAAATTCCATCTTTCCCTACTCACTGTATGTAGCGCATGCTGCAAAGCAGCAAATTTCCTCACGCGCCCTGCGCATAAACAAAAATATCCAAAACAGCTATAACCCTGTTTTGGACATTTCCTATCATAATAACATTCTATAATAAACACACTCTAACATAAACCAAATAATAGACATCTATCTTTTATATCAACATGGCATCGTCTCCTCTGCCTTATTCTGATACAAAATTCAGATGTCTATTACCTTAAGTCCTATATTCGATTTTCTGCAAACAAACATATATTCTGTTCGGACACTTTAGCACGGTGCGGTACTAGTGCGTTTGCGCCGAAGGCTACTGTCTAAACGCACTAGTACCGACTACCGTGCGAGTGACGCCGAACATTGTGGTGTAATGATTACAATATAACAACCTTGGAGCTTCCCCAAAGCATTTAGACCAGAAAATCGAACTTGTTTAAATTGTATCATATATTTTACAAATGTCAACTGTATTTTTAGCAAATTTTAGTAAACTGCTTGAAAATATGTTAAAATTATACTATAATTTAGGTTATAAAAATATTTATTTTTCACACGAATATCCTTATACCTGATGAACGAATCAATAGAAAGGAAATCATTTGCAGCTATGAAGAATTTAACATCAGAGGAACAACAACGGCTCTGGAAACTAGACGAACCCCCTATCCGAAAAATATTGCTTTGGGGGCTAGACAGCCAAAAAAATCCATGTTTGCTTATTTTGTATGGAAAACAAGAAGTTGAGCGGGAACTAAGGTCTTCACCTCGTTCCTATTACGCAGAAGCATATCTGTTAAAACCTACGGTGACCTATACAAATTATGCAGTTTTTCATGGAACAAACGGACATTTACCTTCTATCCCAAATACATATTACTGGGAAAGCCAAAATCTGCTCTGTTATACCAGAGGCTATAAAACAGCAGATATATCTTGGGATTATAACAGAAGGACAGGCTGGCAGCAAAATATAACGGTCAATCCCCAATATCTTATTAAAGAATTTTATAAAATGGAGCAGACAATTTCTTTTACCTACTATGAAAAAAGAAATTACACCGATTATATTGCCTCTTTAAAAGAACATAACATTCAATTCAAGGACATTGAACTGATAGAACAGCCTAGCGATTTATTAGGGTTTGAGGCAAACCATCCTCATATGGGAACAATTATGCCTATGTTTTTCAAAGAACGGTTATATACCAGAAGAAAAGTCCTTAGCCAATGGATTAAGATGCAGCCTTCGGTTAAAGACTACGAAAATATCCTAAAGATAGCAAGCGTAGAACTGGCATGTGGTATTTTTCAAGAACTTACTATACAAAAAAATCCTATATTGTTAGAAACAGCTCAACAGATTGACAAAAGCAATATATTATGGGCAAATGAAGCATATCACAGTGGACTTAAGCGTTGTATCAATCAATATATAAGTTTGTTTGACGAGAAGTTACTGGAAAAGCAAAAAGAATTTATTTATAGAACACTGCCTGAAATGGATTTTCATATTAAGCAATTATCACTAAACGATGCAAAAGATACAAAACTAAAGGGAAAAGAACTTGAAGAATATTTAGACAAGCCAAATGCTTACTATAATATTTCATATATTTTTGGCAGCCAGCAGAATCTCTATCTCTATGAAAAAAACACATACACAGACGGAAAAAATGTAAAGAATATTGCATTTAAAAACACCATACAGACAGCAAAGGCATACGGAATGGCGGATGCTATTGGAAAAATAGCGTACTATTTGGATGCTCCAAGAACAACCTACTATTTTAAAGGAAGCGGCAAAACAGGCGCATACAATTATTATGTACGTTATCTTAGAAGAACACTTGATGAATACCAAGCAACCGATGAGACAAAATTTATAACGGCTGCCCGCGAGATGCTGACAAGCTACACAGACCATGATAATTTAGATGCTTACTATAATGTTTCCTACAATTTCTTTTTTGATAGATATTTCAGAGAGGTCATTGCAAACAATGATGTAGCAGAGCGTTCGATATGGAACCGATATCTTGCAGATGTTCTTTTTATAGCGCAAAATGCAAAGGCTGAACAGGTACATAAATTTTGTTATACGCTGTTAAAAAAGGCAGATGACCGTCACCAATTTGACTCTTATGATATCAAAGAATTGATTGAACTCTCAAAAATACCATATGAAAAAACGGCTCAATTATTTGAAAAAATACTGCTGCCACAATTAAATTCTTTACAAGAGTTTGATGCCGACATTATGATTGCCTTAATGAACGTGCCATCCGAAAAACTATGGAATGCGGCAACAGCATATTTTAAACAGACAAATGGAAAATTCCAGCCAGAACATATTGCTGATTTTCTCTTTTTAGATACGATAGAACGATGGTATAGCATATTAGAAGACAATATTCATCATTTTACAATTGAAGAATACATTGCTTTTGTAAAATCAATTGCCCAAAAAAGAGAACTTTTTTTGAATCAACAGATTGAACTTTCTGAACAAATTACAGACTTACTATTAAAATCTGTTGACAAATTGGAAACCGCAACCATAGAGGAACAACAAGAATTACTGCGCTATTTTACTCCTCTGGTGCTAAGCCTTAAGAAAATTCCAGACTTCCTTTTTGATATAACAGAAAATATCATATTCTTTATGCCATATGATATATTAAAAGATACGCTTCAAAGCATCGATTTACAGCATAATCGAATTTCAGAAAGAGAATACAACACCGTAGCCTTACTAAAATCATGCAAAGAGGACACACTTCCTAAAGACAGCTTAATCCTATCTATTTTGGAAACGGGTTCTAAAAGGCTTGTAAAGACACTGACAGAAATTATAGACCGACATCAGACGGCACTTGCCCAAAGAACAACGACTATGCTGCTGCTTTTTGAATGTAATGTATATCATTTAAACAAAACGGCTCAGTCTGTGTTTGAAGGTTTAGAAATTGAAAAAAGAGAAAAGCTGCATATTATTTTGCTGGACTCTCCGATAGAAAGGGCTTATCAATACGCTTTAAAAAAGCTTGACGACTGGTATGGAAATAAGCTTCCAACACCATTTATCTCACGTATGATGGAACATCCATGTGTTGAAGTAAAAGCTTACCTTTCCCAAAAAATGAAACATGCCTTTTCGGACTTAAAGAAGACAAACCCTGATTTATATATTTATTATACAAAAACACTGCTCTATCTTCCAAACAAAGTTTCAAAAAGCAAAGAACGTATATACCATACCATTCCTTTGTTTTTGCAATATTATCCTGAAAAACGACAGGAAATCGAACATATACTTCTCGATATTGGAAGCGCAAACAGCAAAATAGATTCTGAAAGGGCGCTTGTGACATTTGCTCAAATTCAGAAGGAGGTAAGCACTTTATGAAAGTAGGTTATACATACGCAAGCCCTTCTCGGTGTATGCAGGTTGACAATCAAACAACATTAGGATTCAGTCCCGACTTATCTCGTGATGAAAAGGTTTCTTTCTGCGGAAAATTAAAGCATCCGCTATTGTTTCGTGATGCCATGCTTATGCTTAGAGAAATTGTCATTTCGGACACGAGAAAAAAATCAAAAGAAAGAACCGATTATTTTAAATGGCTTGATGAAGAAATTGAACGTCGTGTAAAAGCACACAAAGAGTACATGCCAACGGTAAGAGAAGCTTTAAAGAAAGAAATGGATTCTTATGATTTAGAGCTTTCTGATAAACAACATGAAATAAACCAGTTATTAAATATAAAAAGGAATTTGCAAAAGCAAATTGACCAATACGATGCATGGAAAGATTATTATAAGATTGAACGAGACTTTTGGAAGTTTATAAGGGACAGAGATTACAGTTTATGGTTTGTATTAGACCCTGTTATTACTGTACATAATGACCAAGTTTCATTTGAGGCATTCTCCATTGACGAATCCATTTATGGCTGCCTATCGGTATCTATGAATGAATTTGATTTATTGCAGACGCCAAAATTAGGAACAACCAACATTGACTTTTCTGCTAAATTAGAAAAGGAAATGCAGCGATTTAGAAGCTATACGGACGTCACACTATCGGTCAATCCAGAAGGCTTTACGATAGAAAATGATATTGTTCCAGAATATGTGGAAAAGAAAATTGATTTGCCTGAAACTTGGATTAAAGGATTTAATCAGGTATCTTCTGCAGCAGCATTGTCTGGCATTGAACTAGAGCTTTCTCCTTCTGATATGTATGATATCTGTGCATTTTTAAGAAAACACAAAGAGAAGAAAAGCCCACGTTACATGAAATGGATTTTAGAGCCAAACAAAAACGTCCAGATTGTATTTGAACCATTTGGAACCACTCTTACTCTAAATACTATTTATCAGGGCAACCAAAGAAGAGAAGAAAAAATTTGGGGCAGAAGACGTTGGCTTGTTGTTGAAAAATTAATTCCTTTATCAAAAACATTTTATGTACGTTTTTTAGGATTTGGAATGCCTCAATTTATTCGTGCTGATATGGGGACGATGCAAATGACAGTCGGCTTCTCTGCATGGTCTGCCAATGACTGGGTAAAAGGAACGGCCTTTAACATTATGGCAGGTTTTATAGGCAATGGCTGTTATGCAGACATCTATAAATTACTCAAAGACAAGCGTTGTTTATCTATGCAGGAAATTTCAGACTATTTTCCAAGTGAAAAAAGCGATTATATAAAAGCGGGTATTGGTATGCTGTTTCGGCGAGGTGAGGGCTATTTTGACATTGTAAATAACAAAGTGCGTTTCCGCCATTTATGCAATGCTCCAATTCCAGAAGAGCTTTATGAAATCTCTGATATTGAAACAGATGTACAAAAATACAGCAAACTTACATTTGATAATATGACTGTAAGGTACACGCAGCAGCAAGAATTTGTATTTACGACAACGTACAAATATCGCAACGAGTTGGCCTCTACGGAAATTGTCATTGACCAAGATGGTCAAATTACAAAGCTTGATTGCAGTTGTCAAAAATTTAAAAGAGGCGAGAGAAACCTCTCACAACCTTGCGCACATATTCTTGCGCTCTATGTTGCTTCTTATAAATTATTAAAGTTAAAAAATTTGGAATATGACAAAGAATATAAAATCAATGATATTATGGAGATGTTACTATAATGGATACAAAAGCCGAATATAGAAATCTAGTAAATAATATGGGTAAAAAAGAATTTACCTTCCTTAAGATGCAGGAATATGGTTTTTGGCCTAGTAACTTGCCAACGCCATATGAACGCCAGCAAAATGAAACCGAGCAAGATTTTGAAAACCGAAAACAACTGCTCGACGAATTTCAAAAGCTTTCCGAAAAAATATCAAAAGCCTATCAGGAAAGAGAAGAAATTGAAAAAGCGCTTTCTCGCTTAAAAAAACAATACCAGAATACATGGGACTATGAAAAAATCCGTGCTGTTGTAGCACAGGAAATTATGAAAGAATCCATTGCCAGACGAGCTGAACGAAAAGCAGAAAGAGAACGACAAAAACAGCTAAAATCAGAAGCTTGGAACAAACGAAAAGCAGAAAATATTATATTTATTGGTAAGGGATATTCCAGCCTGTTATCAAAAAAAGAAACGGATATACAAAAGCTGAAAGAAAACCAGATGCCTGTAATCGAAACTGATAAAGAGCTTGCAGCATTTTTACAGATTGACTACAAAACGCTGCGCTATCTGGTATACCACAGGGATGTCGTTACATTTGACAACTATTATCGTTTCGATATTCCGAAAAAAAGTGGTGGAACGCGTCATATAGCTGCGCCTAAAACACAACTTAAAACAGCTCAGAGACAAATATTAGAGCAAATTTTGCAAAAGGTCGAAGTTTCTGATTTATCACATGGCTTTATCAAATCAAGGTCTGTCCTTACGAGTGCAAAAACACATAACACAAGCCCTGATTTGCTAATAAATATTGACTTGGAAAACTTTTTTCCTACCATTACATTTGAGCGTGTAAGAGGTGTATATCAATCATTTGGCTACTCTGGCTATATCGCATCACTGCTTGCTATGATTTGTACCTACTGTGAGAGAATGCCGCTTGAAATAAAGGGACAGATAAAATATATCAAGACATCTGACCGAATATTGCCTCAAGGCTCTCCGGCAAGCCCTATGATTACAAATATTATATGCAAAAAGCTGGACAAACGTATTTATGGCTTATGCCAAAAGCTTGGAATTACTTATACAAGATATGCCGATGATATGAGTTTTAGCTATACAGGAAACACCAATGATTTCGATATAGGAAACTTTTTAAACAGCGTTAATAAAATTATAGAATCCGAAGGTTTCCATA
The DNA here is from genome assembly GCA_910585095.1 of uncultured Lachnospira sp. Classification (GTDB taxonomy): domain Bacteria; phylum Bacillota; class Clostridia; order Lachnospirales; family Lachnospiraceae; genus Lachnospira. Next base: position 17,757 of record CAJUBU010000027.1, read on the forward strand.
TGAAAAAAGAAAAAACACATATATTAAGGAAAAATAACAGACAGTATATTACTGGTATTGTGATTAACAATGAAGAAATTGGCGTTCCTAAAAAATGGGTTAAAATCTTAAAAGCTTCTATACATAATGCACAGAAATTAAAAGCTTCTGGTGGTTCGGTATCAAATAAGACCATACAAGAAATCTCAGGAAAAATTGCATGGCTAAAAAGCGTCAATGCAAAACGATACCAAAAAGTTATAAATGAGGGTACTAGCTTCTTAAAAAGTTTAGCCTAATACTATAAATAAAAATTTTTATAGAAAATATTTATAATAAAATTTTTTATATTATTCTCTAAAATAATACAAGAGACTGCTGCATAAAGATTACATATTTTCTTAATCTTAATGCGACAGTCTCTTGTAGTTAAACGGATATTTGCAATCCGCTATGGTGCTTGCTCAAACCACCTAGCTACTATCGTAGCGCAAATCCCCCACTTATGCCTTTGCAGCATTGAAATAAGGAAACTTCCTTGATAACATTAAATTTCGCTTTTTTACTGCTCTGCTAACGACTCCTCTTGTAGTCTGTCAAATTCTGCCATACACTCATCTACCGTTGCGCCGTTTAACAATTTTCGTACAATCAGACAAGTATTGCCCCACTGTTCTACTTTCATCCCTGCATTGGCTCCCAATACATAAACATTCTCCTCAATTTTATCATTCAACGGCTTTAATGCAGGAATGCAGTCTACCTTTACATTTTTAGAAGGGGAAATAACCTTGTTCGTTTGTGCATACACTTTAAGTGCTTCATCTGAAGTCATAACTTCCAAAACTTCTATGGCATCCTGTGCATGTTCTGCATTGGTGCCAATGCCATACCCCGTCATAGGCATTACTGGCATCTGTCCTCGACTGCTTGGAAATCCAATCACCAACATATTAAAATTCGGATTACCATATGCTGTGTCTGAATTGGCAGCTCCCCAATATGCCATAACAATCGGTGTCTTTTGTGCCAAAAAATCAGAGCCTTCTCCTTCAATCGCCTCACTGACATAAGCCTTTTTGGCATCAATATAGCCACGCTCTATCAATTCCTTAAGAAATTCAAAACCTGGTCGCATGTAATCACTATATTTTTTCTCGCCATTATTAAGAGCCTCAATTTCTGCTTCTGTATTGCCTCCATTATACAAATCCGCATAAGCCTGTGCAAGAACAAACGTTTCCAACCACCAACGGTTTGCCCCTATTGGCGTCTCAATTCCGTTTTCCTTAAATACTCTGCAACATTCCAAAAATTCCTCTGGCGTGTTTGGCAGCTCCAATTGATATTGGTCAAACATATCTTTATTAATAAACAAACCATAGGCTACTACTTCCTGAGGAATTGCTACGAGTTTGCCATTAATCGTATTGGCTGTTTTCACTACGTCACGCAAATTTTTTACACAGTCCAAGTTTGATAAATCCATCAGTTTTCCTTCTTCCCCCAAAAGTCTTATTGTATCTGGATTTAAAAGATAAAAATCATCCATATTATTGCGTACTCTTTCCAGAGTAACCTCATCATATGTCTTATCCTGATAATTTTCTGCAGTATACGTAATATAATTAACGGTTACACCCAATTTCTCCTCTGCCATACGAATGGTCTTATCTGCGGCACTTCGTGCCATATTTTCTGCATTTGGGTCTATCTTTTCCATTGGACTAAACATATTTACAATCCGTTCATTATCTTTTGTAGGTTTTGCCAAATTCAAAATGGAATCTCCACTATTTTCACATGCTGCCATCATAAACAACACTGCTCCTGCTATACATACCATCATTATTCTTTTTAAATGATTTCTCTTACTTTTTTTCATAAACCTCATTTTTCTCCTTATTGGTTGGTGCTATTTATTTGCTGACATATTGGTTTATCACTTTCTTTAACAATTCTACATCAATTGGTTTGGCCAGATGAACATTCATTCCAGCATTTAATGCATCTTTTTCATCCTCTGCAAACGCATTTGCAGTCATAGCAATAATAGGAATTTTTGTTGCATCTTCACGCGACAATGCTCGAATCAATTTTGTTGCATCATAGCCATTCATAACAGGCATCTGAACATCCATCAAAATCGCATCAAATTCACCTTCTTTTGACTCTTTAAAGCGCTCTAATGCCATTTGACCATTTTCGCAAATTTCACAATTTGCCCCCTCCGATAATAAAATCTCTGACAAAATTTCTGCATTAATCTCATTATCTTCCGCTGCAAGAAAATGCAGCCCCTGAAGACTATGTTCCTGCTCAAACTGTAAGTTCTGACCACTTCCAGATTGTTCTGTCTGCATTTCTATAACTTTTTCTCTCAAGGCTGATACAAAGACTGGTTTTACAAGAACTTCTGTATATCCAAATGAAACCATTTTCTCCATATCATTGGTATCATGAACTGTCATAAACAACAAAAATGCGGATTCTGGCAAAGTTTTTCTTATCTTTTCTGCCATCAAAAGACCATCTTGCCCTAATGTATTCCAATCAAGCAATACCATGTGATAACTATTTTGTGTACTGTTAGCCGTCTCTATCATATGCAAAGCTCCCTGTGCATCAAATATAATATCAATTGAAATGCCCATATTCTCCATAAATGTTTGTATATTTTTGATTTCCTGCACATGTTCAACGACACACAAAATTCGTGAAATTCCGCTCTTTTCCCAAAATAACTGGTCAGTCTGGCTTTCTGATATACGAAGTTCCAACTCTACACGGAATAAACTTCCTTTATTAATCTCGCTAAAAACTTCAATACTTCCTCCCATCAACTCTACAATGTTTTTGGTAATTGCCATACCAAGTCCTGTACCCTGCACTTTATTTGTGGTGCTGTTTTCTGCTCTGGTAAAGACATCAAAAATCGTTTTTAAATATTCTGGTGTCATACCATAACCATTATCTTCAACTTCAATTCGGATACGTTCAAAATGACTGGAATGCTGCTTTAATCCAATCATACGAAACCATATATCTCCACCCTCTGGTGTATATTTTACAGCATTGGAAAGCAGATTGATTAAAATTTGATTAATTCTTGTCTCATCACCTCTTAAATACTCATTTTTAATATCTGTAACTTCCACATAAAATTTCTGTGCTTTTGCACTTGCCATTGGACGAATAATTGCGTCGATAGAAGATACCAAATCATTGAGAGCAAATTCTTCCTCTGTAAGCACTACTTTTCCGCTCTCTATCTTAGAGACCTCTAAAATATCATTAATTAAACTAATTAAATGCTGTCCCGAAGCCTTAATTTTTTTCGTATATTCCCGTACCTTATCCGCATTTTCAGCGTCCTTGTCCAGTAGGGTGGTAAATCCAAGCACAGCATTCATTGGAGTGCGGATATCATGGGACATATTGGAAAGAAATGTTGTCTTAGCGTTGCTTGCCAACTGTGCTGCATGTAAAGCCTCTTTTAATTGTTGATTATATCGTTCTCTTTCCGCTTCTCGTTCTCGCATAATTTTTTGCTGCTGCCTCTGATTAACAAAATATACAAAACAACACAAGAAAAATGCTGCCAGCATAATTGCCACAACGACATATATATGATTATTTACCGTTGTGCCTTCTTGTTGGATAGCTTCTGTCGGCACATAACCTGTCAAACAAATTGTTCCATCATTAACCATCCAGATAAAATTTAAAGCGCTTTTTTTTCTAATATCATGGTAAAACATCATATTATTTTTATTTTTTATACATTTTTCAATTTCTGCAAGAATGTTTGGCTCATAAATGTTATTGGCGTGATAAAAATCTTCTAAATTAAGATGTCCTGCATCGCGCTGTCCCATACCTTTTGGTTTCAGTACAAATCGCTCTGTTGTCATATCCATAATATAGAGCATAGCTTGTTTATTATAAAATCCCTCTGGAAGTAATTTATCAAAAGAATCATATATATATTCTACATAAAGAGCGCCTATTGTCTGACCTTCTTTTATAACAGGACATTTTAATGTATACGCCCATGTTCCCATATAATTCACATATGAATTAGAAATTTCAATGTCATCCATGATATTACTTGCAGTAAATATCATTCCTTCCTCTGAAAACGTTTCTCCAACATTAGAAACACCTTCTTTTTCTCCTGCACGAATCAGTGAAATCTTTACCATTGTCTGATTTTTCTGATAGGAACGGACATACTCTTCTACATCCTGTCTTGTAACAATTTCTCTAGCTATCAGTTTTTGAAATTCTGCTTCCTTTTTACAGATAGACTCTATAATACATTTTATCAAATCCAAATTTTCATTGAGATTTTGAATTGCCGATGCAGACATTTCTTCTGATATTTTTTGTGATACCGAAAATACAACGCCTCCTAATATGCAAAATACTAAAATAATAGAAAGAAGCAACGTTATTTTTTTATCCGTTTTATTTTTAGTTTTTTTCTCTTTCATTTTTATTCACCAAACTTTTTCACTACTTCGTTTAAAATTACCTGTAATTATATATAATATGCGAAATATTTTTAATTGTCAATAAAACGAATTTTGTTGATGGATACATATATATCAAATGGATATTTGCAATCCGCTTCACTTCTTGTTTATAACCTCTTTTAAAACCAAACAATAAAGACCGCCGCATCAAGAAAAACATATTACTTGATACGACAGTCCCTTTAAAATGTCTTATATTTTTTATTCTTCTATTTTATTGGACATAAACCCATTTTTTGTCCAAATTTTATAAAAATATTCTCACATAAAATCTTCTATTACTTTTATTATAAACGAACATCTATTGATGTATAAGGTGTTGACTGTGTTGCTTCAACTGCAGCAACTTCCACTGTAACAGGTTCGTTTGCCAACGATACAACATCTTCATGATTCACATTGCCTGCTGCATGTTGTGTAACTTCATCTGTCAATTCTTTATTGTCTGCTGCCTGCTTTGTCCTATCCATTTTGTTCTCCTTATTTTCAGCAGTTTGTGTTGTCTCTTCTTTCTCTGATGCCTCCTTTGCAATATCGTTGGCATCAGCAAGAACAGACATCTGTGAAGCAGTTGCTGCCTGAGCTTTTGACTGTACATCAGCCAATTCTTCCTCTTTCTTTTTGGTACTTACACCCCTGCCTTGGTCCATTTTAATCTCCGACTCTAAAACAACTGCTTTTCCTTCCATCTGTGCTGCTACATTACCTTGTACCTTTGCCTGTTTCATTGAAGAATCTGCTGAAATCATTGCCTGCATCCTTGACTGAGACAATCCGTTTTCTTGCTTTCCTGATTTTATGGCTTTTTGACTTCCTCCAATCATATCCTCCATAGATGAACCTTTTGACTGCTGTTCCTTTCTTTGCTCAATCTGATGTTGCCTGAGCTGTTGATTTAACGTCGTAATCTCCTGTTGAATTTCCTGTCTTTTTTTCATTTTTTCTTCTAATGACATTTCATCGTTTGATGAAAGCTCCTGCAATTTCTTTTGTGCATTTGCTATTTGATTTTGAATATTTTTGCTAACAGAATCGGTTTGCATATTCATGCTAGAACCTCCTGTCTGCATAAAATTATTATTTGTACCTGTTACACTGCCAATCGTCATCATTTTGGTCTCCTTTCCTTGTTACTGTACCATTTTTGCACAGCGGATATACCTTAAACGGTAAATCCATCACATCCTTGTATTAATCGAACAAATGCTATCTGTTCTTATTTATGTTTTCGGAAATTTTATCTACAAGCTAAACCTAAATGTTGTAGAACGGAGTTTTTTTGTTGTAAACCAGACTATTTACGTCTCCATCATTAACAAAATACTTAAATAAAACACATCATCTTTTAAATCAACAACAATGTCTCCCAAATATTTTTGTGCAACCTTTTGTATATTGAGCAATCCATAACCATGACTTTGACCATAATAATCTATTTGGTCTTTTGACGTTATTGGCAATCCACTTTCTGTATTCCACTGCAAGGTTCCTGTAAAACAATTGCTTATCTCTATCATATAAGCATTATTCCTGCAATATGATATAATTGATATATAAGCTGTTTCACTTTTCGACGTATATTCTAACGCATTTTGCAGGGCATTATTTAAAATGACACTAATATCAAAAACATTTATATTTGAATTAATAGGATAATGAAAATCGATTTCAAAACGAATTTTTTTCTTGTCCGCCTTACGCTGCATTTCCTGTAAAATCACATCTGTTACAGGATTCCCGCTGTTTATATTACCAGTCACTTCAGAAAGCACTGCTTTCAATTCTGTGCTGTATGCAATCGCTTCTTTTTGCTTATTTCCAGCATAAAGCCTTTCCAATGTTATAATATGATTCGTCATATCATGTCGAATACACCGAATCCCCTGATATAAATTTTCTACTTGTTCAATATGTTCTCTGATATTATCTATTTGTGCTGCAAGTAATTCATCTTGTAATTTTTCTTCTTGCCCTGTCTTAATCCCTTGATACAATACAATAACAACGACCATCATAATAATAGCTACTACATAATAAATCAACGACAAAATATCATATATTTCTGGAATTTTTTTTAATTCTGATATATAAAAATTGCGATAACACCATATAAGTTCATACCCCACTACCCCCATAAGAGAAGGCACGATCAATATAACCAATTCTTTTTTTTGCATTTTCGCCGCTTTATGCGCATAATTTTTTAAAATATATCGTATTCCAATAATTGTAAATAAAAACTCTAATATCAAATATAATAGACACACGATAATATATAAAGCAAACGACATATTGGGATGTGTCCTCATATAATTAGTATTTAATATAAAATCATATAAATTATCATATAAAATTTCTGCCATTGCAGATGTAAACCAACGCAGTGAAAAAAATGTGACAGCAATAAAAATTTTTTGCTCATAATTTCTTCGTTCTATCTGACACATTACAAGAAATGAAACAAAAACGCCTATACTATATGCCATAAAAATGCTAAAATGTATTGGTATCTCATAAAGAATTAACATTGTCAAAATATATGTTACACCAACACAACATGTCCATTTTTTATTTTTGCCTTTACATAAAGCATATGATGATAAAGGATACTCTGAGGAAATCTCCATAAATGGTTTTGCAAAATAATAAAAACAATATCCTATAATAAAAATTTCTACAATAGGCATTATATGAGATATAATTGTCCAATGTATTTCATCCAATACCATTTTTTCTTTCCTTTCTCTGATTATACCTCAAATAGGATTTTACAAATTCCTTATAATTTTGCTTTGCCATAAGAGCCTGTCCTTTTTCCAAATAAATCGTTGTGGCATCATATTTTTTAATATACTTAAAATTGACAAGATATGCTCTGTGCGAACGATAAAAATTATCACCTGCCTTTGCTTCCAATTCTTTCATCTTCCCATAATATTCTATATCCATATCAATTGTATGCAAAATTACTTTTCGGTCAAACACTTCTGCATAAATAATATCTTCTAAATCAACAGTAATATGCTTACCACCTGTCATTACAAGTAAACTAGGCATATCCTTTTTTAAATTTGTAATTTTTCTATCTTGTAATTCCTTTACTGCATTTCTTAAAATTTCTTCAAATTTAACATCATCAAAAGGCTTTACTAAATAATGAAACGCGCCTACATCAAAAGCCTGAAAGACGTATTCTTCAAAAGCTGTTATAAAAATAAGAATCGTGTTTTTATGATTTTTGCGAAATTCTCTGGCTGTTTCCATTCCATTTTTACCTATCATTTGAATATCCAACAATACAATATCAGGATAACCTTCTGACAAAAGTAATTCTTCTCCAGACGAATAAAGCAATACATTTGATTTTGGATATAACCTTTTTACTTTTTCTTCAAGCATATTGCTGATTTCCTGTTCATCATCACATATTGCTATCTGCATACGTTCACTTCCTTTATACATTTATCGTTTTTTATATTATTATATCGAACTATCTATAAAATTACGATAACTGCATGTTGTAAAATAAACTTTTTTTGTTGTAGAATAAACTTTTTTCACTTATTATGGTAATGAACAGGAAGCCTGCAAAATAGCTATTACACTAAATACATCCAAATGCTGTCAAGTTCGATAATTCCTCTTTTAAATCTTTTCCTTTTGTAGTAAGAAAATCCCCCGCTATCAACGCATTAATACCTGCTTTATATCCTTTATATTCGTCTTTTCCCATAGCATTTTGTCGTCCTCCTGCAAAGCATAACGTTTTATCTGGCATTATTATCCGAAACATTGCAATGGTGCGAAGTATTTGGTCGATACTCAAAAGAGGATGATGTTCTAATCTTGTACCTGCAATAGGATTTAAAATATTAATTGGAACACAATCTACATTTAATTCTTGCAAAGCATATGCCATCTCTATACGCTGCTGTGGTGTTTCACCCATTGATATAATGCCGCCACTGCAAATTTCCATACCTGCTGCACGCGCTATACGGATTGTTTCCAGTTTATCAGCATAACTATGTGTAGAACATATTTGCGGAAAAAAACTAGGAGCTGTTTCAATATTGTGATGATACCTAGTAACACCGCATTGAACCAAATCCTGCGCCCTTTGCTTATCAAGACTGCCTAGCGATGCACATAATGCAATACCCGTTTCATTATGTAACCGCTGATAAATTTGTAAAATATGCGCAAACTCCAAATCACTTAATCGCTCGCCGCTTGTCACTAAACTAAATCGCTCTACCCCATATTTTTGCAATTTTACAGCATGTGCTACAATTTCATCAGAACAAATATTTCCAATTTTAACAATATGAACATCACAATTATGATATACAGATTGCGCACAAAAAGCACAATCCCCGCTACATGTTCCAACTTTTGCCGCATAAATAGCACACATTTTCACTCGATTGCCGCAATGTTTTTTTGTAATTACATTTGCTACATGAATAAGCTCTTTTAATGCTATACCATCCGATTCCATCATCATCAATGCTTCATCCATTGTTGGAATATACCCTTCTGCTATTTGGTCTAAAATCTGTTTTTTCATTATAATCCTCATTTCTGCACTGTTTTTTACCCGATTAAGTACAAAATTTTTTATATGTATCAAAAAATCTACCAATATAGTGTTTTTAACAAAAAGGTATTATACCTAAAAACAGCCCAAATTGTCAACTTTTATCAATAAATAAGTTAACAATTTTTTTAATTAAAAGATATTTACAATCCGCTTCATTGCTTACTCATTAATTCATACTAAATTTATCATAATAAGCCATTATCGTTTCATCAAGCTTATTATATACCTCCTCAGCAGTAGAGCCAGAATAAGTAGTCTGCCAACTTCCATAATTAAGTGTATCCTTATAACTTGACTGTGTCATTTTATAATCTTCAAAGCGCAATGATTTTTTATCATAAGTAATATTTTTATTTAAGTCTTTTTTTATTTCCTTTTGCATTTGATAATTGGCATATAACATCTGTGTATCCCAACGCCTCAAAACATTTTCATCAATAGAAAGCTTCTTAAAATTGATACCTTTTTCTTCAAATGCCTTTATAATATCACTATAATAATACGGCTCTATCGAAATTTTCATTTTATAAAATATTTCAACTTCTTTTCTATCTGCTTGTAAATCAGAATAACTTTTAGAATATTCTTTGATTTGTTCATCCATTTTTTGAGTAACTACTTTGACGCCCTCTTGATTACTAGAATCAGGACGAATAAAAAGCATAGGAACAAACATACAAATAATTATAAATGTCAATGAGATAAGCACAATTTTTATGCCTTTCATACGTTTACGACTATTCTCATTTTTACTTTTGCCACTTTGATAAACCAAAAATAAAATTATTTCAAATGCAAAACATACAATAAATAAAACCCTAACTATCAAATTAGGTATAACATCCGATATAACAACCGACAACAATGTTGCAATAATTGAAAGTACAATTCCCCAATCTTCTTTTTTCATAATACTCCTCATTTCTGCGCTGCTTTTTATATAAAGAATCTATAATTCTTTTTAGAACTTCTGGTTTTTCTGGATAACTTTGTGTCAAACAGCGTACAAACACAAATTGCTTGTGAAATTATTTTTTTCACACAATCATTCTCTGTAACATTATATTTGTTAATTTATTTTAACACAAAATAAATGATACGCAAAGAGGAATTATATGTTCATATTATCAAGTCAAGAATTATTTTAATTATCATGTCAATAAAATATAAAAAAAGGATATCCTAAAAATTATTTAATAACTTTTAAGATACCTTTTTTGTCCCTGCTTTAGTATAACTGTTGCTAATTTTTATATTGTTTATCCCACACCATATTTAAAATGGCTACTCTTTTATCAGCCGAACCTTCCCATTTTGTGGAAAATCCAACACTTTCTAATTCATTAACAATTATTTGTCCAATTTTTACAGCATCAATCTCATCCGAATAATTGCCAAAACAAAAATAAAGCGTTGTAGAACCATCAAAAAGATGTTCTAAATCCTGCATCGTATAAAAACAATAACCAATAATCGTTTCACCTTCTTCCATGCGTTCTGTGGCTTCTTCGTTACAATCATCAATACCATCTGACAATGTATATCCAGCACAATGCTGTGTAACAATGCCTTTTTGTTCCATATTGGCAAAAGCATGATCAAGCTTAAAAAAATATTCTTGTGTTCCCATATTTTGAAATTTATCACGCAACGCGGCAATAACTGCATAAAAGTCAATATCTGCAATATTTTCCATATCATCAGGATAACTTTCTTCAATATATAACTCACAATCTTGTTCTATCTCTTCATTTGATAAAAATCCTGCTTTTATATCATTTATTATTTGTTCTTCTACTTCATTTGCACAACATTCATCCAATTTGTCTTTCCAATCCATAATTAAAATTCTCCTTATTTTTTATTCTTTTATTTTAATAGCATCTATAAATGTTCTATAAGTTAAGTGGATATTCGCAATCCGCTACGCTACTTGCTCAAACCATCTAGCTACTATCGTAGCTTTTCAGTGGGAGCTTATACTCCCACTGAAACAAGCAAGTCCCCCCACTTATGCCTTTGCAACATTGAAGTGGGGAACTTCCTTGATGAGGTTAAAATTATAGAATTTATTAGTAATATTTGTAAATTCTATATTTATATATTAATGATAATTTATTTTAAGTATACTATTTTTTTTATTTTTGTCAACTCTAAATGAAAATATCCGTTATTTCCTTTCATGATTTTTGTTAATCTTATTATTGTTTTTGATAATTTCATAAAAACTTACATATTTGTAAAAATAAACAAAATCAATTAAAGCAAGGGACTTATTTGATGAGATTAAAAAATTCTTAAAAATAAACTTAACAAAATAAATTTCATCTTGTAGATTTAAAATAATGTGCTATAATTTTTAAACATATTGTAATATTTTGAGGAAAAATAAATGAACATAACAATTTGTGATGATAATATACATGATTTAACCAAATTGGAAATTTTACTAGAAAAATATAAAACATTACATTCTAATATTGATTTTGAAATAGAACAATTCTTAAATCCATCTATATTATACAAGAAAATACAAGAAGACAAACTTGCAAATATCTATATACTCGATATTCTTATGTCTGAAACTACAGGGATTGAACTTGGCAATATGATTAGAACACATGGTGATAAAAATGTTATCATTTACACGACTTCATCGGATGATTTTGCTTTGGATGCTTATCATATTCATGCGGTGCGCTATTTGCTAAAACCAATCCAAGAAAACCAATTTTTTGAAGCAATGGACTATGCCCTATCATATATGGAATTAAGAAAGGTCCCCCTATATTCAATAAAAACAAAAGATGGATTAATATCTGTACCCTATTCCAATATTGAATATATTGAAAATGCCTCAAGATTGTTACATATTCATCAGACAGATGGCAAAACTATAACAAGCATTTTTATAAGAAAATCGTTTGAAGATGAAGTAAATGAACTGTCTAATGATTTATGTTTTCTAAAAATCCATAAATCTTTTATAGTGAATATGAATTTTATACAAAAACTAGAAGGGAATAATATAACAATGAAAAGCGGTGCGATTGTCCCTATCAGTAAAAAAAATACAACAAATGTAAAAAGACAATATCTTTTATTTTTGTCTAAACAATTTGCATAGGAAATTTTAATGAATTATTTTAACAATATTTCTTATATGATAAGTCATCTATTTTTGATGCTGTTTATATATCTGTTCGTTACACACCGCTACTCCAAAACAATAACAAAAGGAATTTGTTTTACTTCATTTTTATTGCTTGGCATAACAGATTGTATAAAATTAAATCTATTTCCTGACAGTAATTTATGTTATTTTATAATAACGTTGCTTCAAATATTCATAACACAATTTACTGGTATATTTATATCCAAAAAAAGAAATACTAAAGTACTTTTTATAGGGCTGAGTGCTTCCAACTATACCATTATGGGAAGCGTTACAGCAGCTATTTTATATATTTACACCAAAAACATTCCTTTTGCTTTATTAGGAAATTTTATTGTACATACAGTTTTACTTTTTATATTATATCATAGTATTCGCAATATCTGGGTTAAACAATATGAAAATGAATACACAAAAGACTGGTGGAAACTATGTTTTATCCCTGTATTTTTCTACTGTAGTTTTTCTTTTATTGCATTTTTTCCATATACACTTTATGATAACCCTAACAATATTCCTGGTATTATATTTTTTATGTTGACAATGATTGTATCGTATGTTGTAGTGTTGCAGTATATAGAAAATGATTCCAAACAAAAAGATATGTACTGGAAAAATGCGCTATTTGAATCGTATATTAAAGGATTAGAAAATCAATATTACTTAGTGGAACAATCGGAAAAAAATATAAAAATACTGCGTCATGATATCCGACACTATTCTAGTATGATAAATCAACTTTTAAATGAACAAAAATATGAGGAAATACGAAATATTTTAACACATATTGATGCTGTAGCTGACGAACATAAAGTTATCCGATATTGCTATCATCTTATTGCCAATACTATTCTTTCAAAAATGATGGAAAAATCTTCTTCCTTTGATATTGATGTTCATTTAGATGTAAATATTCCAAAGACTGTTACAGTCAATGATTATGAATTTTCTTCAGTCATTGCCAATCTATTTGAAAATGCTATTATTTGTGTAAAAAATTTTGAAAAAGAAGAACGCTATATTGATATTATAATTCATTGTACAAAAGAACAATTATTTATTCAAATGAAGAATCGGTATAAAGAAGAAATTACTTTTGATTCCTTAACAGGATTGCCCAAAAGTAAAAAAAATGGCAATCATGGTCTTGGTATGCAAAGCGCTTTAACTTTTTGTCAAAAAATTGGAGGAACTATTGACTGTTTTTGTCAAGATGGTTTTTTCTATATCATCTTATTTGCTAAATTTTAAAACAAGATATAACCAAGTAAACTTAAACCAACTGGCAACCCTTTTATTTATTAAACATATTATTATGTAATAAATTTAAAAATATACAAAAAATATATTTTTTATATCTTGTTATAATTTGGCTTTTTTTTGCGAAATATTGTATCTGATGAAATGAATGAAAAAGCGTTATAATGAAGAAGATTATCATAATTTGATAACGGAGGGATTATAATGCAAAAAACTTTTATTCGATATACATTTGCTATCATTACATCAGCTATTTTTTTAATATTTTTTATTAACCTTTTAATTACACTGCATACGCTTGAATCACAGCAATACAATAAATTTTATACCAAATCGGAACAAGTTATTCACACACTTGAAACAAATCAAGCTGAACTTGCTATTTTACAGAAAAACTTAGACGAGGATTATCTCACACGTGCAAAGGCTGCTGCCTATATATTTGACACACAAGAAGAAATTACCATGAATGTTGATGAGATGGAATATTTAGCAAAACTTTTAAATGTAGATGAATTACATGTAATCGATGAAAATGGTTTTATTGTAGCGGCTTCTGTTTCAAGATATGTTGGTTTTGATATGTCAAAACATGAACAAACTCGTCCTTTTCTAGCTATGCTTGAAAAGGATAAGGAACAAGATTACTTAATTCAAGAGGCACAACCCAATGCTGCTGACAATAAAATTATGCAGTATATTGGTGTAACTAGAAAAGAAAAAAAAGGAATTGTTCAAGTTGGTTTTAAACCCACTAGACAATTAGAAGCCAAAGCAAGAAATACGTATGAATATATATTCTCACGATTTCCTACGGATTCGGGTGAAGAGCTTTTTGCAGTAGACCGTTCTACAGGTGATATTTTAGGACATTCTGATGGTATGGATACGGATTTTTCTGCCTCCTACTACCAACCTGAACAGCTTTTAGAATGTACAAAGGGTTCCTATAAAAAAGAAAAAAACGGCAACTCCATGTATGTTGTAGTTCGAGAATATGGCAATATTTTAATTGGTCTTGCTATTCCTCAAAATAATTTAACTGGGCAGCTTTTTAAGCAAGTTTTTAATACATTATGGTATTTACTGTTAATTGAGGCTATTGTGCTTATTCTTTTAAATTATCTTGTAAAACGAAAAGTAGTCAACGGTATTCATTTAATTATACAAAATTTAATTGATATTACAAATGGAAACCTAGACACGACTGTAACAGCAGGTAATAATCCAGAGTTAAAAGCATTAAGTTCGGGAATTAATACGATGGTAAAAAGCATAATCAGTATTTCAGACCGCATTTCTGCCATTATTAAAATTAGTGGTATTCCTCTTGCCGCCTTTGAGTATCAACTAGATGTTCAACATGTATTTATCACTTCGGGCTTTAAAGAATTGTTGGATATTTCAGAACAAAAAACAAAAGAATTATGCCAAGATTCCATTTTATTTGATAAATATATTAAAAGTATTATCAATAATCCACTAAAAGGAGAGACGGATATCTTTCAAATAAATGATGGCAAATATGTCCGTATTCATATGTCGGAATCTTCAAACACAAACTTAGGCGTTATTATTGATATCAGTAAAGACATGATTGAAAAACAACAGATGCAATATGAAAACACACATGATTTTTTAACAAAATTATATAAATATTCATATTTTAAACAACTTGCGGCAGAACGATTACAACATATGTCGCCTGAAAATGTCTGTGCTATTGTTATGCTTGATTTAGATTATTTTAAATCTATTAATGATACATTTGGTCATGATATCGGTGACAAATATTTACAGCATTTCTCCAATGTAATGCTCTCTATGCCATCTGAGCATTTTTTATCTGCAAGACGTTCTGGCGATGAATTTTGTATGATGTTATTTAACTGTAATGATAAAAATGATATTACTGAATATCTAAATCAATTTTATCAAGCATTAGAACAAACACCTGTGCAATTATCGGATAGTCAATCCAAAGTAATTTGTGCTTCCAGCGGCTTTGCTTGGACTTCGGATTTAAACGCGGATATTGATGAACTTTTAAACTGTGCCGATGAAGCCCTCTATGATATAAAAAGAGAGACAAAAGGACGCTTTGGAGAATATCATATGTCATAATTTATTTTTAAAAAGCTATGAAAAAAATTTGTCAATTAAATCTTCTACGACAAAATACAGTTAAATATTATGTTTGATTAGCTTTATACTTTAATTCCAATATTTTTTAAGTATGTCAATAATGCGTAAAAAAAAATCGCCTGTTATTGACATACTTTTGTTACTTTTAGTAAATATTTTAATATACTTTATATTTCATATCTGTCAACTAACTTCCATAAACATTATTTGATTTTCCTACACTCAATTTCAAACAAACTGCCATCTATCGTTTCAATTATAAAAAGATTACATAAATCATTTGTTTCAATATCAACAATTTTCAAGCTATTACTTTCGTTTAACAATTCAAAAAGGTTGTCCTTAAAAAAATTTAATCTCATATGAATTTTCTTCTTTCCTAATAATATATCATAAGATGTATCTTTTAACATCTTCTTAATATTTTTCGATTTAATAATTTACTTTTATTTTATTATATAACAACAGGAAATAATATTCAACAGTTTAATAAATATCATTAAACGGTTTATGTATATTTTATTTTTCTCTTTTGATAATATATATTGTACTGTTATTATACTATTAATTAGAAAGGAATTTTTATGCCAACAAATAAAACACCATTCACATTTAATATGAAAGAGGAATATTTAAAAAAAATGCGTTACATTGCTAACCGTGAAACACGAAGTTTAAGCAATCTTTTAGAACATCTTTGCAAATTATATATTGAAAAATATGAGCAAGAGAATGGAGAAATCAAATTAGATGATATAAACACTACACATTAAGAATGAAATCATATAAAAAATGTATTTGTAACATCTCTATGAATTGTTTATTCTATCAAAATAGGGGGGGTATTACAAAATGAATGAAACGTTCATTTTATAACACCCCTTATCTATTTATAAAATTCAATCATTATATTACTCTACATGTGACGATGCTGTAGATAGATTCTTTACACGTTCTGCAACCACATGGATTCCATTATACTGCTCCTGCAATGATACACTTGATTTTTCTGTAAGCTGTGCTGTATTCGTTGAAACCTCACTAATTCTATCAACAGCTTCAACAATTGAATGATTAATCTCTTGCATTTCTTGTATCATATGTTCTATTTCCTGTACACAATTTGCAATCCTGTCATTCATTTCTTCAAAACCTGCAAAAATATGCTTTACCTCAATAACAGCTTCCGACTGATTTACAATATCTTCTTTCATCTGTATCATATCTTGAACGATATTTTCAATTTCCGTACAAAACATTTGAATAATCTGTTCAATGTTTAAGGTGGCTGCTGCCGAGTCCGATGCAAGATTGCCGATAGATTCTGCCACCACCATAAAACCTCGTCCTTGTTCTCCTGACCTGGCTGCTTCTATCCCTGCATTTAACGACAACAACTTTGTTTTAGAAGAAATTGCTGTAATAGTATTTACAATTTCCGAAACTTTTTTTGATTCTTCCTTTAAATTAATAATCGTCTCATATGTACCTTCCATTTTTTTCACTGTAATCTCATTACATTCACTAAATTTTTCAATATTTTTTATTCCATCGTTGCCCGTCTCTATAAAATGCTGTGCTTCTATCGTTAATTTTTCGCTTTGTTTCATCAACTGCTCAAATTTTTCAATCATTTCATTTGTATTTAAAAGAACCTGCTTGGAATCTCGTTTTTGTTCCTCTGTTCCCTCTGATATTTTATGTACAGATTCATTGATAATTCCCATATTTCTCTCAATATCATCTAAATGCCCTGAACTTTGCACAACCTCTGTTGAAAAAACAGTAAGCCGATTTAATACACCTGATATTTTGGCAATCATCAAATTAAAACTTTTAGAAAGCATACCTAATTCATTTCGACCGCTCTCGTCTGCCTGTATTGAAAAATCGCCCTCAGCAGCAGCACCTACCAACTGATTTAATGATATAATCGGTTTTGTTAATTTTCGTGCCAATATAATAATAACCACCACAGCTGCTGTAATAAAAATGATTGCAATAAAAATTAATATCATAATCACCTGATTTAATACAGCCGTTGCAGAAGATTTTTCCTGCAACGTCAAAACAGACCATGAATCCGACTCTCCTTTTAATTGAATTGGAACGTAACTAATATAATATTCTTTCCCATTATCGGAAATTTCTTCAACCCCATTTTTTCCAGACATAACCGATTGAATGACATTTTGAAACTCTTGTGACAGTTCAAAATTTTGTTCCTCTGTAATAATATTACCATTAGAATCCGTTAATACGGTTCCATTAGCATCTTTTTTAGATATCGTTTTTGTTAATGTCTTATAATTATACTGCTCTTCAATCTGCACACTATCGGGATGTGCAACAACAATTCCCTCTCCGTCAATAACAAATGACAATTCTTTTTCTTGTGTATTGGAATATTCTTTAATCATATTCTGCAAATAATCCAACTTTAAATCGGCTGCAAAAACACCAATAAAATGCTCTTTATCATACATTGGAAAAAAAATAGAAGCACATGGCATTCCTGTATTAACAGAATAATAAGATTTCGATACAAATGATTTTTGCGACTGTGTTACTTGTTTAAACCACCAACGCTGTGAACGGTCTGCTAATGTTCCAGTAGAACGTCCTGTCTGCATACCATCCGCTCCTTGCACATACAATAATTCAAAATAAGGATTTCTATCTGTACAATTTTTAAGAATGGAGCTTTGCATTGATGTCTCCATAGACAAAATACTAGGATTAACCGATAATTCCTCTGCTACATTATAAGCGCCATCAACAAATATTTGGATACTTTCTGATAACAATCCTGCGCGTTCTTTATTTTTAATTTGAATCTCTTTTTTATAAAAAGAAATAAAAAATGCTGCAATAATTGTAACTAATACCATAGCAAGTAAAGTAACAATAGCAATCATTGGCACGAGCATTTGCTTAAAAATGCTTTTACGTTTCATATTCATCCTCATTTCTACGCTGCTTTTTATATAAAAAATCAAAAATTCTTTTCGGTAACTTTGTGTCTAGCAACGCACAGACACAATCAACAACCAAAAACAATGTGGTTATTTTAACATAAAACATTTTACTAACGCAAGTCATATATCAAAAGAGCCTTATTTATTCTTGATTTGTTAATATGATTTTTTATAAGAAAAAGGAACTGTATATAAACAACAGTTCCTTTAACTATATACTGGTAAACCTTTCTATTTACCTTTTCTTTATGTTATAAACAATTTTTCCAACCACACCAAAACTAGATATAAAGAATAGTGTAATCCATAACAAAAAATTATTTTTATCACCAGACTGAGGTGCATCTAAATTTTGATTTTCATCTTGTGATTGTGAAGAATCCGGCTTTTTAGTCTCATCTTCTGGCTGAGACGTATCAGGCTTTTTATTTTCGTCTTCTGGTTTAGATGTATCATCTGGTTTCTTATTTTCATCATCAGACAAGCTCGCCTCAATTTCAAATGCAGCAGATGTTTTACCATCTAAATAATGAATTGTCAAATGATGATTTCCAACAGAAAGTGTATTTAAATAACTTTCTTTCAATGTAATAATAGTACTGCCTTCTTTTATTGTATAATTTTCTTTATCAACAAGTTTTTC
>CAJUBU010000028.1:0-4298 GCA_910585095.1 uncultured Lachnospira sp.
GGATGATTCTCACCTAATATCTTTTCACGTATTTCTAATCCTTTTTTATACAAGCTTTCCGCTTCCTTGTATTTTCCCTGCCTTTCATACACTCCTCCCAGATTAGTATAATTTGTGGCAGTATCAGGATGATTCTCTCCTAATTCTTGTTTATATATTTCAAGACTTTGTTGATATAATTTTTCTGCTTTCTCATAGTCTGCAATGTATTGTAATAAATAAGCAAGTTCTGATATAAAATCAGCTTTTTTTATCCCTTGTCCCATATCTATTTTTTCAATTATACTTTCTGCAAAAGGTACATAATTTTGACATTCTAAAGCAGAACCACTTTCTGGTATTTCTAAACTCTCTTGACATGCCTCAATTAATCCTACATGATTTTTCATCGTTGGCTTACATTTTTCATAAATAAATGTTGCAAATACTGGATGCAGGCTATAACTTTCTTGCTCTATATCAAATTGTAGCCAACCTTTTCGATATAATCCTTCTAAAATATCCTCTTTTTCCTCGACACCTGCATCGAAAAGTAACCATTGATTACACACCTTAACATCCAAAGGCAAATATGGAAAAACAGAAAAAGCCTCTAAAATATTTTGCTCTGCCTCTGTTAATTTAGATAAATCATATAATGTTTCATACGACTGTTGAATATTTATCAACTTATCTTCCTCATTGTATTCCAGTTGAAATCCATTTTGTTCCAACTCTTTCCTCAATTCTTCTACCGTCCAATGTTTTGTTTGGGCTAAATGTGCTAAAAATTCAATCGTAATGGTATGTCTAGCTGCTAATTTTTCTATTATGTAACTTAAATGAGGTTCTTCTTCCTCATTAACTTTTTTCTTACTATCATCAAATCGAATCTTCTTATAAATTTCTCTACATTGTTTGGTTTCAAGGAATCCAATTCGGAATGGTTCAAATTCTTTACTAAATGCTGTTCGCCTAGATGTTAAAACAATTGCTCCTGGAAGTTCATTTAATTTTTGTAAACTTGGGTCATTACTAATAGACACATTTACATTATCCACAAATAACAATAACTTTCCATCGGATGCCAAGTATTCTAGTTCCATCCAAGCAGCTTCTTTATTCATCTCTGGATTGTCTTGTTTCTTATACTTCAAACAGTTGAGTAAACTATTATCCATATTTCCATTATACTCAATATAACCAACATGACGAAAGGGTCTATTTTTATATGCTATACTCTTATCTGTATATTTCTCAAACAACTTTTTACAAATATTTGTTTTTCCAATTCCACCCATTCCACTTACTAAAACAGCCTTATGACCTTCTTCTACCATTTGACATAACTTGTTCAATTCTACTTCACGTCCAGTAAAATAAGATACAGGCTTGATATTGACATTATGTGTAACAATAAATTCACGGTCTTTATCTTGATACAATACAATAATTGTATCACCACCTGTATAATCACCTTTTATTATAACATTTTCCAAGTCGTTTGTAATGTGTTGTCCCATAAAAATCCCCATTCCGAAGCGTAGCGTAGGAATTGCGCAATAGAAATTCGCATAGGCGATTTCTATTGTCGCATCAAGCCCTATTTGTGACACTTTGGCACAAATAGGTGTGTGAAAAATAAGTGCATCAGCATTATTTTTCACACTACTCTACCTCTTCTATAAAAATCTGTATACTATTATGATATTCAATTAATATTTTACTTTTAACAATAATTAAATTAGACAATTATCTATATCTTGTTCCATAACAATTACTCCTTTATATTAATTTTTTAATATTGCTTTTTTAAGCTTCTATTTCCAAAATATAAGGATTATTTTTATTCACAATGCCACTTAAAAATTCTTCCATATAAAGAAGTAATACTTTTAACTTTGCAACTAATCTTGTGACTTTTGTTGTACCTATATTAATCTAGGTAAGTTATATAATGTTTTATAAAACTGTTGAATATTTATTAACTTATCTTCCTCATCTTTGTATTCCAGTTGAAATCCATTTTGCTCCAACTCTTTTCTCAATTCTTGTACTGTCCAATGTTTTGTTTGGGCTAAATGTGCTAAAAATTCAACAGTAATCGTATGTCTAGCTGCTAATTTTTCTATTATGTAATTCAAATGAGGTATTTCTTCTTCATTTACTTTTTTCTTGCTACCTTCAAATCGAATCTTCTCATAAATTTCTCTACATTGTTCTGTGCTAAGAAATCCAATTCGGAATGGTTCAAATTCTTTACTAAATGCTGTTCGCCTAGATGTTAAAACAATCGCTCCCGGAAGATTCTTTAACCGTTGTAAACTAGGGTCTTTACTAATAGGAACATTTACATTATCTACAAATAATAATAATTTTCCATCCGATGCCAAATATTCTAATTCTCTCCAAGCAACTTCTTTATTCATCTTTGGATTTTCTTGTTTCTTATACTTCAAACAATTTTGTAAACTACTATCCATATCTCCATTATACTCAATATATCCAATATGACGAAACAGTCCACTTTTATAATTCTTATTTGTATATTTTTCAAACAGTTTTCTACAAATAGTTGTTTTTCCTATTCCTTCTATTCCACTTATTAAAATAAACTTACGTCCTTCTTCTATTTTCTGACTTAACTGTCTCAACTCTAACTCACGTCCAGTAAAATAAGGTACAGGTTTGGTATTAACATTATGTGTAACGATAAATTCATGTTCCTCATTTTCATACAATGTCATATTATAAAAATTTTTTGTGATATTACCATTTGTGTATTTCCTCATGTAACTGCCTCCAAGATAATTAATCTATATATTGTTCTATAACAATTACTTCTTTACTTTATTTTTTTAATATTGCTTTTTCTATCTGAATTTCTACTTCTTGAATATCTGGATTATTCTTATCCGCAACAATACTTAAAAATTCTCCCATAGAAGAAGCAATACTTTTATAATATTTTAAATCTGTTGTCAATTCTGTAACATTTGCTAAATCCAATCCCTTTATAGCTGCTTCTAACTTATTACATTCTTCTTGCCAATATTTTATATATTTTGCTCGTATTAATGAGTCATATACCCCATGTTCCACTACTGCTGGAAATATCCTGTCTTTATATTCTTGTTCTTTCATAATCTCTGTTACTTCAAACATACAATTTTTTGATTTTAAATAATAATCACTAACAATCAAAACAGCATAACTTTGATTTCTAATACTTTTCATAAATTCTCGGATACTTTTCCATGTGCCAATATCACGAATATCTCTTTTTACAGTAATATTAGAAAAACTCGATAAATGCTTATCAATTCTATCTGCTATTTCTCCATCATGCCAATTGTAAGAAAGAAAGATTGTTTTATCGTTGTTTTCTTTTACATGTTCTTTCATTGAAGGATTATAATCATTTATTACACTATTTCCTCCTGTATAATTGCCTCCTATGGTAACGCCTTGTAAATTATTTGTAATATGTTGTCCCATAAAGTTCTACCTCCTCTATAAAAAATCTGTACACTATTGTAACATTCCATTAGTATTTTACTTTTAGTATCTATTTCATTATAAGTTATACTAAATTAAAATATATGATACTTATAATTTATTACATTTTTATTGTTGAAATTTATATAACGATATAATTATCCTTATATTATTATTTATCATAACATCAAGATTATTTATATACAACCTCATTAATAAAATTTACAAAAAACTTTTTATTCATCTATTTTTAAGATGTTATTTATTTCTATTGATATATTTTTTTATGTTTTCTTACAACAATAGGTTCTGCTTTCTTTTATGATTTCTGAAACTATATTTACTTTTATTACACTAATCCTATGCTATAAAAATATTATCCTATAAAAAAACAGCCAACTTTGAAAGTTTGGCTGTTTCTTACAAAAATCATATTTATAAATTATATTCATTTAAAAATGTCATATCACAATACTATAAAACACCATTACTATTGCTAAAATCCCTAATCCAACCAATAAAAACAAATAAAATAAATGCTTCCATGTACGACTATTTCTAAATATCTGTTCTGGATTATCAGGATTTATTAATAATTCCCCAATATCGCCTATCGTTTCCTTATCTTTACTATATCCTAAATTGGTTTAAGTTGTATACTCCACATTATTGTATGTATATCTAAATACAGGATAATACGATTCCCTATAATAGCCTAAGTCCATATTATCTGCTCTTGATGTTTCTACAACCATATCAATCATTTCTGCCTTCACAGAAGCTGTACATACTTTCAACTTTTTTGTATACGTATAGTAAAT
>CAJUBU010000028.1:4308-34181 GCA_910585095.1 uncultured Lachnospira sp.
CACCATGCTGCTATGCAAAAAACGATTCCTCATATACATAATTTTATCAATATAATGCTCATTTTTGCTTCTTATCATTTCTCTTATTCTTTTATTCCTTTTTCAATCTGACAAAAATCAATCATATTGGCTATTACTTCTAATATCATATCAACCGATTCACGCGATTGATTACGAACGATATAACTAAACTTTTCACCTACTGTTTCTTCTTTTTGACTAGTATTAATAGGAATTACTTTAGCAATATCTAATTTTAGCGCCAAAGCAATTTTAATCAACACCTGCAAACTGACCTGATTTGTACCTTTTTCATAACGATATATAATACTATTATTAATACCTGATAATTCTGATAACGTAGCTACATCCATATCTTGACGTAATCGTTCTTCTTTTAACCTTCTTGCAATCTCTTTAAGAAAATCTGCAAGTAACTCGTCACTCGTACATATACTATACAAAATCCGTTCATCCGTAAGCGTTTTTTCCATAACAGCCCCACATTCAAAATCAATCATTAATTAAATTATATCACTCATAAAATGATTTTACAATGAATCAATCCCCTTATTTTACTGCATGTTTACTACATGATTGGTTATCTTCTATGGATTCACTTATTTATTATGTATTATCTTTTGTTTGTATAGACTTTTTCATTTTCATAAACTACATCTTGTTCCTTATCGGGTTCTTGTTCTTGGTTATCAAGATTTAATAATTTATCCAGTTCTGCTTGCCGTTCTAATTTTTCTCTTAATTCCTCTTCCTGTACAAATGGCTTTTGATATTCCTCTTGTGCGTGCTTTTTATCGTTTTCGTATTGTTCTAATCGATTCTGATAAAAATCAATATTTTCGTGCATACCTTTAAGAGCATTCTCTAATCGAACGATAACACCAACAGGGCTGGTTGAAAATTCCGTTTTATATTCGGTGCTGCCGCTAAGTACAAATTTCTTTTCGCCCATAAGAGACTTTTCTACAAACAAATCAAATCCTTTATACTGCCCTAATAAGCAACGCTCACCGATTTTACATGCACTCGCTTCTTCCAACAATTTCGTTCCTGCTTCTTTACGTTCATCATATAAACGATTATGAATGAAAATTTCAAATTTAGGATTGTTCTGTAATTGAATATCCCTACGTTTTACATCTTCTTTGATAGCATTTAATGTTTTTGTTGTTGAAGCAATCTGTTTTGGATAGTCCATCATAAACTTATCTTGTAAGGCAAATCGCTGTCTGTCATAAGACGATTTTAATAATTGAAGCTTGTGTATTTCATTGTCCAATTCCATTTTTTCACGAATCAATGGATTACCTGTTGCTATCGCTTTAATCTCAGCATAATTTAGCGTTGCCTCATCGATATCATCACAAACTCTTGAAACGGTTTTTCCAGTCATTACTTGGCTTATAAATCGTTGTTTATTTTCAATAATGCTCCAATTGTATGCATCAAATGTCCCTTTGGTCACATAACGATAAATCGCAATCTCTTTATTTTCATTACCTTGCCGTATGCCTCTGCCTTCGCGCTGCTCAATACTAGAAGGCTTCCAAGAACAATCTACGTGATGAATAGCTGTTAGATGTGTTTGAACATTAACACCCGTACCGCATTTATCGGTTGAACCAATTAATATTTTCTTTTTACCTGTTCTTACTTCCTTAAACAAAGCACTTCGTTGTGCTTCTGTACCAGCGTCATGAATAAATGCAATCTCATCAGCCGCAATCCCTTTGTTTACTAAACCATCCTTAATATACTGATAAACCGTAAAATCCTTTGTTTTATCAGGTACTCCTATATCTGAAAAAATGAGTTGACAAGCTATTTTCCCATCTTGATTGCCTTCTATATATTCCTTATAAACATATTCAATGACTTTGTTTAATTTTCCATCAGGATTATTCGGTGCGTCCTTATCCAACAATCTTGCGTCCGTTCCTAAAAGTCTTGCCTCATGTGTAATTTTAAGAAAATTATCTTCATTGGGAGGAACCTTCCCTTGACGTATTCTCTCTGCACGTTTTACAAATTCATCCATTACTATTTTAACATACCAATCGGCTTCGGATTCTATAATAATGGGTTTTCCTCCACGTAAACTAGGCGTATCTAAGGAAAGCATATCTTGTGTTTGAATATCGGCTACTTTTTTAAATGTATTCATTAATTCAGGCAAGTTACAAAATTTATTAAAGCGTGTTTTTTCTCGAAACCCTTTGCCTTCTACGGTTAATTCTAAAGCAGTTGTCACTTCACCGAAATTCGTTGCCCATGAATCAAAGTAACGTATGCCCATTTCTTCTAATAATGGTTTTTGCAAATAAAGCTGCATAACATATAACTCGCACATGGAATTGCTGACAGGCGTTCCTGTTGCAAATACAATGCCTCTGCCCTCATTGATTTCCGTTAAATATTGTGTTTTTAAATACATATCCATCGCTTTTTGCGAACCAAATGAACTAATCCCAGCGACATTATTCATTTTAGAAAAGATAGCCAAATTTTTAAACGCATGTGCCTCATCAACCATTATCGAATCAATCCCTAATTCTTCAAAGGTGATTAAATCATCTTTTCGCCCTTCATTGGTAAGCGTTTGTAATTGCTGCTCTAACTTTTTCTTTTGGCTTTCCATTTGCTTCACCGACCATTTTTGCCCGGATTCATCTTTTATTTCACCAATAGCTTGTGTAATATCGTCTATTTGTGCTTGTAAAAGCCGTTGTTGCCGCTCAGGTGATATAGGGATTTTTTCAAATTGAGAATGAGACATAATAATACAATCATAGTCTCCTGTTGCTATCCTAGAAATAAATCGCTTTCGATTATTTTTTTCAAAATCATGTTCAGAAGCAACTAAGATATTGGCAGCTGGATATAACCGTAAAAACTCACTAGCCGTTTGACCAATCAATGGCTTTGGCACAATCATTACCGTTTTATGCGCAAGTCCTAGTCGTTTTTGTTCCATACAAGCTGCTATCATTTCAAACGACTTCCCAGCGCCCACACAATGCGCAAGCAAGGTATTTCCACCTAATAAAATTCTTGCAATCGCATTTTTTTGATGCGGTCGCAAAGCAATCGCTGGATTCATACCTGGAAATTGAAGAAAGCTTCCATCATATTCACGCAGTCTCGTGTTATTAAACAGTTCATTATAATAAGAAACATACTTATTTCTTCGCTCAGGTTCACGAAATATCCATTCCTTAAAGGCTTCCTTGATTAATTTTTGTTTTTCCCTTGCAAGTGTGGTTTCATCTTGATTAATAACATGTGTTACGCTTTTATCTGCATTTTCTACACGGTCTCTTATGGTAACTGTTCGTAAATTGAGTGTTTCTTCCAAGATAGAATAGGCATCGATTCTTTTTGTTCCATAGGTTTGTGTTGCCATAACAGAATCTTTATCGAGGGATTTATTTTCAATACACCAATTCATACTATATCGATTAAATAAAAGGTCAATACCTGTATAATATCGGCTCTTTTCTCCTTCTATCCTAAAGCGATTGGGCGTATTGAACAATTCATACATAAACTGTTTATAATCTTGGACATCAATCCATACAGCGCCAAGTTTAACATCAATATCAGCGGCAGATAGCCACTCCGGCTGCACTTTTTCTAAAGCTTCCACATTGATTTGATACATCGGATTGTTATCTGCAGCTTCTTTTGCCTGACGCAATTTTTTCCGGACATTACCAGATAAATATTCATCGGCTGTTTCCCACCCTTTATTAGGATTTGTTTCATCTGCTTTTAAAGGATTACAATAGATAATGCCTTTTAATTCATCAATTAATGCTTGTCTTTGCATACTTTCCATTATTCCTGATAGGGTATCATCTTTTTGATGGATATTAGGTTTATATAAACGTAACATATATGGAATATCCACCTGACCAAATTCATGAATGGACAACCGTAGAGCTTCTACCGCATTTTCAGCCTTTTCTATCACCTGTTTTGGTTGAATGGTCTGTTTAAAAAAGATAGCGGCTTTTTTAACGTCTCCATCTTCGGATACTTCCTCAAGCGAGCATAACAATGGATAATCCCCATCTTGTTTAAATGCCGATTTATTTGACCTTGCTGTAAGAAAGCCATATTTTTTTACAAAATCATCATACACTTGATTTAAAACATGCTGTTTTTGCTTTAATTCGTTCTCTGTGCAGCCTTCCATCTGCAAATCAATTAATTCTCTGGTAATAGTTCGTATTTGATGTAACCCAACTATGCGCTTTTTTACAGAATCAGATACATCTATCTTTTTCATCAATGAATTTTCTCTAAAATAGACTTCATTCTTATAAATTGTATAGGTAAAGTTTTTTACATCTGGATTTGCAGGGATACTTTCATTTTCTATAGTATTTTCTAACAACGATGGAATTTCTTGATTATTTGTTATGGTAGCATGAATATTTATTATCGCTTGGTTTAATGCCATCGGTAAATTAAAATCTTTATCATGATTTACACAAACCGTATAATGGCTATTTTCTCCAAATGTATGATGGTCAACTTCCATTGTTCCAAGCAGCATCTCTGGGTGTGTAATAAAATAGCTATTGACAGCAATTCCATTTTCGGTTGTATCCAGATGCACCCAATCGGGTTCAATATCCATTTTACGCTCACGCTTTTGTAAAAATAAAATATCCGTTGCAACCTCTGTACCCGCTTCTTTAAATGCAGTGTTTGGCAATCGAATTGCGCCAACCAGTTCTGCCCTTTGAGCAATATATTTTCTTATTGTTGGATTTTTCTTATCCAGCGTTCCACAAGAGGTGACAATGACAACCATACCTCCTGGTTTTACCTGGTCCAATGACTTTGCTATAAAATAATCATGAATACGAAAGTGATATTGATTATACCTTCCATCATTCACTTTATAATCACCAAATGGCACATTTCCAATAACGGCATCAAAAAAATTATCTGGATAGTTTGTTTTTTCAAATCCCGTAATCTGTATGGTAGCATTAGGATATAGCTGTTTGGCTATTCTTCCTGATAAACTATCTACTTCTACCCCATATAGGTTACTTTCTAATAATTCTTGTGGCATATTGCCAAAAAAGTTGCCAATACCCATTGATGGCTCTAAGATATTGCCACGTCTTAAACCAAACTGTACCAAAGCTTGATTGATAGCAAGTGCTATTTCTGGTGCTGTATAAAAAGCGTTATTAACCGTTGCCCTTGCTGCCTCATATTCTTCTTTGGTAAGCAAACTCTTTAATTCGTTATATTCTTTATTCCAACGCTCATTAAAAGAATCAAATACTTGTGATAAGCCACCCCAACCAACATATTTGGATAAAACTTTTTGTTCTTCAAAGGTCGCTATTCTATTTTCATTTTCAAGCTGCTTTAAGGTTTGAATCGCAGCCATATTCCAGCCATATCTTGTTTTAGCACCACCTTTTTCTATTGCAGCAAGGTCATAATGAAAATTGGCAGGTGAAGTTGAAGCAACGGATTGTGGTTGTTTTTCGTGTTGTAGCTGCTCTTT
The DNA here is from genome assembly GCA_910585095.1 of uncultured Lachnospira sp. Taxonomy (GTDB): domain Bacteria; phylum Bacillota; class Clostridia; order Lachnospirales; family Lachnospiraceae; genus Lachnospira. Next base: position 9,866 of record CAJUBU010000028.1, read on the forward strand.
GGGTTGTATTTGTTCTTTAGATTGTAGCTGCTCTTTGGATTGTGGTTGTTCTTTATGTTGTGCCTCCTCTTTATCCTTACGATTAAAAGAAAAATTATCTTTACCATCAACTCTTGTTTTACATTCTTGTATATATTCTGTAATTGCTGGATTGTTTTTAAAATCCTTTGCAAGAGAGTCCATATTTGACACTCTATCTTCGACTTTACAAAATCGCTCGTCGAAAACAACCTTTTCAAGAACATGGTAAAAATCAGAATAAGGGATACGTTTTGCAGTCCGTTCTCCTTTTTTATTGATATAACTTATTTGAATACTGTCTGATTCAAATACAATATTAGACATACCATTGTTGGTATTATAAAAGATAGATGGGTTTAACCCCTTTAAAATGGTACTTGTATACGTTATCTTTTCATTGGCAGTAAATGCCTTATTACATACCATATGATGTAGAATCGCATGAAATGGTATAAAAGGCTGATAATGATATAGAAATGGAACAATCCCTTCTTGTAGTTCTATTTCTGTATCGTTGGCAACTGATTGCTCTTTTTCTTGTTTTAAATCAGACAATGGACTAGACACAGGTTTATCGTCTATATTTTGCAGTCCATTGTCTATTTGAAATAAACTTAATTGTGTTCCTTCAGACTGTTTTAGCTGATTTCCTCTGTTGTGTAAGGTCTCATCAGGATTTCTTCCCGCACGACTTCCATTGCTATATCCCTTGCTTGCTGGTGCATTTGATAATCCTCCAGCCAGCTTGGATTGGGATTTTCTTTCTTCAGTGCCTTGTAATGGCTCTCCTCCAACGTGTCCATCATCTCCCAAGCCTCGTCTACTCTGTGTTGTACGAACGGAAGAAGTGTCCCCATACATTCCATGCTGTGCAGTAACGCTGGCTGTTCTACCCTCATATATTCCAGTACTGGCGTTGCCATCATTCCCAACTTGGCGTGTATCTGTTCTTGTGTCGGCGGATAAATTACTTCCTCGTCCTCCATCAACTCCTTCCATTCCTCTGGTGTTGGCTGTTGTACTACGGGCAGTTCGTCCGGTGTCATGTTGTATATTTTCAACGCCACTTCGTCCGCTGGTAGCTCGTCCAATGTTTTCCCGTACATCTCTAACATGACTTTGTCCATCTGTTCCATTATATCGTTCATACTGAATCTCCTTTTTATGCTTATTGGATACCATATTAACATATCGTATCGCCTTATGGGAAAGGAATTGAATATATTGTTGATTTTTTACAAGAAATTCTTTTCGTTCTTCTGATGAAAGTCCATTATAAAAATCAACCACCTTATCACTAAAATGATACGATATATCAAATCTTGTATATATCGTATATAATGTCGCTTCATAAATAAAAGTTTTATCAATATCCTTTTCTACTATACTATTATCCCAAATATAATGATAGGTTTTCTGTGCAATGGTTTCTTGATAACTATCTTTATGATTATCGAACGTATGATTAATATAGATAAGTTCTTTTTCACTAATTTCATCAGGTATAAATTCTTCTCCATAGGTATCTTCTAAGCAAAAAACACAGTCCTTAGTGATTGTATATTCATCCTCAAATAAATGGATACCTGTATGTCGTTTCGGTTTTCTTCCTACTAATCCCCAATCATTATAAGAAGCAACAACTTTCGTTTTTGGATACTTGGAATAAATAAGCATTTGATTTTCATATTGGAATCGGTGTATATTCCCTTTTGCTGTAAACTTTAAAAATTCAAGATAGGTATGAAAATCCCCTGTTGCAATCTCTTCTAGTTTTGCATTGATTTGTGTCTCTAATATAGCCATCGCTTATGCTCCTTTTATGTACTCTAAATCGTTAATTTGCTATCTGTTGCAATGCGTTTATAGATTCTTCATTCTTCCTTGCTGCCCTTTTTAACCTTTCATTAGACACCAATTTATTATTATTCTTTTCATTATGCGCTACCATTATTGCAACGGTATTAAAAATATATTGAATGGATTTTGCATTAAGGTCTTTTACTAAATGTTCAAATCGTTCACTGGCATAATCATTCGGTTTATCATAAGGAAATAGGTCACTGATTTTAATTTGTAAAACAAAGATTACTTTAATAAAAGTTTCAAAGTTTATCTCTCTTATTCCCTCCTCATATCGGCATATTGTTACATAATGAACACCTGATATTAACGCTAATTGTCCTATACTTATACCTTGTTTTATTCGTTCTTCTTTTAGTTGTAATCCAATCTTTTTTAAATTATACATATCTATCCCCTACCTTTCTATTATCTACAAATTGAATAAACCGCTCCTTTATGCTTTTCTTTTCGGAAAGTCCACTTTAAATTTTATTCGCTTACCTTGTATCATTTGTCCTTCTTTATTTTTATACGAACATTCTTCTATTCCATCAAACGATACATAAGCTGCATAGGTTGTCCCCTTATTTTTACTAACCAAATCGTTTAATAAAACCTTTTTACCATCCAGTATGCTTTTTACCTGTTCCATTGTCAGTAACTTTCCTAACGCGTAGACATTGCTTAAAGAAAGACCACATTTATTTTTACAGTATAAGCCAAACTTTCCTATTAACACATCCCCTTTACAATTCGGACAGGTTCCTATCGGTTTATTTTCATCTGAAATTTCTCCACCAATAGCAAAAGCGCTTATTTTTTCTCTCACATCTGGTTTTGTTTGAATGATTCGTTGTACATTTTCACGAATATAGGCATCCATTTTCATTTTATATGTACCAAACCCTATTTTTCCTTGACTGATTTCTTCTAGTTCTTTATCCCACAATGCCGATAGTTTGGGATTAAGTAATTCTGAAAGATTGCATTTGACAACCTCATAAATCATCTCGCCTAAGTTTTTGGGTTCTAATACTTGCGTTTTTTTATTTAAACCAATATAACCATTGTTTATTAACTTATAAAGAATATCGCCTCTTGTTGCACTTGTACCAATACCTGTGCCTTTTATCTGGCTTCTAAGTTCCTCATCTTCTATTAATTGTCCTGCATTTTCCATCGCAAGAATGATAGAACCCGATGTATACCGTACAGGAGGCGTTGTTTTTCCTTCTTTTATAAACAGTTGCTTTAATGCCACAATATCGCCTTTTTTAAATACTTTATCCAGGTCCCTTACAGTATCATTGCTGTTATTCTCTTCATTCTCCTTTTCCTCCTCTTGGTCATTGATTACACGAAGATAACCTTGCTCTATAAGCGTTTTTGCCGATGTATAAAAATGTTCTTTTTCGATTTTAAAATCCATTTTTGTTGTCTTATAAATGGCTGGCGGAAAAAAAATAGCAAGAAAACGTCGGACAATACATTCATATATCTTTTTTTCCAATTCATTTAAACCATCATATCCTGATAAATCGCCTGTTGGTATAATGGCATAATGGTCTGTTACCTTAGAATCATCCGTATATCTTGTTTTTCCAATCGTTCTAAAACTGCCTTCTTCTAATATCATTGATGTAATATCCTTTAAAGAATACCCCTTATCCAATCCTTTCAGATTGTTTTCAATCTCCACAGCAATAGCAGAACTTAACACTCTTGCGTCCGTTCTTGGGTAAGTTGTTAATTTCTTTTCATATAAGCTTTGTGCAACAGCCAGCGTTTCATTCGGTGATATTTTAAATTTCTTACTGCAATAGCTTTGTAATTCTGCAAGATTAAATAAGTAGGGTGGATTCTTTTTACTGGTGGTACTGGTTATATCTTCTACATAAGCAGGTTTACCTGTAAGATATTCTATCAGTTTATGGGCTTCTTTTTTTTCGATAAAACCAATATCCTTATATAACATTGGGCTTTGATGATATATCGAATGTTCACTATCTTTCCATTCCGCATGGATTGGTACACCGCCAAATTCGCCAACGACCTTATAAAAGAACGTTTCCTTAAAATCTCTTATACTGCGTTCCTTATCAACAATCATTCCAAGTACACAAGTCATTACCCTGCCTACGGACACAGGAATATATTTTGTACTTCCAACAGCCCGATTCACCATATTTCCATAAAGTAAGGTAAGTACTCTTGAAAAATTAATGCCCATTGCATAATCTTCTATCGCTCTCATCGTACCGCTTGCTGCCAAATTTTCATAAGCACTCATCGGCTTAGCTTCTTTGATACCTTGTAAAATTGCCTTATCGGTTTGTGAATCAATCCATACACGAAGCTCCTTTATCCCTTGCCTTACACCGCCAAAACGTCTTATATTTTCCTCAATAACTTGTCCTTCTCTACCAGAATCTCCCGCCCAATAAACCACATCAATATCGGCTCTATGTAAGAAGTTACAAACTATCTTATACTGATTTTTAACGCTGGAAATAACGCCATATTGATAATTATCTGGTAAAAATGGCAAGTCCTCTAAGCACCACTTTTTATACTTCTCATCGTAGTTTTCTGGATAAACCAACGCTACCAGATGTCCAATACACCATGTAATAACCCAATTTTCATCTTCTATAAAGCCATCTTGCTTTTCATGACAAGAAAGCTTTAAAGCATTTTTAAACTGTACAGCGACTGATGGTTTTTCTGTTATAATTAGTTTTTTCATTGTTTTTATAAGCTCCTCCTATTCATGTTATAATTAATATTAAAATCTTCATTATAAGCATTACTATCCAAACTATCTTTTTCTTGTATATCAGATATACCCTTTAAAATATCACGTTCATTTACCAGCAATTGTTGTCTACTATCATAGACAAATGGATAAGGCGATAAGGCACTTTCTCCATATTCTTTTGCATAGGTTTTAATAGCACGATGATATTGCCTATATATCTCTTCATCTGCTATGGCAGGTGTCTTTGCAGCAAATGCTATACAAAAATCATTGCTGCAAGGAATTACAATGAGATTATCTGATGTATCTTTATCATCATTACTTATAATAGACTGAAAAGGGCTTTCCGGATAAAAGAGTGTGGATGCACCAAATAAATAACTTTCATTACTGATAACATACAATTCATCATCCATCTTACTTACTTGTGCAGGAAAAAGCTGCGGCGTATTGTTAGCTGCATAAGAAATAAGGGTATTAAAATCCATTCCTTTCTCTTCTATTTGATGAAGTATATTCCTATCAATAATAATACTATTGAGTTTTTCTCCATCATCGGATATAAGTAGCCTTAAATACATCGACAAATTTCCCTTATCTTGATGTGGAATATCGGTCATATAAGCCTCATTACTTTCTTTATTAACAACACAAAAAAACACCTTATGTATATCAAACAATATATCAACATCATTACTTTTATCGTCTTTTGTCGTTACTGTAAAAATATCATTTACAGTCTGTTCGGATTGTTTTTCATATAATTTCGATTGTTCTTCATACAGCAAAGAGACCTTTTTCATGGTTTTCTCAAAGTCCCCATAACAACTATTTTTATAAATCTTGTCATAAACCGGCTCAAGCAACATAAAAAGACCTTCTTCATTATCCTGTCTTTTAATGTAAAATCCTTCCTTTTGTACACCATTTCCTTCTTTCACTGCAAATACAACCTCTCCATCTGCAAATGGTAATGGCATATAATGTATTAATTGTCCTTTTAATTGTTCCTTAAATTTGTCATATTCAAGCATATCGCCCCTCCCTCTTTGTTTCTTATACAATTCTATTTTTAATAATCATAGCTATAATCAAAGTCCTTTACCCATACACAAGACACATAATCGTTAAAATCATACCGACTACCCTCTCCAGTTCCATAGGCATCGGTTGATAATACCAGATGTAAATGTGCGCCAAAGCTATCCCCTGTATTCCCCATATGTCCAATGATGTCACCTGCCTGTACATGGTCTCCTTCATGCAAATATTCTTCATCTGTCGCTGGACGAAGCATATATCCATCTTCATCATATTCTGCATTCGTTCCATATGCTGTTATAAAATCATTCATATGGGCATATAACGCATATGTCCCATCATCAAATCGTAAAATAAGATGATTGCCGTATCCTGTTCCATCTTCTTCTACATGAACGATTTTATAAACGCTTGCTTCGGCTATTGCTACAAGATTTGCACCAATTCCTTTCCCGCTGGTAAAATCCACCCCATAGTGTGTTGTATGGTTTTCATCAATATCCGTTCTTGCAAGGGTATATTGTGATGTTACATAGCGCACACCACCATCATCAATAGGATAGATATTATCTTCATTCATCCATGTAAAAATTTCTTTTAACTCATCATAAGACATGGGTAATGTTCCCTGCGGTGAATTTTCAAGGGCTTTTTTTGCGCTATTTTCTTTTTTGATACGCTTATCAATCACATGCCCTTCCTCTTCTCCTATACTATGAGCTTGTAATGCAAGTACATAATAATCATTTAATGTATCACTTAACGAATCCGCTACTTCTTCATAAGATTGTTTGACAACATGAAGCGTTTTATCTTCATCTGTTGTATAGGTATAATTCAATAACGCAAAGGCTTTATCCAGTCTTTCCTCTTCTTCATTGGTATCTATAAACAAGTAATCCTCCCTTGCTGCCTGTGCTTCAATAGAATAGACAAGATACAGATTCAACACTTCATTAAAATTGTCCAACTCCGAACAATCCTGTTCATAAATTACGTTATATCCTGATACCCCTTGTTTATTCTTTCGTTCCCACCCAGCTATCCTATCCTCAAATGCATCGTATGTATCATTTAATTTTACAGCTACATAACTTGGATTCGTAGAATCAACCTCTGCACCGCCAAAAAAATAAGAAAATAGCCCCACAATAACGACAATAATGAATATGGGCAATAAAAGCAAAGGAACAAGAGATACAATAAAAGTTATTGCCTGCACAATCATGGTAATAGCAAACTTTAGTAACATCATCATCAACTTGCCTGTATATACAAAGGCAGCTTTACCCGCTTTTGCAGCCCATTCACGCATTTTACTTTGTGCATATTTTTCCGCTTGCCCTTTTACAAAATCACTAACACCTGCCTTCATATTATTTTCTGTAGCCGATTCTGGTGTTGTGATAACTTGAATCGTTTTTCTACGTATATCTTGCATGATTCCATGATTTGTTTTATTCGTAGTATTTTCTTTTTTATTCTTCTTGGCATTTTTTGATGTATTTCTTAACCGATTATGAGAAGTTTTATTTTTTTCAACGATTTTTTGTGAATCCTGTTTTTTTGATTGATGTACACCCTGATATTGCCTCTTTTTTATTAGTCCATTTATTTTATTGGCAGATATGTTGGCATTGGATGCTGCTCTTTTAATATCTACTGCCGTTTGATAAACCGTATGAACCGTTCCTGTTGCTATTAAAACCGTTTTATCTTTTACTTGCCCTGCTGTTTGCGGAATGATTACGGTTAAATCTTTTGCCTTAGCAACCGAATCCATAATTGCATTGGCTTCATTTTCTTTATCAATACTGCCATCACCTGTACGCTTGTTTTTAAACTTTTCTAAGAGTTGTCTCTTTTTCTTTTTGGATATGCGATGTGTGCGTTTTTTACATTCTGCTTTATCGGACGATTTACGTTGCTGTTTTCTTTGTATTCCTCCTTGATTTTCATCAATAACATTTTCTTTTAATAGCTGTTTTCCTGATTCATTATGCTCATATATTTCTAAAACTTCATCTTCCGTAAAAATATTTTCATTCGATGTGGTTTCTTTTTCATTAGATTGTCCATTTTCTACGGACTCTTTTTCTGTAAATGATTCTTCATTTCCTTCTTGTTCTTCATTATTATGTAAATGCTGTTCTTTATAGTCAGAAGCGCCTACCTCTTTTCCCTTTTTCTTCCGTTTATATTGATGACCAGAACGAATAACCCATCTTCTTTTACTGCTTATTTGCTCTGGATAAGCTTTTTTAGTGGTATCCTCATCAACATGATTCTCATCTTGATACGAATTTACATTGTTATTTATAACTTTTGGATTTTCCTTGATAACAAAGGACTGAATCTTTTGCTTTTGATAATCTTTTATTGCATTTGTAACCCTCTCTTTATCTATAAAAGAATGGGGATTTCGATTTTCTGTATTACTTGCAACATCTTGTTCTTTTCTTGTATGATGTAATGGATTCCTTTCTTCCAATGCCACCCCTCCAGTATTTACCCTATTTTACTAGCCATTGCTGCCTTTATCGCCTGTTTTTCATAAAAGTTTGTATTAAACACATCATAAATAGGGTTATCCTTATTAATGGTATTATCTAGTGGAATAATTGTATTGGCAAATCGTATCAAGCCACAACCTGGACTTGGATTTTCAATGTAAGCCAGATGTGCGCTACTAATTTTCCCCTCAAAGGTATCTACTATTAGTTTGGCATCGCCTGGTCCCATCTTTAAAAACATTGTATATTCTGAATTGGAAATAAGCTTCATCGAATCCTTATCTAAAATGACATCGCTTATATTTTGTGTAATTCCTGTACAAATCCCACCTAATTTACGAACCTTTTTCCATAAGGATATAAAAAAGGCTTTGCTATTTTTTATTCATTAGTTCGTGAAATTCATCGACATATAACCATGTAGCACGACCAATGGAAGCATTTTGAATAATGCGCTGGCGGATATTCGATAATGTAATTAACATACCAACAGACATCAGCTGCTCACCTATATCCCTGATTCCATACACGGTTACTCGGTTCTTGACATCAATGCTTGTTGGATGATTAAATGTATTAAATGAACCATCAATAAAGCGTTCCATCGAAAGAATAATATCGTGTGCTTCTTCGTCTTTTTGCTGTTTTAGTATTTCATAAAAATCACTCATAATAGGCACTTTTCTTTCCTTTATGGGTTGACTAGCAATATCTGTAAATAAAATCTTAATGCAGCGGTCAATAATGGAAGCGTGTTGCGGCTTAAATTCTTTTTCCATTGAATGCTCTGCAATTCCGCACATAATCTGACTTTTTTGTGCAATGATATGCAGCAAGTCCGTGCCATCTTCTAATTCATTTGCTTCACATCCTTCATCTAAAACAACATTGGCATTTAATAAGGATACATCACAATCCAATGGATTCACCCAATTGGTAGAATGGGGACTGATTTCTATAAAAGAACCCCCAAAGGCTTTGGCTACATCCATATATTCATGGGTTGGGTCAACAATAATAATGTCATCATTCGTATTTAAAAATACGGAACCAATCTCTAGCTTTGCTCCAGTAAACGATTTACCTCCCCCTGTTACACCAAAAACAAAGCCATTTCCATTCATTAACTGTTTTCGATTACACAAAATAACATTTTTGGATTCTTTATTGCAGCCATAATAAAATGGCTGTTTTTTCATCTGCATTTCCATTACCTTAAATGGGATAAGTATCGCTGCCATTCTGGTAAACATCGAACGCATACTGTCAACATGTCTTGTTCCATAGGGCAAAATCGTTGCTAATGCCTCTCGTTGTCTTAATAGTAAATCATTGGAATAACAGCCATGATTTTCAATAATCAAGTCGATATTATCGCTTGCTTCTTCCACTTCTTCTAAACGTTCTCCAAGCAGTACAAAATGAATCCCTACCCAAAACATTTTTTGACCATTTTGAGTGATGTCCTCAAGCATTTCTTCGATATTTTCATTTTCCATTCGCACAGGATAGGATATATCCAGTGAAAAATCATTATTTTTATTGCGCTTTTGCTGCTGTTTTTGAATCTTACTTTGCACAGCCATATACCTGCCTTCAATAAAATCCTTTGTAGCGGCTTTAGCAATGGGAATGATATCAATGGAAAACATGGAGCGTTGACTAATATTAATAAGCTCGTCAAAAAAGTCGTCGGAAAGCTCATCATCGGGATAGCTATCTGGGTCAATACACATACACTTTCCATACATCGTATTGGTTTTAAAATAAGCAGGATTTTCACAAAAATCAACACTATCGCAAACAATATCATTTCTAAAATCCCTCATTTGAGACAAACAATTTTGTATATCAAAATTATAAGCACTTTCTTCACCCATACAGTAAAAATCATGGAAAATACGCAGCCGCTCTTTGGCATTTAAAGGAAGCAGCAAACAGCCAATCGAGGCAAACTCTTTGACAAGGTTGGATGTAATGGAGTTAAATGCCAGTTTGGCATCGTCATAATTTGTTCTTGTAATCGTAATAGTTAGATACTTTACCTGCTCAATTCCCCTTTTACTATGAATAATTTTCGATTCCATAATGTCATTGTAACAATCTCTTGCAAAATCAAATCCATCTTGTTTGTAAGGATACAATACATTGGCTCTAAACGCTTCCATATTTCGATTCTTATTAAATACCGTAATCTTACATAAATGAACATCCAGCGCATTTAAAATCCGACACCACTCTCCGAAAAATAATTCTTGTTCTTCATATGTTTTGGTAACATAATTTAAATCATTCATTTGATAGGTTATCGAATATCGATTTTCGCCTACTTCAAAAATACCTTCGGGTGATATTTTTCGTATTTCAATCGTATCTTGAATACATGAAGCGTTGCTTACTCTAAATTTTTCTGGTTTTTTTAACTGTAAAAACTGCTTTTTTTGCTTCTCTCGCTGCCTTTTTTTCTCTTTTGCCCGTTTTTCATAATGATTATTGTTCTTATTTTGCTTTTTCTTTCTCACATTTAGCCTCCATGCTATAACTCGTTTTTAAGAGCAACTTAATGGCGAATAGCCTTTTATGCAACAACTTGAAGATTGAACATTTTATAATCTTTTACATAAAAAATTCATTCCGATTATTTGTACTGCTCCAATCTTCTCTATTTAAAGAGCTTTGATTTGCCACAGGTACCGTATTTTTAATATCCTCATTTAAAAACAGCCTGCACTGGTGATAGTTCCACTCTCCAAGTGGGATAAATTCTTTTAATGTATTCAATGGATTCGTTTGATAATCGCTTATTTTTATATGAAATGTATCCATCATAACATCTATCTTTTTTTGTATCTCTTGCATACGTTCTTTTGAAGTGAACGCATAAAAAATATGAATCCCCATAAAGCAATACGCTCTTGTATCGGATAGTGTATTTCCAGATAAAATCCTATAAAGCATAGGATTTTTTGCTTGCAGTTTCCTCAGTTCATTATCACACCCCATGTAATTACTATTAAAAAAAGCTTTTAAAGTCTCATCTTTAACAGGGGAATATTGTATCATTACACACTCCATATCTTCTATTGATAAAAGATGTTGGACACATTCTTTGATAGAAGTTTGTGGAAATTCTCTAACAAAAGCCATCTTTATTTGATAGTCCCCTATTCGTAAGGTATTTTCATCGGATATATACGACTTTAGTTCAACATCGTCTTTCCATGCTTCTACATGATTTTGATAATTTATCACATTTTTATCTGCAGCATCATCATATTGACATATCCTTTTATGTATTAACCTTAACCGTTCATCTAGGCATACAGTCTTTAAGGTTATCCCACAGTCGGATAATTTAAAAAGCATATCTTGTTCCATTTGTTCAATAAATTCTATATTGATGGATTTGCTTTGATTTTCTGATTTTATCAACACTTCCAGATAAATATCCTCTATTTCATAATAAAAGAAACGATATTCAAAGTCATAGCTTCTAAGGACTTTAAAAAATGGAATTTCAACACCAGCCTTACAACCACTATCTTGAATAATTTTATAAAGTATGGTACAAGAATGGTCTCTTAGGATAAATAACCCATTTTCTGTTGCCATGCAGACATGATACTGTTTTTCTAAAAAATGGGGTGTTTTAAAGATTTGTACAGCATTTTCTTTCTTTTCTTTTCCTTTTGGTTTTATCTTTTTAAATCGCTCCTTCATTTTCCCCCTCATTTCTACGCTGCTTTTTTTACAAGTTTGTGTCAAGCAACGCACAGACACAAATCTTGTGGCTGAAAATTTTAAAATTGAAAATTTTTATTTTCAGTCTTGCCTCCATATTCTTTATACACATCAATTAAAGGCTTCCATTCTCCTTTTATCTGAAAGGAATTATGGAGTGCTGCTCCTAAATAAACGGCTCCTTTTAAATCACAATTGATAAATAATGCATCACACAGATTAACATGTGCAAAATTGGCATTACATAGCACACAATGAATAAAAATAGCGCCGCTTAAATCCACTCTTCTAAAATCAAACCCTTCCATTCGCTTATTGATAAATATTTTTTTGTTTTGTTCCATTTTCTTTTTAATTTGTCTTTCATAATCTATTGGCGATTGTTTCGGCGATAGACTGCTGGTTGCTTTATGAATAATGTTTTGTGTTTCTTCTATAAGGGATTGTTCCTTGAACTGTACATACCAAACAAACCATTCACACCGGTAATGTTCCAATTCTTCTAATTGTTTATCGCTTAATCCATCAAAAGGAAGGTCAATAAAGGTAGGATATTCCTTTTTACTATCTCCAAAAAGAAGATATATCGGTTCCATTCCTTGATACTGCACCCCTACTCGTTTTATGCGTCTTTTACTGGTAAAAAATTGTTGTATCATTTCATAAGCATTGTCCATGATATATGTACCTATATCTTTCATGTTATGTTCAAGAGTGATTTCTAATAATCCCACTTTATCTGCATTTTTCTTTTTATCCTCTTGTACTTGCTCTAAAGCTTCCTCATATCTTTTTTGAATAAATTGCTCGGATATACCAAGTTTTAATATATAACAATCCTGTTCTGCTTGATATTTGGTATAGCGGATTACCTCTGGCAAATTCCGCTTATTTTCATAAGCAGCAATCACTTCTGCTCGGTCTATACTATCGAGTGACATGTATTCTCCTTTATTTTTATTTCTTAGATTTGAAAATTTAATTTTCGATGGAATTGAAAATTTTATTATCGTTTTGGCGATGTCTGTTCATACTTTTTATATTCTTTATATTGTTCTTGAAAATAATCCGAAAGGCTTACCATGATATTGGATACACTTTTCTTTTGATTTTCTGGAACACTATCACATAATTTGTCCATATCTTGTAACAAAGCTTTCCAATCCTCATTATTTCCAAGTGTACTGATGTTCCAATAGGTTGACATCACTTTATAAAATCCATTTAAAGGCTGTTGTAACTCTTTAAAATCATTCTCTTTTAATAACTCAATGATGTGTCCTGCTATCTTTAGGTACAATTTCCCATGCTCACAAGTACTGGCATACTTACCAAACTCCCATAACCTCTGAAAAAACTGATATTGTTCCGATTCTTTTGCAAAGTTGTTGGTTTCTAACATGGAAGAGTCCCCCCTATTCTCTAAAATTTTTACAATATCCCTTTTTATTTTACATGACCTTTATCAAATTTTGTTTCCAATACGACACTACTTTTAATTTTTTCTGTCCAAAATGTCAAAAAAAGCAGTTACTAGAAAACTCTCCTAATAACTGCTTTTAAGCATGGATTTAAATTAAATAATGGATAACACCATGAAAGAAAAATTTATCTTCTTCTTGTATTTATTCTTTCATCCATTTGTAATTGTCCATTTTCTATCATATTCTGTTGTATTTCTAAAATACGTTCTGCATCCATCTTGGCACACCGAGCAATAACATTGATAGGCACATCTTGTAATAGCATTTCTTGTATCATTTCTGTTTTTCCTTCTTGTCTGCCTTCTCGTCTACCTTCTTCTACCCCCTCTTCTCTTCCTTGACATATCAGTATATCATCTCTTGAAAATCGTGCCATTGTCATGTCACACACCTCCTTGTCGGATAATAAGTCTACAAATATTCCTCTCCTAAGCATGAGGTTTAGATATTCTGCAACCGTTGATATATTCTTCGGTAACGTATATCCGTTATCTCGTTCTATCCGCTGCATATAGGTTATTCCATTTGCCACCAGTGCATAATTTCTGACATCATTCTGATAAGCTTCAAACCGCTTTGGCAGTTTCTCCTCTTCAATATAGCTTAAAATCTCTTTTAACGTCATTCTAAAATCATAAACATGAACCGCAACATCTAAATCAGGCTTTCTTATATCATCACGATATTTTTTGTCTGCCTGCTTATATGAATCACTTAGATGCATATCATATTGGACTTCTTTTGGCAAGTTCTTTTCCGCTTTTTCCAGTCCAACCTGTAGCGTATAAAGCTTAGGAATCGGTAAATAGACGCGCTGTTTTCCATACAAAAGCCGTTCACTATCAATCACCGAACGAAGTCCTGCGGTAGCATATTCTAATAATCGGTAGGGCATATTCGGTGATACTGCCGACTGCTCTTCTATTAATACATAAAACACATCATCACACAAACAGGCAAAATCATTTTCCTTATTTCCAAACAACACAGGTCGTACATTTGCTACTGATACTTTTTCAGCGGTCATGCCCAACAAAAATGCAGTTAGTTCTTTCTGCCGTTCTTCGGTTTCATAAACTTTTTTAAAAAAGGTATCTTTTGATTTTGTATTTACAGGTATTATTTTTTGTACCTTATTTTGTTTTGTTGTATCTTGGGGCATCGTAATTTTCTCCTTTATTTATGAGTTACTCTCACATGGTTTATTTTTATATTGTTTTTTTTAAATCACAATTACTTATCCTCACAGCTTTCTTTTCTTTATTTTTACATATTTTTTTATGTTTTTCAACTACTTTTTGTTACAACAACCGTTGAATTTTTTAGCATTTCATACAATACTTCTTCCTCGCCAGATTCTAGTATAATCGTAAAATTCGTTGCAATTGCTGTGGTATCCGAAACACTGATTTGTACGCCTGCATTATCATAGGCTTTAAAGATATAGGCATTTTCGATAATACGTTTCCCTTGATTGATGTCGACTCCAAAAATGTCTACATAATCCCCTGCTCTTAATCGCCCACAGACCGCATCCGACAAATTGGCAACATTAAACGAAGCTTGTACAGGTTTTTTATAAGCTGCAAAAATATCTAATTGTGATTGAAACATATCCTGATTAATCGGTGCTTTATCCCAGATTCCATTTAAAGCATACTGACCTATTAATTCATGAGTATCCGTCACTGCATTAGACGTTTTAAAAATGCTTTGTGCTTGAATCGTTGTAAAATATTCCCCTACATTATCCTCTGTTATCAGTGTATTTTTAGGTATTGTTTTTGCTGCTATCACAACATCCACCCTATCCATAGCTCCACTGATTCTATTATTTAACACAATAAGACAGATAAATGCAATCAGTGCAAAAAAGATTGCCAGTACGATTCCTCTCACCTTTGTTTTTACATCTTGTTTCATATTATCCTTCTTTCTTTTATTCCTGCGAGCAACGAAGCTCAGCGGACATGTTTATGGCATGTTTGCCTTTCCATTTGGCGACTGCCGCAAGGTTTAAATACTATAACGTCCTTTGGACGCATTGCAGCTCTGCTACGGGGTATTTGACTTAATGAGAATCAACATCAATATACGAATGTAAACTCATCTCATTATAAACACCTGCTCCTATTCCATTGAGTGTTACTTTGATATTGGCATACACGCCAGAAGCAGCTACAGTTGCTCCATTGGGCGTTGTAAAAGAACCTTTCCCATTTTCATAACAATGGACTAAAAGGTCTCCTCCACTGCTTTCTACCACTTCATATACATTCTCTCCCAATACGTTATAGATAACAAACTGTTGTATTTGTATTTCTTTTACCATTGATATATCCGATTCTAAGAAATCATTTAATTTCATATAACTTTTAAGCGCATTGGTAAAATTCTTCTTTGCACACCTATATGCCGATTTACAAGCATAAGTAAAAGATTCTGTTATGGTAAAGTCGCTTTGAATATCATAGGATTGAATATCATAGGATATAAACTCATTTTCTGTCTGTAATAAGGATTCATCATACGTATACATACTGGTTTTATCGCATATATTGGCAGATAAAACAGAAAGCGTTAAGGCATTATCATAATGTTTCCTGATACTTTGTGCTTCTCGCATATACATATTGGCAAACATATATAAAACAACCATGCTCATAAAAAATAAGGTAAATACACTATATGTAATAGAACCCTCTTCTTTTTTACGTAATACTTTCATAAAGAATCTCCATACCATAACAAAACCCTTTTCATTTTTACCTATTCCTTTAAACTTTACTGGTTCCCTTAAAAGTGTGATTGACATAATCCAATGTTCCAAAATCACTTAATCCAAAGGTATTGCGAATATATTGAATAACAGGTGCAATCACATCAAAGCTATCCATGTCTGCTAAATCCACCAATCCATTAATACGAATTTGTATCGGTTTACCATACTTTTGACGAACACTTGTCGAGCCTGTTATATCGACATCCCGAAATCCAGCTTCCTCTAATTCATGGATTAAACTGGTTTTATCGGATTCTGTAAGATAGCCTGTCGTTTCCATTCGCTTCATATAGGCAGTTTGAATCAAATCAATCTTATCATTAAGATTCATTTGTGTTTGCCAAACAGCATAGCCTAATCCTAACGTAATCAACATAATCAGTGTTGCAAACATACAAAAAGCAGCTTCAACAAACTCACTTCCTTCTTGTTTGTGAATAATAATCCTCTTTAGAAACTCTTTTTTTGCTCTCATCATTTTATTACCATGTAAAACTATTCATAAATTCGGTTATTTTGCTATTAAATGTTGTAAAAATATCAGTTATTGTATCCTTGCTTAAGGCTAAAAACACTGCACCTACTGCAAGAGCTGCCAAGATTAATATTGATTTCGCAATATATTGTTCTCCATCTTTTTTAGCACGCAAATGTGGAATTAATTTAGCTTTTCCTTTGTGATACCATTTATCTGCCTTTTCTTTTACACCTTCTACTTTTTCTGTTAAACTTTCCTTTATACCTTCTACCTTGTTTACTGTTTCCATTGTTTTACCTCCTAAAAAATATTAAAATCAGACATACTCATTATCATGCCATATATAACAACCACCATAATGGACAGAAGAATGACCATCTGTACCTTTGTGATGTTATTATCTAACTTTTGATTGCATCTTAGTTCTACTGCCTTTTGAATATCACTTAAATGCTTCGTAACATTCGCTATGGCATTTGTTACACTTCCTGTTTCATAGCCTTGTCTTATCACGCTGCATAATTCATTGATATGAACATTTTTAAATTTTAACTGAAACTTGGATAAAGCCTCTGTAACATTATTTTGTGCTGTAATTTCCATCATTAGATGGTACAATTCTTTTTTTAATCGTTTATTTTCAACGCTTTTATAACAAGTTTTTAATGAATCGGTAAGAAAGATTCCCGCTTCCGTCTTTATCATAATCGTTTCATAGATGGAAACAAAATCTTCCAGCATACACTCATTATCTTTTTTATTATTGACTTCCAGAAGCACTTTCAATATCATATAGCCAAAAACTGCACCAATTGCCAACCCCATCAAGCCAAAAAATACAAAGCCACAAAATCCAAAAACAGCAGCTAAAACAAGTTTTACTAGGATATTAGTCCCTTTTTGGGTGTCACATCTTTTAAAAGCTCCTGCCTTGCTTTCCATACCTTTTCTTCATCTTCTTGTTGATTTTTTCGATAGACAAAAATGCCAATTAAAACAGGTATCACTAGCATAAGCAATCGACTAAGCCACTTTATGATTTCACTGAATATCATCATGTTTTCGTTTTCTCTCACCTCGTTTCTTCTATCTTTATGAATGGTTATTTATTCATCGTTATCCATTTCCACAAAGTATATAAAAAAATAATCATACAATAAATAAACATTATTTTTCCGCTAAAAGAACAAAAGAAAAACTCATAAAAAGTCATTTGTGTAATGTTAAAAATAAGCAAAAGACTTAACAGAAAACCCCCTATCATAATAACAACATTCAGCCTTGCACCCTTTACCATTGTTTTACGAATTTCCTTTTGTCCTTTGTAGGTCGATATAGAATCATAACAACGGCTGATGATTTGTCTATAATTTGCACTGTTGTGGCTTCCTTCTTCTAATGCTTGTAATAATTCGGTTAATTTCCTATGACGAATTTTTAAAATCAATCGTCCAAAAGCCCCTGATGTATCCCCTTCAAACATTTTGATTTCATTGACACATTGTTTGATAGCGCCTTTTAATGGCTCATCTAATTGTCCAGCTACGACATCAAATAAAGTGGTTAAATCATTAATACTGTTTGAATAAGAATATAATAGGTTGGAAAGCTGTAATAAATTTTCATCAACAGCTCTTGTTATTCTTGCATTGAGTGTATAAACTAGTATGTAAAAGAAAAAAATACACACAATAACTGCCAATACAGCATACAATATACTTTTTGTAAGGATTAAGACAATAGTGCATGTTATAAAAATAAAAACCGTTACCATAAACAACACCAGCTCTGTATTTATCCACGAAAAATATGTTTTTAATTGACTCATTTCCAGAGCAATATCCATTTTTGTAAAAAAATTTAATTTTTCCGTATTTCCAACCCTTTTAAAATAGTCCTGGTCCTGTTTTTGTCTTGCGATTGAAATATCTTTTGTATTATCTTTAATCGTATGTGCTACAATCGAAAATACATTTTTACTTTGTATAAACTTTACAAGCAAAAAACTAAGACCTGTAAGACTTAAAAACAAGATGGCATGTAAAATAAAATCAAGCATGAATCCCTCCCTTTCGCATGAGTCTTATATTTATCCATTGTTAAAGAAAAAATCATTGAGTGAAAATGGTTCTGTTTTCGTATTTCTGGAAGAATCCAAAGAAGAATTTTTCGCTTCTGCTTTTACTGGTTTACAATCTTCATCTAACTTTACTATCCGAAGTCGTTGTTTTTCATAGTCCCATCCATGCACTTCAGATATGCTGCATATCTGATACTTCTTTACATAAACAACAACCTGAATCCCTATTAAAAAACGCATACATTGCTCTAATTCATATCCTGTGGCTTGTTTCATATAATCGCCGACTTTATAAAGTCCTTCTTCTTCATTATTACCATGTGCTGATAACATAATTTGTGAACCAGTGGCAACAAGCATAGGTAGTGCAGCTGCGTCCGAACCACTCTTTACTTCACCGAGCACAAATAAATCCACATCATCCGTTAGTGCATGATTGGCAAGTTCATTGATTCCATAGTGAACCATTCCTTCATTATTTTCTTCAATCGTATGCCAAACACTAAAATCAGGATGTCCTTCTACAAACAACTCATCCGTTTCTTGTATAACCAGTCCGCTTTTTTGTATGCTAAAGACTTCTAATAGTGCGTTCATTCCTGTGGTCTTTCCGCTTCCATTAGCGCCAACAAATAAGATTCCAGCTTCTTGCTTATCAAACTTTTGAATTAAATAATCTTTTTGTTTTGGATTCATATAATTTTCTCGAACCAAATCCTCTAATGTAACCTTTTTCTTTGGTATTAATCGAAAATGAACCTTTGGTATTCCACTATTGTTAATCAGTTCTGATGTGATATTGATTCGTAAACGATACAAGGGATTACTAACCACATCTGAAAACTTAATTAAAGCATTGATATTCGATAAATTCTTTTTATTTCTTACACAAAGCATGTTGACAAATCGTATATAATCATTATTCGACATAAACTTTACATTCGTTCCCATTCTTACTCCACGCTTTTTGATTCGGATATTTTGTGCATTATAAATCTTAATATCGGATATATCGGGTTGTGACAACAACGAATCCATCACATAATATCCAAAGAAATACGAATTAAAGCGGTCACACAATTGTTTTACATCGTTTTCATTTTCACAAATCTGTTTAAATTTTTCGGTTGCTTTCTTAAAAATAAGTTGCTTTACTTCGTCATAACTAAAACTATCATTACTATTGATTTGATTTAATTTGTTAATCAATCCTGTTTCTTCTGCTATTAAGTGGTCAATGATTTGATTAAATATCGTTTCAAGTTCCTTATCTTTATCTTCAATCGTTATTTGCTTTTTTATTGTGTCTGTTTCATAAAAAGATAATTCTATATTTTCTGATTCTTTTGTCTTTATCCTTTTACCCTTTTTTAGCCATAACATTCTTTCTTGCCATCACTTGGTACCATAAGAGTATAGGTATTCAATCAATAAGATTTGAATCCTATGCTCTTTTTCTTTATTATGAATAGGATTGGTTAACGTGCATAAAACCTGAGCTTCGCGCTCGCAAGGGAGGACAGTTAACCATCCTTATCATAATGTATTCGATTAAGCAAGTTGTTCCTCAGTATTGAGCGTTCGCGTAAACAGCCAGGATGAATATATGATTAAGAGATGGAACCAATCTATTTTTTTAGGAGGACATATTAAAATGAATTATTCTGTTGGTATTGATGTTTCTAAAGGGAAAAGCACTGTCGCTATTGTGGATTCTTCTGAAAAATTACAGGAAAGAGTGTTTGATATACAGCACAGCCAAAGTGGCATAGAAGAACTTAAAACACATCTAAAAAAATACTCAGAAGGAGAAATACGAATTTTAATAGAAGCTACAAGCCATTATCATTTTCCTCTGCTGTTTTCACTTCAGGAAGCTGGCTTTTTTGTATGCGTAGCTAACGCTCTTTCAATAAAAAGATTTAGCGACGAAGATATCCGGCGGGCAAAGAATGATAAAAAAGATTCCGTTAAGCTGGCTATGTATTGCTGTGAAAAATGGAACCGTCTATCTGAGTTCCAACCTCAAGAATGCATCCGCAATGATTTAGTGTTCTTATCAAGAGAATATGCTAAAAATATTCAAGTGCAGACTCGTTTAAAACTTCAGCTAAGTGATCTGATTGATAAAACTTTTGCAGGCTTAAAATCTCTTGTAAATGCTGAAAACCGTTTTCCTTTGCTACTCGACATATACGAAAAATACTGTCATGTGGAAATGGTTCTTTCTATTCCAAAAGAAGTGTTTATCGCTGATATTGAAGCTACTGCAAAAAAGAACGGACACAGAATTGGTGCTAAAATCGGAGAAGCGATTTATAATGCCGCCCCACAGATAGTATCCCTGCGTCCAAACAATTCATTTACACAACTTGCTGTAACAAACTGTGTGCAGTTACTCAGACAAGCCATCAAAGCAACTCATGCTATTATAACAGAAATGGACTCCTTAGCAAAGACTTTGCCAGAGTATCAGATTGTGTCAGATATGAATGGTGTCGGTCCCAAAACAAGAGCTCGTTTAATTGCTGAAATAGGCAATGTAATACGTTTCAAAAATGCTCGCTGTTTAATCGCATACTGTGGCATTGATGCCCCACCTTATCAATCAGGACAATTTCAGGCTAATAACCGTCATATCAGCAAACGAGGAAATAAATACCTTCGTAAAGTTGGTTATGAGGTAATGCGTAATCTTAAAACTTCACATCCAAAACATGATACAGCGGTTTATGATTATATTGTCAAGAAAGAGTTGGAGGGAAAATCTAAAAAATCAGCTAAAATTGCCGGACTGAATAAATTTTTACGCATTTATTATGCCAGAGTAAATGAAGTAATGCTTCTTACATAAATTGTGTTTTTCAAAAAATCTTTATTCCAAATATAAACCACCTGAAAATCAAATTTTCAGATGGTTCTGTTTGCTATACGCTAATTTCCTATGAGCCAAAATATAATATAAAGGGAAGCTGCAACCGCAACAAAACTATTATTGATAGCAACAATAATATCCTACCCTACACCAGCATTCCAACTTTCTGGACTTGCCTTTAATGTTTCTATGGACGTACCTATCAGACTATCATAAAACCTTGTGCCTATTGTAATCTCACCTTTTAATAAATATTGAAGACCACCAGCAATAAAATCATTAATCCAATTTCCAATTGCGTCCAATACATCACCTCCTCGTATGTATGGACATTAAAAACCAAATAGTCCAATAACAACACCAATAGCAGCCATAATCAAACCGCCACCTATTTCAAGTCCACCTGTAACAATTCCTGACTGGTCTCTTTGTGATATATCAGAAGCAAAATCAATGCCTCCTTTAACCAAAGCCACAACGCCTATTGCAGAACATACACCAATACCAAGTGTTTTGATGACATTTAGTCCTGTATCAATTTGTTCAACACCCGTTCCTGCTGTAAGTAAAAAACATATTCTATTTATTAAACGTGTTTTATATCCCATATCAACCCTCCAATGTTTTTTATAATAAAAAATGGTATCAAATTTTTTATAAAAAATGTTTCCAATACGACACTACTTTTGCTTTTTTCCTGCTTAAAAGGTTAATATGTATTATTTTTTTATAAAATTTTTTAAATATCATGTTCAGGCATAAAAACCTCTACACAATCCTTTATATTTTCTATACTCATTTCTGGAGAAAAATAATTACATATCGTTTCTATATCAAAGGATTCCACTAAAGGCATAATTGCTCGTATCTGCATTGGCAAAAAGCCCTCTTTATTTAATATCAAATACAATTGCGTTTCTTCCTTAGAGCTAAGTTCTTTTTTTACATCAATATGATTTTCATAAGCTTGTCTTTCTTCCTGTTCTAAAAGGCTTTTTGCCTCATTTAAATTTTCTTCGCACAAATCTTCTGTTATCTTTTCAAACTCTTGTGTTACATCTTTACTATCTATGTTTTCAAATTCATCGAAATCAAGACTTATTATTTGTTCAAAGGACATAGGAATGACTCTGTGTTGTGGCTTATCGGGCAATTTTCCTCCCGTTTGTTTGGCAAGTTCTTTTTCTATCTTATAATTTTCTTGCTCATGTGCATCTATTGCTCTTAAGTAATCCAACCCTTGTTTATCTATAAATCGAATCCGCTCACCATCTTCTGTTATGATACTTTTTTTTGCACGCTCAATTCGGTCTAAACGTGCGTCAAAACGATATATTTTTGCCGCCTGGACCATTTGGCTATATAATGGTAAATTCCATGTTTCAATTTTTTTGTCTTTAACCGCCTCAAAACCATTAATTAATACAATACATTCATCTCTTTTTAACTTACGAACCTCATCGGGCATCATAATGTCACGCCCTAATACATCTTCGGATCTACTGCTTGAACCATTTTTTCCTCGTGTGATAGAAGATGACTTTTTGTAAATGGTCTGTTTACCAATGGCTTTACTGACCTTTTCATGTGTACTGCTTTCATTTCCTCCTAAAAAAATAAATGTGTCACAATTTCCCTCGATGTTATCTTGACTATCTTTAAATAATTCCTTTAATTGTCCAAAGTTTTGAATAATAATAACCGCACTGATATTTCTTGAACGCATAGTAGATAGCAACGAACAAAAGTCATCAGGAAGTGAAATATTGGCAAATTCGTCTAAAAGAAAGGTTACATGTATAGGTAGTGATTTACTGTATATAAAATCACTTGTATAATACAAGGTTTGAAAAACCTGTGTATAAAATAAACCAACCAAAAAGTTATACGTTTTATCAACGTCGGGTATAATACAGTAAACAACGGTCTTTTGACTTCCAATTGTTTGTATGTCAAATTCATCTTCCGACAATAACTCAATAATCTCTGGTGATTGTATAGGTGCTAATCTTGAATTAGCACTAATAATAATAGAACGAACCGTATCCGCAGCACCCCGCATTACTTTGTTATATTGAATAACCGCAGGATGCTGTGAATCTTTTTGTTCTAACTGATACATTCTTATGTCCCGTTTGCTGTCTAATTTTTATCCTCTTACTTCTTTAAATTCAGCTTCCTGCAATAATTGAATCACCGCTCCTACATTACCCGCTTTACTTTACTTAAGGATAATCCTTTGGAGAATTGTCGCAAATGGCACATTCCCCATATTTTCTGTATCTAATCAATCTTCCCGACAAAACGGTAATAAATCTCAATGTCCCACACCTTTTTGCCATTCTCGTCTTTTCTCCACTGGTGGACGACGATTTTCTCAATCAATTCATTCAAAAGCGGGGCGGTAAGCTCATCAATAGCACTGTATTTCTGGATTAAGTCTACCCACCGCTTTGCGTCGTCCGTTTCCGCTTTAGCATTCTCAAGCCTTGCGGATACGGTCTTTATCGTTTCATCAAGCTGTTGCTGTTCCGTGTGGTATTTGAAGGAAAGCATGGAATAATTGGATCTATACTATTAAAGTAGACACAGATATGAATTATCTATTATAATAAATTATACATAAAAAAGGAGGCTTCTTATGGCTATCAACAATTACACCAAATACAATGAAGATTTCAAAAAATCCCTCGTCTCT
>CAJUBU010000029.1 GCA_910585095.1 uncultured Lachnospira sp.
GAAATACGTGAAAAGATATTAGGTGAGAATCACCCAGATATTGCTACAAGCTATACTAATCTGGGAGGAGTGTATGCTAGTCAGGGAAAATATAAGGAAGCAGAAAGCTTGTATAAAAAAGGATTAGAAATAAGTGAAAAGATATTAGGTGAGAATCACCCAGATACCGCTAGAAGTTATAATAATCTGGGAGGAGTGTATGCTAGTCAGGGAAAATATAAGGAAGCAGAAAGCTTGTATAAAAAAGGATTAGAAATAAGTGAAAAGATATTAGGTGAGAATCACCCAGATACCGCTAGAAGCTATAATAATCTGGCATATGTATATGTTAGTCAGGGAAAATACAAAATGGCATTGATTTATTGCTTAAAAGCATATAAGATTATTGTTTTTAAATTAGGGTTGCAACATCCAAATACACAGATTGTTTATGAAAATATGGAAATAGCTTATTCTAAATGGAATCCAGAAGGTAATTTTAACCAGTGGTTGGAAGAAGAAATGAAAGAAATAAAACAAGAATAAAAAGAGATGTGATAGTATCAGACAAGACCAAAACATATGGGTAACAAACGAGTAACTAACAATATCGTTGTTAAGCCTAGTATTTACTGGGGTGACGGTTTCTGTTGAGGAAGCAGTAACTATGTATAAAATATACATATAATTCTTATAGGAAACAGCCAAACTTTTAAAAGTTTGGCTGTTTTTAACAATAAACATAAATAAAAATATTGTACTAATGCAACATGACCGATAGGAGCTTTAAATCAAATAATCTTTTATATTTATATATACTCCTATAATGACGACATATGCAATAAACATACCCAAAATCCTCCCACCACACCCTCATAACCACCACTTTACCCAAATTTTATAAAAAAGACATTTGACATCTGACATTTACAATGTTATCTTAATTTATAGTATGTAATCCTACATATTTGAAGAGGAACATTAAAGGAAAAAAGAACATGCACGATTATAATATAGAAAGAATGAACTTACTGGAAGAAACTCCAACAACCGAGCCAGAACGCCAGTTATACTATGTAGCAAAGTGCCAACAGCACGTTCAAGCATTAGAAAAAAGATTAGGACGTAACGTAAGCTGTTATGTAGAGACGTTTGGGTGTCAGATGAATGCTAGAGACTCTGAAAAATTACTTGGAATTTTGCAAAAAATTGGTTATAAAGTTGTCGATTCTGAAAATGCAGATATAGTTTTATATAATACATGTACAGTACGTGAAAATGCAAACCTAAAAGTATATGGGAGATTAGGGCAGCTTCATGTTTTAAAAAAGAAAAATCCACATATGATAATTGGTTTGTGTGGCTGTATGATGCAAGAATCTGAAGTTGTTGAAAAAATTAAAAAATCATATAAATTTGTCAATATTATTTTTGGAACATTTAATATATTTAAAATTGCTGAGCTTTTATATATGTATTTCGACACCCAAAAGCAGGTTATTGATATTTGGAATGATACAAAAGAAGTTGTGGAAGATTTGCCAACTGCTAGAAAATATCCTTTTAAATCAGGCGTAAATATTATGTATGGCTGCAATAATTTTTGTAGTTATTGTATTGTACCATATGTTAGAGGACGTGAAAAATCACGTCCCCCAATAGAAATTATAAGAGAAATTGAACGGTTGGTTGATGATGGCGTTAAAGAAGTGATGCTTTTAGGACAAAATGTAAATTCTTATGGCAAAACATTTGAAGAACCATTTACTTTTGCAATGCTTCTTAAAGAGGTTGAAAAAATTGAAGGACTAAAACGAATCCGTTTTATGACGCCTCACCCAAAAGATTTTTCAAATGACTTACTTGAAGTTATGCAACATTCCGAAAAAATATGTAATCATATTCATTTTCCATTACAGTCGGGAAGCAGTAAAATTCTTAAAATAATGAATCGAAAATATACAAAAGAACAGTATCTTGACTGGGTGAAAAAAATTCGTAAAAAATTGCCAGACGTATCTTTGACAACCGATATTATTGTGGGATTTCCAGGTGAAACAGAAGATGATTTTCAGGATACATTGGATGTTATTAAAAAGGCAAAATTTGATAGCGCCTATACATTTATTTATTCTAAGCGAACAGGGACACCTGCTGCCAGCATGGAAGGACAAGTAACAGAATTGGTTGTTAAAGAACGATTTAACCGATTGCTGGAAACGGTTAGTTCTGTATCACATGAAGTTCATGCAAGATATACAGGACAGACTGTAGATGTTTTGGTTGAGTGTGTAAATTCTCAAGATTCTTCACTCATTACAGGAAGACTTACAAATAATATGTTGGTTCATTTTGCAGGTGATGCATCTTTGATTGGGAAAATAATTAAAGTAAAATTAACAGAAAGTAAAGGATTTTATTATATTGGTCGTATAGAGTGATGCATTCCCACCACTTCTAAAGTGGTGGCTTTCTTGCTAAAAAAAGATAAATAGCAAACAATAAAATTTATGTTGAAATATCATAAATTTTATTTAATCTTATTAGGACAGTCTCCCGTTTTTAAGCGGGAGTTAAATTTGCTTGTTAAAAAATGATATAAAGTGGCAATGAGATTATAAACAAACCATAAAGTAAATGGTGAATATATGTTTAACAACAAAGCAGAACTTAATCCTATCAGGCAAGTCCCTTTTTTAGAAAATTTCGACTTGCCTGTTTTGATAAGAATTTTTTATAACCCTTTTTAACTTTATCAGAAAACAATTGACTTGCTCATTAAAAAAAATGTCATAAATCAGTAACAAAGTTATGAGCAAAGAGCAAATCAAATGGTGAATATCTGATTGACTATTAAATGTTTTAAAATGAAAGCTAAAAATTAAAAATTTCAATCTATAGGTTATTGTGCAAAAGATTGCTGCGCATCTTTGCCCCTAAATTGAGCCATTAAATATTCTAAAAATCAGTCGCAGCATGGAGGCTAAAAATGAGTGAATATTCACCAATGATGCAGCATTATTTGAATACAAAGGAAAATTATAAAGATTGTATTTTATTTTATCGACTTGGCGATTTTTATGAAATGTTTTTTAACGATGCAATTATAATATCAAAAGAACTTGAATTGACACTTACTGGTAAAGACTGCGGTCAAAAAGAAAGAGCGCCTATGTGCGGCATTCCATATCATGCAGCTGAATCTTATATTAATAAACTTGTAGCTAATGGTCATAAAGTGGCAATCTGTGAACAAGTAGAAGACCCTAAAGAAGCGAAAGGAATTGTTAAACGTGAAGTAATTAAAGTAGTTACACCAAGTACTAACTTAAATACACAAGCTTTAGATGAAACAAAAAATAATTATTTGTTTAGCATTTATTTTCATAATAAATTGTATGGAATATCTATTTGTGATTTTTCTACAGGTGATTATTATATTACAGAAGTTGATAATGCGTCCCTTCTTATCGACGAAATCAATAAATTTATGCCATCTGAAATTATAGTGAATGACTATTTTAATGTTAGTGGAATTGATTTGACATTAATTAATGAAAAACTTGGAATTACTATGTCAACACTTGAAAATCGATATTTTGATGATGTGAATTGTAAAACAAAATTGATGGAACATTTTCATATTAGTTCCATAGATGGTCTTGGAATAAAAGATTATGAAAATGGAACAATTGCGGCAGGAGCGCTTCTTATTTATTTATATGAAACACAAAAAAATAATTTATCTCATATTGTTTCTATTAAGCCCTATACTACTAATAAGTATATGATTATAGACAGTTCTTCTAGGCGTAATCTTGAACTCGTTGAGACAATGCGTGAAAAACAAAAAAAGGGTTCTCTTATATGGGTATTAGATAAGACAAAAACAGCTATGGGCGCCCGCACTTTAAGAACGATGGTAGAACAGCCATTGATGAGTAAATTAGATATTAATGCGAGACTAGACATTATTGAAGAATTTAATCATCATCAAATTGATAGAGATGAATTAAGAGAATATCTAAATTCCATATATGATTTAGAACGATTAATGGCTAAGATTAGCTGTAAAAGTGCCAATCCAAGAGATTTGATTTCTTTTAGAAATTCATTGCAGATGTTGCCATATATTAAACATATTATTGAAGGGTTACATTCTAAGCTGCTTTTAGCATATAATGAACAACTTGATGATTTGTCCGATTTATATGAATATATTAATTTGGCAATTATAGAAGAACCACCTATTACAATTAGGGAAGGTGGAATTATTAAAGAAGGATTTTCAAAAGAAGCGGATACTTTTAGAAAAGCAAAAACTGATGGAAAGCAATGGCTTGCTGATTTAGAAACAAAGGAACGTGAAAACACAGGCATCAAAAATTTAAAAATAAAATATAATAAAGTTTTTGGATATTATCTTGAAGTGACGAATTCTTTTAAAAATCTTGTTCCAGATACATGGACAAGAAAACAGACATTAACGAATGCAGAACGCTATACAACGGATGAATTAAAATCGCTGGAAGAGATGATACTTGGCGCTGAGGATAAATTAAACAACCTTGAATTTGAACTGTTTTGCACTGTAAGAGACACGATTGCAAAAGAAGTCTTGCGAATCCAAAGTACAGCAAAAGCAATTGCTATGATAGATGCATTTGCTACACTTTCTGTTGTGGCTGTACAAAATCATTATGTACGACCAAAAATCAATGAAAAAGGAATTATTGAAATTAAGGGCGGTAGACATCCTGTCGTAGAAAAAATGATTAACAATGAACTGTTTATTGCCAATGATACACTGCTAAATAATAACAATAATCGAATTTCTATTATTACAGGTCCTAATATGGCAGGAAAATCGACCTATATGAGACAATCCGCACTTATTGTATTGATGGCTCAAATAGGTAGTTTTGTTCCAGCAGATTTTGCTAACATCGGAATTGTTGACCGAATATTTACTCGAGTAGGTGCTTCGGATGATTTGGCATCTGGACAGTCTACGTTTATGGTAGAGATGACCGAAGTTGCCAATATTTTGCGCAATGCTACCCGAAATAGTTTAATTATTCTTGATGAGATAGGGCGTGGAACTAGTACGTTTGACGGATTAAGTATTGCTTGGGCAGTTGTAGAATATATAGCCAATATTAAAATACTTGGCGCTAAAACATTGTTTGCAACACATTATCATGAACTTACAGAATTTGAAGGGACGATAGAAGGGGTACATAATTATTGTATTGCCGTCAAAGAAAATGGCGATGATATTGTATTTTTGAGAAAAATTATAAAAGGCGGTGCAGATAAAAGTTATGGCATACAAGTAGCAAAACTTGCAGGTGTTCCCGATGCTGTTATTGACAGAGCAAAAGAGTTGGTATTAGAATTAAGTGATGCGGATATATCACAGAAAGCAAAGGATATTGCACAGTATTCAAAAACAGCACAAAAACTTGATTCACAATATCACAAAGAAGATGAACTTGAAATAAAACAGATGTCTTTATTTGATACAGTAAGTGACACTGATATTATTGAAGAAATCAAGCACATTGATATAGGACGCATGACACCAATTGATGCATTGAATATGTTATATAAATTGCAAGGAAAAATTGTTAATCGATGGAAATAATATATACATATAACATATTTTATATATTTATTATAAAATAATAAAGTCAACCAGATATTCATAATTTTCTTTGCTGCTTACTCATAACCTCATTGCCACTTTGTGGCATTTTTTAATAAATAAATTTAATTTTTTATAATTAAGATAAAAAAATTTTTCAAGTAGTTTTATTTATAGAAAAATTAAAATAAAAACTTGAGCTATTAATTACTCTAAAAAGTCAGTCGCAGCATGGAGGCTAAATATGATAGAGATACTCAGTCAAGATACAATTAATAAAATAGCTGCTGGCGAAGTGATAGATCGACCATCTTCCGTTGTAAAAGAATTAGTAGAAAATGCTATCGATGCTAATGCCAGTGCAATTACAATTGAAATTAAAGAAGGTGGTATTTCTTTTATACGAATCACAGATAATGGAACAGGTATTAATGGAAGTGAAATAAAAACTGCCTTTTTACGCCACGCTACCAGTAAAATTAAACGTATTGAAGACCTTATGTGTGTATCTTCGCTTGGTTTTCGAGGAGAAGCTTTGTCAAGTATTGCAGCTATATCACAGGTTGAATTAATCACAAAACAACAAAATAGTATAACAGGATATCGCTATGTGATGGATGGTGGTATAGAACAATGTTTTGAAGAGGTTGGTGTGCCTGATGGAACGACTTTTATTGTAAGAAATTTGTTTTACAATACGCCTGTAAGAAGAAAATTTTTAAAATCAGCACAGACGGAAGCCGTCTATATTGGTTCATTGATAGAACATCTTGCATTGTCCCATCCGGATGTTTCTTTTCGATTTATAAGCAATAATCAAAATAAATTACATACGGCTGGCAATATGAATCTTAAAGATATTATATATGAAATTTATGGTCGAGAGATAACCAGAAATTTATTAGATATAAATGCA
Source organism: uncultured Lachnospira sp. (assembly GCA_910585095.1). Taxonomy (GTDB): domain Bacteria; phylum Bacillota; class Clostridia; order Lachnospirales; family Lachnospiraceae; genus Lachnospira. The sequence continues at coordinate 6,543 of CAJUBU010000029.1, forward strand.
AAGACACAAGATATTACAATCAATGGATATATTGGCAGACCTGCTATATGCAGAGGAAATCGGTCATACGAAAATTATTTTATCAATGGACGATATATAAAAAATAATATGATAACAAAAGCGATAGAGGAAGCCTATAAAGGTTATATTATGCCTCATAATTATCCATTTACTGCTATTCATTTTGAGATGAATCCATTAATTATGGATGTCAATGTACATCCTGCTAAAATGGAACTGCGCTTTACACAGAGTGATTACGTATATCATTTTGTGTTTGATACAATAAGAAACCTATTAAAAAATGCTGAATTAGCAGTAGAAACACAACTTCCTTTAAATAAAAATATATTGTCGGAAACAACCAATAGTAATTTATCAAAATCGGTTTATCCGACAAACTCATTTGAATCCAAACAAATAAAACGACCAATAGATAATGTAAATAGAATAACTAATAATACGTTAGAATTTAACAATGTAAAAAATTCAAATGAACAAAATAGTTTAAATGACATACAGGGTTTAGAAAAGCATTTTAATGTAAATGAAAATAAATCAAAAAAGGAAGTACAAAAGAAAACAAGACTTCCAGAACCATTTGAAATAAATCGCTCTAATGAGATGATACAGGAAGACAATAAGGAGTACAAGACAAATCAGGAAAAAGAAAAACAGTTATCTTTGTTTGAAAATCCACTATTAAAAGCACAGAAAGAGTCGGATTACAAAATAATTGGTCAATTATTTGAAACCTATTGGCTGATTGAATATGAAGATAAATTTTATATGATGGACCAGCATGCTGCTCATGAAAAAGTAATATATGAACGATATATCCGTCATTTAAAGGAAAAAACGATGGATTGTCAAATGATTACGCCGCCTATTATTGTAGAACTTAATATGCGTGAAGAACAAGCATTAAATGATAATATGGATATTTTTCAAAAAATAGGCTTTGAAGTTGAAGCTTTTGGCGGCAAATCTTATAAAATTACAGGTATTCCCGCAGACTTGCCAAATATTGATTTGAATCAATTATTTATTGATATTTTAGATAGAATTGGAAAAGAAAATCCTCTAGCTCTTGATGTTATTACACAGCGTATGGCAACAATGGCTTGTAAGGCAGCAGTAAAGGGCAATAATCGACTGTCTGAAAATGAGGCAAAACAATTAATTATTGAATTGATGCAGGCTGAAAATCCATATAATTGTCCTCATGGCAGACCAACTCTTCTTGTAATGTCAAAATATGAAGTGGAAAGGAAATTTAAACGACTCGTTTAAACATATTATGAAAAATATTATTATTTTAACTGGTCCAACAGCCGTTGGAAAAACAGAACTTTCCATTCAACTGGCAAAAAAAGTTGAAGCGGAAATAATAAGTGCAGATTCTATGCAAGTATATAAGGGCATGGATATTGGAACAGCAAAAATAACAAAAGAGGAGATGTGTGGCATTAATCACTATTTGATTGATATATTGTCACCTAGTCAATCCTTTGATGTTGTACAATTTCAAACATTAGCAAAAAAGGCTATAAAACAGATATATCAAAATGGACATATTCCAATGATTGTTGGCGGAACAGGATTTTATATACAATCTGTATTGTATGATATTGATTTTAATAAAACCACATCAGATATTGTGGATTTTAATAAAATGGCATTAAATGATATTGTAATAAATAAAAATAATATTGATAACAAATTTGAAAATAAAACAACAATTGATGAAGAATACCGCAATTCTTTATATCATATTGCACAAGTTCAAGGAAATGCTGTTTTACATCGTATGTTGGCAGAGGTGGATAAAGAATCGGCTGAAAATATACATCCTAATAATGTGAAGCGTGTTATTCGAGCATTGGAATATTTCAAAGAAACAGGCAGTAAAATATCATCTCATAATGAAACGCAACGACAAAAAGAGCCACCTTATAATTTTGCCTATTTTGTATTAAATGATGAGCGCAAAGAACTTTATAAAAAAATTGATACAAGAGTGGAAATGATGTTTCAAAAAGGACTTGTCGATGAGACCAAAAAATTAATAGATTGTGGTCTGAAAAAAGAAAGTACGGCAATGAGCGGTATTGGTTATAAAGAATTATTTGATTACCATGAAGGAAAAATTTCTTTAGAACAAACCATCGAATTAATAAAGCAACATACGAGACATTTTGCAAAAAGACAACTTACTTGGTTTAAAAGAGAACGAGATGTATTGTGGATAAATTATCCAGATTATGGTTATTCAAAAGAAAAAATATTAAAAGCTATGCTTGAAAAATTACAGGAAAGGAATATTATAAATAAAAATGGATAATATAAATTATGAAGAAGAACGATATAAAGATTTAGGTATCTCAGAACCTGTTTATTCCTTTTGCAATAAGATACTTATTGAATTAACAAAACGATTTGAAGAAATTGATAAAATTTCAGAATATAATCAATTAAAAGTGCTTCATGCCATGCAAAAAAATAGAGTTGCACAAATGCACTTAAATGGTACAAGTGGTTATGGATATAATGATGATGGTAGAGATACGCTGGAAAAAATATATGCGGATATTTTTAAAACAGAAGATGCTTTAGTAAGACCACAAATTATGTGTGGGACACATGCTTTAAATGTTGCGTTGTCTGCAAATTTAAGACCAAACGATGAACTGCTTTCACCAGTTGGCAAGCCTTATGATACGATGGACGAAATCATTGGAATCCGTCCATCAAAGGGTAGTCTTGCCGAATATGGAATAACTTACAGTCAAATTGATTTAAAAGAAAATGGTGATTTTGATTATGAGGGGATAAAAAACGCAGTCAATGAACGAACAAAATTAATAACTATCCAGCGTTCTAAAGGATATGCCAACAGACCAACATTGTCCGTTGCCAAAATAGGTGAACTGATTTCTTTTATTAAAAACATTAAACCTGATGTGATATGTATGGTTGATAATTGTTATGGTGAATTTGTCGAATTGACAGAACCTTGCGAAGTTGGCGCTGATTTAGTAGTAGGGTCTCTTATTAAAAACCCTGGTGGTGGGCTTGCTCCTTGCGGCGGTTATATTGCAGGAAAAAAAGAATATGTAAAACAAGCTGCTTATCGGTTGTCTTCTCCAGGACTTGGCAAGGAAGTAGGGGCTACATTAGGAGTGAATCCAAGTTTTTATCAGGGCTTGTTTTTGGCGCCTACGGTTACAGCAAGCGCGCTTAAAGGTGCTATATTTGCTGCAAATGTATATGAGCAACTAGGCTTTCAAGTTATCCCAGACAGTAAGGAGAGCAGACATGATATTATACAGGCAGTAGAATTAGGTTCAAAAGAAAGATTGATTGCATTCTGCAAAGGCATTCAAGCTGCTGCCCCTGTAGACAGTTTTGTAACACCAGAGCCTTGGCCAATGCCAGGATATGATTGTGATGTCATTATGGCAGCAGGTGCATTTGTGCAAGGTTCGTCCATTGAATTGTCGGCTGATGGTCCTTTAAAAGAACCATTCACTGTATTTTTTCAGGGTGGTTTAACATGGTATCATGCTAAGTATGGCATTATGATGAGTTTACAGAAAATGTTTGAACAAGGGCTTGTGAAGGTATGAAAAATTTATTTATGTAAAATATTTCATTTTTTACATAAATAGCTATAAAATTTTTATAAAAATTTATAATAGATTTTTAATATATGTCGAAAAAGCGTATATTATAGCACAAATTTATAATAAAATCTTTCTATACATAATATGGGAAATATGCTATAATTCAAACAGTTATGCTTGTACAATATCCGCCTTGAACAGAAAGGATTGTATAGAATTGAATAAAAACGCAGCAATACACCTAAATACAGCAGAGAATGAGACAAGACCTTATGAGCGATGTATGTCTTTAGGTGCAGCGTCTTTAAGCGATGCACAGCTTTTAGCAGCAATTTTAAGAACAGGAACGACGGGAATGAATGCAACGGAGTTAGCTGTAAAAGTAATGGGACTTTGTAAAGATGGTATTAATGATAAAGATAATTCATTGCTAGAGCTTACACGTTTATCGATTCCTCAATTGATGGACATTAAGGGAATTGGCAAAGTAAAAGCGATTCAGATTCAATGTATATGTGAATTATCAAGGCGTATTGCCAAACAGACTGCTGCAAAAAATCTCGATTTTTCGTCTCCTGATTCTATTGCAGCTTACTATATGCAGGATTTGCGTAATTTAGACAGAGAACATTTGATTTTAGCAATGCTTGACAACAAATGTTGTTTAATACATGATTGTATCATTTCAATTGGCACTGTAAATGCTTCGCTGGTAAATCCCAGAGAAATATTTACACAGGCATTACGATATGGAGCTGTGTCTATCGTTATGCTGCACAATCATCCAAGTGGTGATGTCACACCGAGCAGAAATGACATTCTTGTTACAGAACGAGTAAAAGAGGCAGGTGATATCTTGGGAATAAGACTTATAGACCATATCATAATTGGAGATAATACATTTACAAGTTTAAAAGAAAAAGAATATATATAAAACGAAAGGGGTCCACGCTGATGAGTAATATATACGGAGTTGATATAGGGACAAGTAATTTTAAAATGTGTTGTAAGGAAAAAGACCAAATATTGAATGAAAAAAATATGATTGCAATAGCCAATAAAACGGAATTGTTAGCATTTGGAGATGAGGCATATGAAATGTATGAGAAAGCTCCTGAAAACATTGAGGTATCATATCCTGTTAAATTTGGTGTGATTGCTGATATTGAGAATATGCAGACACTTCTTCTTAATTTTTTCAATAAGATTAATGGTGATAAAAAGCAGCCTGGCAACACCGATTTTTATATCGCCGTGCCAACCGATGTAACCGAAGTGGAAAAAAGAGCATTTTATGAACTTGTTGCCGATTCAAAGGTAAAGGCTAAAAATATATTTATTGTGGATAAGCCAGTAGCCGATGCCATAGGGGCTGGACTTGACGTTACAAAATCACGTGGTATTATGATTGTTAATATTGGTGCTGAGACAACAGAAATATCCGTATTGTCATTAGGTGGTATCGTTATTAGCAAATCCGTTAAAATTGGAGGCAATAAATTAGATGATGTTATTATAAGCCAGATTCGTAAGGTTTATAATCTTGTTATTGGAAGTAAAACAGCTGAATCGCTAAAAAAAGAATTGGGCAGCGCTATTAAAGGCGAGGAACATTTTGCACCTGGTTTTGGACGCAATATTTTGTCTGGTCTCCCTGTAAGCATTGATATTTCATCGGATGTGATATATCAAGCCATTGTTGACCCGCTGCATTCTATTATGGATTCAATAAAAGTGATTCTTGAACGTACACCTCCAGAATTGGCAGCAGATATTATTAAAAATGGCATTTATGTTTCTGGTGGTACTTCAAGTATTAACAGCCTTGAAAAATATATTAATCAAGAGACAAACATTAATGTTAATATTGTGGAAAATCCTTCAGAAAGTGTTGTAAGAGGTTTGATGGGTGTTGTTTCAAATCCTGATTTTGCCAGTGTTGCATATACACCTCAGGATAAGACATACGATTAAGAATCTTTTAATCAAGAATGGAGTTTTGTATGTTAAAGAAAATTTCATCATTTTTTACATCAAAATATATTTTAATTTTGGTCGTACTATTGTGTTCTGCTCTAATTGTAGCCAGTTTTTTTACCGATAAGCTCGTAGCACCTGTACGAAATATTGTTTCTACACTTGTTATGCCTATTCAAGATGGTATGAATTATATTGGGTTATGGGTATCTGATGGTTATGAGAAAATTCAGGAAGCAACCAAGCTTCTTGAAGAAAATCAATCTTTAAAATTAAAAGTGGATGAATTGACGGAAGAAAATAATAAATTAAAACAGGATACGTATGAATTAAACCGATTACGAGAATTGTACAAGCTTGATGAAAGCTATGCAGATTATGCAAAAGTAGGCGCGAGAATTATTGGTACAAGTTCGGATAACTGGTATTCAACATTTACAATTGATAAGGGAAGTGATGAGGGAATTGCTGTTAATATGAATGTTATTGCTGATGGAGGACTGGTAGGAATTGTCACAAGTGTGGGAAAAAACTACGCAACTGTTAAAAGCATCATAGAAGATGGCAGTTTTGTCAGTGGACAATTAATTGATACAGGTGATAAATGTACTATTCAAGGTAATATTGACTTGATGGATTCTGGAATGATTCGCATACAACACTTTAAACATTCTGTTACTGTAAGAAATGGTGATAAAATTGTAACTTCTAATATAAGTGACCGATATCTTCCTGGAATATTAATTGGTTATACCAAAGATGTATCTCTTGATAGCAATAATTTAACACAATCTGGTTATCTTATTCCCGCTGTAGATTTTGGACATCTGCAAGAGGTATTGGTTATCACACAATTAAAGGAAGTTGGAGAATAATGAAAAGAAAGATTTTGGAACTGATTATCATTATACTTTTTTATTGCCTTTCTGTGACATTAGGCAGAGTGATTGAACTTGGAGGAATAAAGCCCAATATGCTTATTATACTTCCGATTTTATTTGGATATCTAAATGGAAGCAATGAAGGTATGTTTGTTGGATTTTTTTCTGGTTTGATATATGATATTTTTATATCAACAATAATAGGCTTTTCACCTCTTGTATTTTCTATTTTGGGATATGTTTCTGGACTTTTCTTTCAAAAATATGAAAAGAGTGAACTTATCATTCCTTTAGTTATTGTAGCATTTGGTGATATTGTATATGAATTTTTATCTTATATTGGTAATTTTTTATTACACAATCGTCTCAATGTATTATATTTTATTAAGCGTTTTATGATTCCAGAAATGATATATACCGTGTTATTTTTTGTTTTAATATTTAAACCCATTGTATTAATAAATCCATTGCTTTCAGGCAAAAAAAGAAGGAGAGTAAGTTACTTTGATGAGAGAGATAATTGACTACATACTAAGTTTGCTAAAATCACGATTTGTGCCATTGATATTAATATTTATCACTTTATTTTCCGTGTTAGTAGTCAAAGTTTTTTCATTACAGATTGTAAATGGAGAAGATTATGCAAATACTCTTACGGAATCCATACAGATGACAACAAGTGTTCCAGCAACTAGAGGTCGTATATTTGATAAAAATGGAGTACTGCTTGCATATAATGAGCTGGCATTTGCTGTAACAATAAGCGATAGTGGTGTTTATGAGGATACAAAAATAAAAAATGCAACAGTCAATGCATCTATTGAAGAAACTTTAAATATTATTGAGTCAAAAGGCGACTATTTTCAAAATGATTTTTCAATAGAATATAATGATGGTTATGAATATAATGTTTCAGACAACGCATTGCTGCGATTTAAACGTGATGTCTATGGCTGTAAGTATGTGGAACAATTGACTGAAGAACAACGAAATTCAACAGCAGAAGAAATGATAAATTATTTGTGTGATTATTATGAAATTGATACAAATGTTATTTCTCCACAGCATATAACCAAAATTGTAAGTTTACGATTAAATATGACACACAATTTATATAACCGATATATTGCATTTACAATTTCAGATGAAGTATCAGATGAAACGGTAGCTGCAATTCTTGAAAATTCAGATAAGTTGATTGGTGTAACTATTGAGCAAAAATATATAAGAAAATATGTAGATAGTATTTATTGTTCACAGATTCTTGGATATACAGGAACCGTATCAAAATCTGAACTTGAAACACTACTAGAAACAGATGATAGTTATGAATTAAATGACGTTGTAGGTAAATCAGGAATTGAACATTCTATGGAGAGTGTTCTATCTGGTACAAAGGGTAGTAAAAAAGTATATATTGATACATTTGGTCGAATCACAGAAGTTCTGGAAGAAACTGATTCGGTTGCTGGAAATGATATTTATCTTACGATTGATATTGAATTACAAAAAAGCATTTATAACGCAATTGAAGATAAGCTTGTTGGTATATTGTTACAAAATATGACAGCAGGCGATAATAAATATTCGTATAACGGAGATGGTGAAATTACCTCTATTTATATTACTGCAAAAGAAGTTTATTTTGCATTGATTGATAATAATTTGGTTTCATTAGAAAAATTGTCTAAAGGTGAAAATCCTACAGAATCTGATGTGTATAACGCATTTCTTTACAAAAAGGAATCTACCATCAATTGGCTTCGTGAAGAACTGCTAAATAATGCGACGCCTTATGGACGATTATCAGAAGAAGAACAAGTATATATATGGTATATATATAAAGATGTTTTAATGACCCAAAAAATATTTAATATTAATAATGTTGATGTCAATGATGAAATTTATAAAGATTGGACAGAAGGCAATTCAACCAGTTTACAAGAATTGCTTAAATATGGCATAACAAAAAACTGGATTGATTTATCAAAGTTATCTTCTCAGCAATATACCAGTCTTTCCGAATCTTATAATGAATTTGTAGACTATATTTTTGAACAACTAGAAAATGATACAAATTTTTATAAAAAAATGTTTCAATATATGATTAATAATGGCTCTATCAGTGGTCGTCAAGTATGTATGCTTTTATTTGAACAAGGTTTTCTTGAAGGCGAAGAAGATTATCAGGCATTAAACGCTGGAACAATTGGTGCGTATGATTTTATGAGAAGTGCCATTTCTTCTAAGCGAATTACACCAGCACAGCTTGCATTGGCACCTTGTTCAGGGGCTTGTGTGATAACCGATGTAAACAATGGTGATGTATTGGCATTGGTTTCTTATCCTAGCTATGATAATAATAAATTATCAGGATATATTGATGCCAATTACTATAGACAATTGAATAATGATAAATCTTATCCATTAAGAAATTGGGCAACACAGGCTCAGGTGGCGCCAGGTTCAACATTTAAAATGTGTTCGTCTGTTGCTGGAGTTGAAGCAGGAGTTATTGGAGTGGGTACATCTTTTTACTGCAGTGGTGCATTTACAGAGGTTACACCAAGTCCAAGATGTTGGAACAGAAGCGGACACGGTTCAAGAGATATGGCAACATCAATAAGAGATTCTTGTAATGTTTTCTTTTATAATGTTGGTTATAGGCTTGCATGTAGCAAAAACGGTGTATATAATAGCACGTATGGAACAAGTATTCTTCAAAAATATGCTGAAGAGATGGGACTTGCCACCAATTCAGGTATAGAGATAGCTGAAAAAGCACCAAGCCCTTCTAATGATAATGCAATTACTTCTGCAATAGGACAAGGAAATCATCAATATAGTACTTTAAACCTTGCGCGATATGTAACAACAATTGCAACCTCTGGAACATGTTATAATTTGACGTTAATCGACAAAATTGCTTCTAATACAGGTGAAGTTATAGAGGAAAAACAACCTGATGTAGCAAATCAAATGAACATTAATCCTGCTGTCTGGAATGCTATTCACTCTGGAATGTTGATGGATACTTCAATTAGTGGATTACCTATTTCAGTGGCTTCTAAGACAGGTACCGCACAAGAAAATAAAAAACAACCTGACCATGCACATCTGGTTGCCTATGCACCTTTTGATAATCCACAGATAGGTATTGCAGTTTCTATACGAAATGGCTATGCCAGTGGGGAGGCAGCACAGTTGGCAACTACCGTTTTAAAAATGTACTTTGGATTAGAATAAATTATTTATTGAATAAAAATATTCGTTGAATAAAATATTCGTTGAATATTTGGTAAAATGATTATAAAATATTTTGTATGCCACATAAAGTGTGACAGAATGTGAGGGAACATGAGTAATTCAGTTACAATCAAAAGTAACAAACATGGTTTAACAGTTGTTTTAGATGAAAATCAAACTTTTGATAATTTGAAAGCGCAGGTGGAAGAAAAATTCAAAAAATCTTCAGCATTTTTTGGTTCATCAAGCATGGCTCTTGCAATAGAAGGAAAAGATGTTACCGTTGGACAATCCCGTGAGATTGTTGAAATTATAGAAAGTGTTACAGACCTTGATATTGTATGTCTTATTGACGAAGATACAACGAAAGATGAACGCTTTGAAAATGCTATATTATCACATATGAATAAGGAAAAAGAAAATTTAGATAATGGTTTATTTTATAAAGGTACATTACGGTCTGGGCAGATATTGGAATCAGAGGCGAGTGTTGTTATTCTTGGAGATATTAATCCAGGAGGAAAAGTGATTTCTAAGGGCAGTGTTGTTGTTCTTGGAAGCCTTCGAGGCAATGTTTTTGCTGGCGTTAATGGAGATGAACATTCATTTGTTGTGGCACTGGAGATGAAGCCAATGCAGATTAAGATTGCCGATGTAATAGCAAGAAGTTCCGATTCAGCACCAGTCAATAAAAAAAATAAAAATTTAGAGCCTAAGATTGCATTTGTTGAAGATGGTAATATCTATATAGAAAACCTTTCAGCAGATGTGATTGAAGATTTAGTGATTAGCTAAAACTTATACTATTTTCGTTGATAAGTATAGTTTAACATAATAATATTATAACATAATAAATATTACAATATAATATGGAGGTTAACAATGAGTGAAGTTATAGTAGTGACATCTGGTAAAGGTGGCGTCGGTAAGACAACAACAACAGCCAATATTGGCACTGGTCTTGCTAAATTGGGGAAAAAGGTTGTTATGATTGATACGGATACAGGCCTTAGAAACTTAGATGTGGTGTTAGGACTCGAAAATAGAATTGTATATAATCTCGTTGATGTCGTTGAAGGAAATTGTCGTATTAAGCAGGCTATGATTACAGATAAACGCTGCCCAAAACTTTACCTGCTGCCTACTGCTCAGACTAGAGATAAATCAGCTATTTCTCCAGAACAGATGATTAAGGTCATTGATGAGTTAAAAAGTGACCCAGAAGGATTTGATTATATTCTTCTTGATTCCCCTGCTGGCATTGAACAGGGATTTCAAAATGCAATTGCAGGTGCAGATAGAGCATTAGTAGTAACTACGCCAGAGGTATCTGCCATAAGAGATGCCGACCGAATTGTAGGACTTCTTGACGCGCATGGATTAAAAGAACATGAAGATTTGATTGTTAATAGAATACGAATGGATATGGTTGGTCGTGGCGAAATGATGTCCATTGAAGATGTAAATGATATTTTACAGTTAAATGTTATTGGTGCTATTCCAGATGATGAAAGTATTGTTGTAGCGACGAACAAAGGTCAGCCGCTTGTTGGAGATGATACAATGGCTGGACAGGCATTTATGAATATATGTAAAAGGGTTATAGGAGAAGAAGTACCATTTCTTGATTTAAATGGAAAAGGTGGATTTTTTAAAAAATTATCTTCACTGTTTAAAAATGGAAAATAATTTACATATAGAAATTTATAAAAAAATTTTAACAGAAATCCTTTTACATACAAGTTTGTGTAAGCGCTGTATACACAAACTTGTTTCGCCATATAACAGCGCAGAAATGGGGATAAGATGAGCTTGTTAGATTTATTTAAGAAAAAAGGCTCTAGTGATGTTGCCAAAGACAGACTTAAGCTTTTATTGGTATCAGACCGTGCAAACTGCTCGCCGGAAGTCATGGAAATGATTAAAAATGATATTATTAAAGTTATCTCAAAATACATGGTCATTGATGCAGATGGCTTGGATATTCAAATTACGACAACAGAATCCGACAGTGACAATGGTTCGGTTCCAGCATTATATGCGAATATTCCAATTAAAGATATAAGAAATAATGATTAAAACGAAATATCAATTTAAATGATATTTTTTATAATGTGGAGAAATGAATGTTTAAGAAATATAAGCTGCGCTCATATAATTTCAGATTGGCAATCTTGGTTATTGCTGCATCACTATATGGAATTGTAGTTATAAATAGTGCTGATTCCAGTTATACGTTAAAACAATGTTTGGGATTAGCACTTGGTGTCGTAATTATGTTGGTGTTATCATTTATTGATTACACATGGATATTAAAATACTACTGGATAATTTATATTATGAATATACTGATTTTAGTAGCAGTTCCATTGATAGGTAAGGGAAGTCATGGGGCAAAGAGATGGCTTGATTTAAAAGTATTTCAATTTCAGCCATCTGAATTGTCAAAGATACTGATGATTCTTGTCACAGCAAAAATCCTTTCCATGTATAAAGATAAAATTAACGATTGGAAATTTTTGTGTATTCTTGCTGTTGTATTGGCAATTCCACTTATACTTGTTGTTATAGAGCCAGACCTTTCAACAACAATTATGACTTTTATTATACTATTTTTTGTTGTTTTTTGTGCTGGATTAAGCTATAAAATTATTGGTCTTGTCTGTGTTATTGTTGTTCCAATTTTAGTTGGTGGATTTATCTATATCAGTAATCCCGACAATAAAGTATTTTTCTTGCAAGACTATCAACGAGAACGAATTATGGACTTTTTATATCCAGATGAAAATGATGATGGTATCTACCAGCAAAAAATGTCTGAGACGGCTATTGGTTCAGGAAGGCTAAAGGGAAAAGGTCTTGATACCGATGACCCAGCTTCATTAAAAAATGCAAATTATATTCCAGAAGCACAAACCGATTTTATATTTACGATTATTGGAGAAGAATTAGGCTTTATTGGCTGTATATCTGCAATTTTGTTATTGTTTTGGATTGTTATAGAGTGTATAATTATAGCCATACGGACAAAGGATTTTGCAGGGCGGCTTATATGTTGTGGCGTTGCAGTATATATTGGCGTTCAATCATTTATCAATATTGGCGTGGTGACAAGACTGCTTCCAAATACAGGATTACCGTTACCTTTTTTTAGTTATGGATTAACATCGTTACTTGTATTGTTTATCTCTATTGGTATAGTGATGAATATTAATTTACAGATAAAATCAGAAAAAGATGATGATATTTTTGCAAAGGATTTTAGGGGATAGGTGAAAATTTTATGAATATAGGTTTAATTGCTCATGATACCAAAAAAAAATTAATGCAGAATTTTTGTATAGCATATAAAGGTATTCTCAATAAAAATCAATTGTTTGCTACTGGAACGACTGGACAATTAATAGAAGAAGTTACCAATTTATCCGTCCATAAATTTTTGGCAGGTCATTTGGGTGGTGAACGTCAACTATGTGCTGAAATTGAACAAAATCGAGTCGACTTAGTGATTTTTTTAAGAGAATCCGTCGATTTAAATGACCATGAACCAACTTCTGATAATGTGTGTAATTTATGCGATATGTATAATATTCCATTAGCAACCAACCTTGCAACAGCAGAGCTGCTTATAAAGTCATTAGAGCGAGGCGATATGGAATGGCGTGAAATTTACCAATAAAAAATGCTGCAAGCATATCCATCCACTTGGCTTATTGCTCGCGAGAATAAAAAAGCGAACAAGTTTATAACGTAAGCTTGTTCGCTTGCAAGTTTATTTTATAAACTTTGCAGACAAAAATTATTTTTTTTCATTGAAATGATTTAATTGCTAAAATCTCTTATACGTCCATATACACTTATTTGATATAAACCACTTAATCCAACAAGCGCATATACAATACGAGTAAGCCATGTAAATTGTCCAAATAATACGGCTACAAGATTAAAGTTAAAAAATCCTATTAACCCCCAGTTTATAGCACCAATAATGATGAGCGTTAATGTTGTGTAATCAATCCATTTTGAGTTCATATTATCGCCTCCCTGTCTTTTATTTTCAACGGGCAAAATTTATTATGCTCAATTTTTATTATAATAAATGCAACATTTTTAACTATCGTTTATATTATGGCATGAAAAATATAATTTTATTCAGAGATATTGTTTAGGAAAAATAGGAAAAAAAAGGAAAAACTATGGCTGAAACAAAGCGAAATGGCAGAAGAATAGTTCCTGCAAAAAATCATTCTGAAAAAAAAAGAAATACAAAGAAAAAAAATAATAAACGAACTAAAACTGCCAAAAAAAACAATAAAGTTATTAAATATAAACGCAAACCAAAAGGAATTGTTCCTATATTTGCTGTTGTTATTTTTTATGTTATCAGTTTTATTGTAATGTATAATTCAAAAGCGAAAGTAAAAACGTATGAGATTGATAATGGTTCACTTACTAGTAATACTCGTTTTACAGGAATTGCTCTTAGAAGTGAAGAAGTATTTTATTCATCTTATTCTGGAAATATAAATTATTATCAAAAAGAAGGAAATCGTGTAAAAGTAGATGATACAATTTATACGGTAGATGAAACGGGGAGAGTTGCTGAAATATTGTCACAATATACAAAAAGTGATGAAAATTCATTGACAAAGGAGAATCTTCATTCTATTAAATCTATGTTGAATAATTTTAGAACAAATTATGATGGAAGCAATTTTAACGCATTGTATGATTTAAAGACGGATTTAAATTCAACGATTTTACAAGCAATGAATGAGAGTGTTATTAATAATCTTGACAGTATTGTGACTAATACAGGAAGTGAAAACTTATTTCAGACTATTTCTGCCAAATCAAGTGGTGTTATTGTATATTCTATTGATGGTTTTGAAGCAGTTACATCAGATACCATTACCTCATCTATGTTTGATAAAAATAATTATAAAAAACAAAATTTAAAAGCGGAAAATATTATTGTATCGGATAATCCAGCATATAAACTAATAACGGATGAAACTTGGGATATTGTTTTTTTATTGACACAAGATGAAATTGACAAAAATGACCTTACCAATAAAAAAACGGTTTCTATTAATATAAAAAAAGACAATATTCGTGCAGTATGTGATTTTTCTTTATTAAATATAGATGATACCTATTATGGTAAATTGTCACTCAATAAATATATGATTCGATATGCAACAGAGCGATTTTTAGATTTTGAATTATTGTCTTCTACAGACAGTGGTCTTAAAATACCAACATCTGCTGTGACAGACGGTGAATTTTTTATTATCCCTAAAAGTTTTATGACTACAGGCGGTAATAGCAATACATATGGGTTTATATGTGAAACTTATGAAAATGGAACATTAAATTCTCAGTTTATTGCAGCCGATATTTACAAGTTAACCGATACTTTATGTTATGTGAGTAAAGATGATTTTACTGCTGGCAGCAATATTGTCAAAGTAGATTCACAAGAACGTTATATTATAGGTCCTACAGAAAAATTAAAAGGGGTATATTGTATTAATTCTGGATATACCGTGTTTAAATTGGTTGATATTATTGATAAAAATAATGAATATATCATATCCAAAAAAGGTGGTTCGCATGGCGTTGCAGTGTATGACCGAATTGTATTGGATGCCCATAAATATAGTGCAAATCAGATGATATATTAAATGATAAAAGCAGTATGGAGGAAAAAAATGATAGATATTGAACAAAATCTAAATATTGTAATCAAAAATATTGAAGATGCATGTAAACGAGTGGGGCGTAATCCAAAAGAGGTTACACTAATTGCAGTTAGTAAAACAAAACCTGTTGAACTGTTAGAGCAGGTATATAACTGCAATATTCGACAATTTGGTGAAAATTATGTACAAGAGTTAATGGATAAAATAGAATATATGCCAAACGATATAAAATGGCATATGATTGGACATTTGCAGAGAAATAAGGTAAAATACATTATTGACAAAGTTGCAATGATTCATTCAGTGGATTCGCTTCGGCTGGCAGAAGAAATTAGCAAAGAAGCAGTTAAAAAAAATGTGGTTGCCAATATACTGATAGAAGTGAATGTAGGACTTGAAGACAGTAAATTTGGCGTTATGACACAAGAGGTTGAAACATTTATACAAGAGGCGTCTAAGCTGCCGTCTATCTGTATTCGAGGACTTATGACAAGCGCTCCTTTTGTACAAAATCCAGAGGACAACAGGGAGCTTTTTAAAAAATTAGCACAATTGTGTATTGACATAAAAGATAAAAACATTGATAATAGCACTATGGATGTGCTATCAATGGGAATGACAAATGATTATATAGTTGCCGTTGAAGAAGGCGCAACGATGGTACGCGTAGGTACTGCCATATTTGGTGCACGCGATTATAACAAGTAAGTAGGAGATTTTAAAATGGGATTTTTTGACGGAGTTATTAACGTATTCAAAATGTCTAATGATGACTATGACGATGAGGATTATGATGACGAAGAATACGATGATTATGACGATGAAGATGACAGACAACCAAAGAAAAAGTTATTTTCAGGCACTAAAAAAGGCAGAAGCACAGACGACGAGTATGATGATGATGACTCTAAAGGGGGAAAACCCCTTGCAAAGAAGGTTGTTCCTATAAGGACTTCAAGCCCAAGAGGACTTGAAGTTGTTGTCATTCGACCAGAATCGATGGAAGATGCCAGTGACATAACGGATACTTTATTGACTGGTAAAGCAGTCGTACTTAATCTTGAGGGTCTTGTTGTTGATACAGCACAAAGAATTATTGATTACTCTTCAGGCTCATGTTACGCTATGAGAGGAAATCTTCAAAAGATTACAAATCATATCTTTCTTGTAACGCCGCCTAATGTAGATATATCGGGCGATATTCCAGAATTAGTGACAGGCGGGATTGATTTATCATCATTTAGTAAGTAGGATTAAAAATAAGAGTTGTATGATGGCCACTTGATGCAACCTGCATTGAGTGGCTTTTAACCTTTCAGAATGGAGGAATTATGTCAAAATGTATTACCGTTCATTATGATTCAAAACCGATATATGATATTATTATTGAACATGATTTTTGTAAGTTAGCAGAATGTGTCCATCATTTGGGTATAAAAAAAAGAAAATTATGTATTGTTACAGACAGCAATGTTGAAAAACTCTATTGTGAAATGGTTAAAAAGGAATTGCAAAAAACAGATAACATTGTAATGTCTTACGCATTTAAGGCGGGTGAAGAACATAAAAATCTTGATACCGTTCAAGATATCTATGAATTTCTTATTCAAAACAAATTTGATAGAAAAGACATCTTGATTGCATTAGGGGGCGGTGTTGTAGGTGATTTAACGGGGTTTACTGCTGCCAGTTACCTTCGAGGAATTGATTTTATTCAAATTCCTACAACACTTCTTGCACAGGTTGATTCTAGTATCGGCGGAAAGACAGGCGTTGATTTTAGGGCATATAAAAATATGGTTGGCGCATTTCATCAGCCTAAATTAGTATATATGAATACATCCGTATTAAAAACATTAAATAAACGGTTATTTAATTCCGGCTTTGGTGAAATACTAAAGCATGGACTCATTAAAGATATGGATTATTTTCAATGGCTTGACGATAATTCAACCGCAATCAATGCTTTGGACAATGATGTCCTAGAAGAGATGATTGCTAAAAGCTGCAATATCAAACGAATGGTTGTTGAAAATGACCCTACTGAAAAAGGAGAACGAGCATTATTAAATTTTGGACATACATTAGGTCATGCTATTGAAAAATTGATGAATTTTTCGCTTTATCATGGAGAATGTGTTGTTTTGGGTATGGCAGCAGCATTAAATATATGTGTTTCAAAGGGATTTATTGACACTTTAGAATATCAAAAAATAATGGATACATTTAAGTCGTATGATTTTTTGTTAACAGTAAAGGGCATTTCAAAAGAAGAAGTTATACAAGTATCCAAAAATGATAAAAAGATGGATTCTGGACAAATAAAGTTTATATTATTAAAAAAATGTGGGCAAGCTTATATTGATAAGACAATTACAGATGATGATATGATAAAAGCATTGGATGGTATTATAGAATGAAAAAGTATTATAATATAATCATATTTACTATCAGTGTTTTTGTTCTTGCCGCTTTCGACCAAATAAGTAAAATTCTTGCTACAAACGCATTAAAAGGCAATTCAGGTATTGCTGTATGGGAGGATGTACTAGAATTTTATTATCTTGAAAATACAGGAACGGCTTGGGGGTTGTTTGGGGGAGCTAGAATATTTTTTATTATTATTACAACCATTATTTTTTTATTTATTGTATTTTTTATATACAAACTTCCATTTGCCAAAAGAAATATTCCATTATTGTTTAATGCTATTTTATTAGGAGCAGGAGCAATTGGCAATTTTATAGATAGAGTATTTCTTGGATATGTAAGAGATTTTATTTATTTTAAGCTGATTAACTTTCCAGTCTTTAATATAGCGGATATCTATGTTACAGTTGGGATATGTTTATTTGCGATTCTTGTATTTTTTGTATATAAAGATGAAGAGTTGACATCCATAATAAAACCACAAAAAGATGGCGGTACAAAAACATATGAGTGAACATAAAGAAAAAATTATTGTAAAGTATGTCACAAGAGAATATGAGGGAATGCGAATTGATAAATATTTATCAGAAGTTTTAAAAGATTATTCCCGTTCTTTTATACAAAGAATTGTTAGGCTTGATGGTATTCTTGTCAATGAAAAAACAATAAAAAATAATTATAAAGTTCAAGATGGTGATTTATTAAAAATTTCACTTCCTGACTTAGTTGAGCCAGAAATTTTGCCAGAAAATATACCATTAGATATTATTTATGAAGATAATGATATTATAGTTGTAAACAAACCAAAAGGAATGGTTGTACATCCGGCAGCAGGACATTATTCAGGGACATTAGTCAATGCTTTATTATATCATTGTAAAGAAAATTTAAGCGGAATTAATGGCGTTATGCGACCAGGAATTGTACACCGAATTGATATGAATACAACGGGAGTGCTTGTTGCCTGTAAAAATGATTTCTCTCATAACGAATTATCAAAACAGCTTGAAGTTCATTCAATTGTAAGAAAATATAATGCGATTGTCTGTAATTCTTTTAAAATGACAGATGGAACCGTTGATGCGCCGATTGGTCGAAATCCGGTAGACCGAAAAAAAATGGCTATTGACTATAAGAATGGAAAGAGAGCGGTCACACATTATCATGTTTTAGAAAACTTTGGCAAATATGCCTATATTGAATGCCAGCTTGAAACAGGAAGAACCCATCAAATACGAGTTCACATGCACAGTATAGGACATCCGCTTCTTGGAGATGATGTTTATGGCAATTCAAAATCTGTATTTCGTTTAGAAGGGCAGACTCTTCATGCAAGGATATTGGGATTTGTTCATCCAAGAACAGGCAAATATATGGAGTTTGAGGCAAAACTTCCAGAATATTTTGAACATCTTTTGTCTGTGCTTAAACAATAATAATTTATATTTGTAAAAATAAAGAAGGATGTCATGAGAAGAAAAGAATTTATTGATATTATTCTTAACAACATATCCGATAAATTTGATATTTATCATAATTATTGGTTTAAAGATAAAAAATTTGTCATTTATGCGTATTGCTATAATCATAATAATAAATATGATGGTGCAGGCGAATCCTTAAAATTATGGGAAGCAAAGTCATTTGAACATTTATTTTTTATTAATCGTGATAATTTAGATATGAAGGATTTTGAATCTCTTAAAGATTTTGCAATCCATGAAATTGAACCGCACTTTGTTCGGGGAGATGGAAAATGCCCTGTAAAACATCATTTATATTCGTATATTTCATTTATTATTATCACAAGAAATAAGCCTTCTAAAGAAGTGGAGAAGGCTATTCAAAATGTTCGATGGACAAAAAATTATAAACTTTCTACAAAAGGATACTGCGAATTGCGTTTTGCCTGTGTTACGCCGCGTGAATATCATATTATTTCAAATGACTGCGCAAAAGATATAAAAGATTATTTAATGGAAAGTTTATTGCATGTTGAACATTATGAAGACAATTAAAAATAAATTTTATCTGTATTCATTCTTACTTACAAACAATTTTTGTTTGTAAACAAATTTTTATTGGTTTTTTTATAGATTTTTTTCGTATTATATTATATAATAAATTTAGTATACTATTATGAACTTCAGGAGGTGAACGCTATGGATAGTAGAACAGTTATAACAATTGGCAGAGAATTTGGCAGCGGCGGTCATGAAATTGGCAGTAAATTAGCTAAAAAACTTGGCATTAAATGCTATGATAAAGAATTATTAGAATTGGCTGCTAAACAGAGTGGTTTATGTGAGGAATTATTTGCCTCACAAGATGAAAAACCTACAAATAGTTTTCTTTATTCTCTAGTAATGGATACATATTCATTGGGGTATTCCAATTCATATGTAGATATGCCAATCAATCATAAAGTTTTTTTGGCACAATTTGATACAATAAAAAGACTGGCAGAACAAGAATCATGTATTATTGTCGGCAGATGTGCTGATTATGCTTTAGAGGATAATCCTTTTGCAGTTAGTGTCTGGATTAAAGCAAGTCTGGATAGAAGAATTGAACGTATAAAGAAGCTTTATGAATTGAGTGATTCAAAAGCTGCCGATTTAATTCAAAAAACAGATAAAAGAAGAGCAAGTTATTATAATTATTACTCTAGTAAAAAATGGGGTGAAGCAAAAGGATACGATTTATGTATCGATAGCGGCGAACTAGGTATTGATGGAAGTATTGAATTGATTATAAAGTATATTGAACTTAAAGAAAAAAATTTTAAGAAATAAAGAGGCTTAATTAGGAAAGGTTTTTTTTATATAACGTTATGGAATGGAAGTATAAAAAAATCAAGCGAGTTAACTTTAAAAAATGGCTACTAGGAGGAAATGCAAAGTTATATTTTGTAATATTGATTTTCTTCTTAGTAGCTGTGGTTTTTGCGCTTATAAGTTTAAGAACAATTGAAAGTGAAATACCACCAGAAGATGAGACAGATGGTTCACAAATTGAAACGACAACACAAGTCTCAACAAAGACGGAATCGACAATTCCCAATAATTTAGGATATAAGATTGTTATAAATAAACAAATAAATATTTTATTTATTTATAAGCAAGATAATAATCAAGAATATGCCTTTTTTAAGGCAATGTATTGTGCCATTAATCCGAATGTTGATGTTTCATTAACAAAGATTTCAAGTAAGCAATCATGGTATGCGCTCGATAAATATTCATTTGGGCATTATGCAACTATCTTAGAAGATGGTGCTGTTATACATTCTGCGCCTTATTGGACAAGAGATAAAAATAACTTAGATTATGAATCATACAATAAGATAGGTTCAGAAGAAGCACGTAGAGGCTCTATTTATGTCAAAGCTGCCGATGCTAAATGGATATATGAAAATTGTGGTATTAACATTGATGTTGAAATTGTTGACCGCAGTGAAGATATTGACAGTATACCAGGATTTACAATAGAGGAGATTACAAAATTACCAAAGGGGTCTTATTATGACCCTAGTGACCGATAAATGATTTGCAAAAGAATAAATGAGTGGAGGTAAATATGTCGCAAATATTAATTTTACTAGCGATAGCATTATATTTAATTTTTGTTGTAATTGTTGGTGTATTTTTTTCAAAAAAGAATAATTCAACAGAAGATTTTTATTTAGGAGGTCGTAAATTAGGTCCTTTAGTGACAGCAATGAGTGCTGAAGCATCCGATATGAGCAGTTGGCTTTTAATGGGTCTGCCGGGCGTTGCTTATCTGTCTGGAATTGCTGACGCTGCATGGACTGCTATAGGTCTTGCCATTGGAACCTATGTAAACTGGTTAATTGTTGCTAAAAAAATCAGGACATATTCTCATGGATACAATGCCGTTACATTACCTGATTTCTTTTCTAAACGTTTTGGCGGAAGTAAGACTATCACTTGTATATCCGCTTTGATGATAGTTATCTTTTTTGTTCCATACACTGCTTCAGGCTTTGCGGCTTGCGGCAAGTTATTTGCCAGTTTATTTGATGTAGATTATTTCACAGCAATGGCTATCAGCGCTGCAATTATTGTATGTTATTGTGCTTTGGGCGGATTTCTTGCCGCAAGTACAACGGATTTTATACAAAGTATTGTTATGTCTATCGCTTTGGTAATCGTTGTTGTTTTTGGCGTCAATATAGCTGGAGGATTTGGAGCCGTTGTTGATAATGCAAAGAGTTTGCCTGGATATTTGGACTTTTTTAACACCTACTCGTCTGCTACAAACAGTTCGGTTCCTTATGGCGGTTTATCCATCTTTTCTATGTTAGCTTGGGGACTTGGATATTTTGGCATGCCTCATATTCTTCTTCGTTTTATGGCGATTGAGGATAAAAATAAATTGAAATTATCAAGAAGAGTGGCCAGTGTTTGGGTTGTTATATCATTAACGGTCGCTGTATTTATTGGCATTGTTGGTCTTGCAATGTCAAAGGTCGGTGCAATTGAAATGCTGGCAGGTTCTAACTCTGAGACTATTATTGTAAAGATAGCACATCTTTTAAGTACATATGGACCTTTAGCGGCGATTACAGCAGGTGTTATTCTTGCGGGAATCCTTGCAGCTACGATGTCAACAGCTGATTCTCAATTATTGGCAGCAGCTTCAAGTATTTCTCAAAATTTAATGAAAGAATGTTTTGGTATTAAATTGACTGAAAAAATGTCATTGATTGTAGCAAGAATAACGGTAGTTGTTATATCTGTTATAGCTGTATTGTTGGCGAGTAATCCAGACAGTTCTGTATTTGGAATTGTATCTTTTGCATGGGCAGGCTTTGGCGCAACATTTGGTCCTGTTGTGTTATTGTCTCTATTTTGGAGAAGAGCAAATAAATATGGGGCAATAGCAGGTATGGTTTCAGGCGGTGTTATGATTTTCTTATGGAAATATGTTATTTCAGGAATAGCGCCTGTGTTTGCTATTTATGAGCTGCTTCCTTCGTTTATTGTTGCTATTGTTGTTAATATTGTTGTAAGTTTACTTACAAAACAGCCTGAAAAGGAAGTTCTTGATAAATTTGATGAATTAAAGAAAGCATAATTGCTTTATAATAGAACAGTAGTAGTCTTGTATATTAAGCGTTTGTATCAAAAATTATTGGTAACTTTTTAGAAAAAAATATAAAAATCCCCCGCTTCAATATCATAGAGATATAAGCGGGGGATTACTTGATAAAGGTTAAGTAGATATTTGCAATCTGCGCTACTTGCTTAATTAAATCACTTAGCTATATCGTAGCAAATGATTAATCTTTTCTAAGCCGAACAACGTCTTTTGCCCTTCGCTTATTTTCATCGACAAGTTCAGCGTAATGTTTTCTTGTTGTATTAACGTCTTTATGCCCTAAAACATCAGCAACTAAATAAATATCTTTTGTTTCTTGATATAAATTCGTGCCATATGTACTCCTTAATTTGTGTGGTGTAATATGTTTGACCGTAGTGACTGTATGGGCATATTTTTTTACCAAAAGTTCCACAGAACGCACACAGAGCCGTTTGTTTTTAGCTGATATAAACAGTGCATTTCTATGCTCAGGTTCAGGATTTAGCAATTTGCGCTCCTCCATATAAGCAGCAAGTGCAGTGTGAACCTCATCACTAAAATAGACAAAGCTTTCCGAACCACCTTTGCGAATAACTTTAATACGGTCATTGTCAAAATCCACATTATCAATATCTAATCCAACACACTCTGATACACGAATCCCTGTCCCAAGCAGTAGGGTGAGTAGCGCTAAATCACGACACTTTAATTTTTCATGACGTTTTAATTGATTGGCAGTAAGTTTGTTTCCAGATTCAACATTGTCAAGAAATTCTGCCACTTCATTGGTTTCAAGCCTTATAATTGCCTGGTCATGCACTTTAGGCATATCCACTTGCTGCGTAGGATTTTTAGAAATCAATTCATACCGATAATAATACGAATAAAAACTTCTAAGCGAACATAATTTACGCTTTGCAGCACGTTCAGAATTAGTTACGATAGAACCGTCTTTATTATAAGCTTTTACATAGCGCATATAGTTGTTGATATCTAAACCAGACAATTGTCCAATATCATCAAGAGTGAAGTCTTTGATTGTGTAATTGGCAAATTTCGCAATATCCGCTATAAGATATTCAAAAAATCCCTTAATATCCATTGCATAGGCAATTTTTGTTCTTGGCTGTTTGGAATATTCCATGCTGTTAAAATATTGTTCACAAAAATCAGGCAATATATTGATAAGTTCACGCAATTTCATTGTATATTTTATATTTTGTTGTTCTGTATAAGTTTTGGTGCGTTTATCAGACATAAAATCCTCCAAAAGTGTAAAAAAATATATTGGTATTTTATAATAAATTTTAAAATAGACTTCAAAATTTAAGTGTGATAGTACTATAAAACACTTTGTTATAACTTCGCTAAATGCGTGTTTAGCGAAGTTATAAGCTAAAAATTTATAAATAATAGTTTTAATTTAGGTAAATACTTACAATTTATCATACCATCTGCATTATTTACCTACTATCTTTCCTTGAAAAAGCTTTTTCTGAACAAAGTTTACATGAAATAATTTTTGATATTTTTTTATTTTTGACAATTCATTTTCTGTAATAATTGATATACATAAACCCATATTTCCATTGCGTCCACATCTTCCTGCACGATGTTGATACTCAATAGGTTCTTCTGGCAAATTCAAATTAATAACCGTTGAAATATGTTCAATCTGTAAACCTCTTGAAGCTACATCTGTTGCTAACAAATATTGAATCTTGCCCGACTTGAAATCTTCAATCGCTTTCTTTTTTACATGATTGTCAAGATTGCCTACTATAGACCCAACATTATAATGATGATATTGAAGTTTTTGAAAAGTCTCCTCTAAATCATATTTTGTGTTAATAAAAATCAGCGTTTTGCCACCATTGTTTGCTTTTATAATTTTACGCAACATTTCAATACGTTGACGCCTATCGCTAATAAAATAAATATGTTTGATTGTTTTTGGAATACACTCTTTATTTTCACTGATTAAATCCAGTATAACAGGCTTATATGTAATTGCATTGGCTGATTTTATTGTTTTTTTATTCATACTTGCAGAAAATAAAAGAACTTGCGTTCTTTTCATAAGGGATTTACGTATAAATAAAATATCATCATAACAAGCCTTGTCCATCAATCTATCTGCTTCATCTAAAACAAGCGTTTTCACTTGATGAACTTTAATCTTTTTTAATTTAATTAATTTCGCTAATCTCGATGGCGTACAAACTATAATATTAGGTTTGTTATGCTTGATAGATTCTATCTGACGATTAATATTGCCATTGCCAATAAGCAATAAAGTCTTTATATAAATATCGGATACTTCACAGAGCTTATGAACCTCTCTTGCTACCTGCGCTCCCAATTCCTGTGTTGGAACTAAAATAATAATCTGCACTGCATTGGCATTATTTTGATTTATAATAAGCGTATTTATCAAAGGAACTAAATATGCCATTGTCTTTCCTGTGCCTGTTGCAGAACAAGCAATCAAATCTTTGTTATTGCTAATTGTTAAAAATGTTTTTTCCTGTATTAATGTTGGATTTTTTAAACCAAGTTTGCCTAATCCTGAAAGTATATTATTATTTAAATGAAAATCATAAAATGTTGACAATACTGTTCTCCCTTTTGTTTTGTCTTATAATTCTTTTTATCATTTTAATTTTATCATAGCCGCTTTATTGATTCAAGTTTTAGTAATAGTTGTATTTACATTATTTATTTTTTATATAATCCAACACTTTAATGGTTAATGGTTTAAAAATTAAATATATTATATAGCCAATTATTCCGCCAAGCACATTCGTTATTAAATCTGTTATATCGGATGACCTACCACCATCTATTAAAGGCTGTAATATTTCAATACTAAAGCTTAATAAAAATGTATAAAATACTGTTTTGAATAATTTTGGATTTTTATTTTTAATAAGTGGGAATAAAAATCCAAATGGAATTGTCATTATTACGTTTAAAACGATTTGCCTAATAAAATCTCCTCTGCCAAATGTAACATCAACAAAAGGTACTAAATTCATTGGCGTATATGGATGATTAAACATAAACGGCAATGATGTTATAATGGGCATTAAAGTAAAATAAAATACAAAAGATAAATATATATACATAGTAGTATTTATCAATAATGTATCTTTTCCTTTTACTTTCCATCTTTTATAAAATATAAAAATATATAAAATCGTCAAAATAACAAAATCTATTATTTTTTTCATAATTTCTCTATTTCCTCACAATTACTATTTATGCAATAAATTTTTATGCAGTCCATTTTATTATTCAATTATACTATTTTTTCCAGTTTTTAGATAGTGGTTATTACAAACTTCTTTTTTATAATTTTTCTTTTATAATTCAAATACCATTCCAATTATCATTGTTATTGTTAGTGCTAAAGAAATAATGATTCCTAATATGGATAGCATTATCATTTTACCATTATTAATCGTTTGTTTTTGATGATATATCCCATATATCCCCATAATAAATCCAAAAAGCGGAGCAAATGAAAGATATGTGTAAAATATTCCTAAATAGTAATTTCTTCTTTCGTAATCACTTTTTTGTAACAAATTAATATTGTTACTTTCAATTTCATCTTTTAATAAGTAATCCAACGAGCAAGAAAACAGTTTGCTGATTTTGATTAATTTTTCAGTATCTGGAAATGATATTCCATTTTCCCACTTTGAAACAGATTGTCGTGACACATTTAGCAACTCTGCAAATTGCTCTTGTGTAAGATTTTGTTCTTTTCTTATAATTGTAATTTTTTCTCCACATGTCATATGCTTTATCTCCTTTAGATTTTTAG
>CAJUBU010000030.1:0-14824 GCA_910585095.1 uncultured Lachnospira sp.
TAATATCACGTCCTAACTCTCGTCTTACAGTAGCATTTATTTTACCATTTTCTAATTGTTTCCTAAATGCCTCTACCGCTTTCTTATCAGACTGCTTATAATTATTTTCTTTAATAGGATTTACTGGAATTAAATTAACATGACAATTTATATCTCTTAACAATTGTATCAATTCATTGGCACATTCCCTTGTGTCATTGACTCCTTTTACTAAACTATACTCAAATGTAATTCTGCGATTTGCCTCTTTAATATAATAATGACATGCTTTTATTATCTCTCTAATCGAATATTTATTCGCTATTGGCATCATGGTTTTTCTTAAACTATCATTGGGAGCATGAAGCGAAATGGCAAGCGTTATCTGAAGCTGCTCTTTTGCCAGTTGATACATTTCAGGAACAAGCCCGCATGTAGAAACGGTAATATTACGAGCGCTGATATGAAGTCCATTTTCACTGTTTATCAGTTTTAAAAAACGGATAAGATTCTCATAATTATCCAACGGCTCCCCAGAACCCATCACTACGATATTGTCTACTCGTTCCCCCGAAAGCTGTTGTATTCTATATATTTGTTCAAGCATTTCAGATGCCGATAAATTGCGGACACATCCATCAATCGTTGAAGCGCAAAAACGGCATCCCATTTTACAGCCAACTTGAGACGATATACACACTGAATTTCCATGATGATACCGCATAAGAACACTCTCAATCAAGTTGTTGTCATATAGACGAAATAAATATTTTTCCGTTCCATCTATGTTTGACTTTAACACTTTTACAGGCTCTAAAGTTATCATTGTGCATTGTTGTGATAGCTTTTGCTTTAAGTTTTTTGACAAGTCGCTGCATTCTGAAAATGAAGGAACAAGTTTTTGATGCATCCATTTATAGAGCTGAACAGCATGAAATTTTTTCTCTCCTATAGAAACAATAAACTGTTCCAACTCCTCTATATACATCGACTTAATATCTATCATTGTATTGTCTCCATAAAATCTATTTTTCATATCAATCTAATTTATTTTTTTCAGCTTTGCTATGTAAAACCCATCTCCGCCTTGAATGCCCCTCATAGCACTCTGTGGAAATATCTGTATAGCAGGCTCTATCAACTGATATGGATAATTTTCCATAAACCATAATACATTGTCATCATTTTCACGCTGATTGATAGTACATGTACTATATATCAGCATGCCATTGGGTTTTACATACAATGTGACAGTTGACAATATTTTTCTTTGTAGTGACACTAAAGCCTCTATTTTTTCTGGATTTATCTTATCTTTTATATCGGGCTTTCTTCCTATTATACCAAGTCCTGAACATGGCAAATCGGCAATCACAACATCTGCCTTTTCGATTGCCTCTCCATCTAAAATTGTCGCATCCCACACTTTTGCAGCAATGTTACTTAAACCAAGATGGCTGATATTTTCCTCAATCAACTCTGTTTTATATAAACTTAAATCTCTTGCCTCCACATATCCATCCACAGCTTTTAGTGCGGCATTCATGCTTTTTCCGCCTGGCGCTGCACAGACATCAATAATATAGGAATCCTTTTTAATATAATTTCCTTCACTGGCAAGCATAGAACTGATATCTTGAATATAAAATTCGCCATTATGCATCGCCTGAAGTGATAAAAGATAATCATAATTTTCAATCTCAAACGCATAATCAAGACCTTCAACGCCTTTTACTGTAACTCCTTCCTGTTCAAGATGATATTTTAACATATCGGGCGTCACTTTTTTTGTATTGCATCGTATAAATGTTTTTTTAGGCAAATCCAAGCTTTTTGCTATATTCTCAAACACTTCTTCCCCATATTGTGTAATCCACATCTGTACAAGCCATTCTGGCAAAGAATATTGAATCGAATAATAAAAAATCATATTTTCTTCTTTTTTGGGAAGCTGAATGGAACCTATATTTCTTGCAATATTTCTTAACACTCCATTAACATACCCCTTCAGTGTTCTAAACCCGCGTTTTTCTGCCAGTTTTACAGCCTCGTTGCACACTGCTGATGATGGAACGCTATCCATATACAAAAGCTGATAAACGGACATTTCCAATATATTTTTAATAAGCGGTTTTATTTTTTTCATTGGTGTTTTAGAAAATTGTTCAATACAATAATCTAGATAAATTCTTTTTTCAATCGTGCCTTGTGAAAGTTTTGTTATAAAACTTCGCTCTCTCTTATCAAGATATTGATATTTTTTCAGTGCATTTCCAAGAACAATATGACTCATATTATCTGGTTTTTGCGTTTCCATAAGAATATCAAGCACAATTGCCCGTACATTGACCCGTTTTAAATTTGCCTGTTTTTTATCGTCTGTCACTTCTATTTCCTCCAAACAGCAATATTAACCTTACTAATTGAAGAATTGCTGACGCTGCTGCAGCAACATAGGTCAATGCTGCAGCAGATAAGACTTTTCTTGTCATTGAAACTTCATTTTGATATAAAATACCATTAGATTCCAGTAATTGCAATGCTCTTGATGAAGCATTAAACTCAACTGGCAATGTGACAATCTGAAATAATACTGCCAATGAAAACATAATAATACCTGTCACAATTAACGTATGATTAAAACTAAATAACATTCCTGCTAAAATAAAAAGCCAGCTTAATTTAGAGCCTAAATTAGCAACAGGCACTAAAGCGCTTCGCAAACCTAGCGGCGTATATCCTTTTGCATGTTGAATCGCATGCCCGCACTCATGCGCCGCCACACCGACTGCCGCAACAGAATGTGCGCTGTATACAGAATCCGATAAATTCAATGTCTTATTTCTTGGGTCATAATGGTCTGTAAGATTACCCGCCACATGCCTAATTGTCACATCATAAATACCCTGTGATTGAAGAATCCTATCAGCTGCCTGCGCGCCTGTAATTCCAGAAGTGCTTGCTACCCTCGAATATTTTTTAAATGTGGTATTTACTCGAATCTGTGCAATAATTGATATAACTGCTGCTATCAATATTAAAATATATGTCCAATCAAAATAATATCCATATCGTCCAAACATGCTCTTATCACCTCATCCTAATATCATTCCATTTTCAATGCGATTTCCTCTTAAGAAATCTTCTATACACATTCTCTTTTTTCCCTCTAACTGTACCTCCTTCAATTCAAGAAAACCACTGCCACAGACTACATACATCTTTTCTTTGAATACAAAAGCTGTTCCAGCCATACTGTTTTGCGGCACTTCTATATCTTCTATACATTCTATAACATCAGCATCCCAAATTTTTAACATTTTCTTATTTATATACGTAAATGCACTTGGCCATGGATTAAGACCTCGTATCAATCGTTCTATTTCATCAGCAGGCTTTGTAAAGTCAATATGTCCCATCGTTTTTGTCAATATTTTAACATAGCTAGACTTTTCATCGTCCTGTTTTACAGGTTTAATGCTGCCTGTTTCCATCCCCTTAAGCGTCTCTATAAGCAATTCGGCTCCCAGCAAACTTAATTTATCAAACAGACTGCCTCCTGTCTCTTTTTTTGCTAACTCATATTCTCTTACCATCAAAATATCGCCTGTATCAATTCCTTCATCCATCAGCATTGTTGTGACGCCTGTTTTTTTGCATCCATCAATAACTGCCCACTGTATTGGAGAAGCTCCTCTATATTGAGGCAGCAAGGATGCATGTACATTAATACAGCCATATTTTGTCATATGAAGTATACTTTCTGGCAAAATTTGCCCAAAAGCAACAACAACAATCGCATCAGGATTATAACGTTTCAATTCTTGCACAAATACTTCATCTCTTGCTCTCTGTGGCTGTAAAACCGTTAGATTATGCTTTAATGCACATTCTTTAACTGGCGGCGGCGATAATTTTTTATCTCTTCCTTTTGGTTTATCAGGCTGTGTCACAACCGCTGCAATTTCATATCCAT
This sequence comes from uncultured Lachnospira sp., assembly GCA_910585095.1. Lineage (GTDB taxonomy): Bacteria > Bacillota > Clostridia > Lachnospirales > Lachnospiraceae > Lachnospira. The sequence continues at coordinate 3,956 of CAJUBU010000030.1, forward strand.
TTTCAATAATTTTTTCTAACGTTCCAACCGCAAAATCGGGTGTCCCCATAAATACTATTCTCATTTACCCTCATTTCCATACATCATTGTATTTTTATTCTCTCATTTAAAAAATTTATGATTCTTCATCTTCAACATCTTCAACATCCATAAGTGCTCCTTCCACCTTATCAACATACATAATGCCACTGAGATGGTCTATCTCGTGGCACAGACATCTTGCAAGCAGTTCTGTGCCTTCTACAATATATTCTTTCATATCACGGTCATAAGCTTTTACTTTTACATAATTTGGTCTTGTCACAACGCCGCACTTTCCAGGTACGCTAAGACACCCCTCATTGCCCGTCTGTTCTCCACTTGTCTCTAATATAACTGGATTAATCAACACGTAAGGTTCTTCGCCACAGTCAATAACAACCAAATTCTTGCGGATTCCCACCTGAGGTGCAGCAAGACCAACACCATTTGCTTCATACATTGTCTCAAACATATCATCAATAAGCTGCTCTATTTTTGGTGTCATTTCTTTAATTTCTTTTGCTTCTTTTTTTAAAATTGCATCTCCTAATGTTCTTATATTTCTTATCGCCATATAATAACCATGCCTTTCTTTTTATTTTATATCTTTTGATAATGCTCAATTTTTAATTAAAATCGTATTGAACACTGATATTTTTATATAACACACTATCTCTAACGTGTATATCACATTTATCTTTAAAATCAGCAAGCATTTCATAATCTTTTGATTTTACTAAAATAATTTGTGTATACATATCATTTAACTTATATATAGACGCTTTTATTGGTCCTGTAATCTGAAGCTCGCCTTTTCTATTTATTTTCGTTTCTAAACAGTTTTCCTTATTTGATAAAACACCATCACTTTTTATTAAAAATTTTTCTTTTATTTTATCCTGCCATTTTGCTATATCTTGACATGCTGCTAACAATTCTTCTTCTTTTTTAGAAGATATACTTATCTTTAATATATTTTGAATGGGAGGATACCCCAACATTTGCCTAAAAACAATCTCCTCATTATAAAACTGCTCATAATTTTGTTCTTTTGCCGCCTCAATGCTATAATGATTAGGCGTATATGTCTGAATCACTACATCACCGGGCATTTTTGCTCTTCCAGCCCGTCCAGCCGCCTGAACCAACAGTTGAAAGGTTCGCTCTGATGCCCTGTAATCACTTACATATAAAGACATATCAGCAGCTAGTATTCCCACCAGCGTAACATGGGGAAAATCATGTCCCTTTACAATCATTTGAGTGCCAACTAAAATATCGGCTTCATGGTTTGCAAAGGAAGAAAGAATTGCCTCATGGCTTCCTTTTTTAGACGTTGTATCCATATCCATACGCAATATTTTTGCTGTTGGAAAGGTTTTCATAAGCACTTGTTCAACCTGCTGGGTGCCTGCCCGAAAACCTGAAACATATTTTGAGCCGCACTCTGGACATTCTTTAATTTCAGGCTGTCTATATCCGCAATAATGGCATACCAACTCGTTGCCATAACGGTTTATATGATGTGTAAGTGATATATCACAATGGGGACATTTAAACACTTTACCGCAAGACCGGCAAGAAATAAAACCCGCATATCCACGCTTATTTAAAAACAGTATGACCTGTTGATGTTTTTTTAATCGGTCATCAATCATTCCCGCAAGTCTTCTTGATAATATGGAGCGATTTCCTTCATTTAATTCTTTTCTTAAATCTTCCACATAAATATTAGGAAGCTCTGCACCCGTAGCCCTTTTGTCCAATTTCATCAACTGATATATCCCTTGCTTTGCCCGATAATAACTTTCAAGCGAAGGTGTAGCTGAACCAAGCACCACCGATGCAAACATGGTTTCGGCTATATGAACAGCCGTCTCTCGCGCATGATACTTTGGCGACTGTTCACTTTTATATGCTGTCTCATGTTCTTCATCAATCACAATAAGCCCTAACTGGTTAAATGGTGTAAACAACACCGAACGCGGTCCTATCATAATGCGTATCTCGCCTGTCATTGCCCTTTTAAACTGGTCGTATCGTTCTCCCTTTGACATGCGTGAGTTCATAATGGATACTTTATCTCCAAAACGTCTGTAAAAACGCTGTACTGTCTGAAATGTCAATGCAATTTCTGGTATCAGCACAATAACTTGTTTTCCCAGATTCACAACATGTTCTATCATTTCTATATAGACATTTGTCTTGCCGCTCCCAGTAATCCCATATAATAAATATGTTTTTCGTATCTTATTGTCATAATCTTCAATAAAGGTATAAATAGCTTCTTTTTGCTGATTATTTAATTCAACATTTTCCTCCTGTAAAGCCATCTCTTTGATAGGGTTTCTGTAAATATGCTCTGTCTCGACCTGAACAAGTCCTTTATCTTCAAGGGTTTGTATCGTCTTTGCTGTAATATTTAATTTTGTTTGAATATCTGAAACATCTGATTTTCCTTCATTAATAAGAGCCTGAATTACCCTTGCCATAGCTACTGCATGTTTTTTTTGAAATTGCTCGAAAGCTGCATATGCCTCCTCTTTGGACACTATAAGTGAAATTATTTTTTTCTGTTTTGCCTGTATCTTATCCTTTACAGGAATAACCGTCTTTAGCGCCTGATTCATTGTAGAACCGTAATTGCGGCGCAGCCATGCAGCCAACTGAATCATTCGCTCAATAGTTTTTACTCTCTGTGGAATAACCTCTTTAATATTTTTTATTTTTAAAATATCATATGAAGGCTGTTCTGTAAGATTGACAACATACCCTGTAATTATTTTATTCCCTCTTCCAAATGGAACATTTACCATAACGCCTATGTCAATCTCACCAATCAAATGGTCTGGAACTGCATATTGAAATGTTTTATCCAAATGTTCATGGGATATATCCACTATAATATCGGCGTACATTAATCCTCCATTCCCAAGCAAAGCCCTTGTACCCCTTCATCTTTTAACTGTTTTACGGCATCTGCAACAAGTGTTCGTTCATCCATTGGATATTTTACACCCTCTATTTCTTGGTAATCTTCATGTCCCTTGCCTGCTATAATAATAATATCGCCAGGCTTTCCTGAACCGATAGCATATTTTATTGCTTCGGCTCTATCTATAATTGTAATATAGGAATCTGTAACCTTACTAAGGGATGATTCAATATCTTTTATAATCATCTCAGGCTTTTCAAAACGTGGATTATCGGATGTAATAATCGTAAAATCTGCTAATTCACCGGAAACTTTCCCCATCTCATATCTTCTGTCTTTTGAGCGATTGCCTCCGCATCCAAAAAGACAGACCAAACGATTCGGTTTATATTCTCTTAATGTTGTCAATATACTTTTTAAGGACATTGCATTGTGGGCATAATCTATCATTAAAGAAAAGTTTTCTGAAACTTTAACAAGCTCCACTCTGCCTTTTACCTTGACATCTTTTATAACCTCTGTCAGCGTATCTGTATTGACGCCAAGATGCCTTGTAACAGCAATAGCACAAAGAGAATTATACACCGAAAACTTACCCGGCAAATTTAAATGTATTGGAATATCCATCAAACCCTTGCACTCATAATTTAACCCAATTTTTCCGTTTTCATGGAAAAGGTTAATATTTTGGGCATATAAATCACATGTATTTTGTAAGCCATACCTTTCAACTTCACATAATGCCCCATCTAATATTTGCTCTGTATGCTTATCATCACCATTGACAATGCCAAGTTTACACTGTTTAAACAACAGTGATTTACAATATAAATAATCCTCAAACGATTCATGTTCATTAGGTCCAATATGGTCTGGTTCTAAATTGGTAAATACACCAATGTCAAACTCAATTCCTGCTGTTCTATCAAGCTTTAATCCTTGTGAGGACACCTCCATAACCACTGCTTTGATACCTTTTTCTACCATCTTTGCAAATGTTTCATGGATTTTAATGGATTCTGGTGTTGTGTTAGAAGCAGGTATAGACTCATCGCCTATAATCGTCTCAATTGTTCCAATTAAGCCTGTTTTAATACCGCAAGCTTCCAGCACATTTTTAATCATATATGTAGTTGTGGTTTTTCCTTTTGTCCCTGTTATTCCTATTGTAAATAATTGTTTTGCTGGATATTTATAATAAGCAGCAGCCATATATGCCAATGCCAAGCGTGTATTTTCTGTGACAATCACTGTAACATTATCTGAAATATGTTCTGGCAGCTTACTGCCTCTTTGTACAATCACTGCCGCTACATTTTTTTCAATAACATGTTCCAAATAATCATGTCCATCACTTTTAGCACCCACAATAGCAACAAACACACCATGATTTACAACGTTTCGTGAATCCGAAGTCAAACCAGCAACTTCAACAGACAATTTGCCTTGTTTGACTTCATAATCCAACTTTTCAATTAACTCTGCTAATAACAAAAACGCCTCCTATTCTGACTAAAACAGTCCAACAATACGATTCTTTTCTTCTTCATAATCAATTCGTTCTGCGGCAGGTGACTTTGGAAGTCCTGGCATCGTTAAAATCTTTCCTGTAATGGCTACAACAAAACCAGCGCCTGCATTGACATAAACTTCTCTGACTAAAATGTTAAATTCTTGCGGTCTGCCTAACAAACTTGCATTATCTGACAAAGAATACTGCGTTTTTGCCATGCACACTGGAAAATGAGCATATCCCATCTCTGTAATATGTTCTAATTCATTTTTTGCAGCATCCGAATATTCTACGCCATCTGCGCCGTAAATTTCTTTGGCAATTTTTTCTATCTTTTCAGTAAGACTTAATGTGTCATCATATATTGGCTTAAAATGGGATTCTTTTACAGATAACGTATCCATCACTTTTTTTGCCAATTCTAATCCGCCCTCGCCGCCTTGCGCCCACACTTTAGCTATCGCAAATTCACAGCCTTTCTCCTCGCAATGTCTTTTTACAAAAGAATATTCTTTATCGGTGTCTGTAATAAATTGATTGAGTGTAACCACAACAGGAACCCCATATTTTTGTATATTTTCAATATGTTTATCTAAATTGACAATTCCTGCTTCCAATGCCTCTATATTTTCCTCTCCTAATTGTTCTTTAGAAACGCCTCCATTGTATTTTAATGCTCGAATAGTTGCAACAAGCACCACTGCATCTGGTTTTAATCCAGCCAGTCTGCACTTGATATCCATAAATTTCTCTGCGCCTAAATCTGCACCAAATCCAGCCTCCGTCACAGCAACATCACCAAGTTTTAACGCCAGCTTGGTTGCTCTCACCGAATTACAGCCATGTGCAATATTTGCAAATGGTCCTCCATGCACAAGCACTGGTGTATTTTCTAACGTCTGTATCATATTCGGTTTCATTGCATCTTTAAGTAACGCAGCCATTGAGCCTGTTGCTTTTAAATCTTGTGCTGTGACTGGATTTCCTTCCATATTATAAGCAACAATAATTTTTCCAAGTCGCTTTTTTAAATCTGCCATATCTTCAGCCAGACATAAAATAGCCATAATCTCTGAAGCAACGGTGATAATAAAATGGTCTTCACGGACAACTCCGTCCGTCTTTGCACCCATACCGACAATAATATTTCGCAATGCTCGGTCGTTCATATCCAGACAGCGTTTCCAAACAACTCGTTTTGTATCAATATGAAGCGCATTGCCGTGCATAATATGATTGTCTAACATAGCGGCAAGCAGATTATTGGCAGCTGTAATAGCATGAAAATCCCCTGTAAAATGTAAGTTTAAGTCCTCCATCGGAACAACTTGCGCATATCCCCCGCCAGCAGCGCCGCCTTTTATGCCAAAACATGGACCTAATGACGGCTCTCTTAAAGCTGCAACGGCTTTTACTCCCATCTTATTAAGTCCTTCTGTAAGTCCAATGCTGATGGTTGTTTTTCCCTCTCCAGCAGGCGTTGGATTGATAGCCGTCACTAAAACAAGCTTTCCATTCGGCTTATCCGAAAATTTTTTTATCACATCATCGGAAAGCTTTGCCTTATATTTTCCATACAATTCTAATTCATCTTCCAGTATCCCAACCTTTGCAGCAACCTCTGTTATATTTTCTAATTTTGCCTCTTGAGCTATTTCAATATCACTTTTTACACCCATGCTTATCCTCATTTCTGCGTTGCTTTGTTTTTACAGATTTATGGCAAGCAACGCACAGACACAAATCTTGTGATTGAAAATTTCAATTTTCAATCTATCCTCCTTTAAATTATTGATGCAGCAAGTTTTCAAATTCTTCTTCTGTCATAAGTATTTTTCTTGCTTTTGTACCAATTTCTGGACCTACAACACCCATTTCTGCAAGCTGGTCCATAATCCTTCCTGCTCTGTTAAATCCTATCTTAAAATATCGCTGTAACATTCCAATAGAGCCTTTGTCTTTTTCAATAACAAATCGTCCTGCCTCCTCAAATAAAGAATCTCTGTCACTATTATTTTTTTCAGTTTCACTTACAGAGGAAGAACCATTTGTTATATCTTCATTATACACAACTTCTTCCACCATATGTTGTTTGAGATAATCAACCACATTACTGACTTCTTCATCGGAGACAAATGCACCTTGAACCCTCACAGGCTTTGGATAACCTGAAGGGAAAAATAACATATCTCCTTTACCTAATAATTTTTCAGCGCCATTCATATCAATAATGGTTCTTGAATCCACACCTGATGAAACCGAAAATGCAATTCTTGATGGAACATTTGCCTTAATAATACCTGTTATAACATTGACAGATGGTCTTTGTGTCGCAATGACAAGATGAATACCTGCGGCACGCGCCAACTGTGCAAGACGACATATCGCATCCTCAACTTCTCCTGGTGCTACCATCATCAAGTCTGCCAGCTCGTCAATAATAATAACAATTTCTGGCATTTTTTCAGGTCTTTCTTGTCCTTGCAAATCAGAAGTTGTCTGGATTTGCCCTGTGGACATTTTTTCAATTTCTGCTGCGGAAATTTTTTTAATTTCCGCATTGTATCCCTTTAAATTTCTTACCCCCATCTGCGCAAATTTTTTATATCTGTCCGTCATCTCAGCAACAGCCCAATTTAGCGCGCCAGAGGCTTTCTTTGGGTCTGTTACAACAGGAGCTAACAAATGCGGTATTCCATTGTAAACGCTTAACTCAACAACTTTTGGGTCTACCATAATCAATTTTACTTCGTCTGGTCTTGCCTTATACAATATACTCATAATAATGGTATTAATACATACCGATTTACCCGAACCTGTAGCGCCTGCAATCAGCAAATGCGGCATCTTTGCAATATCGGCTACAATTGGTTTTCCTGCAATATCTTTTCCAGCAGCAAATGCAATTTTTGAACTGTTATCCGTAAATGAAGCATCTTCTAACAACTCTCTTAAACATACACTTCCTGCCTCTTTGTTTGGAACTTCAATACCAATTGCTGCCTTTCCAGGAATAGGTGCCTCAATTCTTATATCTGCTGCCGCAAGATTTAATTTAATATCGTCTGCAAGTGAGACAATTTTGCTTACTTTAACCCCCTGTTCAGGCTGCAACTCATATCTTGTAACGGATGGACCACAGCTTATATTTGTTATCGTGACCTTTACTCCAAAATTTTGCAAGGTTTGCTGCAATCGAATTGCTGTTGCCTTATTTTCCATCTCAATATTGCCTTTCCCTTTTTTCTTTGGCAAACTTAACAAATCCATCGGAGGCAATTTATAAGACTGAACTGTTGATTGAGTGCTTTCTTTTTGTACTATTGGTTTTTCTCTCTCCATTGCCTTTAACTGACTTAAAGACATTGATTTTTCTATTGTTTTTGGTTCTGCTATAGGCTGTTCTTCTAATACTGCTTGTCTTTGTGTAGTTTCTTGTTCCTTTTGGATTGAATTTTTTGACATATTTTGCTGCAATTCATCCTGTTGCAATGTATTTTGTTGTACCATACTTGGATTTGATATATGTTCATTAAATACATTTTGATTTAATATATTTTCTTCATCTAATATATCTATTTCCTCTAGCGGCAATTTTTCTGCCTCATTTACCATTGTCATATCAAACTCTGGAGATGACTGAACTCGACTGGGTTCTGACTTTCTCCTGCCATATGTATTTTTTTCTGATTCAATATGGTCTGGCTCATATATATCCTGTGAATATTGATCATTGATATCTGTATAAGACATAATTTCATGTATATCAATGCTTTCTGGTGCAATATTTTCCAGTTCTCTCGGAAGTTCTGTATCCGTTGTTATTCCTCTTACTTTCTTTGCCATACGCTTTTTAGCTCGTTCCTCACGAGCTTTAATATCCTGCTGTTCTCTCAACAAACGCTCCCTGTGTTTTTCTTCCTTAAGTTTACGTCGCCTTGCAAGATATTCTACTTCCGATTCCTCATCAACAATATTTTCATCATACCAAGCAGACATATGTTCATTAGAATGTTGTCTATACATATCATAATCTTGTTTTGCCACATGAGCCATACGAGTTCCACTTTTTTTAATATTTCGGATACCATTAATAAAAGAACGCTCTGTTATGATTACAATACATAATATTGCAAAAATAATAAGAATTACCATTGTGCCAAGCGTACCTAACGGTGACATAATTTTACACAATAAACCGCCAAAAAATCCGCCTCCCACTTTATCATTTGCACTGACTACATAAAACTGCACAACCGATGTTGATGCAATATCTGGGTTATTATTGATTCTCTGCCATGCTGCTGACAATAGAATCATCAAAACATAGACCGCAATTGTTTTTATTCTTGCAACGGCTATAATATCCTTATTAGAAATCATAAAAACAATCGTTATTCCAAGCACAAATGGAAAAATATATTCCATTACGCCCAACAGACCAAACATAAACCATTTGATTCCGTTACCAAAACTCCCTGCTAAATTATAATTGCTTAAAAATAGTAATAGTGTAACTGCACATACAATCAGAACAAGAAATTCATCTATTATTTTATTACTGCTCGATGATTTTATATTCTTTTTTGTTTTAGAATGACTTTTTCTTTGAGCTGGTTTTTTACCTGATGATGTGCTTTTTGAACTACGTTTTGCAGTTGTTGTCTTTGTATTTGGATTTTTTGTTATTTTACTCTTGCTTTCACTATCAATGGCTTTTGATATTTTTCTAGCTGCCATCCTTAAAAATCCTCCATTTCATATGCTACGCACATTACTCAATTATATCATTTTAAACCAAAAGGTTCAACGAATAACTTTTCGTTATCCATTGAACCTCACCTGATATAAAAGCATAACTATATTTGATATTTATATAATTATATATTAAATATATCGTTTATACTTTTATATTAATCTTCATCTTCATCACTGTTATTTAGCGCAAAACCTTGACGTTTTCTTGCCATATCATCACTTTCAAGATATTCATCATATGTTGTAATCTTATCAATAAGCTGACCGCTTGGGACAATCTCCATAATTCGATTTGCTGTTGTCTGTATAAATTGATGGTCATGCGATGTAAACAGTGAAACACCTGAAAATTTAATTAAGCCATTATTTAAAGCGGTGATGGATTCCATATCCAAATGATTGGTAGGGTCGTCAAATATAAGTACATTTGCCCCCATTATCATCATCTTAGAAATCAGACATCGAACCTTCTCTCCTCCTGATAATACTTTAACCTTCTTAACACCATCTTCTCCTGCAAATAACATTCTTCCCAAAAATCCTCTTACATAAGTTGGGTCCGGGTCTGGCGAATATTGTGTAAGCCATTCAACAATTGTATCTTCCCTATTAAACTCAGCCGCACTGTCTTTCGGAAAATATGCCATTGACGTTGTTATACCCCATTTGTATTCACCTTCATCGGGTTCCATCTCTCCTGCAAGAATTTTAAACAATGTTGTTGTTGCAAATTCATTGGAGCCTACAAAAGCAATCTTATCATCATGGTTGACGATAAATGAAATATTGTCCAACACTTTTACGCCGTCAATCGTCTTAGAAATACCTGATACAGAAAGAACTTCATTACCAATCTCGCGCTGTGGTCTAAAATCAATATATGGATATTTTCTGCTGGAAGGCTTAATTTCATCTAACTCAATCTTTTCCAATGCACGTTTACGTGACGTAGCTTGTTTTGACTTGGAAGCATTTGCAGAGAATCTCTGAATAAACTCCTGCAATTCCTTAATCTTTTCTTCTTTTTTCTTGTTTGCCTCTTTCATCTGCTTTATTAAAAGCTGACTTGACTCATACCAAAAATCATAATTTCCTGCATACAATTGAATCTTAGCATAATCAATATCCGCAATCTGCGTACAAACTTTATTTAAAAAATAGCGGTCATGTGAAACAACAATAACTGTATTTTCAAAATTAATTAAAAACTCTTCAAGCCATGCAATTGCATCAAGGTCAAGGTGGTTGGTTGGCTCATCAAGAAGCAAAATATCAGGATTGCCAAACAATGCCTTTGCAAGTAAAACTTTTACTTTTTCACTACCATTTAATTCAGACATCAATTTATCATGTAAATCCGTTGTCACACCTAGTCCATTGAGAAGCTGTGCCGCATCTGACTCGGCTTCCCAGCCATTCATATCAGCAAATTCGGCTTCTAATTCACTTGCTTTATTACCATCTTCCTCTGTAAAATCTTCTTTGGCATAAATGGCCTCTTTTTCTTTCATTATCTGATATAAACGTTCATTGCCTCGAATAACAGTATCCAAAACAACACAATCATCATACTTAAAATGGTCTTGCTCTAAAAAAGACAGTCTTTGACCAGGTGTAATAGACACATCTCCCTTACTTGGGT
>CAJUBU010000030.1:14834-31874 GCA_910585095.1 uncultured Lachnospira sp.
AAAAATGTTGACTTTCCTGCTCCATTAGCACCAATAAGACCATAACAGTTGCCCTCTGTAAACTTAATATTAACATCCTCAAACAATGCTTTTTTTCCAATACGAAGAGTGACATTATTTGCACTAATCATGAATAAAAACCTCCAAACATATCTTTGCGCACAATGCTTGGAACATTATACTACAAATTAGGCGATAATGTAAAGCCTATAACGGTTTATTAATCATCTCTGTACATTTTAACTGTGCCATACTATTTACTATCTTATCATTCCAATACTTTTCTAATATTAGTGTGACAGCAGCCACAACATCTGTATCATTACCAACTTTAAACAATGTTGTTTTCTTCATCCACTGCGCCCAATTTGGAAATTCAATATTTTGTTTTTTATCTTCTATTATAAATACATGAACTTCTCTTTTTTTCCATAATTGTTCTATAATTCCTAATTCAGCAAGTGCTACAATATCCTGAAATAATTTTTTTGAAACAACTATAATCACATTTTTTTGCTTTCGTAATATTTGTCTTAACTCATCATCTCCCATATCTTTTATTACATTATCATCTGCATCATATGTTTTTTCCAAACCATAAGCACTCAATAATTCCTTTACTCTCTTAGCAAGAGTCCTACCCCATAATTCGTCTTTTCCTTCATAGTAACATATATACAAAAATAAATCCTCCTATGTCCAATATATCATTGCATTAACAAAGCTACACAAAGTATGTATTTTATAAAATATTAACATACTCTTTACCTTACATATAAAGATTACCACTAATATAATAAAATTACAATTAAGAATACATATGATATCTTATTTCTAACATAAGATGTTCTATTTTCGATATAAAACATTGTAAATAAATTTTATATAATATATCACTATTAAAAATTATTTAGACAATATAAAAATATACTTATTTAAAATATATTTACTAAATTTATGTCAAATCTTTTAATCCTTGTAACAGTTCTAAATCGCTCTCTTTCACTTTCATATTTGTCATAATTGGCTCTTGACCTGGTCGTGTTAGTGTAATTTCTATTATTGTTCCTTCTGGAACGCCTTGACTTAAAACATTTTGGGTAAATGCTGCAAATTTTGGGTGATTTGCTTCAAACTTATTTTTCATATTCATTAATTTCATAATTGATGATGGATTTATCATATTTAGCTGTTACTAAAAAATCATAAAAAGCTAATAAATTTATTTATAACTTATAAAACTTTTATTTTTCTGTAACATTCTCCTTTCTTATTCATTATATATTTTTTTGATATGCTGCGCTGCAACTTATGTTTCTTCTTTTCTAATTTTTTCATTTTTCTAGTTGTAGCCCTTTTCCACTCATATCTCTACAATATTGAAGCAGATAAGAACTTACTTGATGAGGTAATAATTATCGCACAATAACCCACATTTGTATATACAAACATGGGTTATTTTATCATTTGAAAATTTTTTTATTTTTAAACTATCATTTTCATAAAACAATACTTAATAATTATTTATTATGTCGTCATACTAAGTATCTACATACTAAGTATCTACATACTAAGTATTTACACACTAGGTATCTACATACTAAGTATTTATATACCTAAGCATTTACATACTAGGTATTGTCATACCTGCAATTTTTTTCATAATCAAAACAGCATCTAAAACATTAATGGTTCCATCATGATTCATATCACCTGTTGTTTGATTTATGATAATTCCATCGAATTTTGCAAGATATTTTTTAATGAAAACACCATCTCTTACATCAATTTCACCATCACAATTTACATCGCCCAATTCAAATGAAACTTCTTCCATCACAGGCTTTGTGCTAATCGCTTTATCGCTTGTTGTATCAAGTCTTGCGCCTGTATTAGCAGGTGCTTTATCAGTCAATTCTAACAATCCATCCATATTAATTGTTCCGTTTGCATTTCTAGTTGGTGCTTTTGTGATATCAACACTCCTAAACCAATCATCTGTTACCACAACACCCGCGCTGTTTCTTGAAATTTGACCATTATATATAAAGTTTGTCTCTGTACTTAATGAAAATGGTATTAAATCTGGAGTTGTTGTATTAGCTGGCGTTGTTACGGAAATCAACCCATCAACAATCCATTCTTTAAGATTGCTGTCTTTTGTATTTAATCCAACGTTATATACAGCTTCTGCATCCACTGCATTGCCATAAGATATACAATTATAGATTTCACAGTCTGGACAGCTATTGCTTGTAATACCTTTTGCAAGATTGCCATAGGAAATAGAATTTTTAAGAACATGACCGCCCTTCATATAAGAACCGCCAAGCTTAAAACCATTACCCTCACCGCAAAGTTTTGGATCGTCTTTTCCTTCATATGTAAGCCATCCATTATTATATGCTACACAGTTTTCAATTGTTACAGAACCAATTTCACCAGATATAGTCTTAGCAAATAAATCCCAGCCATCATCAATATTATTATGTGCAATACAGCCATAGAAAACATTGCCTTCACCACATGTAAGCTTTGCTGCAAATCCATCAGCATCATTACGTCCTGCATCACAGTTATCAAAAGATTCACAATTTTTTATAAGATTGTACGAAGGCCATAATAATCCTTGAACACCTGCTATATTGTTTGCACTTCCGCCACGGCTTATCTGAACGCCTGTATTTCCAGAACCTTCTACTGTACACATATCAATCGTATTATAGTTACCGCATATTTGAATGCCAACGGATGCTGGTTTCTTTACATAGATGCCATAAATATCCCAATAGCTGCCTGTTATATTCAGTCCACATCCTTCAAGGATAACCTTATTTGCATCCTCTGCTACCAGCTTAATATGCTTATTTTCTGTACCTGATACACTTCGCTCAATCTTGATATCGCCGCCCTTATATGTACCATTCAACATCATAATATATTGACCTGGCTGTGCATATTTAACAACAGTATAGATATCCATAGGTGCCTCTTTTGTACCTGCCGCATCAGCTTTTCCATCTGGAGAAACATAAAGTACGCTTGCTATATTGCCAACTACTTTATAATCTACTGTTGAATTATTTGTAATCATATCATAATTAGCTAAATCTTGTTTTGTATTTGGTGTAAATTCTGATTTAATTGTATTTGTACCTTGCTTCACCAAAACAGGCATTCTTGCCACTTCGTCGGCTTTCATTTCCTTTGTCTGTACAAGTGTTCCATCTGGTGCATATACTTTTAATGTGCCATCTACATTTGGTGTACAGATATATGTATAATTACTTGAGTTTGCTGTACTAGAAGAAGCAACCATTACATTTGGTTTTACTTTCTCTTTAACAGCAGCTTCACCAACACCCTTACTTTCAGACATAGTAAATGTAATATTAGAAACTTCAACGCCAACCTTTCTTGCAGAAAAGACGCCTATACAAATAGAACCATCTTCCTGAACACTAAGTGCTGCAAGATTTTCATATCGTTTTTCTTCTCCATTACAAATAGAAATCCATGCATCATCGGTTTTCTTTAATGTAAATGTATAAACTTGCCCTTCTGTAAAATCTGCATTTGTATTGCTAAATTTTTGCTGTTCAGTCTTTCGTTCTACACCATCAAAACTTGTTGTATCAATTGACTCATATCCTGTAATGGCTCTCAAACCAACAAATTTACCCTTGCTGCTATACATTTGTGTTGATATATTATTAAACAATTTATGTACATAGTCTGGCGTACCCCAAAAATTATAACCCAACATATCTGATGCAATAATACCAAAACCAGATTGATTATCTGGAGTGAGTGATGTATCTGTAATTTTAAATGTTGCTGTCATTTCAAAATTATCTGTATTAGGATTTATCATTGTATAGTAATATTGGAAACCTTCCTCACCATCGGAAATTTTTCCATTATCTGTCGCTGCAAATGTAACGGTTCCTTTTGTATTTGCAACCGATTTTGCAGATTCTAATCCTACTTTTACTTCTGCTGCATCTTTAGAAGAAAGATTTACTTTTTGTATTTCTGTTCCCTGTTCGTCTTTTACAGTTGCAATGGTTTGTTGTGCAGAACCTACTGTTGTAAAAAACCAATCTTGAGAAGCTTCCTGTGTGACAGTAAAGTTTTCCTTAACATAAGTTGATTCAAAACCATCTGAATCTCTCTTTGCTACAATCTTAAAATCATATGCCGTTCCTGCTGTAAGTCCGCTAATCGTGGCATTTCCCGTTGTATTTGCTGCCTCTACTACGATGTATTCTTGTACATCGTGCGCCTTATATGAAACAGAAAATGAATTAGCATCTGTGATATTTACCCAGTCAAGATATACAACACCATTTCCTCGATTTTGAGCAAGCTCAATAACTGGTTTTTTGACTGCAAGAACATAATCGTTATATGGAACAGTCTCACTTGCCTTGTCTGGTTCTCCTGTTCTTTGAGCGACAGCTTTAAATGTGTAATTACCACTCCACATTGGTGTAAACTTAACTTTATCTACCTGAACCTTCAAATTTTGTGTTGTCACCTCAAACCCATTATAAAACATTGTTACTTGAACATTCTCAGCACCGTTATATGGGTCAATTATAGATGTCAAAGCCAATTCAAAATTTCCTTCCTCATCAACTTTCACTTCATTGATAATAGGAGCTGCAATTAAATTCCAATCCGTTACTTTTTGAGGTTTTGAAAATTCAACCTTAAAGAGACAAATCTTAGAACCTACTGTATACACATAATAGGTCTCATTAGCAGTCACATCAATGGTAACAATATCATAAGAACTTGCTGCGCCTGCTGTAATTTCTTTTATTGTTGTTCCCTTAGAATCAACAATATAACTTGTCTTATTCTTATTTGTTTTCATATAAATTGCAAGTTTTCCTTCTTCAGTAGCCGTATACTTCATATAAGCGCCGCCTGTTGGCACACTTCCAGCTTGTACAACTGGAGATGTATTGGATTGAATATAATCTGTTAATCCTCCCAAATTTTCCACTGGATTACCTTCTTGCTTTAATGCCCAGTCAGAACCGACAATTGTCAATCCATTTTCTTCTTTATCCATTGCATTTAACAAATCATTGCCAACCCATGAAAGACCAGCATTTTGTAAAAAGGTCACTTCAAACAGACAAATCTTAGAACCTGCTGTATATACATAATAGGTCTCACCCTTCACTACATCAACTGTAACCTTGTCATAAGAACTTGCTGCTGCATCTGCTGCAATCTTTATTAATTCATTATCTTTTGAATCGACAATATAACTTCTCTTTCCCTTATTTGTCTTCATTGCAACAGTCAATTTTCCATCAGCAGCAGCCGTATATTTCATATAAGCGCCACCTGTTGGTACCTTTCCTTCTACTGCTGATGGATTTCCAGTAGCTTGTGTATATGTTGATACACCAATCTTGTCAACTGCGCCGTTATCCTCTTTTACTTCTCCCCAGCCTCCTACAAGCATCAAGCCGTTATCTTCTTTTTCAACTGCTGCAAGCAGTGCTGTGGCATCCCAAACTTGTGCATTGGATGCATTTTTGCTTTCCAAGTTTTGTGTCAACTGTGTTTCTAGCTGTGCTGCTTTAACCGAAATAACGTTTGTTGGGATTCCAGATACAGCTAAAATCACAGCAGAAGCCAATGCCAAAAATCTTCGTTTTTTAATCATAATACCTCCTTATATCATACTATTAAATTTCGTTTGTCACCTAACCCATTTTAAGTTTTACAAACTTTACAGTTCTAATTTTACATAATTATACTTATAATTGTCAATATTTGTATCCATAAAAAAATGGCATAGCCTTACAACTATGCCATCATATACAAATAACTATTATATGTTATTTATTGTTGATTCTTTTTCTTCTTTATTGTAATGATTACACAAGCTGCTACCCCAATAGCTGCTACAATCAAGATAATTGCATATACCCACATATTTGATGAGTCGCCTGTTGCTGGAACAGATTGATAAACTGTAATCGTTGCTGATTTTGTTACTTTTGAACCATCAAAACCATTTGCTCTAAGCTCTGCTGGAGCCTTGTCTGTAAACTTAAATAATTGTCCAAAATTTAATGTTCCGTCTGCATTTCTTGCAATTTCTTGTGTTGTATCAAGAGATTCAAACCATGTATTAACAGCAAGCTTCTCGTCAGAACTATCATATGCTCCCTTAACAACTGCTTCATTTGCTTTTGCTGAAGGAACACTTGATACCCACTTCCATAAATAGTTGGTATCATTATCATACTTTGTTACATCCTGTGTACCTCTTGGCTTAACATTCTCTGCAACATCTGTACCTTGTCTGTAAGAAACAGTATACTTCATAGCAAAGTCTGTATTTGCAGCATTGTTTGTATAGAATGCTACGTTTGGATTACCATTATTATAAGTTACACAACCCTTTACTTGAATATCTGGACATGAGTTTGAATCAATACCTTTTGCTTTGTTATCATAAACTACTGAGTTTTCAAGTACATGATAACCGCTCATGCTGTCTCCGCCTAACTTGAAACCATTACCATTACCAGCATCGATAACTCGACCAGACATATCAAGATCATATACAGAATCGACATGTTTATCTGTTGATTTGTCTGAATTAACCTTAACATAACCATTCTTAAATGTCACACAATTCTTAACTGTAACAGCACCAATTGAACCTGTTTGAACCTTAGCAAAAAGGTCCCAACCATCATCTGCATTGTAATAAGCCATACAGCCGTCAAACACATTGCCGTTACCTACTGTAAGTTTCGCTGCAAAACCATCAGCATCCTCACAACCTGCATCAGCATTGTTATATGAAGTACAATTCAATATAAGGTTATTTGCTGGCCATAATTCAAATTCATCTGTTGTAAGATATCTGCTAATCTGAATACCTGTGCTACCATTATAATACGCATTTACTTGGTCAAGTGTATTGCTGTTACCTGAAACTTGGATACCTTTTTGTGCATCTTGTGAATGGATAACATCAAATCCCTTAATATACCAATGATTACCTGCAAATATCATACCAGCACACAATCCTTGAAAATCAAATACTGGTCTGCTTGAAGCCTGTGGGTCAGCCATCATCACAATTGGACTTTCTGCTGTACCATCAACACCTCTTGCTACTTTTACTGTGCTGTCAAGAAGATATGTACCCTCTTTTATAATAATCTGCTGTCCTGGCTGAACAAATTTAACAGCATTATAAATACTCATCGGATCATCTTTGCTACCTGAACCATTTGCTTCTGGAGCTACATAGATAGCTTGACCTGGATTACCATATGTCTTATAAGTTACAGTATGTTCAATAGTAACTTCATCATAAGACTCCATCATCTTATATGGGTCATTATCTGGATGGAAACCATCATTTGGCTTAAATACTAAATTAAATACATTCTTGCCGCTAGCAAGTTCAACCTTTGCAACAAATACAGATTTGTTTGCTTTTACTTCAACACCTTCTGCAAGTGTCTGTCCTGCTGCATTAACTGCTGATACTACACCATCACAGTTTGCTGTAAAGTTTAAGCTGTACTCGCTTACACCTGTCGATGTAGGTGATTGTACAGTTGTATTTACTGCAATATACTCAATTGGACGACCTTCTGCAGGTGCATCTTCTGATGCTAAAACAGTCTTAAATTCAATATCTGAAAATGTTGCTGTTGCATTTCTTGATGCATAGAAACCAACATAAACAAAATTGGTATCAACTTTTTCAAGTGCATCTGGCTCATAGTACTTCTTTGTATACTCGTTGCCATTCATATCTGTGTATGTAAGGAAGTAGCCTGTATTATTCTTTTGAATTGTAAGATACATTTCTGTTATAGGATTGCTTACTGTACCAGCCACTTCTGATGCAGCATTGCCAATCGTATTCATTGTACCTGCCACTACTTTACCATTTTCATCTACTGTAGCATAAAGATGTCCCTCTGCAAAATCCATAGGAACAGAAGATACTTTAAAATCATTCTTTACTGTATCTGTGTCATTTGCCTCAAGTTTTGCAATATTTTCTGGTGTAACACCTTTCTTCTCCTGTGCTAACATTCCAAGTTTTTGTGTAATTTTAGCTGATACTGAAGAATCTGTGTTTGTTGTTACTTCTTTTGTCTCCATATCAACAAAATATTCACTCTTAGAAGCACCTAACATATATGAGTTTGTCCAGCAAAGACCATCATGTGCGCCAACCCAGTCTGTAGCCATCATACCAAAGCCTTCCTGTCCATTAGAAAGAAGCCATGTATCAACTTTAACCTTTGCTTTTAATGTAAAGTTTGTACCCTTTGGAACAGCTGTGTAATGGAATGAAAGTCCATCTGTAGAACCTGGAACAATCTTACCACTATGACTTTCAATTGTAACAGAACCATCATTTGCGCTGCCTGTTATTGTATCCTTTGAAGGATTTGCACCATTACCATAAGTAGCATTTGCCCACTTAGACTGTGCATCTTGTGTAGCTGTACCAACAATTGTACCAGCCTGTGAAACCTCACTACCTCTCTTAGCAACAACTTTAAATGTATATGTTTCACCAATTGTAAGACCTGTCACCTGATACTTTGTATCCGTTGTTGTCTTTGCATCACTAAAGTTATTTCCACCGTCACTGCTATAAGAAACTTCATACTCTGTAGCTTCTGGAACGGCTGCCCATTCCAATTCAATTGTACCATTTCCTATACTTGTAGCAGAACCAACCTGTGGTGTTGCCAATGGAAGCAAAAACTCAAATGTCTTTGTCTCTGCTCCTGCCTTATCAGCTTCATTCTCTCTCATTGCAACGATTGAGAATGTATATGTGCCAGAAGTTGTGATACCAGCAAATTCTACAGAACCATTTGTATTTGCGCCTGTTGCTGTCTTTGTACTGCCATCAGCACTTGCCATTGTAACCACCACTTTATCAGCACCATCATAACCAACTTCCATTGTATATGGAACTGTAATTGTTGAACCAGCTGCTGAAATATCTCCAATTACAGGAGCTGCAACATCTGCCCATGCTTTACGGTCTGGACGCTCGCCGCCGCTTGTCTGCGATACTACTACTTTAGTAACTCTCACACCACGATTAAATTCTGTTTCTAATGGCACTAAAATAGAATATTCTCCTGCTTGAAGCCCTGTGTACTTTATCTCTGTTACAGGCTTTGTTCCCACTACAGCATTCAGTTCACTCTCTGCTCCATCTGCTTTTATTCTCTGGCTGCCATCTTTTACCAGAACAACATTTGATGTGTTAGAGCTACCTGTACTTGTTGCTGAAATAGTTACATCCGCTGTTCCTGTTACTGTAAACTTTAACTCACCGCTTTGCTTTGCTGGTGTATCTGCTGTTGCCTCTGCCCCTTTTGCCAACTCTGCTGAAATGGTGTCACTATTTCCTCTAGTAACGGTTCCTGTTAGTGTAAAATAGCCTTCTGTGCCATATGTACCATTTTCTACAGATGCTTTTTTGTCAATACCTGCTATTTTGCTTTCTGTTGACGCATCAAACGTAAAGTCTTTTGTAACTGCTGCAACCTCTGCAATATCAACTTCTACTTTCGTAATTCTTACACCACGATTAAATTCTGTTTCTAATGGCACTAAAATAGAATATTCTCCTGCTTGAAGCCCTGTGTACTTTATCTCTGTTACAGGCTTTGTTCCCACTACAGCATTCAGTTCACTCTCTGCTCCATCTGCTTTTATTCTCTGGCTGCCATCTTTTACCAGAACAACATTTGATGTGTTAGAGCTACCTGTACTTGTTGCTGAAATAGTTACATCCGCTGTTCCTGTTACTGTAAACTTTAACTCACCGCTTTGCTTTGCTGGTGTATCTGCTGTTGCCTCTGCCCCTTTTGCCAACTCTGCTGAAATGGTGTCACTATTTCCTCTAGTAACGGTTCCTGCTAATGTAAAATAGCCTTCTGTGCCATACGTACCATTTTCTACAGATGCTTTTTTGTCAATACCTGCTATTCTGGTTTCTGTTGACGCATCAAATACATATTTAGTACTCGCTGCTGCCACACTTGTCTTTGCCCAGTCCATAGGCACAAATGCTGCCACCAGAATAAAGACCATGACTAAAGCCAAAATCTTTTTTGCCTTTTTATTTTTCATAATTAGGCATCCCTCCTTTATAAAATTTTGTTGTCACGTTAAGACCTCTCAAATCTATACATGTCCAATCACAATTAATTATATCATTAACCCCCCTGTTATTGTCAACTATATATTTTAGCATCTTAACAGCAAAATGCTTATATTATTGCGATTTTTTTGTATAAATGTTACAATTTTTTTGTATATTTATATTATGTTCTAAAAAATATACAAAGTTATTTTTATATAAGTTTATTTTATAACATTTTTTATAATAATAAAATAATTTATACATTGTTTATATAATAATTGACTTATTTTTTATTTTCCTAAAGTAACATCCATTTTAGCAAGATATTTCATTAGTAAGATAGCATCTTGTATATTAACATCTCCATCAGCATTAACGTCTGCCGCCTTCTCATCAATCACAACCTGCATTTTTGCCAAATATTTTTTTAACAACACAGCATCACGTGTATTAATATCACCATTATTGTCTACATCACCATAGTTAATTTTTGTTGGTGGATTGTCATAAATATCTGGGAATACATTATATATTGGTGAAACCATCCCCTTTGTATTGTCATAACCATTTAATCGGACAACTTGTGGTGCTTTACCAGTAAATGTAAAAAGATCTCCAAAATGAATCGTTCCATCTGCATTCCTAGTCGGCTCTTTATTTGTATTTAAAGAAGCAAACCAATCTGCTACACCAAGCTTTCCATTAGAACTGTCATGAGCTTTATTTCCTAATGCCCATCGCCAAAAGTAATTAGTATCATTATCATATTTACTGGTATCTTGTGTTCCTTTTGGTCTGATAAGCTCTGCTACATTATTATTATTCTTATAAGATATCGTATATTGCATACTATAATCTGTATTTGATGCATTTCCTGTATATAATGCTATATTAGAACTTCCATTATTATAGGATACACATTTCTTTACTTGAATATCTGGGCATGAATTGGCATCAATTCCCTTTGCCTTATTACAGTACGAAACACTATTTTCAAGAGTATGATATCCACTTAGACTATCGCCTCCCATTTTAAATCCATTGCCATTCCCTGCATTGATTTTATGATTGCCATTGATATCAAGATTTCCATTATCATCTTTAATAACATATCCATTCTCATAAGCAACACAATTTCTTATAGTCACTGAACCAATTGTTCCTATCTGTACTTTGGCAAATAAATCCCAACCATCATCTGCATTATGATGTGCAATGCAGCCATCAAATACATTTCCAACTCCTGATGTAATCTTTGCCGCAAATCCGTCCGCATCCTCATACCCCATATCTGCATTATTATAGGAAGTGCAGTTTAAAATTAGATTATAGGAAGGCCATCGTTCTTTTTCATCAGTATCTTTATACCTAGATATTGAAATACCTGTATTTCCATTATAATAAGCATGAATTTCATTTAATATATTATGATTCCCAGCAACAACGAAACCATTTTTAGAATTTTGAGAATGAATTACATCAAACCCTTTTACATACCAATAATCGCCTCCCAAAACAACGCCGGATGACTTTCCCTGAAAATCTAAAACAGGTCTGCTTGAAGCCTGTGGGTCAGCCATCATCACAATTGGGTTATCTGGCGTACCATCAATTCCTCTTGCTATACTTAATGTTTTATCAAGAAAATAGGTTCCTTCAGTAAGAATAATTTGCTGCCCAGGCTGAATATATTGCACTGCATTATAAATATTCATAGGACTTTCCTTACTTCCATTGCCCCCAGCATTTGGTGCAACATAAATTGCTTGTCCTGGTTTTCCATATGTTTTATATGTAACGGTATGTTTCACTTGAACAGGCTCATACGATTCCATCACTTTATATATATCATTATCAGGATGATAATCTTTATCAGGTGTAAAGGTTAAAGTAAATACATTACGTTCCTCCTCAAGCTTGGTTTGTGCAACAAATGCAGATTTATTTGCTGTTATCTTAACATCTTCTGCAATAACCTTACCGCTGTTATCTGTTACAGAAACCTTGCCATCACAATTGGCTGTAAATTCAAGTTTATAATTGCTTATCCCTGTATTTCTAAGTGATTGTACACTTTTATTAACTGCTATCTTCTCAATAGGAGGCTCTTTTGCTTCCTCATCCTGCGAAGCTGAAATTGTTGAAAAAGTTATATCAGAAAAGGTTATATTGGATGTTCTTGCTGCATAAAATCCAACATATACATATTCTGTATCAATTTTTTGCAGAGCTGTTGGATTATAATATTGATGTGCATATATATATCCACTCATATCTTCATACTGAAGAAAATATCCTGTATTATTTTTTTGAATGGTTAAATACATCTGTGTTATGGGATTGTCTATTGTCGTTTTTAAATGATTTGATTCATTGCCAATAAGATTGCCTGAAACAAGATATTCTTCCATAAGATTCATAGGAATCCTTGATGACCTAAAATCATCTTTTATTGTCTGAGTATCATTTGCTTCAAGAGCTTGAATATTATCTAAAGTAACACCTTTCTTTTCTTGTCCAAGTATACCAATATTTTGCATAATTTTTGTTGAGTATGCTGAATTGGTGTTTGTGACAGGCTTATGCGTTTCTTTATCAATATAATAATCTATTCTAGATGCACCCAACATATAAGAGTTTGTCCAACATATCCCTTCATGCGCACCAACCCAATCTGTTGCCATTAATCCAAAACCTTCCTGTCCATTTGTAAAAGTCCAACTATTGATTGTAACTTTTGCCCTCAGTGTAAAATTTGTTCCCACTGGGACAGCTGTATAATGAAATGCAACTCCATCCGTAGAATCAGGAACTATTTTGCCGCTATTGCTGTCAATAACAACATTCCCATTATTGGCATCTCCAATAATTTTGCTCTTGGAATCACTAGCACCATTGCCATATACAGCATTGTTCCATTGATATTCAAAACCTCGTTCATTCGCCTTAACAATATTGGTGCTATTGTCATTAAAATTCTGTAACAACATCAATATCAATAACAACATACTTGTAAATAATGTTATTATTGTTTTTAATATTGTATGTTTTAACCTCTCATATTTTGCCATAATAACCCTCCTATTGTATACAACTATTACTTTAACTTCTTTTTTTATAGTATATAATATTATATCGAAAATGTAAAGATTTTAATTTATTTTTATTTTACAAAAAATAAGCTAAGCAAATATAGCAACATGTCCATTAAATAACTAGGAAATGTCACATTAAAAAAATCAGATACAACATATTGTAAAGTATAATACAAATATGTTACATATCTGTTCTTTTATGTAACAGTTCCAACCTGTATAGCAGTCAAGCGAATATTCACAATCCGCTTCGCTACTTGCTTGATGAGTTTAAATATTATCCCATCACAAATTTTGCCATATTTAATTTCCCCCATCCATATTTATCTCTGTTATATTTTTCTGTATCATTTTCTATAACAGGCTCACAGCAAGCTCGAAGCCAATGTTTTACCTCCTCTGGTGTCAGATATGGATCATGTTCCATAAGTCTTGCAATGGCTCCGCTAACAATAGGCGTTGACATTGATGTACCACTTTTTGATGAATATTTATTTTTCATATTGGTACAAGCAACAATATTTGTTCCTGTAACAACAACTTCAGGTTTAATATCACATTCTTTAATCGGTCCTCTGCCTGAATGAAAACGAATATCATCATATGCCCCTACAGTTATAATTTTACAACTAATTCCAGGAGCTGTAATACTTCCTGGCATAGGTCCATTATTTCCTGCGGCTGCCACTACAATCAACCCTTCATCCCACATATTTTCTACTGCATTGACTAACACTCTTGTTTTATAATCATTACTTCCTGTTGTACCAAAAGATACATTAACAATTTTGATATCTAATCGTTCTCTATTTTCTAATATCCATTCTGTTCCTTTTAATACATTAGAAACAATACCATTTCCTCTGCTGTCCAATACTTTAACAGCAGCTATACAGGCATTGGGGGCTATCCCTCGATATTTTTTATGGGAAGCAGTGCCATCTCCTGCAATAATTCCTGCCACATGCGTTCCATGTCCTGAATCATCATAAATAAAATTTTTTCCATTGACACAATCCACAAAACCTACAATTCTATCTCCAAAATCAATATGCCTATATATTCCAGTATCTAATACTGCTACAGTAACCGCCATATAAATCCTCCATTCTTGCCCAACCTATAAGTTTGAGCGTAAGCATAAACTTTGAAAAATTTATTTTTCATACTATGTGCTTAAAAAATGACCTGTAACCTATAATCTTATTGTTTATTTATTTTACAGCAACTATAAAATCATGTACACAATTCAGTCATTCTATATTTTCATTGATTTTCAACACAATATATTTTATAATGATTTATTATATGCTTGGGCTTATGGAACGTGAATTTCCTTATAGAACAGCTTATGTGCAGACAATATTTACAGCCATATAAATTGGCGGAATGGAGTTCATTATGGATAATAAATTTATAAATAATAAAATTGTAGTTGCATTAGGAAGGAACGCATTTGGAAGTACATTTCCTGAACAGCAGGCTAATGTAAAAAAGGCGGCTTGCGCCATTGCAGATTTAGTTGAAGCAAAATATAAAATTGTAATTACACATAGCAATGGTCCACAGATTGGTATGATTCAAACAGCTATGACCGAATTTGCACGATTAGAACCAAACGACCGAACAGTTGCTCCTATGTCCGTATGTGGAGCTATGAGTGAAGGTTATATAGGGTATGATTTACAAAATGCAATACGTGAAGAACTTTTAAATCGCGGTATCTATAAAACGGTATCTACAATTATTACACAAGTGCGTGTTGACCCATTTGATATTGCATTTAGTGAACCTTCTAAAGTTATTGGTCGATATATGACAAAACAAGAAGCTGAAGCTGAAGAAGAAAAAGGAAATTATGTAATTGAAGAAGAACAGGGGAAATTTAGAAGAATTATCGCCTCTCCTATGCCAATTGATATCTATGAAATTGATGCAGTAAAGGCATTGCTTGATGCTGACCAAATTGTTATAGCTGCTGGCGGCGGCGGAATACCTGTGCTTCAACAAGGCACTCATTTAAAAGGTGCAAGTGCTATTATTGAGAAAGATTATGCAGCAGCAAAGCTTGCTGAACTTATTGATGCAAACACTCTACTATTTCTTACTGCATATGATAAACTTACAATTGAAAAAGACACCCCTAATGAAAAAGCTTTTGATACAGTAACCGCATCAGACCTCCATGAATATATCAAAGCTGGACATTTCCCTGCCAAAACAACATTTCCTAAAGTTGATGCATCGATTCGATTTGTAACAGCAGATTCCAATCGCAAAGCAATTATATCAAATCTTGATAAAGCTAAATTAAGCCTTGCTGGAAAAAGTGGCACTACTATAACAGCATAAATAATTTTTTCTAAGATTAAATAAAAAAATGAAAACCTTATTGTTTTAATAAAAAAGACCATTTTCCATAAGATATAAAAGAGGCTGTTATAATATAGAAATCTTATACTAAATATTGCCATTGTTTAAATAAGTAACAATTACAGTTCGTATTAAAATTTCTATTTTTAACAGCCTTTTTAATTATTATCTTTAATATAAATCACTTAATATAGAGATAAAAATATCCTTACAACAATTTTAATAAAATTATTTATTTTGTCTCACTATTTAATTGTTGTTGTAACTGTGATTGTTGTTCATCATACTGTGATTGTAATTGTTCTTGCTGTTCATACATAGCATTTTGAAAATCAATCATAAAATACTGAAGCAATATCATTAATAAAGCCAAAACAACAACAAATACTAAAGGAACAATTGGATTAATTTTTTTCTTTGGTTCATTATTTTTCTTAAATGTATTACTATTAACTAATGGTGACATATCTAACTCCTCAAACTAGAAATAAATTATTTTTAAATGATATTTCTAGTAAACTTTCCTTTCTTAATACTTTAAATCTGTTATCCTTTTTGAATCACCCATAACTAAAATAATAAGTTTGTATATATCTATTATATAATTTCTTTAAAGATTTTTATTTACATAAAAAGCCTGCACCAATAAAACAATGCAGGCTTAAATTATATATACTTTATGACATCTTTATAATATGATAGTACCAAGAGTATTCCAAAAAATCAATAAATTATTAATGAAATATTTGTAAAAAAATATTTAATATATTATTAACACCAATCTGTTCCTGCAAAAACTCTCACTCTTCGTTTCTTTGAATTGGTTTCTTCTTTTGGTGTTTTTAACTTCGTAGCAACATCTTCACTTTCATTATAAGCTTCAGGTCTTGTTGTATTAAGTCCACACTTGCCATCTATAATGGCTATTGAATCAGCTTCACACAATCCCCTATCATTAAAACTACAATCAACCGTTTCACATAATACTGTTGTATCACGTATAGGTTTTGATTTTAAAACAACTTTTCCTTCCATAATACATAATACTCCTTTCGTATTATACTTTATTAAAATAATCTAATATTCCGTTATATTCGCTAAAAGAAGCTGCAACATTAAGAAATTTTCACAAAATATAGCATTCTTATATAAAATAAATACTATATACTGTGCTTTATCTCTTAATGCAACAGCCTCCTAATAATACATAACAGGGGTGGAGAGAATCGAACTCCCACCAAAGGTTTTGGAGACCCCTATGATACCACTTCACCACACCCCTATAAATATAGCTCGCTTTTTTATTTGCCTAAAAAATATCTACTTATATCTAATTGCAAACAAAAAATTGTTCCATCAAAACTGCATATTAACTATACCATACATGAAAGC
>CAJUBU010000031.1:0-5399 GCA_910585095.1 uncultured Lachnospira sp.
CCTTCTTCTGCTTTGTGGAATAATGCAGGATAAAATAATTTGTTCATACTAACGCCTCCAGTTTTTAGGGGGCAGGACTATTTAAGCCCCGCCTGTTTTAATATAGCTTGCTCAAGACCTTTTTTAAGTTCTTTGCTGTGATAAGGAACTTCTGTTTGATGTTTAGTGGTATCATTTCTCATTTTCACATGGGAACCATTTTGTCCAACCACTTCAAAACCATTTTTTTTGAGATGTCTTATCATCTCCTTTGGTGTCATTGGCATTTTTTTGTATCTCCTTTCCTTATCATGGTTATATTATAATACGTAATATTACGTATGTCAATAGAAAAATACGTAATATTACATAAAAAAATTTTTATAATCCTATAAAAAATGAAGTGAATTATAGTTGTAAAAAAAGAAGAGTATAAAGGAGTTGTTATGCGAAAGAATCTAAAGGAAGCCCGCCAGAGAGCGGGCATGACGCAACAAGAAATGGCAGATAGACTTGAAATAACACTTGTGTATTATCAGAAAATAGAAGCTGGGGATAGAATTGGTAATTTTGAAATATGGGATACACTTGAAGATTTGCTTAATGTTCATCAACGTAAATTACGTGAGAACTTATAAATTCATCTCGACATAATAAATAATCAATAGATATATCAAAAATATCTGCTATGGTTACAAGACATTCTAAAGAGGGTGAACGTTCTGCCTGTTCGTATTTTTGGTAAGCATTTAAAGAAATTCCAAGTTTATCAGCCATATTTTGTTGAGTAAAACCGCATTTTTTGCGGGTTTCACGAAGTCGCTCATTAAACATAATAATCTCCTAAAATAATTCTTGACTTTACATACAAATTGTACTATATTATAGACGAGAATTATATAGACAATATGTATACATACTTATTGAATATAACAGGGGGTGTCTATGAAAATTACAGAAATGCAAGATAGACTTGAAGAATTAGAGAATGAATTACTGATAATTTTAGAAACTGCAACTTTAATAGAAACTTCTTTGAGTGTGGGAAGTTTGACTTCTTCACAGGTTGGTTGGGCATTGATTGGAGTTATCAGAAGTATTGATAAGTCGGTCAAAGATGTAGAAAGCCTTGTAGAAGAAGTGCTTAAAAAGGGAAAGGTAATTGAAAATTTGTAAAGGTGGTGATTTTATTTGAATGAATTGGTTGAAATTGTTTCAGAGAGAAACGGAGTTCCGATTACAACAAGTCTTATTGTGGCTGAAAAGTTTGGGAAAAGACATCAGGAAGTCTTATATGCCATTGAGGGAAGGGAATGTTCGTGCAAAGGAAGCGGTTGTAAAAAATGTAATGGCAGGGGGTATCAGCAGTTAGGCTTATTACAAGAGGATTTGGAGATAAACGCAAAATCGCACTTATCTAAAATGTTCAAAAAATTCTCATACAAGAATAGAAGAAATGGGAGGTTGACTATATTTTGAAATTTGTATTAAACACAGAACTCAATCTATACGAAAGAAACGGAGTTGCTTACTGCGATAGTTTGCAGATTGCAGAAACGTTTGAAAGAAGACATGCCCATGTTATAGAAACAATAGAAAATTTAACTCAACCGACAAGTGGGTTGAGTAAAGAATTTATCGTCCAAAATTTTGAAGTCAATACATATAAGGATAAAAGTGGAAAAAGAAATAAAAAATACCTACTTACAAAAGACAGTTTTGCAATGGTTGTTATGGAGTTTAAGACATCAAGAGCAAGAATGTTTAAAGAAATGTACATAAAACGCTTTAACGATATGGAAACCTTCATAAAATCAATCCAAACCGCCAAAATGGACTACCCAGCACTTACAAGAGCGATAGAGCAGGCACACGAAAAACCTAAGTTTTACCATTTCAGCAATGAAATTAACATGATTAACCGTATTGTGCTTGGAACAGATGCAAAACACTTTAAGGAAGAAAATGGAATTGATAAGAAAGAAAATTCTATCAGACCGTATTTAACAGCAGAACAAATAAAGACAATAGAGGAATTGCAAAGGATAGATATAGGACTTTTGATTGCAAATATTGAATTTGAGCAGAGAAAGCAAATTATAAAGTCACATTACACAAAGAGTATATGCGGATTAGAAGTTAAAACATAATTAAAGGAGAATAACAATGAATGTAAATGCAATAACAATAAGTGATTGCTTAGAAATGATTAATATGAAAGGTCAATGCACCAGTATTCATAATGGCAAGGTTATAGGATTTATTGATGAAAAAATGAAAATGGAAGTAGAGCAGCTTCTGGGATGTCACATTACAGATGAACAATATATAGAGGCTTTTAAGTATGCTAAAGACAAGCAGGATTACATATATAAGCAGGAACGTAGAGCAGCAGTTATGCAGCGCTGGTATCTTGTAAAGCTGATAGAGGAATATGTGCGAAGCCTTGAGTTTTCAAAGCTAACAATGGATTTATGTAAGAAATGCGATGACATAAAAAAGAGCGCCCCGCATAATGCGAAGGCACTCCATACAGCAACCATATTATAGCATTTCTTAATGAATAAATCAAGTAGAAATTTAAAAATATGGAGGTAAAGCGATAAATGTGTGAGATATGTTTGAGTACTCCTTGTCGTTCTCAATGTCCCAATGCGCCAGAGCCAATACCAGTATTTCAGTGTTGCAGGTGTGAAGAAGATATATTTGAAGGTGAATCCTATCTTGATTCACCAAGTGGACAATTATGTGAAGCATGTTTAGATGATATGACAATATATGAATTTTTAGAGTTTACAGGAGAACGGTTGTCAAGAGCAGAAGGGAGTGTATATGAGTAATTTAGTACCAGTAAAAGTAAAAAAGAACATTGGAACAATAGAAGATAATCTTGATGTAGTAGAAGCTTCCATTCAACAGAAGTTATCAGAATATGCACAGGTTGTTATTACAAAGGATTCTATTCAAGATGGAAAAGAGCTTCTTGCAGATATTCGGAAAGAAAAGAAGTCGCTTGATGATGAAAGAAAGGCTATAAAAAAAGCATGGATGAAGCCTTATGAGGTATTTGAGGCAAGAGCAAAGAAGATTATTGATTTGTATGATGAGCCAGTTAAGCTGATTCATTCGCAGTTAGAGGCATACGAAGAAGACCGAAAAGCAGCTAAGAGAAACGATATTAAGAAGATATATGAGTTTGTAGTAAAAGAAAATGCAGAATTAGCAGATTGGCTGCCGCTAGATAAGATATATGACACTAAATGGGAAAATGCCACATGTAAGGATAAAACGATTCGAGAAGCTATGGAAATGGCTTTTTCACAGATAAAGGTATCAATATCAACCATTCAGTCTATGCAGTCAGCTTGGGAAAAAGACGCATTGAACGTATTAAAAGATACAGGAAGTCTTCAGCTTGCAATTGAAAAGATAAATTCATTAACAAGACAAGCTGCAAGAATTGAGGAAGCAAGGAAAGCACAAGAAGAAGCCAAGAGGGTAGAAGAAGTAAGCAAAGCAGAACTGGAAGCAAAGAGAGCTGAAGATAAAGTTGTTACAGAAGCGCCACAAGAATTAATTGAACCTGAAACAGATAATCTATTTCCGTTTGCGGCTGAAAAAATAGTTGTCTTAAAGGTTCACGTTGGAGAGAACAACTTAGACTTAGTCAAGGATTTTTTTGAATCTATCAATATTGAATATGAGGTGATGAAATAATGGGAGAAGGAAGTGGAAAGATTTTTCAGTTGATACCAGCAATTATGGGTGAAATCGACGCCGTAGGAAAAAATAAGCAAAATAAAATACAGGGATTTATGTATCGAGGCATTGATGATGTGATGAACGCCATTAATCCAGCATTAGTGAAATATAAGGTATTTATCGTGCCTGAAGTGCTTGAACAAAGCAGAGAGGAACGAAAGACGAATAAAGGAACTCCTCTTCTTTATTCGATTTGCAAAATGAAGTTTAAGTTCTGTGCAGAGGATGGAAGCTGTGTTGAAGCAATTACCATAGGCGAAGGGATGGATAGCGGAGATAAGGCAACAAACAAGGCAATGGCAATAGCCTTTAAATATGCTTGCTTTCAAATCTTTTGTATTCCAACAGAAGAAATGAAAGACCCTGATTCGGATAGTCATCAAATTAAACCAAAAGGAAGCGGGGAAGAGCCGAATCAAAATAAAGAGCAATCCAATCAGCAAATGATTGAGGATGCAGCCAATACAATTATTGATGAAATCAAAATGAAAGTTATCAAAGACACCATTTATAAAAAATGTCTTTCAGAACCTTCTATTCTATCCCATTATCAATTAGACAGTTTTTCAGCCATGACAGTTAGTCAATGGGCGAATGCAATGCAATTATTGGAAAAGTATCCAGATAAGAAATAGTGAGGGATAACAATGGATTTAACAGGAAAAATTGTAGGAATAAGCTCGAATTACATAACACAGCGTTTTGAATTATCCATTGCAATAAATGAACCAAAAGTCCTTACAGATGGATATGAAGAATTAAAGAATAATGAACTATTGGATATAAAAATTAAAAAGCATAGAAATAAAAGGAGTTTGGATGCCAATGCTTATTTTCATGTATTAGTGGATAAGCTGGCAGACAAGCTTCGGATATCCAAAGTGCGCTGTAAAAATATGATGATAGGCAGATATGGACAACCTTTGTTTATTGATGAATTGGAAATAGCAGAGGCAGTTATAAAAACGAATATTCCAGTAGAGCAAATGCTTGAGAGTGAAACCGTACATTGTATGCCTTGTGGAAGAAAGATTGAAGAGGATAAAGAGCTTATCTTTTATAAGATTTTTCGAGGAAGCAGCACCTATGACACAAAGGAAATGAGTGTGTTAATTGATGGAACGGTATCAGAATGTAAGGAGCAGGGGATAGAAACCCTAGCTCCTGAAGAACTGGAAAGGTTGTTGAAAAGTTGGAAAACATAAGTCCATGAATGAAAAGTTGGAGGTAAGCTATGAAACATAGTTTTAATGTAGAAATAGCAACAAAATATGGAATGATGGAGGCTGTTCTGCTTGAACATTTAAACTTTTGGATTTCAAAGAATAAGGCAAATGGAGTCAATTTTTATGATGGGAAGCATTGGACATATAGTACCACAAAGGCATTCGCGGAGTTATTTCCATATATTTCTCAAAAGACCATATCAAGAGCTTTGCATCATCTGGAAGAAGAAGGAATAATTATATGTGGAAATTATAATAAAAGTTCATATGATAGGACAATTTGGTATGCAATTACTGAAAAAGGAAATTTGATTTTACAGAATGACCAATTAGAAGTGGACAAAATGACAAATGGAAGTGGACAAAATGTCCAAATGGAAGTGGACAAAATGACAAATGGAAGTGGACAAAATGTCCAAATGGAAGTGGACA
>CAJUBU010000031.1:5499-28908 GCA_910585095.1 uncultured Lachnospira sp.
GAAGTGGACAAAATGACAAATGGAAGTGGACAAAATGTCCAAATGGAAGTGGACAAAATGACAAATGGAAGTAGACAAAATGTCCAAATGGAAGTGGACAAAATGACAAATCGAGATGCCCAAAATGACCAACCTATACCAGATATAAGCACAGATATAAATACAGATGTAATTACAGTATCTAAAGATACTGTTCGTCAAACGGAGTCCGTTCGACGTATCGTAGCAGCATGGAATCAATTAGAAGCCTATGGAATTAAATCTGTTATAAAATTATCCTCTAAATCAAAGCGATATGATTGCCTAGTAGCAAGGCTGAAAGAATATGGCGAGGAGAATGTATTAAAAGCTATTGAAAATATAAAGCAAAGCAACTTCTTGCAAGGCAAAAGTAGTGACAGACGAAAATGGTTTATCACATTTGATTGGTTTGTTTTACCGAACAATTTTCCAAAGGTTTTAGAAGGGAATTATTCAAATGACAATATGGTATCAGAATCCAATGGCACAAAGTATGATAAAGATTTTCAAAAAAAATCAGCATACAACAATTATCCTCAAAATCCGCTCACAGCAGAAAAGGAAAGTCATAATCCAGATATATTTGAGCAGTTGATAAACGAAAGCAGAGCAGATGTTATGGAGCGGAAAGGAGAGTGATTGTTTTTAGTGGAAGATTTGTCAAAACGATATGAGCAGATGTTAAATAATCCAATGAACAGCTCTAAAACAAATTATCAATGCTTAAAGTGTAACGATACAGGCTGGGTTGATGTCATGGAAAACGGTCATCTTCGTGTAACTCGTTGTTCCTGTTTTATTGCCAAAGAGAATAAGAGGATTATGGAACAAAGTGGCATATCTTTAGAGTTTCAGACAAAGAATTTTGAAAATTTTGATACAAAAAATAATCCACAGCTTGTAACAGCTAAAAATAAGGCGATTGTTTACAGTGAAAATTTTTTGAAATTTGAGCATACAAGATACAATTCGATTCTGCTTTGTGGACAAGTTGGAGCAGGAAAGACTCATCTTGGCGTGTCGATTTGCAATCGCCTTATTTCACAAAATATCCGAGTAGTTTATATGGCTTACAGAAATATCATTACAAGATTTAAACAAAAAATTATGGACGATGTCTATTATGACAGAGAGCTAAACCGATATGCTGCTGCAAGAGTGCTGTATATTGATGACCTGTTTAAAGGCAAAATTACAGAATCGGACATCAATATCATGTATGAGATTATTAATTATCGCTATATTAATAGGCTGCCAGTGATTATTTCTACAGAACTGTTTTTAAAAGATTTGGATGAATGTGATGAAGCAATAAGCAGTCGAATTATGGAGATGTGCAAGGGAAATGTTATAAGCCTGAAAGAAAAAGAATTGAATTATAGATTGTATTCATAAAGGGGTGATGAAAAATGCGTGAACCAGATTACGATGGTGATATGAGTAATTCTCTATCAGAGTTGATTGCAGAAGATGAAAGAAAACGGCTGCCCTTATCAGAATGTAACAGAACCTATCGCACAGGAGATGTGTTGTTACGGCAACCAGAGGATATGACAGAAGATGAAAAGGAACGCTTAAAGCGTATTCAGACCATTCCAGAAGTGGCAAGAAAGGTTTTACAAAAAGAAGTGAATCGACTTGTTGATGAGATGATGGAATTGGAAAAGCAGCTTGATACATTGGTGGATTATTTGAATGGAGAGTGTAGACCATGATGAAAGCAGATAAAATAGGACAAATTCGATTTACTGTGCCAGGCAATCCATTTGGAAAGCAGCGACCTAAATTTGCTAGGCAGGGACAGTTTGTTCGGACGTATACACCAAAAGAAACATTGCAGCACGAAAAGGCGGTTGCCGCACTATATGAAAAAGTAGCAAAGGGGAAGCGATTTGAAGACAAAGTGCCACTGGATATACAGATTACAGCATATTACCCCATTCCACAAGCGACATCAAAGAAAAAGCGAAAAGAAATGTTGGAACACCGAATACGCCCAGTAGTAAAGCCCGATTTAGATAATAT
Source organism: uncultured Lachnospira sp. (assembly GCA_910585095.1). Taxonomy (GTDB): domain Bacteria; phylum Bacillota; class Clostridia; order Lachnospirales; family Lachnospiraceae; genus Lachnospira. Next base: position 7,546 of record CAJUBU010000031.1, read on the forward strand.
AGCAAAACTAATCTATGATGCATTAAATGGGGTAGCATGGCATGATGATAACGCCATTGTAGATACACGGGTATGTAAATTTTATTCAGAAAATCCTAGAGTGGAGATTTTTATTCAAGTGGTAGATTCGATAATACAGACACAGCAAAGTAAAGGGAATAATGGAAATGCTTGACTTTGGATTTTATAACATGGATTGCCTTGAGGGTTTAAAACTCATAGATGATAACAGTATAGATATTGTGATGACCGATATTCCATACAATATTAGTCAAAAAAAGGTAATAGACAGAACTCAAATTGATAATAGAAAGTTACATAGAGATGGAAAGAAGAAGGTATTAAATTTCAATTATGGAGATTGGGATTTTTTTGATAGTAATACAGTATTTTTTGAGTTTATTAGTGAGGTCTTTGTAGAAGTTTATAGAACTATGAAAGATAGTGCCAGTATGTATATGTGGGTTCCAAGAGATGAAGTGTCCTTTATTGAATACCTATTAAAAGATATTGGCTTTCATGTAAGAAGTACACTAGTTTGGTGTAAAACGAATCCTTGTCCTCAAATTTATAAAATAGGCTATATGAGCAGTACAGAATTTTGTATCTTTGCAACCAAACAAAAAGGAGCAAAGCATTATTGGAATGTTGAGCGAGGACAAAGGCAATCGTATTGGATAAAACCAATTTGTCAAGGAAATGAAAGAACTTGGCATCCTACACAAAAAAGATTGGACATTGCTGAAGATATGATACTTCAATCAGCACAAAAAGGAAATGTATTACTGGACTGCTTTGCTGGAAGTGGAACGTTTGCTATAGCTGCGTATAATAACGGATTAAAATTTATTTGCTTTGAAAAAGATAAGGATATTTTTAAAATGGGACAGAAAAGAGTAGAGGTAGCAACAGCACAGATGAATTTATTTGATTTTATCGAAAGTTGATAAAAGGATAGGAAACGGAAAAATAGGGTAAAAAAATGAAATATATTGCAAGTTGCAGTTTTGGAAAAGACAGCGTAGCGACAATCCTTTTAGCAAGGGAACATAATGAGCCATTGGACGAGATTGTGTATTGTGAAGTCATGTTTGACAAGGATATAAGCGGAGAACTGCCAGAACACCGAGATTTTATTTATAACAAGGCAATACCAACTTTTGAAAGTTGGGGATATAAGATAATTGTTTTGAAGTCTGAAAAGACTTATATGAACTGTTTTTATCATAAAACCATTCGTGGGAAAAGTGTGGGTATGAAGAAAGGTTTTGTAATGTCAGGGCATTGTGATGTTCAGAGAGATTGCAAGTTAAAGCCTATTAAAGACTATTGGAAATCTCAGTCAAAAGAAGTCGTGCAGTACATAGGAATTGCAATAGACGAGCCAAAGCGGCTTGACAGAATAGCAGATACCGAAAACAAAGTTTCTTTGCTTGAAAAATATGGGTATACAGAGGAAATGGCAAGGCAGAAATGTATGGAATATGGCTTGTTAAGCCCAATTTATCAATTTACAAGTAGGGGTGGCTGCTGGTTTTTCCCGAACGCAAGGGATTGTGAATTGCGGCATTTAAGAAATAATCATAGGGACTTATGGGATAAGCTGTTGGAACTAGAAAATACGCCTAATTTGATTGGAAATAAATGGAACACGCTTACACAAACAAGCATACACAACAAAGAAGAACAATTTATGTGGGAAGATAGGCAGATGAATATATTTAATTTTATATGAGACTAAAAGGAGAATTTTTGTAGAAATATAAAGGAGGACACAGAGGTGCTAACTCTGCCAATTAAAAAGAAGTGGTTTGACATGATTTTGTCGAGAAAAAAGAAAGAGGAATACAGGGAGATTAAACCGTATTACAGCAGAAGATTTTTCAGTTTGTTTAACATTGTTGATGAATACAAAGGTTCTTTGATAAATCCTTTTGAGGAAAATCCAGAGCGTGAAATCATGTTTCGCAATGGTTACAGCAAAAAATCTCCATCATTCATTGCAAAGTGTACGCTATCAGTCGGCACAGGCAAGGAAGAATGGGGAGCAGAAAAAGGGAAAGAGTATTTTATCCTGACAATACAGGAAATATTGAAGGAAAGTGAGGAGTTTGATTTTATCGAAAGTTAATGAAAAGATAGATAAAGGACTATATTTGATTATTTGAATAATAAAAAATTATAAGGAACGAGGTGCAGCTATGAGTGATGTTATCGAAGAAAAGGATAAGATTCTATCATTTACTCTTTTCAAAATCGAAAAAGGTAGAGAGAAAATCTGTAAATGTAATCCACCTCACTATGAAATTGACCCAATAAACAGAATTGTGACATGTGTAGATTGTGGTGCTACATTGGATGCTTTTGATGCTCTTATGTCTCTTTATCAGCATATGGATAAGTATAGGGAATATCAGGAGAAAGCACTTGAAAAATGTAAGTTGTACGGGGAATGGGCTGATGAAGAATGGCGTAGGAGAATGAAGAACAAGGCATTTAAGGACATGGACAAGCAATATCAAAGTGGAATGTTGCCACATTGCCCGAAGTGTGGGGAAATATTTGAACCTATGGAGATAGAGAATTGGACAAATAAGAAGTATGTCAAGTCTGACAGTGTTGCGGATGAATAGATTGGAGGACGAGGAATGAGGATTGAAACAATTATATGTGACTGCTGTAAGGAAGAAATTCCGAAAGTAAAGAAAAAGGATATTTTCGGAATTGAAAGAGAATATTACAGACTTGGCAAATTGGATTATGGTTATCCGTTTAAGGATATAAATTGTCGCACTCTTGGATTGCATTTGTGTGAATGGTGTGCAGGAGATATTAGCCTGCAAATACAAGAGGAGAGAACAAAATTATTATTAATGCAGGCGGTTAAACAAGGCGGTAAAAAAGCCGAAATATCATGTTCCTTATAAGGAGGTAGCGGAATGACAGAAATAAAAATTAAAGCATTTGATGAAATTCAAGAAATGTTAAAAGAATATAGAGAGTGTGGGGCGTTAGAATTAAAGCAGTACTGAGCAATCGGCACAGTTGAGGAAATCAAAGAAATCTTGCAGATTATCAGTGAAGGACAGGAAGATGTTGACGAATGTGGCATTAGCATAGGACTTTTGAATACCTTATTAGAATATGTTGAATATGCAAAAATTGGTACAGTCGAGGAATGTCGAGAGGCAAGGGAAAGGCAGAAGCCGAAGAAATTAACGCATGAAGGAACATTGCTAATGTCATGTACTTGTCCGAATTGTAAAAATGTTTTAGATGAATTTGAAACATGGGGAGAATCACGAATAAGGGTTAAGCACAATTATTGCCATTTCTGCAGTCAAAAGTTGAATTGGTCTGTTGAATTGGTCTGAATAGGTGTGGTTGTTTGAAAAGGAAGGAGTGAGAGAATATATATGATTAGTGAACAGATAAAGAAATTAAAGGATTCTGCTTATGTTTATAAAGCAGGAGGATATCCAGAAGCTTCAAAATTATTTCTTGAAGCTGCCAACACAATAGAAATCTTATCCACAAAGTTGGCGGCAAATATGGAACGGTCATCGGTGTACTATGGTGATGGGTGGATTGCATGTGAAGATAGGTTGCCAGAGGAAAATCAACGAGTGCTTGCTTCTTTTTCACATGGTGCTGTTACAATATTAACGTATTATGATAAAAAATTTCATGGGATATATGATTATACCATAAATACAGTTTTGGCATGGCAACCGCTGCCAGAACCCTACAATATAAACATAAAAAATAATAACAATTAAAAGTAAATAAAATGTAGACTAATATGGAGTAAATCATAAGGAGAGCAAAATGAAAAGGTTGACAAGCAATAAAAAAGTATCAGAAATGGGCATGTATGAGTTAGCGCACAATTCGTGCTACGCAAAGAATAGAAAAGCAAGATATAGGGATTTTGAGGACGATTTTGACGCAAGGAAATTGGCAATTAAACTTCTGAAAAAGTACACAGATATTCCAAACGAGTTTACTTGTGATGACGATTTTGACGATTTCATGATGGATTCATTGCAATATGGAATGGACGATATTCAAGGACTAATTGCAGTATTTTATCGGAATCTGTGGGCTATGGCTGATTTGAGAGAACGGCTGAAAGAATACGAGGACTTAGAAGAACAAGGCAAATTATTGAAATTGCCTTGTTCGGTTGGAGATATGGTTTGGGATATTGATTTTGGCAGACTATGCAGTTATGAGGTTACTGGGTTTTCTTTTGGAAGTTTGAATGATGATGATTGGGAAGAAGAAAAGGCTTTAGGTCAAGTTGTTGTTTACTATATAAATTCAAACGGAAGTATTACGGGAACTTTTGCGGTAAGTGAAATAGGCAAAACCGTTTTCCTCACCAAAGAAGAATCAGAGAAAGCATTGAAAGAAAGGGGAAAGATAAATAGATGACAACTATTAAAGAAAGCATAATTAACTTGTTGATTACTACAAGAAAACTCAATTTTATCCAAGCTATGATGAGATTGCAGAAGGTGTTAATAGGACAAAATCAACTATACATGTACATATGAATAAATTGGTGGAAGAAGGTATTATTATCAGAAAGTATGATTATTCATCACAATATAGATTAATAAACATGGATTTTATAAGAGGTAAATAGCAAAAGTTGATTATTTGCTATAATAAAAGAAGATTAATCAATAAAATAAAAAAATATGCAATAAAATTAAAGGTTAGAAAGGAATATGAAAGAAATATGAAAGAAGTGCCAAAAGTTGAAATAAAAGATAAGATTTTACTAACAGTGGGAGAGGCAGAAGCTTATAGCAATATAGGAATAAATAAGATACGTAACATAACAAATGAGCCAAGTTGTCCATTTGTAGTATACATAGGAAAAAGAAATCGTCTTATAAAACGAAAAGAATTTGAGCGATACCTAGAAAAGGTAATTCAAATGTGAATATATAACAAATTATAAGAAGTTTTGTTGAGTTTTAAGCCTTTTTATAGTATGATATATCTATATTAAGGCTCTTCTTTACAGAAAGGAGAGTTTCAATGGGGAAAGATTTAAAAGGGAAAGAATTAGGCATAGGATTAAGTCAGAGAAAAGATGGTTTATATCAAGCTAGATATTCTGACAGGTGGGGAAAGAGAAAAGCTATTTATGGAAGAAATTTAAGAGAATTAAGGAAGCAATTAGCAGAAGCGATAGCAGGAAATGAAAAACTATCAAGTATAAAGAGTGAAATTACGCTTGATAGATGGTTTGAACACTGGATGCAGGTTTATAAAGAAAAAAGTATTAGACCAAATACAAAAAGTCAATATACACATATATATAATAAAAATATTTCGCCTTATTTAGGCAGCAGGCGTATAAATTCTCTTGTAAAGTCTGACATACAGCAGCTTATTGACAGAGCAAGTGAAGAAAATTATGCGTATGAAAGACAAAATAAGATAAAAGTTATTCTTCGAGATATGCTTCAGAGAGCAGTTGAAGATAATTTTATTATAAATAATCCTGTAAGTGGTATAAAACTTCGAGCAGATAAAGAAATTAAAGCAAAATCGTTAACTTTGGAAGAACAAAATATATTTTTTGATTATTGTAGAAATACATTTTATGATAATTTATTTAATGTAGCTGTTAATACTGGTCTTAGACCAGGTGAGCTTTTCGCCTTAAAAATAGAAGATATAGACTTTAAGAATGGCTTTATTGATGTTAATAAAACACTTGTCTATCAAAAGTATCTTACAGATGATAAGAAAGAATTTCATATTGAGCCGCCAAAGACTAAGCAAAGTTATAGAAAAGTTCCAATAAACAGTATTTGTAAGATTTATTTGGAAAAACAGCTTAATTTAAAAAATATTATTTCTCAAAAAAGACCAAAACAACAAAATGACTATTTATTTGTAACAAAATTTAATACCCCCTTAAATTCTGTCATATTTTCAGGTGCAATAAACACAGTAATACGACAAATTAATCTTACAAAACCTTTTAATGAGCAATTTGAAGTCTTTAGTGGTCACACATTTCGACATACATTTGCTACAAGATGTTTTGAAAGTGGAGTAGACGCCAAAGTGGTACAAAGTTATTTGGGTCATGCTAGTCTTAAGATGACTATGGATTTATATACACATGTGACAGATGATAAATCAGCAATGGATATTGAAAAAATTGTTCAAAAAGGCAATAATAATGTTATAGATATAAAAAGAAAGATGGCATAATTGGTGTAAAATTGGTGTAGTGGTAATATAAATTAAATAAAAGTTTAGTAGAATCAACTGTTTGGCGTGTTATTAAAAAAATATTGGATTACTTATTATGTTTATCAAAACACGCCTTATGAATGGCAGTAAAATGGCTTAAAATGACGCTTTGTATGGTATTTAAAGGGATTAAGAAGTAGTGTGCGAAAAATTAAAAGGCTATAATTTATGGCATATTTTAGCATAAATTAGTCTTTTATAACTTTTTAGTGGAGATAAAATGGAGATTTTAAATTTTTAAATGGAGACAAATTCATAAAATTTGTTATTTATATAAAATATGATATTAGTAATAAAGAAAGAGTTTTATGTTAAAAATTATTCTGAAAATGCAAAAAAGCTATAAAAAATGAAGATGCAAAAAACATCCCCATTTCCTAAACTTTTCACTTGCAAATATGCAAGAAATTGTTTCTAATTATTTTAGAAACAATCAAAGGATATATGCTTGTCCGATGATTGTCACCGGAAACTAATAAACGATGTTTAAGAGTTACAACAGGCTATCTCCTATTTGGCGTAGGAGGTAGCCATTTTACTTGTTGTGGTGATTATCTATGTAAGTTAAGGCAGCAAATACTACTAACAGTAGTGTTAATACTTCTAATGTATTCATAGAACCCCCTTTCCGTTTCCAGAAAGAGCAATCACCAGACTATCCCTACGTTGTTCTAATCTGATTAGAAAGAATTATATCATATCTTGTCAAAAATTGCTATGAAATTATTTTATGTTTTTGCTGGTTAGTGGTAGTAAACTTTTTATACATTGTTGTGTTTCACGATATTTTTATAGTATTCAATGTGAGGGGTGTTCTAAATAGACATTTCTATAATATTAAGTATTTATCTATTATTTGTAACTTACTTCTGAAGGGATTATAATTAGAAAATTTAGATATTATAAATGGTTTTAAAATGAAATCTCTTTAAATTTTTCTTTTTCATAAAAATAGTAACCATCATTATTTTTTATACATATGTAATTATTTTTTATTATATCAGTTTTAATTATTATTATATAATTGTTATATGAACATATGGCATAATTATCTGTTGTAATGTATGAAATATTCCAAGTTCTATTTTGATATATTAAAAAAGAGGATAAATTAAAATAAAGATTAGTAATATAACTAGTATTGATTAATATTAATATAAATATAACAATAAAAATTAGGATAAAATTTTTACTATGATATATATCAAGTAAATTTCGTTTAAAATATGCTATTGAAAACCTATTTACGTTAAATTTTGGTGGATTACTAAAAAAATATAATATTTTTAATAATAAAATTGATAAAGAATGAAAAAATTGTCCTATCATAGTGTTATAAAGGGCATTATTTATGTGTTCCTTTTTCTTTTTAATATATATATAATAAAATATAATAAGTAAAATTACATAAATTATAGTTAAATATTTTACACTAATAATTGAGCCTATCATATTTAGAAAGTATAGTAAAAAATATAGATAATATAAAAACAAAGGATTCTTTATTTATTTGTTTCTGTAGTAAAAAATTTGTATATATTTGGATAATAAAATTTTCTTTAAAAAGAAGAACAAAAAAATACTCACAGCACATTAAAATTGAAAAATATAATATGAAATTAAATATTTTTAAAATAGTATTACCAAATAAACAAAAACCATAAAAAATATAACTATAGCTTATAGTCAATCTAATGAAGATTTTAATAAAATAACCTCTTTTAATCCAAATTTTATGAGTATTATTAACAAAGATAGTTTCATATTGATCGGAAGTTGTAAAAATACGGAATAAACTACGAAAAGAAATAAAAGATACTATAATTGTAGTTATATAGTATATACCTTCTAATATGGGTAAATTATTCATTAGAATTTCCTCCTTTGAACTTTAAGTATATTTCATGTTTGATGAAAGAGTAATTTTATTAATATAAATATAGTAGGATTTAATTATTGAATATGTAAATCACCAAAACCAGTTTGTGTCCATGCGTATGTTGCTTCTATTTTTAGTTGATTAACTCCTTCTACATTGATTAATAATTCTTTTGGTAAATCTTGATAATTAATATCTATAGTATCTATCAAAGAACCATCTGCAAATATTGTTACAGTTCTATCGTTTGTGCCAGATCCGTCAATGTGTCCAATAACACCTGTAATTTTTGTATATTTAGAATTTAAATTAAAAATTGCATAATTTGTCGTTTGTGATGGTGATGCTGCAAGTTGAAATCCATTATAGTATTTGTTTCCATCCATTTGCATAGAATCACTACTAATTTTTTGAGTATAACCTTGAGTTTCATATGGTAATATTAAATTCATAAGAGCTTGCGGTTTTGAGTTTTTAATCTCCTCTATTTTTTGCTTTAATATTGTATCATTAGCCATTATTACTAAAGAGTCATTGATTAGAGCGATAGCATCATCATATTTATTTTCTGAAACAAAAGAATCTGCCTTAGACAATAAATGCTCTTTATATTGATTTAGATATTGTTTATATAATGCTTCAATATCAGATGACTTTGATTTTGAGTTTTTTAAAAGAGTTAATGATTGAATAAAGTTAGAATCATTCCAATAATCAGTAGCGTTTTGAATGATTTTGTTGATTTCTTCTTGAGAATTAAGGGTGTTAATTTCTGCCTTTTTCTTGTTTAGCTCTTCATTTAGGTTATTTAAATCAGTGTTCAAAGATTGAATATCATTTTTTAAATTTTCTTTTTCATTATATATGGCTTCTAATGCTTGCTCATATGACATGTTTTTGTCAACTGAGTCGAAATGTTGTGAAAGAGTGTCTACAATAGTCTTTTGAGTTTCAATATTATCAAAATGAAATATTGAAAAAGAAACAATCCCTGTAATGATAGCACCTACCGCAGTACCTGCAATTGCATCTTTCATTGTATCTCGCATAAATGTTCCTCCTTAAAATGTTTTGGAGATATTGTATCATAAAAATATTAACTAAGAAATATATAAAATGTATAATTATGAATAATTTAGTTATATAATTTATAAAATTAGTTACAAGTATTAGCGCATTTTTAATAGAATTAAAATTCCATTCATAAAAGTTAAAATGTGATATTTATGAATATATAATATGATATATTAAAAAGCATAATAATATAATCACCTATCGTTTTACTAGGAAAATGAAATTGTGTTAAGAAATTAAAAACATAAAAATTAAATATAATATATTATATAAATTATACATTATGTATATAATTAAATGTAAGTATATGATTAATTATCACAAATATAAGTCTGAAATTTTAGCTATATTGTATAATGCTAAAGTTAAATTTTTTATGTACAATATAATAAAAAATATTATAAATTAAAAAAGATATATGCAAAAGATAGAAAAGGAATGATATAATGCGTAAATTTTCAAAAGAGTTATATTCAAAAGAAGTATTAATGAAAGCTGCTTTTTCTTTTACAGATATTATGTATATTCATTTAGATACAAATGAACAAGAATATTTAGTAACACTAATTGCTAAAGATAATGTATCAGGAGATGATATATATTTAAAATTTGAAAATGAACTTATAGCACAACAAACACGTTTAATTGTGGCAGAAAAAACAAAAAATATTAGAGAAATGATAGTGGCGAGATCACTTTCTTCTACAATAATCAATATTAGTCCCATTGACGATGAAGAAACAGATGACTTTAAAGCGGATGATATTTTAATAGATTGGTTTGAAAAGAATGAATAATAAATTGTTGTTGAATAAAAAAATATATGACAAAAAATACATAATTCATACAATAAAAGATTTTTCAAATATGGCTAGTATAAAATTAGAATCAAATTATGAATATTGGATTTGTTATTTTTATAAATGTAAAGTTTCAATAACTATAGCAATGTATGAATTTGAAAATTATCTCATTGGGTTATCCAATCGAGAAGGGGTATAAGATGTATATTTGTGAAGCGATTCTCATGGCATTAATTATATTGTTAGGTATTTATGTTTCTTATACAGATATTAAAAATGGAATAATTCAAAATAAAATATTGTTATTGATGTCAATAATGGGAATTATTATAAATATAGTTTATTTTATAATATTAAAAAATGAGTTTTTAGCAATTTATTTTATTAATTTGATTATTGTATCTATCATAGCAATTTGTTTTTATATATTTCATTTATGGGTGGCAGGCGATAGTAAACTTTTAATATGCATCAACATATTATTTCCAGCTAGATTATATGGTAATGATAAATTTTCTTTTGCACCTAATATGAAGATAAATATTTTATTAGATTTTTGTAATCATCCATTCCATGACATCAGATTTGTCACAATCTTTTGGAAGACTAATGTTTTCTGTGTTAAATTCAATATTATGTTTCTTAAAAATTGAATAACGATGGTGTCCGTCAACAATATAACCATTCCATATAAGGATAGGAGTACCATCATATCCTTCTTCTAATATCATCTTTTCAAGTTCTTCAAATTTTTCTTTTGAAAGAGGTGGCAATAAGTCTCTTAGTTCTGGATCTATTTTTAAATTTGTCATTTATAAAATTCCTTTCTTCATCAAATTTTTTAATCCATAAAGAAAAATCCTTTTTCAATTAAAAGGTTATTAGGATATAAGCGTTTGTTTTTGTTGTATTTCTGAAAGATTTTATTAGCAATATTTTTTATTTTATCTTTTCTTTGACAAGTGTTAACATAAAAATCTATGACAAGTGTTAACATAAAAATCTATTTCTTCTTTAGTTAAAATAGGTAATCGTTTTACAAATAGTTTTGTATTGATATTATTTCTATATGTTTTATAAAATATATAAAATCCATTCATAAAATCTCTACCAAGAAAATCTTTGTTGCCATTCCATGTTGAATATAAAATAGTTAAGAAATCTTTAAACTTTTCTTCACCAAGTTCTTTAAAAATTTTATGAGGAGTTGTTGTCATATGTATACGTCCATTTCTAGGCGTGTCTTCAAAGTCAAAAATAAAACCTACTTTTCTAATAATATCAATAAAATTTACAGTAAATTCATTACCAGCTTCATAAGCAGCTTTATAAATTTCCATAGAAGAAACTTTACGTCTGTTTTTTACAAGTTGTACAAATAAATCATATTCTTCCTTTTCTGTTAAGCCACGATGAACCCAACAAGGAACAGGAATTTTACTTCCTGTAATTTTTTCAATTTCTTTAATCGCAGTAAGTCTATGCTTTCCATCAATGACATTATATTATTCATTTCTATAACTAACTTCTAAAGGTTGTAATAGTTCTGGGGTAAATGTATCAATAATTAATTGAACTCTCTCAAAATTAAATATATTTTGGTAAGAAAGGTCAGCGTGCAACATACTTGAATCTATTTTTTCATACTTAGTCTCAGATTCTAAAATTTCCTGTTTTTCATAATTCTCCTGTTTTTGTTCATAATTAAATTTTCTTTGAATTTTAAATTTTTGCTGTATTTTGTAAACTTTTAAGATAAAATCTTCTAAAATAGTACATGCTTCATTAATATGTTCCTTATCCATCTTTTCAATAACCACAAGTAAATCAAAAAATTTGTCATTGACTTGAGAAATAAAGTCTTCACATTTATCTTCTAACCAATTTAATTCATAGTCTTGATTAATATGTTCTTTGGCATTTTTTGCAGTTAAAACATCTTTATATATATCATCCATTTCAGAGAATGATTTGGAAGAAGATGAAGATTTTGGCAAATTAATGTTTTTTTCTGATTCTTTGCGAGAACATTCTTTGCAAATAGTATCATTCCCAAAGAAATCTATAATCTTTTTCTCTGTTCCACATATTTTACATATGCGAGTTTCGTTATTCATAAGTTGGCATTTAAACAATATGTGCAATATACAGTGTTATACAATATGAAAGATAGTATAAAAACTGAAATTACTACACTAAAAGAAAAGCAATCAGACGTAGACAAAGAATTTACAGATAAAGATGCAGACAATCTAGAAGGTAAAGAAATGTTGTTGAAATGTATTGAAATACAGCTTGATAAAATATCAACTAAATATCATACAGTAAATCAATTAGCTTCACTTGCAAGTAGTATTATACTTAATAAAAATATTGAATATGCAGTAAATAATTGTATAGCAGCAACAAAAGAGTGTTTTATTGCAATATATGACAATGTTCTGTTAATATTAAAAGGTGAAGTTGTACAACTTACAAAAGAACAACAAGAAAAAATTACATGCTTAAAAACTAGCTTAAAAAATGCGGCAATGATGTCTTGTGTAGAAGTTGAAAGTGTATCAAGTAGCTTTAAAATGACATTAGGTAACAAACACATTGGAGATTTAATGTTTTCGTTGGGCAATGTATTACAGCTTGACAAAAAAACTGGCAGACTTAAATATAGAAGCTACAGAGAAAATGAAAAATCTTTAAAAGTAGCAATTCAAAAATATTTAACTAAGTTAGTATGGGCAAGAATGACAGGAGTTGCAGTTGATGCAATGTAAAATCATAAACAAGGATAAGCAATTGTAAGAAGGGTAGTAAGTATACTATCCTTCATAACCTATGGAATACATCTGTTATATGGAAGCATCCACGCCAAGAAGATCTTAGAAACATGTATAATGAACACAAACATAATCAAGAAATCATTGAGATGATGGAGCATGAAAGAAAACATAAAAAGAATAAGCTCCGCTATGGTTTGTCATATTCTAATAAAGGTCAAATATCTCTGGATATAGCGGAGCAAGTAATTTGTCATTGTGTAGGTCATAGATGAATCTGCTATAAAATTCAAAAAGTGACAAAGATTTTTATATAATTCTCTTGATTATTAGTACTAAATATAATACTATATATGAAAAGGAGCAGTTAAAGTGTCAAATGTAAAAAAGCTAATTGAAAAGATACAACAACCAAATGGAATAAGACCAGAGGAAGTGGAGAAGGTTCTTGGTGCATATAGATATATTCCAGCAAGACAAAAAGGAAGTCATAAACATTATTTGAATAAAGATACAGGAGATTTGATAACAATAAAACAAGAAAATCCATTAAAAAAGCTTATGTTGTAGATGTGTTAAACAGAATAGGGGAGTAATTTATCTATTCTAACATAATATAATAAGCGGGAAGGAGTAGGAATAGCATGGAAGTTAAAGATTATATGAAAATGCCATATACAAGATTAGTGCAAGAGATGAACGATGAAAGTGGACATTATTTTTATGGTAGGATTTTAGAATTAGATGGCTGTCAAAGTACAAGTGATACTCTGAATGGATTGTATCAAAGCCTTAATGAGGCAATGGAAGGATATATTGAGGTAAAACTGGAAAATAATCTTCCTGTACCAATTCCAGAGGCAGCAGAAAAATATAGTGGAAAGTTTGTTGTAAGGATTCCAAAATCTTTACATCAAAGACTAGCGATTGAAGCAGAAAAAGAAGGTGTAAGCCTTAATCAGTTAGCTTTATATAAATTGGCACTTTAATTTATTATATATATAATAGAAAGTATAGGTAGGGTTTTAAATCCTGCTTTTTATATTCTGATAAGAACAAGTTACAAATTCTTTTAATCAAATTTTATATAATAAGCAATCTTATCCATTTGTAATTATTTCGCATCAAAATATACTAATATGTGTTGAAAGGTCAAATATAAGTAAATATAACAAAAACTGTATATTGTGAATTGTATAATGTATTGACAATATTATTTTTGAGTAATATATTTATAAAAAGGAGTGTGATTTTATGATAGCCACTAGTTTTGCAAATATAAGAAATAATTTTAAGGAAATATGTAATCAAGTTGTACAAGATTCGGATATTGCTATAATTACAAGAAAAAATAATGAAAATATAGTTTTAATGTCACAAGCATATTATGATAATTTAATGGAAAATCTTTATATTAGAGAAAGTAAAGCAAATTATGATTGGTTAAAAGAATCTATTAAACAGGCAGAAAATGGAAATTTAGTTAGTTTTGAGGTGGAGGATTAGTATATGAATGTGTCTTTCACTGAAAATGCGTGGGAAGATTATCTTTATTGGCAAAATACAGACAAGAAGATAGTAAAGCGAATAAATGAATTAATAAAAGATATTAAAAGAAATCCATTTGAAGGAATAGGAAAACCAGAGGGATTAAAGTATGATTTAGCAGGTAAGTGGAGTAGAAGAATTAATGATGAGCATAGACTTGTCTATCAAGTAGAAAATAATAATTTAATTATTTATACTTGCAAATATCATTATTGAGGAGGATTATTTATGCATTATCCTATGTATATGATATGGTCAGATATAGATCAATCTTATATTGTGACCGTACCTGATTTGCCAGGTTGTATGGCAGATGGAAGGACAGCAGATGAAGCGGTTAAAAATATACAAGTAGTTATAGAAGAGTGGATTGCTATAGCAAAGGAGGAAAACAGGGATATTCCAGAACCATCAAAAGGATTAGAAATTGTTTCAAAAGGTTAAAGAGAGGGCGAATTATGAGTGAAAGAGAACAAGCAATGCAATTATTAAATGCTGTACCTGATTATAAACTAGGATATGTGGTAGCATTTTTACAGGGTGTAGCAATCCCTGAAGAAATCCCAAACTCTGAAATACTAGAGGCAATGCAAGAATTGGAAGATGGCGGCGGTGAAGTATTTGAAGGTTCTGTACATGATTTTTTACAAATGATGTTGGAGGATTGACAAATGTTGAAAATTAAATATTCAGGGAAGATTAAAAAAGACCTGAAGATTTGTCAGAAGCGACAATATGATTTTTCATTATTAGAAAAGATTCTTGATAAATTGCAGATACCAGAGCCTTTATTTCAAGGATTACAGAGAGTGTCACATAATGCCAGATTGGCTTTTAATATACCACCAAGACAATGAATATTTGGAATTATATAGAACTGGCACACATTCTGATTTGTTTGGGCAATAAATACAAAGAGGAAAATATAGATATTCCTAACCTATAAAATGATAAATAAATTTTGTATTAACATCACAGTCTAAAAGGATTGTGGTGTTATTTTTATGTCTTAATTAATAGTATCGTTAAATATTTACTGGAGGTGGAACTATTCAAAATAATGAAATATACTACATTGAATTGGAACAAGAAATGATTAATTGTCTAGGTGAAGTGCGTACTCATATTATACACTATTTTAATAGTGAGGAAGCGCAAAAAACATAATGGAAGAAATATAAAAATGGATATTATCCAAATAGAACACCAAAGAAAAAGGGAAAAGTACATTTCACTAGCGAAGGAATACTTATACCTTTGGATGGCAGAACTATTAAAAAGAATGTTAAGTTATTTGACTGAAATAATGAAAAGTGGAAAATTGTAATTTATATATGTAATGTAATATCACGAAGAAGCGCAAAGTTTAAAAATAGGCATTGCGCTTTTTTATTGTCTAAAATTATGTATTATCAAATAAGAAAATATAAAAAATCAGGAGGAAACATAGATGAAAAATGAAATAATAGTTACAGTAATGGCAGCAGTTATTGGGATTGGTTCATATGCAATAGGAACAACACAAGCTAAGACTATAATAGAAACTCAAACAGTAACCAAAATTGAAACAGTAACAGAAATTCAAACGATTACAGAAATACAAGAAGTAGAAAAGGAAAAAATTATTGAAGTTATACCAGATAATTATATTAATACAACATCATATGATTTTTATAATAATTATATAGATATGCGGCAAGTAGTAGATTTTTCCACAACTGAAAATGGATTATATTTGTATACACAAGATGGGAATGGCTATTATTGGGAAAAGTGAAATATATAACTACAGGAGTGAAGTGGTATGACAGAATATATGTACAATATTTTTGAAGAAGAAGCAGTTATAAAGGAAACAGAAAACAACGTAACAATAAAATTTGAAAATCAAAAAAGAGAGTTTAAAGACTATGATAAAGCTGTTGAAGTTTTAGAAAGAATGGGTTATAGATTTTAAGTCGTTGTGACAGCTCTAAACAGAAAATTATAGAAACAAGAATGAAAGGCAAGAGAAATTATGAAAAATCAGAAAGAATTAAAAGATAAATATATGGAAGTTATTAGAAAAGAGGTATGGGTAGATAGTGAACATATGCAAGAATTTGCAAGGAAAGAGTGTGCCTATGTGGTAGAATTATCTAATGGAAATATTATCAGTCTTGAAAAACCAAGAATCCAGAAAGATTTTTGTTTTGAAATGGGAATGTATGGGACATATACACAGGAAGAATTTGAACGGGCGGAAGGGCTAGCAGAAAAGGCGCAAACAGATGTAAATTATTTCATTCAGAATAATATGGAACAAATAACGAATAAAATCAAATATTTAAAAGAATGCCTTGAAAAAGAAAAAGAGTGTTATACATTTACTCATTATAGTGGACAACCAGATAAAAGCATATTAAAAAGCTATAACATTGTTAGAATATGTGATAATCCAGAGTATTGTCCTGGTAGGTGGTCAAACTGTAAAAACCTTGAAAAATTAGATAATGATGACATAAAAGCAATTATTGTAGGACTTGAAGAAGTTGGAAAAGGATTTATGAAAAGACTAAATACATATTTGAAAAAATATGGTCTTGAAAAGTTAAATATATGGACATATTGCAGTGACTAATAATATCTTCCTACAAATAAGAAAAAATATAATGTTTCATAAAAGAAATAGACAAAAAGGAGGAATTTTGATAAAATGATAAAAAATCAGGTAGAAGGAATACCAATAAAAAGAGATGATTTTCACGTTATACAATATCAAATTTTAAATTACCTATATGAAAAAATTAAATTAGGTAATGATGTAAATGAAAAGGAGCTTCAAGGGATTCTTCCAAAATACAATGAAAAGTATTTTAATTATATTATCCATTGTATGGAAAGTTATAGATTAATAGAAGGAATAAAGGTTGTAGGAAGTGGCAAATTATATGAGGTTACAAATTTTAATAAGTGTTATATAACACCAATTGGAATTGAATACTTATTTAAAGAGCTATTGATGAAAGAAGTAAAAGAATACTTTGATGGTATAAAGGAATGGAAAAATTGAGTTAATGAAGGAGGTCTTATGGATAGTGCATTACAAATAATGGATATGAGTAATACTTTTATTGAACATTCTTTTGTAATTAATAATTTTGTTGTTACAGTTGGAAAACAAATTAAAGATTCGTTATGTCGTGTACTTGGAGATGGTGTTCAGTACCAATGGAGGGAAAATAACAATAATATTATTATTCCAGATGCTTCAATTAATTGTAATACTAGAGATAGAAAAAATGTATCTTTAACAGGTATTCCTAGAATGGTGATGGAAGTGCTTTCAGAAGCTACAGAACAATATGATAGAACAGGAAAAATGCAAATTTATCAAAAGGTAGGGATTTCAGAATATTGGATAGTTGATTGGAGAAAAAAGCAAATTGAAATATATTTGAATGATGGAAAGGAAGATGGAACAACATATTTTTATCTTTATAAAACAATAACAGAACATAATAAAGAGGAACTACAAATTGTTATGTTTCCTAATTTTAAAATAACATTTGAAGAATTATTTGCTTTATAATTAATATCTATAGTGCTTAGTGTATTCTAAGTAAAAAAAGTTATAAATGTAGAAGGTGGTGTGATGGGAAACATAGTAGATAATAAAAAATTAGAAATAATAAAAAATTTTAAACCAATTCATGATATATTTTTTGAAGTTTTGGCAGACGATGCTGCTTTTTGTCAAGAAATATTAAGAGTTATTTTAGAAGACGATAAACTGATAGTCCATGATGTGAAAGTGCAAAAAGATGTAAGGAATCTAATAGAGCGTTCTGTAAGGGTAGATGTCTTATGTACATTAGGTGATGGGACTTTTTGTAATATTGAAGTACAAAGGGCGAATAATGATAATCATTTTAAACGAATCCGATATAATGCAGCTTGTATAACAGAAATTGGAAGTCAATTTGAAAATGTACCAAATGTAATTATTGTTTATATATCTGAATTTGATATATTAAAAGCAGGAAAAACTACATATCATATTGACAAAGTGGTAAGAGAAACAGGAAAAATAGTAGATAATGGAATGAAAATAGTATGTGTCAATACAAAGATAAATGATGGAAGTCCAATAGCAGAGCTTATGCAACTATTCACCAAGACAGAAATAAATGAACCAAAGTTTCCAGTGTTTACGAACAGAATGGATTATATTAAAAACTCAGAGAGGGGGCAGGAGCAGATGTGTGAATTAATGGAACAATATGCTGAAGACAGAGTTGAAGAAGCAAAAAAAGAAACTCAAGATAAGATGATACAAGAAATGTTAAAAGATGATATGTCTATAGATAAAATTGCTCAATATACGAGTATGGATATAAAATATATTTTAAAGATACAAAGTAATATGTTAGAAAATGGACAATTATAGAAAAACTAATTGGTTGTTTTATAATTAACTTTAAAATATTAAGCGTGTATTCAAGTTTAATTGGATTTACACGCTATTTTTATACACAATAACAATAATGCTCTCTGATTGGATAACTGCCACGTGAAGCGCATCACAACTACGATTGAGGAGTATTTTTTTATATTAAATTTTGATTAAAGCAAATAATAAAAAATTATATAAAAAGGAGAAAATGAATATGGCGAAAGGATTAATGAGAAGTAGAGAATTTACAATACTGTTGACATTAGATCAAAGAATACTTGCTGAAAGACTTTCAGAAATAGAAAGAGAAGATGCAGAGAGATGTTCTGAATGAGGAGGTGAAGATTGTTGCTGTTGTGAGTATTATTTAGATCGCCAAAGATGGCAGTCATCAGATGAATTATTTTTTAATGAAGACGAATATTAGAAATATAAAAATGGTATAGAAAGTCTATTACAGTAGATAAAATAAAAGATATTTTGAGAGGAGATGAAAAATGGAAAAGGAATGATAAAAGATAAACATACAAGTTTAAATGACTATTTAATTAAATTTTACTATTGAAAAGGTATAGGTGATATTATGCAAGTATTATTTATTGAAGGAAAAAGAAATGGTTATGATATGGAACAATGTGGAGAAACATTGACAGTTGAAGAATTAATTGAATTATTGTCCCAATATGATGAAAATATGTCTATATATTTAAGAAATGATAATGGATATACTTATGGCAGTATAACTTCAGAAGATTTATATACAAATGAAGATTTGGAATAGGAATCAGATTAAATATATATTGCTTGCTATGATTTGTGAAAGAATATATAATGATAATAAAAAAGGAGGATGGTTGTATGGCTTTAGTACAAAAAATTGTAAATTATGAATATACAATTGATGATATTTATGCTTTACCAGAAGGACAAAGAGCGGAATTAATTGAGGGACAAATGTATATGATGGCAACACCAAGCAGAAAGCATCAAAAAGTTTCTAGTTATTTGCATAATGAGATTTATAATTTTATTAAAGATCATAATGGAGATTGTGAAGTTTATGCAGCTCCATTTGCAGTATTTTTAAATGCAGATAATAAAACATATGTAGAACCAGATATTTCTGTAATTTGTGATAAAGATAAATTAAATGACAAAGGTTGTAATGGTGCGCCTGATTGTATTATTGAAATTGTTTCACCAACAAGCAGACAGATGGATTATTATAAAAAATTGTTTCAATATCGTATGGCAAATGTTAAAGAATATTGGGTAGTTGATCCAGATAAAGAGATTATAACCGTTTATAATTTTGAACAGGATATAATGGAAGAATATACCTTTTCGGATGTTGTAAAAGTTGGAATTTATGAAGATTTGGAAATTGATTTTTCCAAGATCAATATTAATTAATAATAATTAACATACAAAATAAATAAAAGTAGAAATGAACGTCTAGTTAGGCGTTTTTTTTATACAATAAAAATATATTAAAGCAAGGAGAATAAAATTATGGAAAATAATATGTCAAATGTAGTAGAAATGAAAAATGGAAATGAAGAACTTTTTAATACAGTAATAGGAAACTTAAAGCCATTTGGTCTTATGAAAGGAAAAGAAAATTTATTAAGTAGTGGTATGATACCTCTTTCACTTTTTTTGTTGATGAAAGGTATCAAGGATTACGAGAACATAAACATATTAAACGTCTTGTTAAAAATTGGGATATTCGTAAACTTTCGCCAATTATTCTTGTACCTCATTATGAAGATTGTTCATTTGCAATTGTTGATGGACAAGGAAGAAGTATAGCTGCAAAAGAACTTGGATATGACAGCTTACAAGCAATTATTCTTATGGATGCACCAACAAATCTTAAAGAGCGATTAAAGTTTGAAGCAGAATATTTTATAGGTCAAGATGATGAATGTGAAGGTAAACCATTAGAAAAGCATTTAGCAAGGGTTATTATTGGAGATAAACCAGCAATTATATTAGATAAGTTATCAAAAAAATATAAGTTTTCATTTGTTAATATGCAAGGAAAACGAACAAAATCAATTCTTGGAAGCTATACAGATACATATGCAATAGCTAAAAGTTGTGGTAAAGATTGTTTAGAATTTATTTTTTCTATTATTGAAAATGCAGGCTGGAATAATGAAACAAATGGATATGCCACATTTGTTATGCGTTCGTTAAAAAATATATGAGTTGCACATGTTGAGAATAGAAAAGAAATACATAAATATCTTTCAAAGAAGTTACGACAAATGGATCCTGAATTGTTTAGCGCAAATGGAAGGGCATATTATCCAAAAAGAGACCATAGAAAAGCATGTTGTTTATTTCTTGAGGATATGATTTGTAAAGGACTTGAAATTGAACCTCAAATTTATGCAGAAGATAATAAGATTATTATAAAGTGGACTATAGTTAATAGAGTAGACACATTTTTGTGAATTTTTTTATTGAGAACAGAATTAAATCTGTTCCCAATAAGCAGATTTCATTTCATTTGGTGTTAAATATCCAAGAGAACCATGAGGTCGTCGGGAATTGTAG
>CAJUBU010000032.1:0-6031 GCA_910585095.1 uncultured Lachnospira sp.
GAAAGAATACAGGGCTATATTGATAAGATGAAAAGTGCTGGTTTGTAATAAGGTATAACATAGCCTGTATGCCATGTATAGTACATTTCATTCGTTGTTTAAATTTAGAAGATAGATTTTGTAATGGTAAGTCTTATAGGTCTTTGATGATTTAAGAGTTGTTTTTGTAGTTGTATATTGAGCTGTAAATGGGGTATTAGCATTATAGTCCTTTCACTTATAAATTTAAGATTTTCTTTAGAATATGAGCTTGAATGTAGTTTTATAAAACATTTGAGTGTGCTGGCAATTTCAAATATTTGTAGTATCACATTTGTGAAATATTTTTAAAGGAGATATTTGAGATGATTGAAGAAAAAAAGATTTATGAGATTCCAGAGTTTGATGGAGGTAACATACCTGTTACTGAGGCAGCTAAGATTATGAAAAAAGACCAGCAGTTTATTCGACAAGGAATGATATTGGGTATTTTGCCAATAGGTACAGTATTTAAAAAGGAAGGTTCAAATCAGTATGATTATTATATAAGTCCCAAGTTATTCTGGGAATATACAGGGCATATTTATAATAGCAAAGTAGATTGATGGTGATTTTACGATGGTGATTTATATATGAAATAAGGCTTGTCTTTTTACAATTAAGGTGTTAAAATAGCTTTGGTTACAATTTATTAGAATTTAGAAAATGGTTGCTTTTTTGGGATTATATATTTGTTATAATTTGTTTGATTTGTGTTTCGGAAAGACTATTACAAGCCACAAATGCTTGAAAAGCCCCTAGTTATCGGCACTCACTGTTATTGTTGAGGAAGCCGCTAAGGCTGGGAAGTTCTAAAGAATAGCTTAAAATCAGGCTTTTAAAAGTATCAAGGAGTGGTTAAAATTAGGAAAATGTATGCAATTCATATATTATTCCTACACCACTCCTACACTTATATTCCTACACTAAATAAACTTCTTATTTTATTTTTTCTATTTCTTCTTTAAGTCAATTTGTTTCTCTTTGAGTATATATTTTTTTAATAATGTCTGTAATGTTATTGTTTCCTATATATTTAATCGAGTATTTATCAATTTCGTATTTTTTAGCCATAGTTACAAAGTGCATTCTTCCATCATGCGTTTGATGCTTGGGATTCAATTTTAAGTTATTTTTTATCTTATTAAATTTCTTTTGATATTTATCACATGTAAATAAAAATCTATTTTGGTAGGTTGTACTATTGGTACAATTTATTAAATATTCACTTTTTAGTTCTTTAGCTTTTTTGTAAAGAACATAATTTTTCAAATAAATTAAAAATCTTATACAGTAAAAGCAAAAATAAAAATAAGTAAAGTATATTTTAATGAAGCAGTTTTCTTTTTATTATAATTATGATATGATGTAATATATTATATGTGTTCAATTATTGGGAGGAAATAAGATGAATACCAAATGTATTGACTTCTTTAAAGTAAGGTGGAGTTAGTACTATGATTAAAGGTGAAAATGGGCGATTTGTTGGGAGTGCTTCATTATATTATATGGAAGTACAAGCAATTGTTTTGAGTGCTTTTAATGTAATGTCAATAGTATCTGGTCAATATTTTTTATCGCAAATTAACAAGGAATTAAGAGTAATCAATCAAAACATTGATAATAGTGTTTGGTTACTCTAGTTAGTTTACAAGAATCTAATAAAGTAGCTTTGAAGGATATCAAGTTTTATATATTGGATTTAAATTCTATCGTGAAGTCTAAAAATTTGTATGTAGTTAAGGAGGCATTTCAAATTAAGGAATGCCTTGAACTTTCGATGCAGCTTTATATTTTATGATTTTAAAAAAAATAAGCATTATATTCATAACGAAAAAAGTTAGAATATTATCTTAATAGTGGTGGAGATATATATTTAAAAACTATATAAAATGATTAAAAAAATGTGGAGTAAGAAGAATGGATTATAATTTGCAATTTGACGAAGCAGTTTTAGTTGAATGTGAAGATGTTAGTTTAGATGATGGAAAACTATTAGCTGTTAAGGGAAATCTTATATTAACCAATCAAAATGTTATTTGGGCAGCAAAAACAATGTTTGGAAGAATAAAAGAAATTCAAAAATATTTGATTTCTAGTGTTAAGGTTTATGATAATAAAGCACAAGTAAAAATAGAAGAAAAGATTGGAGAACCAACAAGATTGACAATCCATTTTCAATATCAATCCATAAAATTTATTGTTAATGAAAAAGTTAAAGAAAGAGAATTTGCAAACAGTTTAAATAAAATTGTAGTTGGTACAAATACAGATATAATTCCTAAACATGCAATACCAGGTGTGGCGTTTATAGGAGAAACTTTAAAAGGAACAGTAATAGCTTTTAAGAATGCTATTGGTATTCAAAAAAATACAAGTCAATCTTGTAATACTTGTGGAGCAAGTATTTCAGGAATTAAAGGACAAATTATCAAATGTCCATATTGTAATAGTGAAAATAAACTATAGCAATTTTTAGTCATCAATTTATGTAATTTTTTAGACTAATATTAAGGTTATTTACCCTCATGGAATGGAACACAAAGAAATCTATAAATTTGAAATAATAGCAAAATATAATGCAATATTTATATTAATAAGGACATTTTTCTAAAAAATAATTTTAGATAAGTGTCCTTTTTTATTATAGGTTATGATTCTAGTTGAATCGTGAAGCGAGCGAGACATAAATCATTTGCTATAAATAAGCTTACTTAATGTTGACGCTGTAAAGTTACTGAGCTATAATTATAATGTTTACAGTGTTAAGATTCAAAAATAAAGGTTAAAATTGGAGGTTGACTGATGGAAAAGAAGCCTTATCATCATAAGAATTTAAAAAATGAATTAATAGAAAAAGGAATAGAATTGGTAAATAAGTTTGGATTAGAACAATTATCGTTGCGCAAAGTAGCACAGACCTGCAATGTAAGTCATGCAGCACCATATAGTCATTTTTCAAGTAAAGAAGAATTGTTTAAAGCAATGCAATTTCATATTACAGAACAATTTACCGCAATATTACAGCAGACTATTTCCAAATATCAAGGAAGTCCCATGTTTTTGTCAGAGTTTGGAAAAGCATATATTTCATTTTTTATCCATAAGCCACAATATTTTGAGTTTTTATTACAACAGGGAAATATGCAGATTTGCTTAGATATAGACAGCAAAGAACAGGATAATTATAAACCGTTTGTTATTTACAAAGAACAAGTTCTTCAATTGCTTCAATATTCAAATATGACCCCAGAGAAAAAAGAAGATTTTGTGATTGCTCTGTTTGCATATGTACATGGATTAACGGCTTTAGCAACAATGAAAAATGTTCATTATAGTAAAAAATGGGAAGATAAGTTATCCGATTTGATTCAAACATTTTCCTGTGATTTCTAAGTTTTTTAAGTTAGCAGAAATGAGGATAGTGTGAAAAAGGTAGAGCAGAAATGAGGATTATTATGAAATTAATTATTACAGATATTGAAGATTTTAATATTTCTATAAATGGAAAATATAAAATTATAAAACCGCAAGGAAATATCAATCATTGTATTGGCTGTTTTGGTTGTTGGGTTAAAACACCAGGACAATGTGTAATTAGTGATGGTTTTGAAAAAACGGGCATTGAAATGAGCCGATGCAGTGAGCTTATTTTAATTAGTCAATGTTTTTATGGAAGTGTGAGTCCATTTGTAAAAATGGTTCAAGACAGAGCAATCTCTTATATTCACCCTGATTTTGTAATGAGAAAAGGTGAAATGCATCATAAACGCCGATATAAAAATGTGATTGAACTTTCTGCGCATTTTTATGGAGAAAAGATTACAGATATTGAAAAACATACTGCAAAAAGTATAATACAAGCCAATGCAGACAATTATGACGCTGTTGTAAAAAAGGTTTGTTTTTATTCATCTATAAAAGAATTGAAGGAGATTACATTATGAAAATTGCATTGATTGACGGAAGTCCTAAAATTAATAATAGCGCTAGTAGTGTTCTGTTAGAGGAGTTAAAATATTTTTTAGTGCAAGGCAAAATAGACGTTATAGAAATGAGATTACATATTTCAATGGTGTCAGAAGAAATAATAAAACAATTAAAAAGTGCTGATATATGGATATTTGCATTCCCTCTTTATGTTGATGGTATTCCAGGTCATTTGTTGTCTTGTCTTATTCAGATAGAGAAAAGAATAAACGATATATGCAAAAAATATACGAAAAATGTTTATAGTATTGTAAATTGTGGATTTTATGAGGGTGAACAGACAAAGCCAGCATTGCAGATTTTGGAAAATTGGTGTTTCAAAGTGCAGTTAAATTGGTGTGGAGGTGTTGGTGTTGGTGGAGGCGGTAGTCTTGCTATGCTTGATGATATGCGCAATGGACGGGGACCAAGAGCACCTATTGATAAAACATTAAAATATTTTGCAGAAAAAATAATGAAAAAGGAAATACAAGAAAATCAATATGTATCAGTTGGGATGCCGCGATTCATGTATCAATTGTGCGCACAGATAGGTTGGCGGCAATTGATAAGAAAAAATGGCGGTAAAATAAAAGATTTGGGAAGAAAATTTTAAGAATGATATGGAAAGAAAAAACATATTGACGAAATTTTGATTTTTTAGCAGTATACTTTTTGTGAGAGGAGAGTGTTTGCATGAAATATAAAATTTTAATTGTAGATGATGAAGAAATGATGACAGAACTTCTTTCTGATTATTTGAGTGATGAAGGGTATGAAACTTATATAGCAAACAGTGCTGCTCAAGCATTAAAGTTATTGCCTAAAAGTCCAGACATTATCATACTGGATATTAATATGCCAAATATGGATGGATTGGAATTGTGCAAAAATATACGCGCTCATATTTTTTGTCCGATTCTTTTTGTAACAGCAAGGATTACAGAACAAGATAAAATAAATGGATTGCAGTATGGCGGAGATGATTATATTACAAAGCCATTTAGTTTAAAAGAGCTTTCTGCAAGAATTGCCGCCCATTTGAGGAGAGATGAGCGAAGCCATAGGCAAGTAGCTGTTTTGACTTCTGGAGAATTACTTGTCAATCTCTCACAACGCTGCATTTTTTATAGGGATAAAGAAATTGAGATGTCAAAAAAGGAGTTTGATATTATTGAATTTCTTTTGACAAATGCAGGACAAGTTTTTGATAGAGAGCGTATTTATGAACGAATTTGGGGATATGATGCAGAAGGCAGTGCAGATGTTATCAAAGAGCATATCCGAAAAATTCGTGTGAAGCTTTATGAGGCAACAGGACAAAATTATATAGAAACAGTTTGGGGTGTGGGATATAAATGGAATCGTTAAAAAATAAATGGAATAATTTACCCTTGCGGCGTTTTTTTGTTTTAACGGTATTTTTTTCTATGGGTATAGTTGTTTTGTTATCAGCGTTTATCGTTAGTTTTTGCATATCGTTTCGTTATTGGCTTTTGCCAGATTCCAATGCAGTATATTTGACCATAGAAAAAACATTAGCCGATGGCACTGTCACAACGCAAACGTCTCTTTTACAATATGGAAAGGATTTGAAACAATTGCCAGTTCTTATTAATGAAGAAAATGGCACTTTTGTTTATGAAGATATTTCAGAAGCAAAATACTCCGTACAAAAAATTGAAAAAAGTTTTGATAAACTTTCTCCAAAGCGGAAATTTGCCTATCAAATTTGTGGAGTATTGATGATAGTAGCGCCAGCAATATTGGCTTTTGTGGGAATTATTTTATGTGGACTGTATTTTTATCGAAAAAAGCTGAAGCAACCGTTAGAATTGTTATCTTGTGCTACGATTCAAATTGCTAGACAAAATCTTGATTTTGAGCTTATTTATAACTGTGATGATGAAATGGGGGCATTGTGTGATTCTTTTGAAAAAATGCGGAATGCTCTTTATGAAAATAATAAAATGATGTGGGAAATGCTTGAAGAACGACAGATTATGCAAGCTTCAGTAGCACATGACTTGCGCAATCCTATTGC
>CAJUBU010000032.1:6041-16477 GCA_910585095.1 uncultured Lachnospira sp.
AAGGTTATACAGAATATTTAGATTCAGGTCTTAAAAATGGTACGCTAAGTTATGAAAAAATTGGTCATATTGTGAATAATCTCAATATGGCGGCAAAGAGGCTAGAACAGTATACAGAATCGGTTCGGCTTTTAAATCAATCAGAGGAAACGCCATTGCATCAAAAAACAGTTTTGGCTAAAGGAGTGATAAAAAATGTAACACAAGATTTTATACTTTTAGCAAAACAAAATGATATTGTCTTGCAAGTAACACAAGAGTTATCGAATGAAAAAATACAAATGGATATTGCTATATTTTATCGTATCCTTGAAAATATTATAAATAATGCACTTCGTTTTGCAAAAAAGCAAATTGATATTGATTTTATGCTTTCTAAATCGGTTCTTTCAATTATTGTTATAGATGATGGGGAGGGATTTCCTTTGGAAGTCTTAAAACAAAAGAAAAAATTGATATGGACATCTGGAAAAAATCAACATATGGGCATTGGGTTAGCTGTTAGCAGGCTTTTATGCAAAAAGCATGGGGGTAGTTTAGAATTATCCAATACAACAAATGGTGCCTGTGTAAAAATAAATCTTACAGTTTGACGATTTTTTGACTTTTCTTATATAAAATTCCTTTAGTAGAAAAAATTGATTAATTTGTATTTGTGTGTTTATGTTTTATTTAACACAAAAGAATTAAGCAAGTAGTGAAGTGGATTGCGAATATTTGCTTCACTTTTCAATTTTTTCAAAAAAAGCAGCGCAAAAATGGGGGTTCGTATGAAAAATAAGTACATTAGCAGTTTTTTAATTGCGCAATTCCTATACTACGCTTCGGAATGGGGATTTTTATGAGAAAAGTTTTTATTTTATGTTTAATGTTTTTTTTAATATTTACATTTTATGCTTGTGGCAGCAATATAAAAACAGATAGTAAAAATACAAATGACGAGCAAAAATTAAAATCCAATTTACAGGAAAATAATATAAAAGATGACAGTCAAAAAATTGGAAATCTTCAATTTATTTGCAATTCGGAAGGCGATAGTGCTTGTAATACAGAAAATGGTTATTATTATTTAACACATGATTTAACAAAGCTTCAAGATGGCAATTATGGAAGTCATTTGATGTATATGGATTTTGCTACTTGTCGTGAAATTTATCTTTGCAGTACAGCAGGCTGTAAACATAATTCATTAGATTGTCCTGCTGTATTTTTATATGATGATTTTCCGACATTTACTACAAAGCTTTTTGTATGTGACAATTATTTATATATTTTAAGCCGTGAGTCGAGCGATGAGAGTATGTCAAGCAATGTGGGAATGGCACAGAGTATGATGGAAGGCAATGAGAAAGATATAATGCCAGAAAAAAAGCCTGCTGTGCTTTATCAAGCCAATCTTGACGGTACAGAGCGAAAAAAGGTCTATACTTTTGATGAAGAATTGGTGCTTGAAGAATTTATATTAAAAGATGAAAATGGCATTTATGTAATTACAAAAAAGCTTTCTATGGATAAAGTAGATAATATAACGTATACAACGGCTTCTGAAAAAAAGGTCGTATTTTTAGATTTAAAATCGTTTCATGCGCAGGAAGTTTGTCCTATAAACGTTGATAATCTTATTTCATGGAAGGTGATAGGCTGTTATCAAGATTGTCTGATTTTGAGCGGGACTGATTATGGACGAGAGCTTTCATTAGAGGAAAAATGGGATGATGACAGTTATCGTTTACTGTATGAAAATTCTTTTGATGTCTATGCACTTTTGGATTTAAAAAGCGGTGATTTAAAAGAATTTTACAGAGAATCGAATAAAAATCAACATTCGGTTTATATGGTTGAAGATATCATGTATCTATCCTTTTTAGAAAATCCAATAATTGAAGGAATTAATATCAAGAGCGGAGAAAGAAAAACCATTTGCACAATTGAACAAAATTTGATTATGAATATTATTGATGATATGTTGTGCTGCCGTGACTGGAATCTTTCTAGTGACCATACCTATTATTTTGTTAATATGAAAACAGGTGAAATTATGCACAGTATGCTTGTCAATCAATATAATGGCTGGGATTTGGAATTTCGTGCCGAAACTTCTTCAGATATGCTGGTTGTATATGATTATGATGCAACAAAAAACATTGATGGTTCATATGAGATTCACCAATACAAATATGCTTTAATCACTAAAGAAGATTTGTTTATGGGAAGGCAAAATTATCGCAAAATCAATATGATTGGTCATGGAGAATAAATGAAAAGTGATTTCGACAAATCGGTAAAGGAGATTTTAGTTATGCTTGAATTGCGTGAGGTTACAAAAAAATATAAAGATAAGATTGCCCTGCAAAATATTTCATTAAAATTGGATTCGGGCATTTATGGATTGCTTGGTCCGAATGGAGCAGGAAAATCAACACTTATGAACGTTATAACGCAAAATATCAAACCAAGTGCAGGAACAGTTTTTTGGAATAATGTAAATACGCAAGTTTTAGGAGAGCGTTTTCGGAGTATCATAGGATATGCGCCTCAACAGCAAGGTTTATATAATGCCTTTTCAGGAAGACGATTTTTAGCTTATATGGCGGCACTAAAAGGAATCTCTAAAAAAGAAGTAAAAGAAGAAATAGAACGAGTACTTGCTTATGTTAATATGCAGGAGGCAGCAAGCAGAGCTATTGGGACATATTCAGGAGGAATGAGACAGCGCATTTTAATTGCACAGGCAATGTTAGGAAATCCTGAATTGATTGTGTTAGATGAGCCAACGGCAGGGCTTGACCCTAAAGAACGAGTGCGGGTAAGAGCATTGATTCAAGCGCTTTCTGAAAATAAAATTGTGATTGTTTCCACACATGTCGTTTCGGATATTGAGTCCATTGCAAAAGAGATTCTTTTGATACGTGCTGGACAGCTTTTTGACAGAGATACCGTAGAAAATTTATGTTTAAAATATCATGGCTGTAATGATTTAGAACAAGTATATATGCGTGTTTTTGAAGAGGAGGAAAAGGATGTTGCGTTTGATTTTCTTTGAGTTGGCAAAAGTATGGAAAAAACATCAGTTTGCTTTATCAATTGGAGTTTTGCTTTTTATTCATATTTTTCTTTTATGGTATACATCTTTACCTAACGAGGAAACGCCATCATGTTCTTCTTATAAAAAGATACAAAATCAGCTTATTGATATGAGCGAGGAACAAAAATCAGACTATATTACTCAATTAAAGGAAACAATAGATGGCGTCTGTTTTGTACAAAATATTCTTGCTATGCAGAATTTTCAAAATGAGATGGGCGATGCTTTGGTAAAACAAGAACTGCAAAATAATGCGCATATTTTTGAAGCATATTATGATTTGTACCAATCGGGTGACTATTTAAAATTTACGGATTCACTAGAACAAGAAAAAATATTGATTGATGAGATTTATACAGAATGGAAAAAAGTTTCAGGGTACAAGGAGTATTTATATTCAATTCAGGAAAATAAAGAAGTGCTTAGCAGTATTTCTATTTTTGGCGGGCAAAATTTTGGTGAACAAAAACAAGATACATATAGTGCAAGAAATCTCCAAAAAAGTGCAGCAGATTATGCACATTTGACGGATAAAAATATTCAATTTACCCCATCAAAAAGCATTACTCGCGCTATGGATAATATTTGGATAGATATTCTTTTGTTTCTTTTAGTGATGGCATTTGTGGGAAGTTTGATTACAGAGGAAAAAGAGAAAAAGTTATTTTTAATTACACGAAGCACAAAATATGGAATTTTACATAGTATTGGCGCAAAATTGATGGCTCTATTGATTCATTGTCTTTTTATTACAACTGTATTTTATACTGTCAGTCTTGTTTTTTCTTATTATAGTACAGGGGCGTTTCATTTAAGTGCAAATTTACAGTCAGTGTCTATTTATATGGAAAGTTGTCTAAATATCAGTATTGCACAATATATTGTTCTTTCTATTATAACAAAAGCTGTTTTGTTGTTTGGTATTGGTACAATACTGATTTCGTTTTGTATTGTATCGAATATTATGGCGCTTCCATTTCTAATTGGCTCTGTGATTGCAGGAATTAGCACAATACTGTATATATGGATTCCAGCAGGTTCATCATGGTCTATTTTAAAATATTTAAATCCGGTAGGAATGATAAAAACACAAAATTTATATGGAGGATATTTAAATTTTAATGTATTTCATTATCCTGTATCGAGACAGACACTTTCTTTTGTTGTTCTTATAATAGTATGTGTTGTTGGTATAGCAAGTGATTTGGTGCTGTTTTGGCGTATGCAGGATGGTGAGATAAAAAAGATTTCGCTGCCTTTTTTATTGCCTTTTAAGCCACATGTTTATGTTATATGGCATGAGGCTTACAAAATTTTAATTACGAATCATGCTTTCATTCTTTTCTTTATATTTGTTTTATTGTTTGGCGTGAAAAGTTTTGAGCAAACATATAAGCCGTCCGAGAGAGAATATTATTATCAAGATATTATGCAAAAACTAGAAGGGGAATTGACAGAAGAAAAAGAACAGTTGGTTTTATCTGAACAAAAGCGATATCAGGATGCATTTCAAAAGATTGATGAAATTGATAAGATGGTGGAGGCACAGCAATTAAGCAAAAATGCGGCAGATACTTTAAAATATCAAGCCAATATGACTATTTCTTTTTATCCAGCTTTTCAGCGGGTAGAAGCACAATATCAACATATCAGAGAGCATGGCGGGGGATTTGTTTATGATACAGGATATCTATATTTATTTGGTGTGTGGGAAAATATTTTTTCGATTCATTTTTTGGTTTTAGCGATTGGAATTATCTTAATAACAAGCGGTGTCCTATCAATGGAATATCAAGCCAATTCACTGTATTTAATTGGCGCAACAAAAGTAGGAAAAAGAAAAATTTTTGTTTGCAAATTTATCATTTGTACAATTATGGCAATGATACTTACATTAGTGCCTATCGTTTGCAGAGCAATTTCTATTGCTTGTATATATCCAATGTCTAGCATAGATTCATCGATACAAAATATTTCATATTATTCTGATTTTTTCTGTTCACTTCCTATTGGAGGATTTGTCTTGCTTTTTATATTTTCACAAATAGCGACTTCTATTTTAATGGTTATCATTATATTAGCGTTGTCCATATGGAGAAAAAGTCAGGCACAAACAATATTTTTTGCCTTATTGATTTTGACTGTTCCTATAATTTTAAAATTGCTTGGATTTGAAATGGCAAAGTGGTTTTCTTTATATCCGCTTTATTCTTGGACAGTGTAAAATCAGGGGTGATATATTTTGACACAGAAACAGAGGTTGTTGTAAAAAGAATTTCAAGTACTATATAGAGTACTTGAAATTGTGTTTTGTAACAGCCCCCTATGTTATTTAGTTCATTCTTATTTTAGTGATTAGATAGTGCAGATAAATATTACTTAATGTTGTTTTTAAACCATTTTGTGATTTCAGGGGACATTTGATAATATGACATTGTTGTAGTGACATTAATCCAACTATATGAAGGATAATAATGCATCATAAAGCGTAATCCGTCCGTTGTTTCAATAATAATATCTTTTCTGTCATCGGCCACACGAGTGTATGCTTCAGAATCTATATTGTTGCCTATTTGTTCAAGCTCTTTTAATTCATCAGCGAACATGAAATCATGATAATCGTCAAAACTAAATGCAGTCAATACGAAAATCTCATTATAAAACTCAGAAATAATAGCGCTATCTGTAATTGCTTTATCGTTTGTTATCCAAGTATTATCATTTTTAGTTGGAGTAATGCTAACGATATCCGATGCATCGTCAATACCATATACTTCAAACGCTTTTTGAATTGGTAATGATTCGTTTGTTTTGATTAAATAATTACAGAACCACGCATAGTAGTATTTGTCACCATCTCGGAAAATCTGAACCGCTTTATAAGGTGCGGGTGCATACTCAAGAAGTTCTATATTGGTTTCTTTATTAGCAACAATATAGTTACTGCGCTCGGCTTCAGGAAATTCCTTTTGTAAATATACAAGGTGCTTTCCAATAACAGCTTCCGTTATTTCATTTTTTACTCCAAACTTTTCATTATTTTTAGGCTCTTCAATAATTTCTAAATAAGCATTATCATATTCGATTAGCATAACTGTATCTGCAATATCCTTATAATCTGATGATATAAACAAGTCCTTAGCAAACGGAAAACCTATTGCAAGAACAAGAGCAATACAGGCAGCAACTGCTGCCCATTTGTACCATATTTTTGGAAAGTGGTTTTTAATTGCTCCTTTATATTGGGTAGCTTCATCTATATAGTTGAAATTGATATTATTAATTGTTTCAGAAATTTTTTTCTTTTTCATAGAGATACTCCTTCCTTGATAAGATATTTTTTCAGCTTTTCTCTTGTACGAGAAAGCCGAACAGATATGTTGTGGTTGCTTGTTTGAAAGAGTTTTGCAAGGTCATCAATAGAGTCTGAATGCCAATAACGGCGAACAAACATAATCCTATTTTTTTGATTGAGCGTTGCGAGAAATTCGTCTATGATTCGTGCAGTTTCGATAACATTGAAATCATCTTCCACCGAAACAGAGGAAGGAAAGCAATTTTCAAGTTCATCCAATGCTACGTCATAGATACTATTTCTCTTTGCAGCAGTATTTGCATGATATTTCTTAATGGCAAGATTACGCACAATGCGGCAAACATAGCTTAATAAGGGATTGGGATTTTGAGGCGGTATTGTGTTCCAAGCTCCAAGATAAGCATCGCTTACACATTCTTCAGTATCTTGTTTATTGTTCAGTATGTTAAAAGCAACTTTTGAGCAAACAGAGCCATATTTATTTGACAGCTCAATGATTGCTTGCTCTTGGCGTTCAAAGAATAATTCAATTATTTTACTATCGTCCAAACTGCTCGCCCTCCTTTCTGCCTCAATTATATACTACGGTTTTGGAAGGAAATATCTCATTGTTTTCTATATTATATCAAAATTATATGTAATTTTCTGTCTATGTAAAATAGCGGCAAGGATAGGTAAACGCAAGTAGCGTAGCGGATTGCGAATATCCGCTTAACATTATTATTTGTATCAATAGAAAAATGGATTATTTTGTGATAAAATCCATATAGAGAATAAATTTATACGATGTGGAGGCAACTATGCAGTTTCAAATTATTCCTAAGCAAGAGCATATTCCAGATTTTCCTTCAAAAGATATGAAATTAAAACATATTTTGTATTATATGTGTTATGATGACATGGAATATGAGGAAGACGAAATTACAGAAGACATTATTGCTAAAGTACTTCGTGAAATTCCAGAAGGTATTGAAGTTTATTTGTCACTAAATCCTTTTGGAGAGGAAGATTGGTTAGAAGTATTATGTGATGGGGAATGGTTAGCGCTTGGTTATATGGTTGATAATGAGTGCTATTATTCGTATAACAAGGATTTTGAAGGAACAAAGGAACTATCGCCGTTAGAAAGCGGCGGACAATCGCCCGTTGAAAAATATCTTGCAATAAAAGATATAGATGCAGGAATAAAAGCTGTGGAATATTTTATTAGAACAGGACAGCTTTATCCGGGAATTGACTGGGCAAGACAAATAGACTAATTGTTTTTAAATGTTTATTTATGGTATTGAAATGTTGTTTTATAAGGTTTCGTAAGGATAAATAGCTGTCGATATAGTAGATAACATTTAACTTCAATATAACAGTAAAGATAGGAGGAACGCTATGAATACAAAAACAATGGAAGGACTTGTCGGCGCAAGGCGAAATATAGATTTAGTAAATACACCGATGAGAGTGTATAATCAGGCAGAACGACAAGGCAATATGGGAGCAATGGAGAGAGCAATGGGCTATGTCCATGAATTTGCAGACAAAGCAGAGGATTATAAGACAAAAGCCTATGAGGGAATGAAAGAAGAAGCTAAAGAGGCGAGAGAGCAGGCACGGTTAGAGAGAGAAAAAGCTATTCAAAAACATAAAGAAGAACGTGAAAAATTTGAGGAAAGAATAGAAGAAAATAAAGAAACCGATATTGTGGAGTTCAGTGAAGAAGGAAAAGTGTTATTGAAAGATAATACAATGTTCGATAACACCGATGTTGCCGAAACAAAAGTAGATTCTGTAAAACAGCCTGTAACCTATACAAAAACAGGAGATATAAGTCAGGTAGAACAAGATGCAAATATTTCTATTTCTTTATAAATAGGATTGCCTGTAAATGGTTTTTCTCTAGTAAGGTTTGAATACTATAAAAAATGATAAAGGGATAGATATAAATGGATGATTATAATATGCTTCAATCACTTGCAATTGGTAGTGGTTGGTTTATTGTAAAAAATAATAAATTTGCGAATCCTCTTCTTGAATTAAAATATACTTATCATATGCGCAAAAAGAAATTTTCTTTTCAAGAATATATTTTATTTATTATAGTTGAAGAACGGCAAGAATGTATAGATAATGATAGATATAAGATTACAGTGCGTATACAGCCTTGTGATGGCAAAATATATATTTTGAAATATGCTTTGTGTTCTAATATAAAAGATATTATTGAAAAAGTGAAATGTTTTGCATATCAATATCAAAATCCACAGTATTGGGGTATTGAGCAAATACAATGGATATATCCAATTTGGGAAGCTAAAAGAAATGTCCAACATGTAAAAAGTATGATACAATATCGTGGCACCCAATGTCCACCAAAACCATTGGATTATATTCCGATTAAAATCCCAGCAGGGTGGATGATTGTTTTTAATTCTTTCGTTAAAAATGATAAAGGTTTATTTTCACAAATATGGAGTCAAGAAGATATATTTTTGAAAGTAAAAAATTCTTTTGGATATTTTGTTGATTGCCATGATAATACTTGTATATTATCTGAATTATTTGAATGGGAACGCGATATTGCTGTTTTTTGCTTAGAATGTTCAGACTATGAGATTTTTGTAGAATTACAAGAATATATTTGCAAAAATTTAACAGGGATTTTATTACATATTCATGTTTGATTGATACCAGATAAGGATAAAAATAGATATGTATGGGCAGGAGCATAGATTTTCTCCTGCCACGCCTATATTTAGGCGGTTTGACGTTTGGTACGTTTTCCGTATTCACGTTCCATTTCCCGCATTTCTTCATCCGTTGGAATATCTACAATCCCGACATAGGAATAGTAGATGTCAATATCCTGTGTCCGTTTCCCGTCTTTTTTCTCGCATTCGTGGACTACGATTTTATCCACAAAGGTATTTAGGATTTCGGGCGTTAGCTCGTCAATGTGGGTGTATTTTTTGGTGACGGCTACCAGCTTGGAAACATTGGTCGCTTCTGTGTCGGCTTCGCTGACTTCGGCTTTCAAGGTTTCGATTTCCTGTTTTAGCTGTTCCTGCTCGGCTTCATAACCATCTGACAGCTTGTAAAAGCGTTCGTCATTCAGCTTTCCGTTGACATTATCTTCATAGATTTTACGGAACAGGCGGTCAAGTTCTTCCATGCGCTTTTCATCCTTTTCAATCTGTTTCTGTTTTGCGGATAATTCGTATCGGCGTTCCGCAAGGGTAGTGTCAATCTGCTGTCGGATAAATACCCTTTCAAACTGCTGTAAATAGGACAGGAAATGCTGAAGCTGTTTTAATACCAACTGGTATAGGGCATCTTCTCTGACATAATGCTGTGTGCATACGCCGCTCCTGCTGTTTCCCTTATATTTGGAACAGCGGAAATACAGATAGCTCTTTGATGAGCGCAGGCTTAGCTTTGTACCGCAGTCAGCACATTCCAGTAATCCTGTGAAAATGCTTGTCGCACCGTTTTTCGTTGGTCTGCGTTTATTTACCCGTATCATCTGCACTTTGTCCCATAGTTCCCTGTCAATAATAGGGGTGTGGGCATTTTCAATATGCGTCCGCATTTCTTTTGCGGTAGGAATACGCTTTTTGCTCTTAAATCCTAAACGGGTAGATTTAAAATTTTCTGTAACGCCGATATATGCCACGTTTTCAAGAATTAATGCTACTGTGGTAGATTCCCAATTATATGGGTTTCCTGACACAATTGCCGCTTCTAATCCTTTTGAAGCCTTATATGCGGATGGGGTTAATACTTTATCTTCCCAAAGTATATCAGCAATAGCAGATATTCCCTTTCCCTGCATACAGAGTGAAAATATCCTGCGGACGACTGCCGCCGCTTCCTCGTCCACAAGCCAACGGGTTTTGTCATCTGGATTCCGTAAATATCCGTATGGCGGCGGTCCCAGATGTTCTCCTGCAAGCCCTTTCGCTTTCTTGACTTCCTTTACCTTTTTGCTCGTGCTTTTGGGATACCATTCGTTGAAAAGGTTGGTAAAGGCGGCAAATTCGTTGC
>CAJUBU010000033.1 GCA_910585095.1 uncultured Lachnospira sp.
TCAACCAAATCTTTTATATCCACTTGAATACCTGTTTCTTCAAACAATTCACGTTTTGCACCTTCAATAGGTGTTTCTCCAGAAAGTATTGAACCTCCTGTTATCTCCCACTTTAATGGATATGTCTTATTTCTTGACCTCTGTGTTGTCAAAACACATCCATCACTTCTTAATACATAGACATTAACAACAATATGATAAACGCCTTCATTTAATGATTTTGCCATACTTCTTGGAACTTGATAACCTAGCTGATTTCCTTGCCTATCATAGGCATCCCACATTTCTTCATTCAACATCTCAATATTACTGTCAAATCGTTGTTCTGCAAAATAAACCATCTCCTCAATTTGCTGCTTGTTAAATGGCATATTTTCAGGAGCAATTACCCATTGTTCATCATCTCCAATTCGATGAATAATTTCTATTTTTTTTCCAGCAAATCGGTCAACTGGTGTATCTACTCCAACAATATATGCCCCTTGTCTTCCTCCATTTTTTGATTCTACTCCATCTACATATCCATAATTAACTGAATATACAATGGATGGATGTTCAGGGTGAGATGTACCAATTGGTCGTTCTATACTAATGTCATATATATAATCATTATCTGTGCCTTGTTCCATAAGACCTCCTAACGTCAAAGGATATAAATATATTATCAAAGCCTATTAATCATCAAAAATAACCATATTTCTGTAAAATATGAAAATAAAGAATAAAAATCAGTAGTTTTTATAACCATGCAGTGCTATATTCTGTTTAATATAATAAATTGCTATATCGTTGTTACAAAAGCGATTTATTATATTATATAATTACTGTTGCTCCACCTGCAACAATAATTATAACAACCTCTCATTTTTTGGTATATAGCAGCGACCACCTTTTTTATCCCCCTCTTAATTAATTTAGGTGGTTGTTGGCTATCTTTTTTTATGTCAAAGTACAGTCTCAATTCGTTCTCTCATCTGTTCCTCTCCCATAATATGAACAATTGTCCACAAATCTGGTGTATTTGCACGTCCTGTAACAGCTATTCTTATCACCTCTGCCACATCTGACACATTTCCTTTAAAATTTTCAGGAGAAACTTTATATGCTTTCATATCGGATGCATACCCTAAAGAATCCGCAATTTCTTTTAACTTATTAAACCATGCACTATTATCATCTGCATGATTATAGGATTCAAGATATTTTGTAAGAATTGCATGAACTTCACCCATATCCAATTTAAATGAATCCTTCTCATCTGTTTTTGAACCGTCAAAAAAGTACGAAAATAATTCAAATGTCTGCTTTGCATACACAAGGTCTTTTCTTCTTCGCTTCATACCAACACCCATATAAAGTCTTAGAATACTTAACATTTTTTCTTTATCTGCAAACCAAATACCTTTATTTTCAGGTTCATAATCACTTGCCCATTGATATAAGAAATCATATACTTCATTTTCAGAAAGTTTTGACAATTCATTTTTACAGATATTGTGCAATTTATCCTTATCAAAAAGAGCGCCTGATTGATTCATCTTATCAATAGAAAATGGAAATTCATTAATATCTTTATCGGCAAATTTTTCATGCCATTCCTCAAAATTAGAATTTAATAATGTCATCAAATACACTTTCATACAATAAGGATGATATCCATCCTTCTTATAATAATCTAATGATAATTCAGGGTCTTTTCTTTTTGAGAGTTTTCTTTTACCGCCTGTCTCTTCATCAATTTTCATTAAATGTGCCGTATGTGCATATTTTGGCATCTTAAATCCAAGAAGATGGAAAAGCTCATAGTGAATAGGAGCTGATGCAAGCCATTCTCCGCCTCTTACAACAACGGTTGTCCGCATTAAATGGTCGTCAATGGCATGTGCAAAATGATACGTAGGAATCCCATCTCTTTTTAACAATACAATATCATGGATATTTTCAGGCAGTTTTATTTCACCTTTTATGGCATCTACAAATGTAATTTCTTTTTCTGGACTTCCCTGTGAACGCAGTCTTAAAACATAAGATTTACCTGCCAAAAGATTCGCCTCAATTTCTTCTATTGTCAAATTACGGCAAACAGAATACTTTCCATAATAACCAGTCAATTCTTTTTGTTCTTCCTGCTCTTTTCTTACACTGTCAAGTTCTTCTTCGGTGCAAAAACAAGGATAAGCCAGCCCTTTTGCAACTAAATTTTTGGCATACGCATGGTATATATCTACTCTCTGTCTTTGAAAATAAGGTCCATATGCGTTTGTCTGCTCATTTTCATCAAAACCAGCGCCCTCGTCAAATTCAATATCAAAGTATCTCAAGGTATCAATAATTAATTCAACGGCGCCATCTACTTTACGCTTTTCATCGGTATCTTCAATTCGCAAATAAAATACGCCTCCATTTTTATGGGCAATTCGCTCGTCTGCCAATGCACTGTAAAGATTGCCCAAATGAATAAATCCAGTAGGACTTGGCGCCATACGTGTCACCTCTGCTTTATTTGGAAGTTTTCTCTCGGCAAACTTTGCTTCATAAAATTCAGGTGTATTTGTTACATTAGGAAATAACATATCTGCTAACTTATTGTAATTCATTTTTATCCTCATTTCTTAATTGTTATATTTTTCTAAAAAATCAACCATTATCACTATTTTATATTATTTTCTCGAATATCTGCAACTAATCGTCTTCTATATGCCCTGCATCCATTCTCATTCCAATATTTTTTTTGCTCCAATTTAATCACTTCAAAGGTTGTATCCATAATATCAGAACCATAACTTGTCTGTGGATCTTCTCCTGCATATAATACAGTTATCGAATCTTGATATCGGTTCATATCCAAATGATATTGCGCAGCAAATCGTTCTTGACAAGACAAATCTTCAATAATTCGTATATGAGCATAATAGCCCACAAGATATGAAAAATAGCCAATATCAAACTTATCAAGCCATTTTTCCTTGCTACCTATAAATAAAATCACAGGAAAATGTCTGTTTGTATTATGTATCAGACTTACAAATTCATCATAATTGCTATCCGTAATACATTTTACATTTTCCTTTAATCGTTCACAGTCACAAATGCCTATGTTATCTGCAATTTCACCATAAAAATTAGGTCTTGAAAACAAAACATTGTCTGTATCTCGATATTTTTCCTTAGGCTCTGCATATACATTAGAGACCACAAATTGTATACCATCTGAGGTTTTCTTTAAAAATGCTTTTGATATCCATATTCTATTGGCAATTTTTGCATCAATATGTGTTGATTCTTGGGCAAAATACATATCTTTCTCATCATATACAATCTCGACAGAATATCCTGGTTCATTTCCAGAATAATTGTTGACATATTCTGGCAGACCGTCTAACGCTTCATTATATCTTGACTTAATCCACGCATATATATACCCTGAAGCCTTTTTAAATGCATCCATTTCGGTAATATTGCTTGTATCTAAATATGTTTCTGCCTTAAATACGGTATATGTTCCCAATCTTTTAAATGGTTCAAATTTTTTTCGTTTATTGTTGTAATCATCAATACCTAATTTTCCTTCTATATTAAAAAAGGCTTCTGAAATTTTATCATCACATGGTCCAATCGTATTAACAATATAAATAATATAATTTACGGAAAGACTTGGCGGTTTATCGGATGTATTATTCCATAATTTTGTTATTGCCTTCGCTCTGCTAAATTTATAAAATGCCTTTGCAAGATTAATATTATTATCCAGTATACTTGCAATTTCAGGATTGATATCTTCATTATTAAGTTTTAAACGATAATGACATCGAATCATATCCGACCAATTATGGTCTTTATAATGCTGATGCCCCAAATCTTCTATCAAATTGACTAAAGAGTCATCACATAATTCCAATGTTGCTAAAATGCTATTCATCTTTCTTGCCAAATGCTCATTGCCATCTCCAAAAGCAGAGCCTTTATAACGCAAGTCATGTTCTATCTCATGCCATCCCTCAAAAGAGTTCGTCCGCACTTGAACCTCAAATGTATCATCTATATAATCTTTTAACAAAGGATTTACAATAGTTTTAGCAAGATAACCAGGCAGCTTAAATATACCATTTACTTTCATTGCCCTAAACTCATATTCATTTGCTTCTGTCGTTTCCCAAATTCCAGGCTCTATAAATAATGTATCTAATAGATTTCTGCATATAGATACATCATCTTCAAAATAGAGAATAATCCGAATCCCAATTAAATCCTGCATTTTCTTATCTTCATTGTCTGATTCTTTCTTTCGATACTCTTTACGCTTAAGCTTATCTACTATAGAATCAACAGACTTTACTCGATAAGCAACTCGATAATAAAACCCTGCCTTTTTTAACTTTTCTTCTATAATACTAAGCAAATCTTCTTGAACTACCTCTGGAACGACAATTTGTTGAGCGCATTTTTTACAAAACAAATCACTATTATATACCATATCTCCGCCTCTATTAAAATAAAACATTTTATATTATTGCAATCAATATTAAAAGACAATCTTATAAATTGGTATCAATCGAGTAGGGAAGAACCATCTTTCCTACTCGTCGCGCGACTCGTGCGCCGCCTTAGCAGCATATTTCCTCTGTACGGGTCTGCACATAATAAACGCCACAGCTACGCTGTGGCTGTTATACTATAATTCATATATAGTTAAAATACCAGAAGTTTGCAAAGCAAACTTTTATAGCTCAGCTTTAGCTGAGGTTATTATATCATAATCTGCTGTGTGAAGCAAATTATTGGCAATCTTTATTTCTTCATCGGTCGGTGACTTTACATCATCTAAAGTATACTCAATTCCTAATTGTTTCCACTTAAAGACACCCAGTGTATGATATGGTAAAACTTCAAATCGACGCACTGTTTTTAATCCTTTTACAAATGTTGAAAGCTTTTTTAAATCCGTTTCATCATTTGTAATACCTGGCACCAGTACATGCCTTATCCACATGTCTTTGCCATTATCTGAAAGATAGGTTGCCATATCAAGAATATTTGTATTATCTTTCATTGTAAGGTCCATATGTTTTTTACTATCAATATGTTTTATATCCAGTAAAAATAAATCAGTATATTTCATCAATTCTTG
The DNA here is from genome assembly GCA_910585095.1 of uncultured Lachnospira sp. GTDB lineage: Bacteria > Bacillota > Clostridia > Lachnospirales > Lachnospiraceae > Lachnospira. The sequence goes on from CAJUBU010000033.1 coordinate 5,129, forward strand.
AAATTTACTAAAAAAAGGATCTTCTCTTGTAAATGGTCCACCAGAAGTGTCTAGTGTTGTATTGACACCTTTTTCCTTTGCCAATCGAAACAACTCTATAACATAATCAATTTGTAATAAGGCTTCTCCTCCACTTACAGTAATACCGCCATCATTTTTCCAATATGCTCTGTATCTTAAGGCTTTATTTAACGTATCTTCTGGTGCTTCCTCATAAGCATTTTTATCATTCAATGCCCATGTATCTGGATTATGGCAATATCTACATCTCATTTTACAGCCCTGTAAAAATATAATATAACGCACTCCTGGTCCGTCAACCGAACCAAAGCTTTCTACAGAATGAATGATTCCTTTAATATTAGACATATAACTTTCACCTTTCTAAAACAAATTCATACACCAATTTGTTTTTAAATTAGTATAAGCAAGTACCTATACATTATACCAGTTTTTATGATATACTGTCCACTATAAGTTATTTTTACACAGAAATGAGGTCTATTATGGAAGATACATTTAATTTCCAAGTAAATCTTGGAGGTATGTTAGATATTTTATCAAATCATTTATATAAAACACCTGATGTTTTTATACGAGAATTATTACAAAATAGCGTTGATGCTATAACACAACGCAAGCTATTGCAAAAAGATTGGGATAATGGAAGTATTCATATAAAAGTAGAACCACAGCAAAAAATTATTTTTAAAGACAATGGTTTAGGGCTTAACGAAAAAGAAATCCATTATTTTCTTGCAGTCATTGGACAATCTTCTAAACATGATTTAATGGATGATTATGAATCCGAAGATTTTATTGGACGTTTTGGAATTGGATTGCTTTCTTGTTTTATGATATCCGATGTTATTGAAATTCACTCAAAATCTATTGATGGCAGTCCTGCACATATTTGGAAAGGATTTCCAGATGGTACATATACACTTGAAGAAGTAACCACCCTTTCTCTTGATGATAGCACACAGACAATGGATGCTGGCACAACAATTATATTATATGCTAAAGATGAGTGCCAAAAATATTATAATTCTGAAAAATTACAAAGTCTTGTACAATATTATGGACTTACACTGCCTGTTCCTATATACATTGATAATCTATCCAAGCCTATCAACTATATGCCACAAGAATTTACTCATTTAGGTCAAAGACAACTCTTATCATTTGGTGAATGGCTTTTTAATGAAACATTCCTTGATGCGATTCCCATTGAAACGCCACATCTTTCTGGTGCAGCATTTATTTTACCTTATCAAACGAGCAGTTCTGTAAAAAAGGAACATCGAATTTATTTAAAACATATGCTGCTTACGGAATCTGCTCAGCCATTGCTTCCTGATTGGGCATTTTTTCTAAAATGCTGTTTAAATACGGCAGGACTTCGTCCTACTGCCTCACGCGAAAATTTTTATGAAGATTTTGAACTTGAATTAGCACAGCAGGAATTTATCCTTCCCATAAAACAATATTTTAAAAAAATCAGTAAAAACAACCCTGATTTAATGCAAAATATTATTCGTATACATTCTTCTGCAATTAAATCAATGGCTATTTGGGACAATGATTTATTTGAATTGTTTATTGATTATCTTATTTTTGAAACGTCGGAAGGCACGGTTACTGGCGCTTATTTAAAAACAGTAGGAGCTGCAAGCTATATAAGTGATATCTCCCGTTTTAAACAACTGCAATCCGTATTTTTTCAACAAGAACAGCTACTTATATGTACAGGATATACATCAGATGAACAATTAATATGCAAATTGGCTGATACTTATCATCTTCCAATTAATCCAATGATGGAAGATGATTTTAAGTTAATACTGGATGAAATTTTACCTGCTGAACAAATAGAGACTCATTTTATGTTAGAAGAAATTAATAAGGCATTAGAACCTTTTGACTGTCAAGCGGATATCAAACGATTCTACCCAAGTGATTTGCCTGCACTGTACTATATAAATAATGATGTTGAGTTTATCCGCCAAGTCCAACAAGCAAAAGAATCAAGTTATGGCATATTTTCGGATACATTGTCCTCTCTTATTTCAAACAAATGCAATGAAGTTATTGCTACTATTTATTTAAATATCAACAATTCTCTAATACAAGAAATGCTTGCAATAACCGATATACGACTAATTCAGGCATTAGGCAAAATTTTATATATCAACGCTTTGATAACAAGCGGACAGCCATTGCATCACAATGAATTAAAAACATTCAATTCAGAATTATTATATTTAATATCAACAAAAATTTAAGTTACACAGATCAATGACTAATAAGTGACATAAAATTATCACTAAAAAATAATTATAGATTATTTGCAGATAAAATAGTAAATTTTCAAATCATCTAAACAATTATAATTAATAACATAAAAAATATTGTGTCAAAATATTTTCTTATATAAGATATCAAGCATTTGTTTTGCCACAATATTTTTTATTTTTATACAATTTTATTCTATTATTTTTGGCTCCATCATTGCCAATTTAAAATTTTCATTATAGCTGTCTGTGCCATTTCTTGCATCAAAACTATCAGCAATACTTTTTACAGTATCATAATAATGCTTTTCCAAATCGACAATATTATAAACATCACTATCATTTTTTAATTCAAAATTATTTGGCATCTTGATAGAAATAGTTTCTTGTGTTTTTGACAAATGATGCATAAGCACCCAAGCGCTTTTATAAAAATCATAAGCAAGTTTACAATCCCAAATTCCAATAACCCACTCCATACCTTGCTCTAAAAACTGTAACGCTATCTGTGGTTCAAAATAGGTCATACATCGTATAACAGCACCCATATAGGATAAATCATGTTTATCTCTATGCCCCATTCCTTTTAATTCATACGCATAAGGCTTTGCAGCTTTAGCATTACCCTTATTCATATAATATTCAATATAATCTCTATGCATTAAATGCGGCGTATCATGGCAAAACCACATTCGTCTTGATTTTATTGGTTTTGCCATCTCATTGGCGCCTTTCTCATCATCAATTAACAAATGCATACGTATAGCATGACAACGGTCACACGTCCTGCAATCCGACATACTGTCTCTTCCTGTTTTCCAAAATCGTTCAAAAAGTTCATAGGCTTTCTTTTTGTCCACATATACATAAAATTGACACATTTGCCACCAATATGTACGATGCCCCAAATTGTAACGCTTTACAAGTTTATAATATTGTTCAATCATACCCTGCCATTGTTCAAATGGAATCTGTGGAAGCGATACAATAGGGTCAATCGCCATCTGCATAATCATAACATACATCTCCCCGCCATCAGGTCCTAATACATCTGGATATTGTTCAAAAATAGTACTAAATTCAATAGCAACTGGCATTGCCTTTGGTGGGTCATCATGAAATGTCGCTTCATAGGCATATAAATATCGAAAAAACAATCGATAAAAATGCTCCTCCGCCTCATCTGCCTGTCTTATAGCCTCTAAAATCACAGGCATTTTTTTAGAGCCTTGTGTCGTGTCAATTTTTTGCTGCCAAACTCCCGCATCAAACTTTTTTGCCATTATCTCACTCCTATCTTATCTACCTTATCTCAAAATCTTCATCTACACTAAAAGCAATTGCAACTGTCGACGCATCTTTTAAATCAGAACCTTTTTCCTGCATCTGTGCAAAAACAGAATAGGTAGCACTACTGCCAATATATTCTCTATAAATATCATCTGTCAACTCACCAAGCGTTCCCTCATTAAACACAGTTAATATTGCCCTTTTTAAAAGCTCATAATCGGCTAATTGACTTTTATAGACTTCTATCATAGGACCGCTTGGATATGCAAAATTCACCTTTTCTGAATACATCGCTTCACTAAAAGCATGTTCGGTACATATTTCCGGCAAAAATGAAAAACATTCTATTCCTAACACTTTATCTTGCAATGCTTCTCCTAATCGCTCAGGCAAAGACTGATATAATTCTTCTGTGTCACTCTCATGAAACATCTTTGCAGCAAGCGCAACTTTATCCTTTAATAACTGAAATCCTGCTTCCCCTTCGTAAGGATAAGGCAAGGTTGTACTCTCTTCCTGTCGAATAAAGAAAAATTGTTTTTGTGAAACAAAACCTTCAACTTGCCATTTTGAAACAATATCTGCTACTTTTTTACTTAATTCTTGACTGACAACATCATCAATTCTGCACTCACCAGTAACATCATCTCCCATCTTAGAACCAAATATTTTAACATAACATAATTTTTGATTTCCAAGACGCTTTTTAATATCTTCTTTTAGTGCATCCCAATATGTATCCACATCTGTAAAGTTTTCATTTTTTCCTATTCCAACAATATCCGTTTTATAAACGGTCCATTGATGTGTCTTATTTGAAAAGGATGTTGTAAGAGTAATGCCTTCTTTCTTGTTTTCCATTGCTGCAATTCCTTTCATAAAGGCAAATATAAAAGAACCCAATGCAAGTCCAATATTACTTTGAGGGTCGCTTCCCATACCAACACTGCATTCATATAAAGACTTTCCCCACTGAGGCGCTTTAATATAGAGATCTAATACAACCCCTCTTTCATTAACCTGCTGTACATCTGGATAAATAGACACATCCCACTTTGAAATCAATACACTATTCTCTCGCAATTGTGTTTCTTCCTCAATTAAATCAGCAATCTGTTTTTTTACAAATTCTTTTACATTTTCAGGAATTGTTAAATCAACGCCATCGAAATCTTGGCTATTCATTGCATTTTGTATCTTTTCTTGTTTCTTGTTCTTTAATTTGTCAAAAAATCCCATACTACTCCTCACTTCTATTATTTTTCCATTATTTTATCTTTATAATAACATAACTTTATTTAAATAAATATAATTTACATTAAAATTTATTTTTACTTAATAAGTTCCATTCCCTGATATATTAAAGATGGGTCATCACCTATTCTGTCTTGATTTTTATAATACAATTCTCCCCAGCGATTGCCATCGCCATAACAATCCTGGGCTATACTATATAAACAGTCTCCACTTTGCACAATATATATATCTGTTATTATCTCATCAAATTCTTTTTCTTTCCATATAAGTTTATGTTTTTTATCAAACTCATATTGACTGATTATTTGTCCTGCACTGTCAACTCTTATAATATCTGTAAGATAATTGGTTTCATCTTTATAAAATGAAATGGTACTTCCATCACAAAGATGATATTTTAATCCTCCATAAATACGATAATGAATCTCTCTGCATACTTTATCACCATCTCCATACAAATATTGTTTACCATATATCTTACTGCCTGATAATGTTATATACGTATGCCATATTATTTTTCCTGAATCATCATAATCATTAAATTCATAACTTAACGCATTATATCCATCAATATCCTTTGTCCTTGCATTAAATAGTTCTTCAACAATATTTCCATTAAAATAATTGGCAACATAATATGGTTTTCCTATTCGTTCAACGTCTTGATATGTTAAATTGATAGAAGTTATATTTCCCTTATACCATATACCAGAAATTTGCTGCCAATCTTCATTGTATTGGTCTGCCCACACGACATACATATCTTTTTTAAGCTGCATAACTTCCACACTTTGATAAGCGTCATAATCCCAATAAATCGTTGCAGCTTTTGAAACGGTATCCTTATTATATGTATCAATATGTGTTAATTTTCCATTTTTATCATAGGTATAAATCTCTTTATCATTTTTATTCATTAACAGTCCATTTTTATCATATATTTCAACGACATCTTCAATCTTACTATAACTATACTTATAGGATTTTCTTTTAACATAAGAGCCATCTGTATTATAGGAATAAGTTATAATAATTCTAGGCTCTTTTCTGCTGATATAACTTATATAATATTTATCTTCAATCAGTCTTCCTTTATCATCATATGTATAAATATTTTCATATTGCAAAGACCAGTTTCCACTATTGTCATCTCTTTCGTGGTAGCCATATGTATGTATTAACTTACCTTCGTCATCATATTGATAATCAATAATCTGATTACATTTTGCAAAATCTTCAATATCATATTCTTTTCCATTGGGTATATACTCTTTGTTTTTTTCTTTATCTGGCAATATAAACTGTCCAAAAAGAAATACACATACTTGTACCAATATAATCGTTATAATATATCTTATCATTGCTCCCCACTTAAAATTTTGATTTTTCATATTATTTACACTTTTATAATCTTATAAGCAAAAAAACTATCATAAAATAAAACAATTTTACAAAATGTGATACAATTTTATCTGTTTATATCTATATTTTGTATAAAAAATTTATTTTATGATAGTCTCTTTAATATTTTAACCTGCTCTATAGCTATATTTTTTTACAAAATTATTTATATGCTTATAGTATCACAAGTTTTTACTTTTTTCAATGAAATTTATCATCTATTTTTATTTATTGATTTAATGCATCTTTAAATTGTAGTTTATATAATTCAGCATATCGACCATTCTTTTTAAGCAAATCTTTATGTATTCCTATTTCAACAATCTTACCATTATCCATTACAACAATTTTATCTGCGTTGACAATTGTACTTAATCGATGTGCAATTACAATAGATGTTCTTCCCTCCATAAGCTGGTCTAACGCTTGCTGCACTAATTGTTCAGACTCAGAATCCAACGCACTCGTTGCCTCATCTAAAATTAATAATCTAGGATTGCGCAAAAATATTCTGGCAATGGCTATTCTTTGCTTTTGTCCTCCTGACAAACCAATGCCACGCTCTCCAAGTATCGTCTGCCATTTATTTGGACTGTTCATAATAAAATCATACGCATTTGCAAGTTTTGCCGCTTTTTCTACTTCTTTTTGACTGGCATCCTGTTTTCCATATCGTATATTTTCTTCTATTGTTCCAGAAAATATAATTGTATCCTGAAATACCATACCCATTTGACGATATATACTGCTTAATTTATAATGTTTGATATCATGATTGCCAATCCAGATACTTCCTTGATTTACATCATAAAACCTTGTCAAAAGACTAATCAATGTTGTTTTGCCACAGCCGCTAGAACCTACTATTGCAACACGTTCACCTTCATTAATTGAAAAATTTACGTTTGAAATGTTCCAATTTTTCTGTTCTAATTCATATTTAAAATAGACATTTCTAAAATCAATATTTACTGATTCATCGGGTTCAAAATCAATTGCATCCTTTGCATCTCGTATATCTACTGGCATATCTAAAATTTCAAAAACACGCTCAATCTTCGCTATACTTTGAGCATAACTGACATTTAATTCTGCAAATCTACGCAGCGGAGTCATAAAATAACCAAGATACGATTCAAAAACAATCAATTCTCCTATTGTCATTTGATTGCCTATAATAAACAGCGCTGAAAGTCCTATAACAATTGTGCTGATAACTTCTGAAAATGAACCATTTATTGCCTCGCCTAATGAAAAAAACTTATTTGTCTTTTTTCGGTATTGATAAATAAGATTAGAATATTCATTAAATTTCTTTTTTTCATATTGTTCCATATTAAACAGTCGAACCGTTGAATAACCTGTCATTCTCTCCTGCATATAACCAGATATTTCTGAAATATTTGCCTGAACCTTTTTACTGTTATTTCTGATATGAGCGCGTATTTTTTTAGTGATAATAACAGAAGCTGGCAGTGCTATACAGGCAATAATTGTCAATGGAACACTCATTGAACCCATTAATATAATATAAATAATAACAACAATTCCATCAATCCACACATTGGTAGCCACATTCCATATAAATTCATGAACACCCTCTACATCACTATTTATTCTAGTGACAAGATTTCCTGATTTATATTCCTGATGAAATTTTGCAGACATTTTTTGCAGATGCTCATATAATTGACAACGCATAGTATTCATAATTCGGTTTGAAACTTCAGTTGCCCCTATCTGCCTGACAAAAGCAGCTGGTATGAATACAATGGTATAAAGTGCTAATAATATAAATATCCACTTTACCACTTCATAAATTTGTTCATCATGCGTAAATGTCGTATTTGGCATTAAAACAACATCTGTAAAATACTTTACTACCTGAGGCAAAATCAGAGGCAATGTAAGTTTTAAAATACCTGCAACTGTAGACGCAACAATTAAATACCAATGCGGTTTTACATAACTTAAAATCCTAAATATTTGCGATTTGTTATTTTTCACTCTCTTATCCTCCCATTTTATAATTTGTAACTTTTTAACCCAATATACATTTGGTGATTTTGAATGACATATTGATGATATAGTTTTACATCGATAATTTCCATTAAAATAATGTTTATTATAAAGTTTTATACTGATAATTTCATTTCTATTAATGATATATTTCATATAAAAAACTTTAAAATTATGATATAATAATCTCGGCTAAAGCCGAGCTATAAAAGTTTGCTATGCAAACTTCTGGCTTTTCACTATGTATAAAATTATAATAATAACTACAGCTACTCTGTGGTAAAATAATCTCGGCTAAAGCCGAGTTATATAGTTTCCTACAATGTATTAAATTCTATTTTTTGCGAACTTTTTGACATCTTGCTATATTTTTTAAATTTAGAAAATAAGTGTGAAAAATAATAATACACTTATTCTTTCAAATTAAATGGAGGATTTTTATGCCAATACCAATACCACATGGACAACATATTTCAATAGAAAAACGTTTATTTCCATCCGATTTTTGCATGTCTTGTATGCAGATTATGCCAGATTACTACAATATTGGATATATTATTTCAGGAGACCGATATGTTATTACCCCTATAGAAACCTATAGTTATCATAAAGGAGATGTGTCTTTAGCGCCTCCGCTGTTTTTTCATAGGACTTTTTCAAATTCCAATGAACTTTACGAGAGTATTCTTATCAAGTTTACACCAGATTTTGCCAAACCTTTTATTGATATTATTGGTGAAAATGAATTTAAAAATTTTTATAACAGCAAATCTTTTCATTTTACTCAAAATACGCAACAAAAGATTTTAAACATATTTGAAGATATGCTAAGTGAATATCAAAAAAAGACTTGTTATAAAGAATTGATTTTACAGGGAATGCTTTTTCGCCTGTTTGCTACTATTATAGAAGAACATATACCCACTCCTAATAATATGAAAAAAAATAGTACACCTTTAACAAAACCAATTATCGAAATTTTATATTATCTTGAATCCCATTATCAAGAAAATCCAACATTATCGAAAATAGCAAAAATGGTAAACATTTCTGAAGGTCATTTATCCAGATTGTTTCGTTCTCAACTAGGTATACCTTACTCAAAATATTTAAACAATTTAAGAATTGAACATGTAAAAATGCTTTTATTAAAAACGGATAAGTCCATTACAGATATTGCTTTAAATACAGGATATTGCAACAGCGAATACTTATCAGCCAATTTTAAAAAAAATACGGGTATGACACCTAAAGATTTTAGAATACAAGGAAAAAAACTGCCATATTAAGCTTTGATTATTTTGCTTAATATGGCAATTTTTAAATAGACATACAAATATTACAGTTTAAATTATCACTTGCAAAAACAAATATTTATATGATTAAATATTTTATAAATTAATATAATGTGGAATAATATCTTCATATGTTCCATCTTTTAGCATAAATCCTTTTGGAATGATTCCAAGCTGGACAAATCCTAATTTTTTATATAGTGCCAGAGCGGCTGTATTGCTTTTGACTACTGCATTAAATTGAAGAATTTGAAACTCCAGTTCCTTTGCTTTTTTTATACAATCTTTTACTAACAATTCCCCTATATGTTGTCCACGTCGCTCTTTTTTAACAGCATAACTCGCATTACAAATATGACCACAGCGTCCAATATTATTAGGATGTAATATATATAATCCAACAACTTCATTTGTTTCTTTATCAATTGCTATTCCAGTATAGGATTGTTGGTTAAAAAAAATCTTTCCCGTATCTTTATCAAGAAGTTCCATTTGCGGAAATGCCACTCCATCATCAACGACAACATTCCATATATGAATTGTCTCATATAACTTATTATCTGACAAAGCTTTTATCTCTATTTTCATATATAAAATCCTATCAATCCCACCAGAAATACCAAACTTTAGAATTTATTAAGCTAGCTGCAACTTCATTAATTGTTCCGCTAGCTGTGCCTTGGTCTAATCGGTCTGTACAAAAAGCATAATGTTCCTTTGCAAGTTCAAGAGCTTCTTCTTCATTGTCAACAGGTTTTTCTACAAAATATTGCAGCACATCTCTTGTTATAACGGCTGGTAAGGCATGATATTTTTCATACCAATAATGGCTGATTGCCATCATATCATCAACCCATGGACATTCATTCCAGCCTCCCATTGGAAACCATGCTATTACCTCCCAAGGATTCTTTGTTGGCACCTCAAAAAGTACAATTTCTTTTTCACCAAGAAAAGAAAATTCATTGATAGCACCTTCATCGCCTTCATCAAATTCATTTTCCAATTCTTCTGCCCAATTTTCATTGCTTACTTCATCTATCCAATTTTCGCCAAAATCTTCTGTATACTCCTGAAATCTCTCATTTAAAATTTCTTTTCCATCTCCTAATTCTTTAGCAATTTCTTCTTCTTTTGAATAATCTTCACCAGCAAGAGCATCAAGCCAAAATTCTAAATCTTCTTCTTCTGCAATAATAACAGGTGTAAATCCTTCTTTTTTGCCTCTCTCCAATGCTTCACAATATGCCTTCAATGCATCTTCCTCAAGATTTTCAGTCACTTCAATGACCTTGCAAGGGCATCCTACTTTTTCCATAATTAATTTTTCTTTGTCCATTTTAAATGATTCCTTATATAATAAATTTAGGTTGATAAAGGTAACCTATAACCTCGTAATTTAAACACGATAAACAAAATCTATAATTTCATTCAAACGACCTTTCAAGCAATTAGGACATGCTACGCTTTTTCTAGGTCTTTCAAAAATATAAGGTCTTAACAGCGGTATTTGTTCATATATGCTTTTTACTAAAAATGCTGCAAAAATATAAGAACCAAAACGATTTTGATGGGTGTTATCAACCTGTGCATACAACTGTTTTTCTATACACATATCATATTCTTCTACCCATTTTTTAGGACGATTATATCTTGCCTCACCTATCGTCAAACCTTCTTCATCTTTTATACTTTGCAGAAACCTTGCATCATTTGCCCCTAACATCTCTGCCAATTTTAAACTCTTATCAAACAAATCCAGCAAT
>CAJUBU010000034.1 GCA_910585095.1 uncultured Lachnospira sp.
GCATAAAGTCAGCAAGCTGACTTGGCGAATGCCGCGAGGGTCAAAGACCCCGTTGCTTGCAGCGGGGTCTTTGATTTTTTAAATTTAATAGTTTAAAGTATATTTTATATTTTAAAAATATAAATAACTTGTTATAGAAATGCTCTAAATACCTGTCAATTATGATTTTTATCATAGTTTACTAAAGTATTTAGAGCATTTTTTGTTATAAATAAATTATTTTAACTCCATCAAGAAACTCCTATTTCAATGCCGCAAAACATAAGCAGTGAATGGAACTTGCGTTGCAATAGCAGATATAAAATTATAAGCAAATAATGTAGTGAATGCAAATATCTGTTTTGACTATAAAATCGGATGTTACAATATATCTAAGAATGTTACCAATTAAACAATTACAATTTTTCGTCATCAGGAACAAACTCCATAATATCCTCAATTTGACAGTTAAGAATCGCGCATAAACGATTAATAATAAGTGTTTTAACTATCATATTTTTTCTAAGTCTTTGAAGTTGTGATTTATCAATTCCATAATCTTTAATCAATTTATATTGGCTAATATTTTTTCTTTTAAAGTAATCCATAATCTATCATATTTTATCATTCCATTCTCCTCTTATATTACATTTTAAAAGGAAATGTTTTATAATAATATGGTGTGTATATGCTCTTTATTTTGTTTTTCTATCTTGGTCCCATAAACCGATTGCCATTTAAATGTATCATATGTTCTGGCATCTCTGCAATCCACACTTCTGTCTCCCATGCTAATAATTCCGAAAATTTTTTATATGTTTTGAAATCTAAAAACGCAGTAATATAAATCTTTCCTGCCATAACATTTTTCGTTAATTCTGTAATTTCAAGAATCCGTTGAGAGTCCATTGGTCCTACTGAAGTAACCGATTCTATAAAATAAATCCAATTTTTATCTTCTCTATATAAAACAACATCTGGCATTTTATCATGCAAAGTAATTTCAAAACCTAATTCTTTCAATTTTACAATATTTTTTACTAAATCTTTTTTTATAGTATCTCCTACATACAAACATTCAGAATTAGGTGCAAATCTTGGAGCAAACTTTTCAATAATTGCTTTTTGCAATTGATTATGCTTTCCCGTTGAAAATTTAAAATCCATATCATTAATTTTTACAGGCATCATTGTCATTTCTTTTTTAGAAGTATAAATATCAATAAGTTTATTATGATACATTAAAAAACGATTTAAAGAGTTCTCCCATTCTACAGATTGAAATGTTTTTAACATTTTCAATGTTTCTTCTGTAAGTCTATATTTATAATTAGGACTATTTGTTACCATGCCATTATCTTCTATCAATGCTGCAGTTCGGAATCTATGTAATGCTTGCTTTCGGAATGTTTCACGACTATTTTCTGCATAAGTCGTACCATAAAATGTATTACAAAATTGAATAATATCATGAATACGAATCCAATCATTTTTTGCCTCATGCCAAGACATATCGGACTTCATATTTGCCATTGCTAACAACACATAACAACATATATCTGCTCGCTGTGCTTTTGGCATACCTACTAGTTCCAAAAATTTTCGTGCTTCTTCGAGTTTATTCACAATATTCCTCCAAAATCAAATTACAGTTTTTTTCTGATAAATCTTTTGACTTCATTAATCTTTTGCCCATTTCTTGTATGCTTTCTATATTTGGTATAGGCATAGCATTTATTTCTGTAGAATTAACCTGTGTTGAGCCATTTAAAATACGATAATATTCATCATATAAAGTGGAATTAAAAAGCACATATAAACCATATACTAAACATTCTGACATTTCATTTAATAAACCATCAATAAAATTAATTTTATTTTGAGTACTAATTTTTTTATATTGTGGGTAATTTTTTGCCAAATAAATTCCACATTGCAATCTTCGAGTTTCTTCTTTTGCAGTAAATCTCTTTACAAACAAGTAATTTTTATTATCCTGCATAAGCCCTTGTTGTTGTGTAATTATATACTCATATTCTTTGTGAATAGGAAATTGAATTTTTCCTTGTTTAATATGATGTGAATAGAATAATGGAATTGCTCCATCTTCTGCCTCATTACGAAGAATATCACGGTTTCTAAAATCAACTGTTAACCCTGTTTTCATCTTTACTCCAATATCAAGCAATGTATGATTAAATTTACGCAGTTGCTTTAATACTGCAATTTCTTTTTTACTTGTCACTAAATACACATAATAATCCATACCAACAACAACATTATATGGCACTATTAAAGAAGTTCGTTCATTAAAATCTTTATTTGATTTAGATGAAGTAATATTTATTTGTACAGGATTAATATGAGTTTTTCTAACTTTTATAATCATCGTTTCTTGCAACACATTTTCTTTCTCAAAAACTTTATTTCTGCTTACAAATAAATGAATATATTGTAATTTTCCTTCTGTCAAAAAATATTGCCGAAATCGTTTAAAATATGCTCCTGATGTCCATGAACGTGGTATTATATAAACCATTTCTCCATTATCTTTTAAATTAAAAAGCCCCATAGCTGCAAAAATAAAATAGAGATTCGGTGTGCCATAACAAATTTTTGGCATAACTTTTGCTTCTAATGTCTCCTTAGATATCTTCATATAAGGAGGGTTTCCAATTACATAATCATATTTAGGCGGATTAAGATTTCTACCTATCAAATCATTAAAATCCAAATATTGACTTGTAATATAATTTTCTATCCGAATACGATAGTTAACTATTTTAGTTGAATTTTCTTTACAATATTCTAAATTATTTTGTAAAAGTGCTAACACATTTTCATCATTTTCATAACAAATCAATTCAATTTCTTTTACTGAATCAAACTGCTCTAACCATTCAATAAAAGCACATGACAAAATACCAGAGCCAGCACCAGCATCCAAAACAGTTATTCTTTCTTTATTAGTAGGAATATCATATAAACTTGCCATAAATCTTGCTGTCTCTATACTTGTAAAAAACTGTCCATATGTTTTTCTTTCTTTTTTTGGCATATTATCTATATATAAATTTGTGAGTTCAACAACTTTTTCCAGCATTTTTTTACTCCATTTTTATTTTCAAAGTATAAATTCTCTAACTTAAGAGTATTAGAGTTTATTAGATAATATAATATTTAAATTTCCATTTATGTTTAAACTACTCTCATTTTTATAGTCTGTCTTCTTCTTTAGAATATAAAACTTCTAAGTTCGCCACATTACTTTTTTGTACAATGTTCCATCTACATCTATATTTATTATCTTATTATATATAGAATATTTCTTTCTCTGTGAATTTAGAAATTATATATTTATCATATTATTTATTTTGCTAAATATCAAGATTTTTAGTAAGATATACTATTTATTTTTAGACCAAATTTCTGATATCTTATTTTAGAACAAAAAAAGCTGTCGCCTCACGACTTTTCAATCGTTCATGCAACAGCTCTTTATTCTAAAACCACCTTACTCCGGATAAACTAATCGTTCCTGTACTGGATTATCAAGTACTTCTTCTTTATATTTTTTCATATAAATTTTAGCAAGATTTAAATTATTATCAAGATAATTTCCACAATCTCTTGGCGAGTATCCTGGAATTTCTCCTTCATAAGAAAGCACAAAATCGGCTGCTTCCCTTAATAAATCAATAATATCTTTGGATTCTAAATCACCTGCTAAAATAACATAAAATCCTGTTCTGCAGCCCATTGGTCCAAAATAAATCGTCTTTTCACTCCATACAGGATGATTTCTTAAAAATGTTGCTACAAGATGTTCAATCGTATGAATACCTGGATTGTCCATTGGCGACTCCAGATTTGGTCTTGTAAATCGTAAATCAAATGTTGTGATAACAACATCTCCTATCTTATCTCTCCTTGATACATATACACCTGTAAGCAAATCAATGTGATTTACTGTAAAACTTGCAATCTTATTCATAAAAATCCTCCATTTAACTTGTTATTCGTTTTAATTCTTCTTTATGTTGTAAACAGCTCTTAATCAAATCGCTGTATTTGACAAAATCATCAACTAAATCTGGGTCAAATTGAGTACCTCTGCCTTCTACAATAATTGCCATAGACTTCTCATGGCTAAATGGCTTTTTATAAGGTCTTTCTGAAGTCAATGCATCATATACATCAACAACACTCATTACCCTTGCTCCAAACGGTATCTGTTTTCCTTTTTTCCCTGTAGGATATCCTTTTCCATCCCATCGTTCATGGTGATATAATGCCATCTCCTCCGCTGCTTTAAGAAACTCATTTTCAGGAAATATTTTTCTAATCTTATGAAACGTAGCGCCACCCAACTCGGAATGGCTCTGCATATACTCTCTCTCATTATCTTCAAGAGAACCTTTTTTTCTCAAAACAATATCATCAATACCTATTTTACCAATATCATGGAGCGGTGCAGAACGCACTACCACTCTGATAAATTCATCGTCAATTTCTTCTCTGTATTTTGGCTCATCTTTAATTGCATTAATAAAAGCATCAAAATAGATAGAGGTATTCTTAACATGTCCACCTGTAATGCCATCTCTTGATTCGACCAACTCTGCAAATCCAACGGATAATGCATCTTGTAATTTTTCTATCTCTTGTACCTTTTCTTCAACCAATTCTTCCAAATGATGCTGATATTCTGAAAGCTGTAACTGTGTTTCTATACGCCGTTTCATTACCGTAGGAACAAAAGGTTTCGTTATAAAATCGACAGCCCCTAAGTCAAATCCCTTTACCTCACTAGCTGCCTGCGTCTCTGCTGTCAAAAAAATAACAGGTATTCCTTTTAATCGTCTATTGGATTTCAACTCAACCAACATCTCATATCCATTTTTTTCTGGCATATGTATATCTAAAAGTATTAAATCTGGAATAACTTTTTCTAAAATCTTAAAGCCTTCTTGTGCGGACATTGCTTCATATAATATATAGTCATCTTTCAGCACATCTCTTGCAGAAGCAAGATTTAACTTAATATCATCAATCATAAGTATTATCTTATTTTGCATGTACCAGCCTCCTGTTATCGTCAGCTATTTCGATATTAAATTTATTGGTTGCGCTAATAAATTTTAATAACGTAGAGTAGCCATATTCCTTCACTTTAAAATTAGGATAATAGCTATGAATCCGTTGTCCTAAAGCCCCTAAATCCATGCCATTGGCTCCCGCCTCATTCACACACATGATAATATAATCTATAACATTATTCTTAATACTATTATCTTCTCTTAATTCAACATAAACATTGTTATTGTCCTTGCGAAGAACAAATCCATCAATCTCATCAATAAAAGTTGATAATGAGCTATATCCATACTGTCGGACATCAAAATCATTATAACGTTTTTGGATACGGCTTCCAATCTCCCCTAAGCCCGTTATTCTGCCTTTATTGCTATTTTCATTGATAATCTCAATAATAATATTTTCAATTTCAGATACTTTAATAAGATTGGATTTGCTCTTTTTAAATTTATTTT
The DNA here is from genome assembly GCA_910585095.1 of uncultured Lachnospira sp. Classification (GTDB taxonomy): domain Bacteria; phylum Bacillota; class Clostridia; order Lachnospirales; family Lachnospiraceae; genus Lachnospira. The sequence goes on from CAJUBU010000034.1 coordinate 5,532, forward strand.
TATCGGATTCATCGTCAACTTCTGCATCATAAATAAGTTCAAGGTCTGCAAATACAGTACATGCCGCTCTAAATGAACGCGGCGTCTTATTTTCACCCATTCCAATAACGTCCATTCCCGACTCTCTAAGCCTTATTGCAAGTCTTGTAAAATCACCATCACTTGAGACAATACAAAAACCATCAACATTACAAGAATATAAAATGTCCATCGCATCGATTATCAATGTTGAATCTGTAGCATTTTTCCCAACTGTATTATTAAACTGCTGCATAGCTTGAATCCCTGCATCTTTTACAAACTTCCGCCATTTTGCCGCCTGTGGTCTTGTAAAATCACAATATATCCTTTTGTATGTTGCAACTCCATATTTATTAATCTCATTAAACACACTGTCAAGGTACTTATATGAAATATTATCTCCATCAATAAGTACAGCATATTTCTTATCTTCCATATCAATCTCCATGCAGCAATCCTAAATATCCTCAAATTTCTAATTTATCTAATTTTACTTTATTATTTTTGCCACATTTCTTATTACATATACTACATTTGATGTTTTACTATCTTATATTCGTTATTGTTTTGATAATATGGACAAACCTTATAAGAAGACGCCAACAATTTAGCATAATCATCTTCATCCATATTTACATCACATACATATTCATCAAGTTCTTCATCAAAGACAAAATTGTTACAATCATCACAACTTATCTGAAACTGTTTTTTTAACACGAAATTAAAAACCCTCTCTGTTCACTTAAAATCATATGCAAAATTTTTAATCCATTTGACCTAATATTTCAACAAATTTATCATAATCAGCTTTTAATTTATCAAGCAATGGAGTAATATCTATAGAAGGTTCACCGCCTCTTAACGCCTCACACAATTCACTACTTGACTCTGCAATCACAGACAAACCAAGATTTAATGCAACACCTTTCATATTATGCACATTTCTAAATGCTGTCTCATAATCTTTATTGTTAAGATTTTCAAATATCTCATCCATTGGATTGCTCTGCGGAAGTTTAAGAAGAAATTTTTTGATTCGTTCATCTGTCATCAAACGCCCCATAACTCCTGCATAATCTCCACCCATCATTGCATAACATTCTTTAACATTCATGATTTAACCTACCTTCGTCATTATATCTTTGATTCGTGTTTTCTCATAAATATATAATATATTAATTAGAACGAAATATCAATATGAAACTAATTCATTTTCAAATAAATTATAATCATCAATCTATTCAAAATAGATTTGTATATAACTAAATAATTCCTTAAATAAAAAAAAGTTGACTATTAGAACAAATATGATATTATAATTTACAGATTTAACCATACTTACAAAATATATTTATCAATCATATTATTAGTTCTAATGAAGTTACTGTTAGGGACTGCCACAAAATAAATCATTCACATAAGCAATACTCCAAATAATATGATATTGCTTCTTGCTGAATTTTTTATTTTGCAACAGCCCCTTTTTCAAAAACATAGATTTATAGATTCTTTTTAACAACGTCAAAATAAATTCATTTTACAATTTCTTAAAAGATTTATATTAAAAACACAGAATGGGGGAATTTTATGATTTGGAAAAATTTAAAAGTGAAAAATTTAATTATGTTGACTTTGGCGGGATTAATTAATGCCTTTGGTGTTACATTTTTTCTATACCCCGTCAATTTATACGACTCTGGCGTTTCTGGAACATCTATGCTTCTGGCACAAATTACGCCTTCATATCTGCCCTTATCTATTTTTTTGATTGCAATAAACCTGCCTTTGTTTTTCTATGGATATAAAAAAATGGGCATATCTTTTACTGTTTATTCCATCTATGCAGTAATGATTTATTCTATAACAGCATGGTTAATAACGGATATATTACCTGTCGATGTCAGCATAGCATCGCCTTTGGCAGAAAGTGACTTACTGTTATGTGCTATATTTGGCGGACTTATTTCAGGAATTGGCAGCGGTCTTACAATACGCTTTGGAGGCGCCATTGATGGTATAGAAATACTTGCTATTCTTTTTGCCAAAAAACTCAATCTCTCTGTTGGAACCTTTGTGATGGGTTACAACATCATTTTGTATGTTATTGCTGGATTGTTAAAAGAAAGCTGGATTTTACCACTGTACTCTATTATTACCTATGCTTCTGCTCTCAAAACAGTTGATTTTATTGCAGAGGGCTTAGACAAAGCAAAATCAGCCATGATAATCACCAATAAACCCAAAGAAATATGCGATGCCCTGTCATCTGAATTTGGAAATGGCATTACGATTATGAATGTAAAAGGATATTATTCTGATAAAGATAAAACACTCATTTATTTTGTTGTAAACCGATTTCAAATTAATAAAGTGCGTAATATTGTCCTTGAAAATGATACATCAGCATATGTGACTATTACAGAAGTTGCCGACGTTTTAGGAAACGGAAAATAATTCCAAATAACTATTTTTTTAATAATGTTAAAAAAGCTGTTGCAAAAAGAATTTTTATTTCTATTTTGCAACAGCTTCTTTTTTGTTAATATAAAATTTTTAATGTGTAGTATTACTATGCAAATATTTTTCTTTCGTAGCCATACCACCACGAATATGGCGTTCAGCCTTATTGACATCAAGAATTTTACGCACCTGTGCTGCAAGCACAGGGTCAACTTTAGATATACGCTCCGAACAATCTTTATGTACGGTTGATTTGCTCACACCAAACTGTTTAGCTGTCTGGCGCACGGTAGACTTTGTGTCTACTATATACTGCGCAGTTTTAATTACACGCTCTTCTATATATCCTTTCAAATAAAAACCCCTGCGAATATGTTTGTATAATTTATTCGTAGGGGGCATTAAATATGTCTTTAATTATAAAATTTTTTAAACCAATTATATGATAGCTGTAATTGTTAAATCTCTTGTTTTTGAAAGGTCAATAAACTTACCATTGCATGAAATTGTTGGTCTGCTTAAATTCATCTCATTTACAAGCATTACCTCACCAATTTGTCCATCCGACAATTTCACATTAGTATGTAGATATGATGTAACAACATTTCTTAAAAATGGAAGGGTTATAGAAGGGTCAAGTGTAGAAAAACATTCTTGCTCCATCATTCTTATAACAGTAAACGGACAAACCGCACCTCTATAAGCTCGGTTCGATGTCATGGCATCGTATATATCAGCAACGGCTATAATCTTCGCATATACAGGAATCTTATCATTTGTAATACCAAAAGGATAACCTGTTCCATTGCACTTTTCATGATGAAGAAGACAAGCCTCTTTCACTCTCGCATCGATATTTTTCTCTTTTAAAATATCATATCCTAAATTCACATGACTTTTCATCATCTCAAATTCTTCATCCGTAAGTTTTTCTGCTTTATAAAGAATTTCATCTGGAATAATTACTTTTCCTATATCATGTAATAAACCGCACAATGTAAGAATACGGACATCCTCTTGTGAAAAATGAAGCCATTGCCCAATAATCGATGCTACCAGTGCAACATTAATACTATGCGTATAGGTTAAATCATCAACTGCCCTTAAACTGTGAATCATATCAAACATTTGCAACCTGTTTGTGTAAGTTGATAACAACTGCTCTGAATTTTTTAATAGTGCTGCCTCATCAATCTCAATATTTTTTGTTGCAATTTCATTAAGTTGTGTTTTTAAATCACTTATTGCTGTAGTATATCCTTTATTAAACTCTTTAAATGACTTTGTATTTCTTATCTTTTCATAATATGTAGCATTTTCTTCCTGTTCCTCTTGTGCCACTTGTATTGATTCTACACTTTGAGGTGGAGAATATGGTGCATCCACAATACAAATCTCAAGAATATGATTCCCTGATATCTTGGCAATAATATCTACATCAAGAACCGTTCCTCTTGCCATAAACAAGGAGCCATCTCCCATAACGATATCTTTTGCTAACACCATTCCTGGCTCAGCATCAAATACAAATATTTTCTTCGTCTTTATACTACTTAAATCACCCATTCTGTTTAAACCGCCTTTCACCTTTCTTCAGTATAACTAAAATCACATTATCGCTTATTTAATTATAGGAAATTATATAAAAAATGTCAAATTCAATAAATAAATTATGCTATTGCAACAATCACTATGAAGAATGTATAATAACTATAATATTTTTATAAATTTTACTGAAAGGCTTTTATATGTTTAAGAAAAGTAACACTGCCCCTAAACAGGGACTTAGTATCATTATTGTAGGCTGTGGCAAAGTTGGTCTTACCCTTGTTGAACAATTAGTAAAAGAAGGACATGATATAACTGTTATTGACAAACGTTATGAGCGTATACAAGAGACGACCAATCTATATGATATTATGGGAATTGTTGGCAATGGAGCCAGCTACAGCGTTCAGATGGAAGCAGGCATTGAAAATACGGACTTAATTATTGCTGTCACTGATTCGGACGAACTGAATCTGCTTTGCTGTACCGTTGCAAAAAGAGTTGGTAACTGTGCTGCGATTGCTAGAGTGCGCAATCCTGATTACAGTGAAGAAGTTGTATATTTGCGTGAAAAATTAGGACTTGTACTTATTATCAATCCTGAGTTGGAAGCAGCTAAAGAAGCGGCTCGCATTCTATATCTTCCAACAGCACTTGAAGTAAACTCTTTTGCACATGGTCAAGCAGAACTTATTAAATTTAAAGTACCTGTCAACAACATTCTGCATACAATGACTGTTGCTAAACTGGGACACTCTATTACTAATGATATTCTTATCTGTGCCATTGAACGCAATAATGAGGTTCATATACCAAATGGTGACTTTCAGATATTATCTGGAGATATCCTCTCTTTTGTGGCACAGCGTAAAGCAGCACGCTTATTTTTAAGACAGATTGGATTTAATACAAAACAAGTTAAAAATGCAATGATTATTGGCGGAAGTAAAGCAAGCTATTATCTTGCAAAAGAATTAATCAATACAGGCATCGATGTTAAAATTATTGAACAGAGTAAAGAACATTGTCAATTATTAAGCGTTGCATTGCCAAAAGCAATTATTATTAATGGGGATGGTACAGACCAAGACCTCTTAAAAGAAGAAGGATTAGAACAAATTGAGGCATTTATTCCTTTAACAGGTATTGACGAGGAAAACATTATATTAACCTTACATGCAAAGCAAGTTTCCAATGCAAAGGTTATCACAAAGATTAATCGATTAAATTTTAAAAATGTTATTAATTCGCTTGATTTAGGAAGTGTTGTCTATCCAAGTTATATAACCTCTGAGGCAATTATTGCTTATGTTCGTGCAAGAAAAAACTCATTGAACAGCAATAATATTGAAACCTTATATCATATGTTTGACCATCGTGTTGAGGCTATTGAGCTTCGTGTTCTTGAAGCTTCCTCTGTAACAGGTATAGCCTTAAAAGATTTAAACTTAAAAAAAGATACTCTGATATCATTTATTAACAGAAATGGCCATATTATTATACCAACTGGCAACGATTGTATTGCTGTTGGCGATACGGTTATGATTGTCACAAAGCAAACTGGATTTGATAATATTAAGGACATTACAAAATAGGAAATAGTGTGAAAAATAATGCTGATGCACTTATTATTTCACAAACAAACAAGTTTGTTACCTATTTGTGCCGAAGCGTCACAAATAGGGTTGTTTGATGCGACAATAGAAATCGCCTACGCGAATTTCTATTGCGCAATTCCTACGCTACGCTTCGGAATGGGGGATTTTTACTGATGAATAGGTCTGTAATACGTTTCATTTTGGGCAATATACTTAAAATTGAAGGAATATTGATGGCGCTTCCTTGTGTTATTGCGTTAATATATGGAGAAAAGGAAGGATTTAGCTACCTTATTGTAGGTTTAATAAGCACGATTTTAGGTTTTATCATTACCAGTAAAAAACCAAAAGAATTTATTATCTATTTAAAAGACGGCTGCATAGCCACATCGTTAAGTTGGATTCTTATGAGTATTGTAGGCGCTTTGCCATTTGTACTGACAAGAGAAATCCCTTCTTTTACGGATGCTTTATTTGAGACCATCTCTGGATTTACAACAACAGGTGCAAGTATTCTAAGCGATGTTGAAGCACTGTCTTTTTGCTCTTTGACATGGCGTAGCTTTACCCACTGGATTGGCGGTATGGGGGTATTGGTATTTTTAATTGCAATTATTCCCTTAAGCGGAGGATTTAATATTAATCTTATGCGTGCTGAAAGTCCAGGTCCTTCTGTCGGAAAGCTTGTTCCAAAGGTGCGATACACTGCACGTTTACTTTATATTATTTATTTTGGAATGACTTTGATTGAATTTTTGCTCCTTATCTTGGGAAAAATGTCTGCATTTGACGCTATGAATACAGCCTTTGGAACCGCTGGCACTGGTGGTTTTGGCATTAAAAATAGCAGTATTGGCGAATATTCTAGCTATATTCAATGGATTGTCACCATTTTTATGATTCTATTTGGTGTTAATTTTAATGCGTATTATCTTATGATATTTGGCAAACTTCGCAAAGCCTTATGTATTGAAGAAGTGCGATGTTACTTTTTTATTATTTGTTCTTCTGTTTTTATTATATTTTTTAATATAATAGATACCTGTAAAAATATTGGAGAGGCACTTCGACTAGCTTCCTTTCAGGTTGCATCGATTATTACCACAACAGGATTTTCTACAACAGACTATGAATTGTGGCCGCAGGCTTCCAAGACAATTCTTGTACTGCTAATGTTTATTGGTGCATGTGCTGGAAGTACAGGCGGTGGCATTAAAGTTTCAAGATTTGTTATTCTTGTAAAAACCATGTTTAAGGAGTTGGGTTCCTATATTCACCCTAGAAGCGTTAAAAAAATAAAGATTGATGGCAAACCTGTTGAACATGAGGTTATTCGCTCTACAAATGTATATATTATAACTTTTGTATTAATATTTGCACTATCTGTTCTTCTGATTTCTTTTGAAGAAAAAGATTTGACAACTAATTTTACCGCTGTTGCTGCTACTATTAATAATATTGGTCCTGGACTTGAGCTTGTCGGTCCAACACAAAATTTTGGACATTTTAGTGCTTTTTCTAAATATGTTCTTATGTTTGATATGCTTGCTGGCAGATTGGAGCTTTTTCCATTAATGTTATTGTTCCATCCAACTGTATGGAAAGAATTTTTATATAAGAAGTGATGCACTCCCACCACTTTAGAAGTGGGAGCTTCCTGCTAAAAGAAGATAAAACTAACTATCTTATAATAAACAAATGAAACATAAAAATTAACACAACAAAATTTCACGCGAAAAACAACGCAGAAAAGAGGTTTAATATGTATCAATGTCCTAGTTGTGGCGGAGGTCTTGTATTTGACATTCCCACACAACAATTATCATGTGAACATTGCGATTCCAAATTTGACCCTTATGAAATCAACAAAGAATCGGATGCCGAAACACAGCAATATTATGATGTTACTGTGTTTACATGTCCACAATGCGGCGGAGAAATTATAAGTTCAGATAACACAGCAGCAAACTTTTGCAGTTTTTGTGGCGCTTCAACCATTCTCACTAGCAGACTAAGCAAAGAAAAACGCCCAAGTTATATTATTCCTTTTAAAAAGACAAAAGAAGATTGTAAAAAGCAATACTTAAAAACACTTCGACATGCTATATTTACGCCTAAAGAATTAAAAAGCCCTGCTTATATTGACGAATTTAGAGGAATTTATATGCCATATTGGGCATATCACATAACACATAAAGGAACCGTCTGTTTGGATTGTTCACGTTCACACCAACAAGGCGATTATATTTGTACAGACCATTATAAGCTTTATGGTGATTTAAATTCTTCTCATAAAGGTATCTCTTATGACGCTTCTTCGTCCTTTGATGATACTATCAGTGAGCGAATTGCTCCATATGACGTAAAAAATATGAACCATTTTACACCATCTTTTCTCAGTGGTTTTTATGCAGATACCAGTGATGTTGATGCGAATATATATGAGCCTGATGCAATAAAAATTGCCAATCAGTCCGCCTATACATATATAAAAAATAACACAGACTTACATTCTGGTGTACATTTTGACTCAAACAATAACTTAACGAATAAACTCCATGCAAGATGTGAACATGTTGACACCGCAATGTTTCCTGTATGGTTTTTATCGTATCGAAATAAAGACCGTGTGGCATATGCGACAGTCAATGGGCAAACGGGTAAGGTTGCTGCTGATTTACCTGTATCTATTGGCAAATATATGATTGGTTCTATTATTTTAGCTATTCCAATATTTATACTGCTCAATATGTTTTTTACGTTAAGACCAACCATTACATTGACTATTACATCTATTTTAGCATTACTATCCATTATCCTTTACCATATTGAACTTGGACAGATTGTTCGCAAAGATTTACATGAGAACGATAGAGGTCTTATTGCAGCACAACAAAAAAAAGCAAACAACAATAATAATAACAATAGCAACAATAATAATCGCAATAATAACAACAATAATAATCGCAATCGGAAAAAAAATATGTCAAAAACTTCTGTGGCTATAATTATTTCTTTATTTATAGTTTCCATTGTATTTAACATTGTCCGAATTATTCTGCCAATTGGTCATCCTTTGAATTTTAATTTATCTGGCAAATTTATTTTTATTGGAATTATAACAATATTAGGATTGATTATTTGCAGTTTAAGTATGAAAAAGCAGAAAAAAACAACACCAAACTCTGTTTTACCAGGTTCTATCGGATCACTTATTGCTCTTTTTATTGCAGCAATTATTCAATTTATCAATCCTGTATCGGATTTATATTTTTATGGGGCATGTATTTTATCCCTTATTACAATTATGTTTTCACTTATCAACTTAATTCGATATTACAATATTTTGGCAACACGTAAGCTGCCTCAATTTGATAACTACAAAGGAGGTAATGATAGTGCATAAAAAAAATTTATACACTGAGTTTATTTGTTTTTTCATATGTATTGTTATAATGACTTTATTGTATCCTGCCATTTCAACGTTTGGTACAGAACAAATAACACCTGTCTATACAGATGCCACAACTGGTTACAGTGTTTATATTGATGATGAAGCCAATTTATTGGACAAAGACGAGTATGACGAATTACAAAAAATAATGCAGGATATCACAGCATATGGCAATGTAGCTTTTAAAACAATAAATACAAATTCCTATTCAAGCACGCAATCATTTATTTCTTCTTATTACAAACAATTATTTGGCAGTAGCAGTGGTACAATATTTGTTATTGATATGGATTATAGAAATATATGGATTCACAGCAATGGAACTATTTATAATACAATTACAAACAGTTATGCCGATTCCATAACAGATAATGTGTATACATACGCTTCTAATGGCGATTACTTTTCTTGTGCAGCAAACGTTTTTGAACAAGAATTAACCTTATTAAAAGGACAAAAAATAAGACAGCCAATGAAATATATAAGCAATGCACTTTTAGCAATAATACTGGCTGTTATAATCAATTACTTTATTGTAAAAATATATTCTCGTACTCCAAAAGCAAGTAATAATGAAATATTATCAGGTGTTTTTGCGAATAATTCATTTGATAATTGCCAACTCCAATTTACACATACAACCAGACAATACAGTCCGCCTAGTTCTAGCAGCAGTGGCGGCAGTAGCAGCGGCGGTGGCGGCAGCAGCGGCGGCGGAGGTGGCGGTGGCGGCGGTCACAGCTTCTAAATACATTTTAAATAATGCTATATACTTATACTCTATTTCAAAGAATATTCCGAAATTTTGAAACAAACAAGTTCTTATCTTATGTCTATATAGCATTAAAGCAAAAACCTTACTTGATGAGGTTAAAAATATTGTTTCTATAAATAAGAAAAAAATAGGGACTATACAGCATAAATAATTTCTACAAGATACATAACATATTGTTTCATTCATATCTTGTATAAGAAATTTTTTGCTTTTAGTCCCTAAATATTATTTTGTTTTTAAAATTTATTGTTTATCAAATTCTTGTTTGTAGGCTTTTTCCATAAGTTTCCCCTATTTTTCAAGGCTTTGCGCTATGCCAGCCTCAAAATATGTATCCTTTTCCCTTGTTTTTGCCCTTATGGGCAGGTTACAAGGGAAAGTTTTTCTTATCCAGTTTTAATTCATTCCCACAACCTTATCCAAGAGCTTTGCAGATTCCCGCTTAGCCTCCCTTGTAGCGTGTGCATAGACATTCATGGTAGTGCTTACGTCCGAGTGTCCTAAAAGTTCCTGCACATCTTTTGGCTGTGCCCCGTTTGATAACAGGTTCGTTGTATAGGTGTGTCTTAATGTGTGGAAGTGGAATCCTTCTAATTCCGGTACTTTCCTTGCCGCTGTCCGGCAGGCTGTTTCTACGGTGGCAGGAAGTTCAAGACAGCCATCTTCCCTCAAGCATACAAAGGAGATTTCCGTATAATCCTCCGGCACATTCTCTGTCATTCCCAAGTTGTAATACTCATAATGCACCCGATTTTTCTCTGTAACTTCCCTGTAGAAATTCCTGTGGTAGAGTTCACCATACTGCATACGGTTTTTAAGCTGCTGTTTCCTTGCTTTCTTCAAGATGTCAG
>CAJUBU010000035.1 GCA_910585095.1 uncultured Lachnospira sp.
CAGATGCTACTCTCATCATTCCTCTTTTCATAATGCCCCTTTCTTTATGTCTTGTTTATAATTGCTGTTTGATATTCAAACATATTTTTATAATACAAAAACATAATAATAAAAATAATACAACTTTTGTAAACCTATTTTACACAAGCTTACTATAAATATATATATATTATAGCATTTTGTCAATTATACAATCAATTAAATTATTATTTTTATTGATTTTATACAAAAAATCTCGTAATTCTTATCAGTTGTCATAAAAAATCTGTTAATTTTTGTTAAAAGATTATACCCCTGTTAGACAAATAATTTTATGTCACCTCATAGCATTTTTTTACAGGAAAGTCTGATTCTTTCCTAATGGAATTTAAAAAATGTTTTAAAAATATTGTTCATAATGCTATTTTTTGATATAATATTTAATTAAACAATTATAACACCATATATTATTTGTCATTATACATTGTAATGTTTAATAAAACAAAAATAGGAGGACATCATGGGAAAAATTGAAATTAACAAAAAAGCAAAGATGACCTCTTTGCTTGATGCTGCATATAAATTATTTACTACACAGGGCGTTAATAAAACATCTATATCTGAAATTTCCAAAGAATCAGGTATTGCTAAAGGTACATTTTATTTATACTTTAAAGATAAATATGATATTCGCAATAAGTTGATTTCACATGAGTCAAGTAAGCTTTTTACTGCTGCAAAAACAGAGCTGCTCCTTTATCAAAAAGACCATGACATATCTTTTGAAGACCAGATTATATTTATTGCCGACCATATTATAAACGCTCTCAATGAAAATCAATCTCTTCTTACTTTTATCTCTAAAAATTTAAGTTGGGGTATCTTTAAACAAGCATTAACCAGTAATATTAATGATAATGATATTAACTTTAAACATGTTTTTGAATCGATGATTAATGAATCCAAACAGCCTATACACGACCCTGAAGTTATGATTTTTATGATAATTGAATTAGTTAGTTCAACAATTTATAGTTCTATATTGTATAAAGAACCTGTTGATTTAGAACATTTAAAACCTCATTTATACAATGCAATACGTGGAATTATCCAATCTCATATGTGTACAAGCTGTTAAAGCTTTTCTTTATAACAGCACAAATCAGAGGGTATTATTTGTTTCACCAGTATACAAACTTTTAAGAAGTGCAATTTCCTTAGCATATCCATCAAATTCATTTGGTGTCTCTAAATAAAAAGGCAATTCTTTAAGAGTATCATTATTAATAATGCAAGTAAATGTTTTAGCTCCAATACTCCCCTCTCCAATTTTTTCATGTCTATCCTTATGACTGGCAAATGGATTCTTTGAATCATTGAGGTGAATTGCTTTTAATCGCTCTAATCCTATAATTTCATCAAATTCTTTTAACACTCCGTCTAAATTTCCTACAATGTCATAACCTGCATCATAAATATGGCAAGTATCAAGACAAACACCAATATGGTCTTTTAATTCAACACCATCAATAATCTGTCGGATTTCTTCAAAAGTTTTTCCAACTTCAGAGCCTTTTCCAGACATTGTTTCCAGTAAGACTTTAGTTGTCTGCTCTGGCTTTATCAATTCATTCAACATTTCAACAATATATTTTATACCAGTTTGAACCCCCTGTTTCATATGACTTCCCGGATGAAAATTATACATATTATTTGGTAAATATTCCATTCGTTGTAAATCATCTGCAAATGTTCTTTTTGCAAATGCTCTGATATCTGGGTCGTTAGAACAAGCATTTAATGTATATGGCGCATGTGCTAAAATTATATCAATACCTTTTTGCTTTGCAAATTCTTTAAAATTATCAATATCCTCTTCATCAATTGTCTTTGCAGAGCCTCCTCGCGGATTTCTTGAAAAAAATTGAAATGTATTGCCTCCTAATGCAACAATTTCCTTTCCCATATTTAAAAATCCATTTGCAGTCGATAAATGACAACCTATCTTTAACATATTTTTACCTCTTTTATCTATATTTTTCCTATCATAACATCATTCATCTTATTATTTTTACTAAACTTTTCTATAATATTTTAGTTAAGCGGATATTCGCAATCCGCTGCGTTGCTTTCTTGTGCAAAAAACAAAATAAAACATTTTGTTTTTACAATTTTGTGTCAAGCAATGCACAGACACAAATTGTGGGGGCTATCGCAAAATAGAAATTTCATACTAAGTAGTTATAATGGTAAAATAAAACTATATATAGTATTTGAAATTCTTTTTGCAACAGCCTCTATTGACTTAAATCAACTTATAACTTACCTATCAATTCACTATAGATATCTCGTTTAGAAACTCCTCTGTCTTTTGCGGCAGCTTTCATTGCTTCTTTTTTATCCATACCATTATTCATATACATCTCAACATGCTCTGTCACACTCATACTGTCCCACTGCTGCCTGCTTTCCTCTATAAGCGTTTCTTTTAACTTTCCCGCAATTACAAGCACATATTCGCCTTTTGGTTCATTAGATTGATAATATTCAAGTGCGTTTTTAAAATTTGTTATCATAACATTTTCATATTTTTTCGTTAATTCTTTACATATTGACAATATTCTATCTTGTCCAAAAACACCAGCAAGCTCATGCAATGTTTTTATCAACCTATGTGGCGCTTCATATATAATAATAGTCCTTGTTTCATTTTTTAAAGAATCTATAATAAAATTTCTCTCTTTTTTATCAGTTGGCAAAAATGCTTCAAACACAAATCTTCTTGTCGCTTGCCCAGATATGGTTAAAGCTGTAACACATGCCGCTGCACCCGGAAGGGATGTCACTGTAATACCCATCTTATGACATTGCTTTACCAATTCTTCACCGGGGTCAGATATTCCAGGTGTCCCCGCATCCGTAATTAACGCTATATTTGCCCCCAAATTCAATTTATCAACTAAAACTTTTGCTTTTTCAAATTTATTAAATTCATGATAGCTTGTCATAGGTGTTTTAATATTAAAATGATTTAACAATTTAATACTATTTCTTGTATCTTCCGCCGCTATCAAATCAACTTCTTGAAGTGTTTTTAACACCCTATAAGTAATATCTTCTAAATTTCCTATAGGCGTGGCACACAAATATAACGTTCCTTTCAAATTCAATCTCCATTTCTATAATTTTCTGGACTGTGTTTTTTAGCAATTTTATTTTTCATTATACATTTGCAGCAATTCATTTGTATAACTTCCATCATGATTATATACAATTAATGGAGGTAACGTTTGAAGCTGTCTATTTCCGCATTTTACTGCCTCAATCAAAACCATATTTGCAGCTTTATCCATGTAAGGATGAACCATTCTCATCACTTTAGGTTCTAAATGATACTGTTCCATCAACAAAAATAATTCCACAAGCCTGCGCGGTCTATGTACCATATACATACGACCTTTAACCTTTAAATGCTTTGATGCCTCCCTAATAATATCCTCCAAAGTACATAATATCTCATGTCTAGCAATTGCCTTAGCACTTTCAGGATTAATTATGCCATGATTTTCATTCATATAAGGCGGATTACATGTTATCACATCATACAAAACATTTCCAACTAATTCCTTTAAATTATTTACATTTCCTTTTATAATATCAATATCTTGTGATAATTTATTTAATAAAATATTTTTATTTGCTAAAATATAACTCATTTCTTGAATTTCAATACCTGTATAATGTACCTTTTTTTCTGGATTTTTTCCTTTGATAAGAATAGGTATTACACCATTTCCTGTACACATATCCAAGAGTGTATTATTTTCTTCAACCCTTGCAAATGAAGATAACAATACGGCGTCTATGCCGAAGCAAAAACACGCCGTATTTTGTAGCAGCTTATATCCATTGCATTGAAGGTCGTCAAGTCTTTCATTCTCACCCATTTCATAATTTTTATCAATCATCATTTATATGAGCATTTCCTTCCTTTTTTTCCAATTCTTCCAGTGCTTTTAATTCTTTATCATTAATCTTATCATTTCCATTATATTTACGTCTTGCCTTAAATCTTAAATCAGAAACATTATACTCTCGTATCTCTTTTTCATCATTATCCAAACTGACAATAACTTTTACGGTCTGTCTTAATACGCTAACACTTGAGACTTCTCCTTTCATCTTTTCAGGAGTTGTCACCACATCACCTACATTTGGCAAATTATTTGTTAATTCTGCATATGTTTCATTTTCATTGTTTAAACAGCACATTAACCTTCCGCATACACCTGAAATCTTAGTAGGATTTAATGATAAATTTTGGTCTTTTGCCATCTTTATTGAAACTGGGACAAATTCTGGCATATAGGTTGCACAGCACAATGGTCTTCCACATACGCCAATTCCTCCCATAAGTTTTGCTTCATCACGCACGCCAATTTGTCTTAACTCAATCCTTGTCCTAAATACCGAAGCTAAATCTTTAACCAACTCTCTAAAATCAATTCTTCCATCAGCAGTAAAATAAAATAATACTTTATTATTATCAAACGTATACTCTACATGAATGAGCTTCATATCAAGATTATGTTTTTTTATCTTTTCAAGGCATATTTTAAATGCCTCTTTCTCTTTTTCTCGATTGATAGCTTCTTTTTCATCGTCCTCCTCAGTTGCCACTCTTATAACCGCTTTGAGTGGCTGTATAACGCACTCGTCTTCAATTTCTCTTATACCAAGCACAACATTGCCATATTCCACACCTCTGGCAGTTTCCACAATAACATGTTGTCCCACCACAATATCATCATACATTCCTGGCGAAAAGTAATAAATTTTGCCTGCCTGCCTAAAACGCACGCCAATAACTTTTGTCATCTATTTATATTCTCCAATTCTCTTATAATTCATTTTAATAGTATGTTTTTTATTTTACAAAGAACTTAAATCTATCAGCAAGTTCTTTCTATAAATCAACTGCACATTACATTGCATCTTTAATTGTCATTATCATAAGCTCTATTGTTAAATCAAATTTGACATTTGCTTTTAATCGAATTTTTACTTTATCGATGGCATTTAATATATCTTCCAATCCCATATAAGAATATTGTGAAGAATGTGTCTTAATTAACAATAATTCTTCTTTAAATATCACTTTATTAGCATTGTTTGTACTTTTAAATAACAGCACATCTCTATACCACATCGCCATCAAATCAAGATAATCATCTATATTGTTCTTATAGTTCATTATATTTTTAACTTCAGCCAATATCTGTGTCGTATTCATTTCTTTTGCATATCTTACAATTGTCAACACACTTTTTTTCAATTCTTTAAAATCTTGTGAATCAATGGCGGCAATTGCCCGCCCAATATTTCCCTGTGCAAACGCAGTTGCAAACTGCACTTCATAATTGCTGATGGTATAATGTTCTTTTATAAATTGTTCTACTAACTCATCGCTTATTGGTTTAAAATCAATTCTTACACATCTTGAAAGCACAGTCTGCAAAAATATATCTGCATTTGTTGTCAACAGTATAATAATTCCATATTCTGGTGGTTCTTCAATAGTCTTTAAAAGTGTATTTTGTGCCTGAACGGTCAATTTTTCAGCTTCATCAATAATATATATTTTATATTGGCTATGATATGGCTTTATCTGTATATCACCAATTAACTGCTGTCTTATATCCTCCACGCCAATACTGCTAACTTTTTCATGTCCAATCCATATAATATCAGGGTGATTTTTAGAATCTGCCTGTATACATGAAGGACACTTTCCGCAAGGCTGCATTTTTCCTTCTTCACATTGCAATGCCTTAGCAAACAATGCCGCCATCGTTTTTTTGCCAGAACCTAAACCACCATTAAAGATGTATGCATGAGATACCTTTTTTAATTCAATACATTTTTGTAAATGTTCTTTTATATCATTATGTCCATAAATATCAGCATATGTACTCATACAATCACCATCCTTATAATAAATATTACCTTTGTTTTATAATCCTTTTATATCTTACGTTGTTATATCCAACAACAAACCTCTAATATCATCAATTCTACTGACAATAGCAAGATGGTCTTTTTCTTCTTTCATAAGCTCCTCTGCTAAATCATCCAGATTTTTGTCAACAAGCTTTACAATACCATACACCCTATGTCTGCCTCGCCTGTCAAGGAAGTTTTCCCTTGAAAACTCATGTGACCTTGACACAATCTCATTCATAAAACCTTTAACCAACTGGCGATATCTTCTCATATCTTTAATATCCATATGTTTTGCAATCTTATCGCCTTGGTCATTGATTTGCTCTATCATGTCCTTCAACTTAACTTGAAGATCTTTTTCTTTAATATTGCTTATCAAGGTAAACTTAAAATTTTCATCGCTTGAAGATGAACTTCCCTGTTTATTTTCAATTTGTTGCTGTGCCATAGATACGTCATTTATCTTAATATCCATAAAAATCCCCCATTCCGAAGCGTAGCGTAGGAATTGCACAATAGAAAAAACTGCTAAAGCAGTTGCGTAGACGATTTCTATTGTCGCATCAAGCCCTATTTGTGACGCTTCGGCACAAATAGGTAACAAACTTATTTGTTTGTGAAATAATAAGTGCATCCACACTATTTTTCACACTAATCCCCATTTCTGCGTTGCTTTATTGCACAAAAAACAAAATTTTTCAAACTTTGTTTTTACAACTTTGTGTCAAGCAACACACAGACACAAATTGCTAGTTAAATGAACAACTTATATGTTTACAAACAAGTAGCTAAGCAGATTACAAATATCTGCCAAACTCTATTTGTTTTTTTGAAAAGTTTAATATCAATAAAATCATTATTACTGTATAAATTCAATTATATAAAAATAGCGTTTTTATTATATAAATAATATTTTCTTTCACATATCAATCAATTTATATAAAAATAAATTTTTTTATAATCATTTTAATTTAAAAAGCTAAGTACTATACAAACTTTTACAACAACCTTATCCTAATAATTATAACATATATTCTCAAAAAATACCAATAGTACTGTTATTTATTATAATCAAAAAATATTCGCAATCTGCTTCACAGTTTGCTTAAACCACCTAACTGCTACCACAACACAAGTTCCTGCTTCTTACGCTTACAATTCTATAACATTAAAGCACATGATTTACTTGATAAAATCAAAATAATATATAATATATTTTTTTAATATATCATAATTTTTTAATAGCAGCTTTTATATTATTTATACAATCACTTAATTCTCCATTATTATAATATCTTACTTTAATATGATTTTTTTCAATATTTTCTTCAGCAAAATCTTTCATATCCGCAAGGTATCTTCTGCACATTTCATCATATCGTGGCTCTTTCTGTTGCATTTCTCTGTGCAATGCCCTGCTAAGACGCACGCCGTCATCCACCTCTATATATATCGGCAAGAAATGTTCATTTCCATAATATTGACAGTATTTTTCATAAGCTTCAAGCGTACCTATAACAATATACTTGTCTTTATTGTACAAATTAATCTGCCCATCATCAACTGTAAAATATCGCCATACACCACAAACGGTATCATAACTTCTCATTTCAACAATCTTGTTTTGTTTTATCATATCATCCACAAACTTATCAGTGACATAATAATATTCTACTCCATTTTTTTCACCCACTCGCATAGGTCTTGTTGTATACATGATTATAGGTTTTAAATTCAATTCATCATCATTTAATAAAGTTTTATATATCCTATCTTTTCCAGAAGCACTTTTCCCCATTATAAATACTATTTTAGGCATAAAATATGTACCTCATCATATAAATTCATTTTATTAACACTATTATTTATCTCTAACCCTATTACTTCTAACCCATTTATTAGCCCATCTTGAATTTTTTTAACAAGATTCTCTGTAATAAGTTCTCCTGGATTAATAAGATTAATTCCCGGAGGATAAAAACAAACACTCTTGCATGCCACTCTTCCTATTGAATTTTTCAACTTAACCAGTTCACATTTTCCAGAAAAAGATTTATTTAACGCATCATATATTGTAATACATGTTTTTGCTTTTACTATATCTATATTTTCAATCATTTTTAAATGATTTAGTATTTCCATTTCTTTTTTATCAAGATTTTTCAACGCATATAAAAATCGATTATAATATTCGTCTGTATCACAAACGCTTGTCATGGCTATTACATAGTGTAAAGACGCCATCTCTAATTGTATATGATAAATATCTTTTATAACATTATAAAATACTTTGCCATTTTTTACGCAAAGTACTATTTTTGATATATCATCTGTATCTATTAATTTTATATAATGAAGTTTCTTAATTTCATTTCTAAGATTTAATAATCGATAAATATATTGTGCATACAATCGCTTCCCGTCTTGTTCAATAATCGTAATACATCGGTCAATACTTGCCATCAAAATATAAGAAGGACTTGTTGTCTGATATATATTCCAATACATTTTTACTTTTTCAGCATTTACAATATCACTGCATATATGTAACAATGCTGTCTGTGTCAATGCTGGCAATGTCTTATGGATGCTTTGTATCACTAAATCTGCCCCACAACACACAGCGCTTATTGGAAACTCCTTATGAAAATGAAAATGCGCACCATGTGCTTCATCTACAATTAAAACTGCACCATGTTTATGTACAATATCCGATATTTTTTTAATATCGGATACCATTCCCTCATATGTTGGTGATGTGATGACTACGGCAGAAACCTTTTCATTACTTATAAATAACTTTTGCACATCATCTGGATTAACAGCACCATATATTCCACAATATGCATCTATTACTTTGGGATAAACATATAACGGTCTTAATTCATTAAGATATATCGCATGGATAACAGAGCAATGGACATTGCGCGCAACAATAATTTTATCCCCGCGATTTGTCGCACCACATATCGCGGACAATATTCCTGCACTGCTTCCATTAATTAAAAAAAGACTTTCTTTTGCCCCAAATAACTTTGCAGCTCTCTCAAATCCACACTTTATTATTCCAGTAGGATTATGAAAATTATCAAATCCATCTATCTCTGTTATATCGATGCCATACGGATTTTGCATAGAACAAATATTCATATTTCGCTTTGCTCCAGGCATGTGCATAGGAACTATATCATCATTTTTTAATTGTTCCAGTCTATCAAGCATATCACTCATTGCCTGTCCCTGACTTTAATAATATTATTTTTCGTTTGTTTTTATTTTTTATTTTAAATATATTTATTAATTCCATTTTCTATTAAATATACTCCTGAACTCATCTTATTCTTCAACAATAAGTTTTATTGTTTCTGTTGCTGTACTTCCTATTGCATCAGTGACTTTATATTGAATCTCATATTCACCTGCTATATCAAACGTATATTTGCCAATCGTTTGAATTTTTGCAGATATGTCATTGCCACACGTATCTACTGCTGTAACACCTTTTTTTAAATCTACTTTTACACCTATTTTTGTAATAATATCTTTTGCATTTTTAATTGTCACTTTTGATTTTAGCCATGGATTGTTTTCATTTGGGTCGGTAGGGTCCCAACCTTTATTAGGACTATCTTCTGGAATTTTTATAGTCTCTGGTTTTCCAAGAGGTCCAGGATTGCTTTCATTATCATATATTGTAACCTTTGTTCCAGACGGACAATTATCATATAACCATTTTACATCTTTTACACACATTCTTACACAACCAAGCGAAGCAAATGAACCAAGTTTATTAAATTCTCCTTCTTCCAACGTGTTGTTATCTGTCGCCATATAAGGAACGGAATGAAACAAATAACCACCGTCAATACGAAACGCATAATGTCCATACGTTCCATCTACCATAAGCCTCCACTCATATTTATCTGTCGTTGTATAATTTTCACCAACAATGGTTTCATTTCCTTCACGACCACAAGAAGCCGCAAAAGCTATAACTGGAATCGTATAACTGCCATCTTTATCAATTCCATAAACAGTCACACAATTAGCCGCTCTATTAACCATAATAAAATATGGTAATTGTACATCTTCTGGCGGTGTATAATTTACTTTTTCTTCTATATTTTCCTTATCTTCTATCCATACAACATCTCTGGCTGTTGTCACTTGTTCTTGTGTTTTTACAGGTTCTGGCTGTGTTTGGGTCGACTTAAAAATACCATAATTAAAAATTTTCATTGAAGCAATAACACCACACACCACAATAATAAATAAAATTAATATAATCGCTATTATTGTGGCAAGATTTCTTCTAAACCAACTTTTTCTCCTTCTAAGATATTTATAATTAATATTACCTTTACTCATAATTTCTCCATTCTTTGTATGTGTATATTAAAAATTTATTTTCTTGTTCAAATTATAAATTATATTATTCTATAATACAATTTTATTGTGGTTATTATATCATATCACTTTTTATTTGTAAATTTCTTGTGATATTCCATTATTCTACGCTGTATTTACGATTTCATTCTAAAAAAAGACTATTACAAAATGAATTTTTTATACAAATTATTGATATATTTTTTCACTTTACCATTTGTTTATAACTTTATTAATACTTCGTTTCTATACATACAAAAAAAATAAAGAGACATTGAAATTTTCAACGTCTCTTTACAATCTTTACAATAACTAGTGCCTAGAGCCGGAATCGAACCAGCGACACGAGGATTTTCAGTCCTCTGCTCTACCGACTG
>CAJUBU010000036.1 GCA_910585095.1 uncultured Lachnospira sp.
CCCACGTATCTAGCTTGGAAGGCTAGTGTTCTACCATTGAACTACACCCGCATATGGAAAATATAATCGGGGTGACAGGATTCGAACCTGCGACCTCTTGATCCCAAATCAAGCGCTCTAGCCAAGCTGAGCCACACCCCGATATTCAATGTACATACGTTAAACCGCTTCTTGAAATTCTTTCCAGTACCGCAACGCAAGTATGATTATATTACATGAAAAGACAAATGTCAACACTTATTTTTAAAAATTTTTCAAATTTCTTTAAATGTCTTTAAATATCTTTAAAAATAGTCAATCAATTGCCGCAACACAAGTCCTCCTCTTATATCTCAGCTTTTATTCTATTGCCTTCAAATAAAAATTGATATTTTCCTTATCATCCACCTCCATCATAATATATGTAGATTTTTTATCTTGTTGTCTTGGATAAGACAAACTTCCTGGATTAATCATTGTAATCGCATCGCCTACATTAATAACAGGTCTGTGTGTATGTCCAAACATAACAATATCAAATCCCCTTGCAATACCTTCATCACGCAATGTCTTTAAATCTAAGGAGACATAATAATAATGTCCATGTGTGAGCAAAACATGATATTTTCCAATTTCCGTTTCTATCTCTCTATTTAATGTTGAAAAAAAGTCATTATTTCCAGGTACCATCAATACCTTACAATTTGCCATCTCGCAGATAACCTCATCGTCCCCCTCAAAATCCCCTAAATGTATCAGCATATCAAGTTTACCTTCTTTGCTAAGCGCCTCCGCTAAATTTTCAAGACGACCATGCGTATCACTTACCACCATTATCCTCTGCATAATTTAAACCTCTAAATTTCTATTATTTTTACTTTTTATCACATACAATCGGATATATATGTCACATAAAAGCTGTCTATATCCTTTGCAAAATACCAAATAACATTATCTTCATCACTGTTCATTCGCACTACATCACACTGTTTTGTATTTTGCATAAGATATTCTAAAATGGCATCATAGTGAGGATAATTCTCTTTCATGCTCTCATCATATGGGATATGCTCTTTGTGAAATGTTTTGTGTTTTTTATATTTTTCCTGCAAAAGTTTTTGTTGTGTGGTATCGCTATTACAATCATTAAGTTTTTCCCGTAGAAAACGGGCAACACATTCTTCATCATTTTCACCAAAAGCTTGCATGACTATTTCTTTTAATAACATTTAATTTTCCTCAGCCATAATAAGCTTTTCTTTCATCATTCTCAACGCTTTTCCCCGATGGCTAATCTTATTTTTTTCCTCGCTTGACAGCTGTGCTGAACACTTATTATATTCTGGTAAAAATAAGATAGGGTCATATCCAAAACCATTTGTACCACATGGCTCATAAGCAATTGTTCCTTCCATTGTTCCTCTTGTCACAATCTCTTTTCCATCTGGAAAAACAACAGCTATAACGGCAACAAAACGTGCGCTTCTGTCCTTTCCCTCAACTCCTTGCAGCTTATCAATCAAAGCCCTGTTTTTTATATCATATGGCGTATCATGCCCCATAAATCGAGCGGAATAGATACCAGGTTCTTTATGAAGATAATCAATTTCTAATCCCGAATCATCTGCCATAGTGATACATTTTGTAATCTTCATCACTTCACGAGCCTTAATCAGAGCATTTTCTTCAAATGTACTGCCATTTTCCTCTATATCCATATCAACTCCTGCGTCTTTCATGGATATGATATCTATATTAATATCTCCAAGAATTTCCTTAACTTCTCTTATCTTATTTTTATTATTTGATGCCAAAATAATTTTCATCTGTTCCTCATTTCTATTGTTTTCAATCATAGTATTATTTAGTATAATTTTTCACCCTTCTTTTGCCATATTTGTTGAGTACACTTTCAAACATAAATTGCACGCTTTCGACTCCTCCACATGTTCCCAAGATTTTCCAAAAAGGCTGATATAACCTTCCCCATCATCAAGAACAACAGAACTTGTCGATGTTCCTGCACGGTATTCAATCGCAACAGGATGTACCGAATCTGGCGTAGTCAACTTCACGATAACAGCAAACTTTTCTCCTGATTTCACTTGAAATTCATCTTCTAAATCAATCGTATAAAATCCCTTATTGGCAAGCGTTCCTGACTGAATATACCGCTTTTTAGCAAATGATTCTACACCTTCAAATTCATCTAAATAATATATCTCATAGGATGTATTTTTACCTGTTGCATAAAATCCTACCGCCTCTATCATCTCATCTTCTTTGGCTGTATAAACATTTGAAAAATAAGCTGTATCTTCATCATATCCCAACTGCCCAATCCATCCACACAAATCACTTTGATAAATATTATCATAATTACCAGTATCTTCAACTCTTGTATAGACGGCGTTGTGTATTCCTATATTAGAATCATAATAAGAGACATAAAATAAGCCATCATCGCCAAATTCTGTCCCCCAGCTATTCATACAGATAAAAGCTCCATCGGCTTCTAATTCAACATTAAAATTACTTTTGGGGTATTTATCATCCCAACCCACAATAACAACATCATGGTTTGGTCGGTTTACGCCAATATAGCAATAAGCAGCCGTATCTGGATTATAGAACATAGAACTCTCTCCAGCCTGATTCATACTCGTATAAAGAGAAGATTCAACACCGCCATACAAAAATACAGCTTTTTTAATCGCCTCAATATTTTTGCTGTCAATAATCTGAACCTCCTGCACATGTTTCATCGTCTTGGCATTATAATTAATCTCTCCATCACCATATATATCATCCTCTTCTAAAACGGGTCCTCTCCATGAAGTCAAATATGCTATTGCTCTGGTATAATCGCCTCCATCATTTTGTGAACTAAAATATCCGTTATTTAACGCCATATTATCCTCTGAAAAATCAAACTTTTCCATTGGCATTAAACTGCTTTCCACAGCCGCTAGAGAAGCAAAAGCCCAACATGTTCCAAAAGTGCCTTGATTTTTAATATCTGGCAGTCTTCCAACATCTCTATAAGAATATTTTATAGGAATAATACTCTCATCTTTTGTAGTATCGCTAAGCATTAAAATATTTTCTTTTGAATCCCATTTATAATCGTAATTAAAACCCATTTCTAATACTTTTGTATTAATAAAATATTGATTGCCGACCATTTTCAAACCGGACTCCAATGTTAAAGAATCACCATTGACAACAATAACAGCGTTTTCCTTATACACCTCAACAACATTGTTTCCCCGTTGAAATTCTATTTTCTCATCATTAATTAAATTAATTGCACATTTAAAAATACTGCTAAATTTTTTGACAGGCAGCATAATATTCATATCATTATCCATATAAATACGATTATCAATATCTG
This sequence comes from uncultured Lachnospira sp., assembly GCA_910585095.1. Taxonomy (GTDB): domain Bacteria; phylum Bacillota; class Clostridia; order Lachnospirales; family Lachnospiraceae; genus Lachnospira. The sequence continues at coordinate 3,374 of CAJUBU010000036.1, forward strand.
TCTCCACACCATCAACCAATAATTTGATGGTATTGCTATTGGTTTCATTGGCAATAATCGTATTCCACTCTTCTGGAATGTTCGTTTCATTCATCACAACATTTCCCAGCGCAATTCCTCTGTCTTGTGAAACAATTGCCAATAAATAAATCACAATAGCAAGTAAAAATAATATAAATCCAAGATATATCCTCTTTGTTTTCAATCTTTATCCTTTCTTTTTGGCGGCTTTTTACCCAAAAATGAATAAAAATATGTTTTCAACATTCCATTGTATATCTTTCGATTCTTATCCGCTTTTCTTCCCATATATTTCTCAATATCTTGATAAGACGTTATTACATATGCCGACCAACTATCAAGATTGGCAAATTGCTGCCCCAATGAACCATATATATGAGGTAAGGCTTCTTTTTCTTCCATTCTCTCGCCATATGGAGGATTTGTTATTATAAATCCATATTTTTTAGAATGTCTAAGTTGCGATACATCTCTGCTTTGAAAATGTATCAATTTAGAGACGCCTTCATTTTCCGCATTGATTCTTGCTGTTTTTAATACATCTTCATCAATATCATAACCTTGAATATCTGTTTCTATACTCAAGTCAATGAAATCTTTGGCTTCTTCAACCGCCTCATGCCATAATTTATACTTTACTATATTATCCCATCGTTGAGCGATAAATGTCCTATTCATACCAGGTGCAATATTAGCCGCTATCATAGCTGCTTCTATTGGAATAGTGCCACTTCCGCAAAATGGGTCTACTAATATTCTATCTTTTTTCCAAGGCGTCAACATAATAAGAGCCGCCGCCAAACATTCAGAAATTGGTGCCTTGCCTGCCATACGCCTATATCCACGTTTATGTAAAGACTCACCCGTCGTATCTAATGCTATCGTAACCATATCTTTTATTATCGTAACTCTTAAAGGATATGAATAGCCTGCCTCTGTAAACCAACTGACATTATATTTACTCTTTAACCTTTCAACAATTGCTTTCTTTATTATAGATTGTATGTCAGAACTGCTAAATAATTTACTATTAACTGAATTTGCCTTAGTAACCCAAAATTTGCCTTCTACTGGTATAAAATTTTCCCATGCCAAATCCTTTGTCTTATCAAATAATTCCGTGAACGTTACCGCCTTAAATTCGCCAACCTTTAACAAAACCCTCTGCGCTGTGCGCAATCCTATATTAGCTCGGCAAATCGCTTCCGCATCCCCCTCAAATGTTACCTTTCCATCCTCAACAGATAAAATTTCATATCCTAAATCGTATATTTCCCTTTTTAATACAGACTCCAACCCAAAATGGCAAGGAGCTATCAGCTCAAATGTATTCATCCTTCCTCCAAACAATCAATTTGAAAAAATACAGTCATAATCTCATTACTTTCCGATTAATGAACAATTTTCCATAACAATACTATATTATAACCCCATTGATTTTGTGTCAATTGATTAATTTATCAAAATAAAGTCAAAAACTTAAAATAATTAAGTGGTTCTGTATATATTTACAGAACCACCCCATACATTTTTTAAGAAAAACAACTTATAATACTTTTTCGATAAGTCTTGCTATAAAGAAATTGCTAAAATGTTTTTCAAACTATTGTTTGTTTTAGTATGAATTTTTTGAGCTGTTTTTTCCACAGTTTTTGCCTGAATTTGTTGCGTTTGTTGAGTTGCTTGAGTTCGTTGAATTTGTTGAGTTGCTTGCATTTGTTGAATTACTTGCATTTGTTGAGTTTGTTGAATTTTTTGAATAATTGCTTGCATTTGTTGAGTTACTTGCATTTGTTGAGTTTGTTGAATTTTTTGAATAATTGCTTGCATTTGTTGAGTTATATGAGTTTGTTGAGTTTGTTGAATTCTTAGCCATATGGCACCTCCTAAAATAATTATATTTCTCTATTATTATTTCAATTTAATCTCAACTTTATTCATTCAAAAATAAAAAAGAAATTTAATTTCTTTATTTCTATTTTTTTAATTTATTAATATTTCTTTATTTTATCTTTCTTTTCAAAACTTTAATATCTCTCACACTATATTAATAGTTATAAATAAATTTAAGGAATATTAATTTTAAAAAGAATTCATTAATAGCATCTTCTATACAACTGCCAGAACAAAAAATACTGTCATTAAAATAATATATAAATTATTCTTTTTGGTGTAACATACATAATACCATCTGGCTCAATAGAACCAATAGGAAATAGTTTTTCACCGATAATTTTTGTTACAACCTCAATATCCATTATAATATCATTATCCAATGTAGCATCAACGCATCAAATGCAAAAGTTGCTCCATTATATTTTTTTACCCCAGAAACCATATGAAGCTCTTGCAAAATTTGATATGTTGCTTCACATTTATTTTTTATTTCTGCACTTATTTTCATTGTGGACATTTGTCTTATATTTTTCTCTTGTAATGCTATCATATTGAAATATCTCATCGGCGCATATTCTCTAAAAGTTAATCCGCCCAACTCAAAAAGAATCATTCTAATACAATCAAAACAATGATACCCTATATTTTTGTCATCTCAAGTATAGTATATCTTATTTTTTATATTTTTATTTTTCACTTAACATAAATAAGTTAACCTAAAAGTTTCTCCTTAAGGCAAAGTTTTATCTTCTATATATACAGACAATAAAATTACACCTATAGCATTCTCAATAATGTTTTTATACTGAAAAATCTAGAAGTAAACATTGATCTAACATATAATGATATATGTAACTGATAAATATTAATTGACTATAAATTTAAAAAAAGAGCCAATCTTTATTTATTTTTTGATATCCTTTTTGTTTTGCTTCATAATCAGCATTTATTTTCAAGGAAAATTATTATTTTTCATATATTTGAAAAAGCTGATGTTGACTTAGTAACAACAACTTTTTTAAAAACTTATAAAAAACAAAAGCCTTCTTATGGGCTTATGTTTCATTCTGATAAATATGTCAAATATACGACTCTTTCGTAAACTATTAGATTCCTTTGATATTATACAATCTTTTTCAAAAAAAGGGCATCCATTTGATAATGTTGTATGTGAATGTTTTTTCAAATATCTTAAAAAAGAAGAAACCAATCGAAGAACTTATCATACATTACAGGAATTACAAAATTCTATCTTTGAATACATTGAAAAATTTTACAACGCCAAAAGATCACCCCCATCACTTGGACTTGTTACTCCAAATAAGACATTTATACTGGAAACAGCATTAAATTGCTGTTCTTAGAAATATTTGTTCATTATATTAACTATAGTTTAACATCTGAAACTCAAAATTGAATAATAAGTTGTTTTTCAGTGTCCTCAATGGGGCTAGAGAACTGAAGTGTTAAAGACACTTTTTAAAAAATATAACTAAAAGTTTGTTGTAAGTAATGTTGACAAATTAAATATAAATATGTTAATTTATAGTAAAGTTGCATAAAAAGTATTTGATTTTTGCAACTTATGCAATGATATTTTATAAAAGGAGGGATTAAAAGACATATGGGGTAATTCGAAGGGTAAGAAGCTCTTTGTAAAAAATTTATAGCCCATGCAGTCAGTAAATAATGCAGGGCGGAAAGGTAGAAGGTATAATGAAAATAAAGAAAGTAACAAGGTTTTTATCAGTAGTTCTTGTGGCAGTCATGGTATTTATAACATTTGTTCCTCAAAACGTTTTTGCAATATCGCAGACAAGTTTAAGTTATCCGGCGCAAACAGTTAAGATTATGGCATATGGTGGAACCAGAGCGCTTAATATTACAGGATATGCAAATGATTCTAAATTGAATACATATCATATGAATGGTTCGCAAAATGAAAACTGGAGAATTGATTATGTATCAGATGGAGTTTACAAAATAGTAAATGTTGCTGCTGATAAACTTATTTCGTTAGAAAACAATTCAGCTGTAGCAAATGCCTATTGTGTGTTAAAGGATGACAACGGAAATGATAGTCAAAAATGGAAAATTGAAGGTGTTGAAAAAGATTTCTTAGGTAATTACTTATATTACAAAATTACCAATTATGCTAATCCAAATTTGGCAATTAGCTGGAATACAGAAACACATGAGATTACCATTAAGAGTTATACAGGGGCGAATAATCAGAAATGGAAATTAAACTGTGATGGACTTGCAGGATTTGCAGGAAACTGTGTTGTTGACGAGGGAGAAAAGGCAGGTACAATCGGGGGATTACTTGGAAAGACAGTGTATGTAAGTACATTTGCAGACCTTAAGGCACAGCTTCTTAAAACAGAGCCTCTAACAATCGTTCTTACAAAGGATATCAGTGGATTTGTTAAAGAAGGATACGATTTAAGAGTAGAGGACAATAAGACAATTATTGGTTCATATGCGGCTAATACCTTATATGACCCTAAATTCAGAACAGACGATTATTTTAAAAATGAAAATCCTAGCGATAATATAATATTTAAAAACCTTCATGTATCCGTAGGCGAAGTGGAAGATATGATGGCGATTGCTGTATATGGTTCTAAAAATGTATGGATTGACCATTGTACATTTGAAAGCTCACTTCCTATATATTATGATGAGGTTGGTAAATATATATGGGTAAATACATCATCCTATGCAAAAGAAAATCCTGATTTTGTAAGTATTTCTTATAATGTATTTAACCGTAAATTCTGGGGAGTAGCATTTGGCGCGGATACAACGGGAGAGAACAGAGCTTCTGTTATGTATAATAAGTTCATATCTATTGTAAACAGAGCGCCACAGCTTGGAAATGGTACACTTCACATATATAACAATTATTATGTTAGAAATGAAACATCTATTTATAATGACGGTGTTGCAAGTATAAAATGTGGTTCAGGCGCAGTTGTATATTCAGATGCACAGCGTTTTGAGAAATATCGTAAGGAATCAAGCGGTTATTGGGACAATGAAGTTACAGTTGATTCAAATGCATCATTTAAAGATGTGGGTTCATACACAGACAGAGGGGAAACTCCTGTAAGCGTGCCATATGCTTATCAGGCACCTTCATGTACAGTTACAACATGGAATCCATCATCAAATTATGATTACAAAATTATAAGCGCTTACGGCTCAAATGATATAAAGGAATTTTGTAATAATTACAGCGGAGCAGTTGCAAACTTTGATAATCTTAAATATATTAATTATTCAGAATGCAACAAATATGTAAGTAAGAGTGTTTCATCACCATTTACATTTAATTATACAGATAAGTCTGATAACGAAGAGGATACATCATCAGGCGGAGGTTCGTCAAACGGCATAACAGACGGTGGAATCTATATGATTAAAAATGTAAACAGCGGAAAGTATCTTGATGTTGCAGGAGGAGTTGCGGCAAACGGTACAAATGTACAGCAGTGGGCAGGAAGCAATCCAGGAGCCTACTACAATACATGGAAGCTTGTCAGTGTCGGAGACGGATATTATAAAATCTATTCACAGGTCGGAGACGGAAATACGTATTTGTTGGATTTGGAAAACGGCTTGACAGGAAGTGGAACGAATATCAGAATTTGGCAGAATACATATTGTGATGCGCAGACATTTAAGCTTCAGAAAAATGATGATGGCACTTATGCTATTTTGACAAAGGTAACAGACTGTAAATTAGGTCTTGATGTTGCGGCAGGCTCGTCATCAAACGGTGCAAACGTGCAGCAGTGGGGTTATAGTGGTGGAAATCATCAGAAATGGATTCTTGAAAAGGTTAATTAATTTATAAAACATAAAAAAGAAACGCTTCAGTAACATTTGATTATGGAACTGAAGCGTTTTTAATTTATAAGCTTTAGCCTGTTGAGGACATTTTTATATTTCTTGTAAAAGTGTGCATATAATAATATATAAAAAGGATTCAAAAATTTTCATAATAGTTATTCAATTCAGAATTGATTTAAGCTAAGCTATAGTCATAATTAGGAAAGTTTTTTTACAATGTGGTTTTATTAATTGTTAAACCAATTAAAAAAACCAGTAAATAGAATTTACTGGTCTTAGCTCCCCGAGTAGGACTCGAACCTACGACAACGCGGTTAACAGCCGCGCGCT
>CAJUBU010000037.1 GCA_910585095.1 uncultured Lachnospira sp.
TATATTATATAAATTATATAAGTTATTTAATTTATGTATATTATATTAATTGTTTTTGAAAAAATGGGTAAAATATAAAGAAAGAATAAATAAAAATACTTGATGTTTTATTTATATTTACTATAATATAATTAAGAAGGGGGTGTTATAAATGGCACAGGCAGTAAATGTTAATTTTAAATTAGATGCAGATGTAAAAAAGAGCATGGAGCAGGCTTGTTCCGATATGGGGCTTTCAATGAGTGCAGCATTTACAATTTTTGCAAAGAAAGTTGGCAGAGAAAAACGCATACCATTTGAAGTTTGTGTAGACCCATTTTATTCTGAAAGTAATATACGTTATTTGGAGCAAAAGATGGCAGATTATAAAGCAGGACGACTTAATTTTGCAGAACATGAGCTAATAGAGGAATAATTATGCAGATAAAGATAATACAATGGGATTTTGATGCATGGAATGATTATCTATATTGGCAAGCGCGGGATAAGAAAATTCTGAAACGAATAAATCAGCTTGTTAAGGATATAAGCCGTAATCCTTTTGATGGGATAGGAAAGCCTGAACCATTGAAAGAGAATTTAACAGGATTTTGGAGTCGTCGTATTGATGAAGAACACAGGCTTGTCTATACGGTTGAAGATAGTGTAGTTATTATTTTTTCATGTAGAGGACATTATAACAATTAGAGGACGGATAACCGCCCTCTTTTTTTTGTTATTAAAAATTTTTAACATAAGGAATTAACATACATAAATTATACAATTAAAATAATATATATAAGTTATATAATATATATAAAGGAGAGTGAGAAAATGCGAATTATAGTTGTAGCCAATCAAAAAGGGGGAGTAGGCAAGACAACAACGTCACATGCTTTAACTGCTGGTTTAGTAGCAAAAGGTTATAAGGTTATGGGAATAGACTTTGACCCACAAGGTAATTTTTCTATTGCTTGTGGGTCAGTGAATTACAATGTGCCTACTGTTTATGAACTGATGAAGCGAGAAGTAACTGTTGAAGAAGTTATACAGCGCATGAAAGGTGGATATGATATACTTCCGTCAAATATTATGCTTGCAGGAGCAGAGCAGGAATTATTACAGACAGGGAAGGAATACCGTTTGAAAGAAGTAATTGAACCTATAGTTAACAATTATGATTATATTATTATTGATACACCACCTTCTTTGGGTGTCTTGACCATAAACGCATTTACAACGGCAAGTGATATTTTGGTACCAACTACAGCAGGTATATTTGCAACAACAGGAATAAACCAGCTTAATGAAACTGTTAAGAGCGTACAACGGTATTGTAATCCAAATTTGAAAATAATAGGTATTCTGTTTACACGATTTAATCCGAGAGCGAATATCAGTAAGCAAATAAAAGAGTTAACACAGCAGTTGAGTGAGTATATTTCTGCTCCAATATATAAGACCTATATCCGTTCTGCTGTAGTAGTTGAGGAAGCTCAAGCAAATAAGACAGATATATTTGATTATGCAAAGAAATCAACCGTATCAGAGGACTATAAAGCATTTATCGAGGAATTTTTAAAAGGAGATATAGAGTAATGGCAGAAAAAGCAAAATTTGACCAAGAAGCGGCATTTAAGGCAATTATTGGAGTAGGAGCAAGTAAGAATGTAGAAAAGCCAGCAGCAAAGGGCAGATCAAAATCAAAACAGGAAACAAAGAAACGCGTGAGCCTTGCAGTATATCCAAGCAGTTACAGTGACTTACAGAAAATTGCCTATGTTGACCGTAAAAGCGTAAGTGATATTGTATCAGAGATGATAGCCAATTATGTAGTCGCTAATGCTGAGAAGTTAAAGGAGTATGAGAAAATTATAAAAGAATAAAATATATAAGCCTTAATCAGTTAGCTTTGTATAAGTTGGCACTTTAATAGATTGATAGCATAAGAATAAGAAAGGACTATCAATAGTTACTGGTAGCCCTTATGTATATTATTCATTTAATAATCGTATTAATTTTCTATATATTCGCATCAAATTGTCATGTATATCTTTGCTTTGCTTTTGGTATTCAGTATTGGTAGATTTGTTATTATTAATAGATTTTTCAAATTCTTCTTTTTCTAGTAAGTATTCTTTTATTTCTTTACACAATTCTTTTTTTGTATTAAGCGGTAAGGTCATAATCTTGTCATCATATTCCATAGATTCTTTATTTGAAATGTCAGTAATCATAGAATAGATTAATTGGCTTATTAGGAAAGATTTATAATTTTTAGGATAAAGTTTGTTATTGAAATCTTTGTTAAAATAAATTAATTGTTTAAAAGTGTTAAATTCATCATGAGCAATAAATTCATTCATCATATTTACAAAATCAGGATTTTTCCAAAATTCATCTATTGCACAAAGAGAAAAACCTAAATATGCCATTTCTAGGGTGTATTCATGTTTTCTTTGAGGGGAAGTTTTGCCAGAAAGTCCAAATAAATAATCCATAGAAACATCATAAAAAATGCTTAATTTAAATAGTATTTCTACATCAATAGAACGTTCACCTTTTTCATAATAGGACAAAGAAGCTCTAGTAATGCCAACAGCGTGTGCGACATCATTTTGATTTAATCCCTTTTCTTTTCTAAGTTTTAGAAGCTTTTTACCTAATTCGTTTTTTATATTTATTCCTTCTGATATTTGCATATTATCTACCACAATTTTCCTTTCAATAATAAAAATGTTTGAAATTGTTACAATTTTAAAAAAATGAATTTTATTGTTGATTGTTAATATTTGTTGATTTACAATATAACTATAACAAGCACTAACATTTTGGTCAAGTAGAAAGGAAATAAGTATTTATGAATTTAGCAAAAAATCGTAATCAAGATGGTGTATTAATTACTTTAACACAGGCTTGTCAAGAAGCTAATTTAGGCGCAACCACCGTTAGACGACTTGCAGAGGAAAGTCACGCAGTACGAAAGATAGGTAAAATTTACAGAATAAAAAAGAAGGTATTTTTTGACTATATAGAAAAAGAGTATGCCAAGTAACGCTACAATCTTATTTAAAAATATAAAACAGCAAATATAAAAAGAAGTGTTTTGAATTAAAAAAATAAATTATGAAGTTTCTTGACATATACAATATATTGATATATACTCAAAAAGTAAATACAATATTTTGTGTTTAATAGTATAAGATACACAACGAACGTTCATTATAGATAGTTGTGTAATAATTTAATATTTAATACTTCATGTGTGGGGTACATGGAGAATACGCATAGGGTGCGTGGGATTTTGTCAATGAAAATTTTGTAATTCATTGGGAAAACCACGCACTTTTTTTATTGTTTTTAAAAGGAGGGGTACATATGCCAGCACCAAATAGAAATGAAGATGCAGAGTTTTGGACTGTATCAATGGCAATGAAAGAACTAAATATGTGTAGAGCAAATACTTTAAAGCTTGCTTCAGAATCAGGGGCATTGTTGAGGTTTGGAAATTCACAGAGAATAAACTGGAATAGACTAAGTAGCTATTTTAAAGAAAATTATGTTGAGGAAATCTCATAAAAGTTATGAGTGAATAGGAAATAATAAATTTTCCTTAAAAATATAAACTAGCACCCGACAGTAGTCGGAGCGGAGAGGCGGTTAATTATGAGATATGAAACAAGAAAAGAATTTTACGAAAAAAGGTTGCATGAGATAGTGCCAGAAATAGCAGGGTTGCTTGATAATGGCTATCAGATAGAAATATGCAAAAGCAGAAGTGGTATCAAAATTTATTCTGTATTGAAAAAACATCATGTAATTACCAAAGGAGGAAATGCTGATGATTAAATTCCCTTTTAAGGCATAGCTTGAAAATTACATGAGAGCAGATATTCAGAAAAAATCCGACAAATATCTTTTTATTTTAAGTAATCAAGAAATATGGATGCAAATAGTTACTAACAATTTTCGTTCTTTATGCCTGGCTGATGAAGACATACCTGAATTTATTGACTATATGGAAGAAATACTGTTTAAGGGAACGAATAGAAGTAATTATATTTATGTTCTTTGCTGTGATACCAAAAAGGCAAATGATAAATTGAAAGAATATATCGAAAATGACGGAGTTTTGAAATTACATGAGGGATGGCGGCTATTTCGTGATAAAGAATATCTTGGAAAAAGCGAATACAACAAAGAATTAGTTGAGATTCTGCAATCAGTAGTAGCGAGATATGAGCCAGAAGAAACACAACTATTTCTTGATAATTTTCATTTTCTGAAAGACGGAAAAAGCGGAGAAGATGGGGCGACTGGAGTCTTCGATTATGCCATTTTTGAGCATATTAAAGCACACTACAATATTTTTATTTGTAGTCATCCATATGTCTATGAGAATGGCGTTTATGTTCCTGATTGTCAAGGCACAAAGTTAAAAAAGATTATACGAGGTTATTTATACCCCAAATACAGAAAAAGTAGAACGATAAATCAGATTTATAGCTTGATTGTAGAGGCTGATGAACTGCAAAAAGATTTTTCGAGTCTGAATAACTACCCCAAAAGCTATATTAATTTTCAGGATTGTATGCTTGACGCACAGACTATGAAGACATTGCCACATAATCCAAAGTATTATTCTATCAATCAAGTACCATTTAATTATGCAGATATAGAGAAGGCAACAGAAGGAAAAGAGATTATAAAATTTCTTAAATTTGCCATTCCAAATGATGAAGATAGAAAAATGTTACTTGAATATGGTGGATATAGCATGACATCAGATACAAGACAACAAAGGTTTTTAATGATAGTTGGTTTGGGTGGCACTGGAAAATCTATTGTAATTAGACTTTTAGAATACATGGCAGGAATGAAAAATGTCAGCAATGTATCAATGCAGGAACTAAACAAGCGTTTTTCCACTTCGTTATTGGTTGGCAAAACATTAAATTCGTGTGCTGATTTATCTACAGAAGCGTTAGAAGATTCTTCCATAATGAAAAAATTAATAGGGGAAGATTGGATAATGGCAGAATATAAAGGGCAAAACGGATTTATGTTTAAAAATTACAGCAAATTGCTTTTTTCTACAAATATGCTTCCAATAATAACAGCGGAACGGACAAACGGATTTTATAGAAGATTACTTATTTTGAAAATGGACAGGCAGCCAGATAGACCAGATATGGGACTTACAGATCGTCTATTGCCTGAATTGCCATATCTCATTAAATTATCAATTCAAGCACTGCATGAAATGTATCAAAGAGGAACTATAACAATATCAAAAAACAGTAATCAAGCGGTTTTACAAATGAGAAAAGATAGTGATGTTGTAGAAGCGTGGATTTCTGAAAAATGCACTATTTCGGCAGATTTGAGAATGGAAAGGACAGTAGCGTTCGAGGATTTCAAAAAATATTGTGAAGATGAAGAACGACAGCCATTGACACGAAATGGATTTTACAAGACTTTAAGACAAAAAAATTTTACAGAAACAATGGATTCAAGAGGGAAAAGATATTTTATAGGTATTTCTAATGAAAAAACTGCTGTAAAAACCGCTGTAAATGATAAATTTTTGCCATTGACGAATGAAGAACTTATAGAATTTCCATTTGATAATTAAAGTTACAGCAGAATTGAAACAAAAAACAGCAGAAAAACAGCAATGTTATTTAAAAATATGCTGTGAAAAAATACAGTAAAATCATTGAGTTTCATAATTGTACAGCATAAACAGCAGATTTTTAGAAGAAATTAAAAATATAAGTATATTACATATATAAAAAAGAATTGTTCTAAAAAAGTGCTGTAAAAGCTGTATATAAAATTTATACAATATTGGGGGGTGGGTAATTGGCAGCAGATGAACAATTGAAACTTGCTTATAATGCGTACACCGATTGCTGGAGGCTATACAAGAAATATACAGAAGCAAAGGTTACAAATGAATATTGGCAAAATATGGTTAATGAAAGCGAACAAATAGCAAGGAAATATAACGATTCAAAGTTTGTGGTTGATTTATTAACGATTACATGTGATGAGTTGCAAAGGATTTTTATGGAGAAGAGAAAGGATATGAGTTGAAGATGATGGAAATGGCTAGGTACATCAAGTTAGTTTCTTCACACAAAAAAAGGATATAAAAAAGCGAGGTATATAATGAAAAATGAATTAAAACCAAAAGAATATAAACGCTTTAATGTAGAAGCTGTTGGAGTAAATGATACATTTCAAGCGGTATTGGATATGACCATTGAAAGTTTAAAAATAGGCAGACCATCAACATATCCAAATACGTTAGAGGGTTTAGAAGCGTTTAGGCAAGCAACTATTGATTATTTTCAGTATGTGAGAGATGTAAATGCAAATCCAGATATTGAAAAGAACCTAATTGTTGATATCGAAGGATGGGCAGCTTTTACGGGATTGACTCGCCGGACAATTTTAACATATGAGAAACAACGAAAAGGTGAATGGAGCGATTTTATATCGCAAGTTAAAAATTCAATATGTGCTGCTAAAAAAGAATTAGCTTTTCATGGGCAGATACCACAAGTTGTGTTTATGTTTGATTTAACAAATAATCACTCGTATG
>CAJUBU010000038.1 GCA_910585095.1 uncultured Lachnospira sp.
TGCTGATACTTATAAAAATATCTTGTAAATGGAATCTCTGCCCCTGTCTTTACCACTGGATTCTTTGCACTCAAATTCTCCTCAAAGAACCATTTCGCATCAGGAATATGCGGCAATACTTCTTTTTCCATATAATCATCAATATCTATTTCATAAGGCACAATTTCTGTATCCTTTGTTGCCGTATCATAGAGAATATTGCCTTTTTTATCTTTCTGAATATCAGCTTCCTTATCAATAACGGAAAGACCATTTACAACTTTCTCAACTATCTTCTTTAACATCTTTGCATCATCAAAACACTGTTCAAGGAGTTTTATAATAACAGGCATAAATGATTCTGGATTCATATATATAGCATCAGAAATAGCCCCATTCAACGCATCAACAATAGCATCATAAACAGGTTTATTCTTTTTAAAATTTTCTAATTTCGTTTTATCCTTTCCGCTTAGTTCATCAGCATTTTCCAATTCATCAACCTTTGCTTCGTCCTACAAAAATGACAATGCTCCGCCAGACAGCATTGCATCAATTCTATCTCTCGTAATGGCATAACTTCTTTGAAGTGGCTGCATAACAGCATACTCACGGTACATAAACTCTGTATTGTTATATATCTTGCAGTATTCATTTTCTGTGAAATCGGCATAAAGTTTTGTAATGGCAACTCTATCCTCTGGGGTGATTTCATTTCTCTTATTTCCAAGAGATTTCCTCAATGCATGTTTAAAAGATGACGCATCTATAAGCTGTATCTTGCCTTTCCTTTCTTTGCGCTTGTTTTTGGAAAGAACCCAAATATATGTAGCAATGCCAGTGTTGTAAAACATATCTGTCGGCAACTGGATAATCGCTTCAATATAATCATTTTCGAGCAGCCATCTTCTTATTTGAGATTCACCAGAGGAAGTACCACCACTGAATAAAGGAGAACCATTCTCAATGATTGCCGCACGTCCACAATTATCATCCAACTTATTCATGGCCGACTGAATAAATAATAGCTGCATGTCACCAGAGCCAGGCGTTCCAGCGGGGAAACGTCCTCTTTCGCCCTTTAGAGCTTCGGCCTTAACAGCTTCTTCGTCACCCTCTGGCGCATCCTTACCGCCCCATGGCTGTCCAAACGGTGGATTTTCAAGTATAAATCTCATTTTCGTATCAGGGAAACAATCCGCCTGCATGGTATCTTGTAATCTAACATTATCAGCGTTCTGCCCACGGATAAGCATTTCAGCAAGACACATCGCATAACTCTCTGGATTCACTTCCTGAGAGAATAATCTGATATCCGCCGTAGAATTGAAACGCTTGATATAGTTATTGGCAGTAGATAACATTCCACCTGTTCCCGCCGCTTGGTCAAGGATTGTGATAATTTTTCCATCGTCAAAGATGTCATCACAACCTTCAGCAAGGATAATTGAAACCATAACCTTAATAATATCCCTACCAGTGTAATGGTCGCCAGCTTCGGCATTTTCTGAAAACTTCCTGATAAGTTCCTCAAAGATATATCCCATTTTCATGTTGTCGGTAGTCTCTGGGTCTAAGTCTAACTCGCTGAATGCTTTAACGACAGAAAGCAGTCTGTTATGCTTGTCCATCTTATCAATCTGCTTATCAAATTCTAAATTTCTGATTATATCTTGGATATTCGCTGAAAATCCATTGATATAGCTTTTAAAATTAGCAGCAAGATGGTCAGCATCGTTCAGCAGCTCTGCTAATGTAAATTCGCTTGTATTGTAGAACTGATGACCAGATATTTTATACATCGCCTTTGCTGGGTATGTAGGCATCTTCTTAAACTGTTCCACAACAACATCTTTTGTCTTTGCCAATGCACACTCAAATCTTCTGATAATAACCATAGGAATGATTACATCTTTATATTTATCGCTCTGGTATGGCCCTCTTAGCTTATTCGCAATAGACCATATGAAATTCACTTCTGATGATACATCTATCGGTGAATCGTCCCACATTGCATCAATTTTTTTAATATCCGCCATCTTTATTTTCTCCTCCGTTTACACGTTCTATATAATTCTTGCGCCTATTATACTCTAAAATGGTGGCAAATTCAATATTTATATTGAAATATCAATATAAATAGATATGCAATCACTCCTTTTGTTTACAGCAAAAAAGACCTGCCATATTTCAGGCAAGCCTTATTGTGTAAGTCTTTATGTTGTCGGATTGAATAGATTTTTCACATCATGCTTGTTATCATAGAATCTCTCTTCGTCAGTCTTATTGGTAATATCAATATTCGCTGTTACGCCAGCTTCAACTGATGCATTGATGATGATAATGTAATCACCATCTGCTTCCTCAAATTCAATCCCATCTATGGACTCATTGAGTGCCATACTGACAAATTTGAACCAAATATCATCAAGCTCCTTGATGATATATGTACCTATGGGCACATTATTTACTGTAAATCCATCTTTGTTATTTACAGTTCCCTTAATAATGTCTCCTGTGTTTTGATTCTCTAATGTGATGAAGAAGTTGTAACTATCATCTTTATTTAGTTTTAGCTTTTCAAATGCCTCATTTTCAGAAGATATTATCTTATTGAAGTGAAGATTTACTTCTTTATCTTCTACAGAGTTTGGTAAGGATACTTTAACAATATTTGAATTTATTCCAGTGATAAAGTCTACTGGTTTATCATAATCATCTAAAGCGTTCCATTGAGTTCTGCAACCATTATAAGCTAGTGTAGTAATATTTTCATCTGCTGGCGATTTCATCTTAATTAGTATATATGTCAATGAATTGGCTGGCAGCTTCGCTGGATTGCCTTCAGAATCTAGGTATTCAAAAGCTAATGATTTAACTTTGGTTCTATCAACAGCTTCGCTGTATTCTTTCCATGAGTTATCATCTGAAAGATTTCCAGCTTTTATGTCATCTGAATAATATACTTTTACCTTATATCCTTTTGATTCAGCATATGAAGTATCTACTCCTAAAAATTCGCCATTCCAGTGTTTTTTAGAACCATAAGCAGGTACTATATCACCATCAGGATTTTGAGCATATTCTTCTATCGAATCATAAATAACAAGGTTGGTAATATCATTTTGTCCTGTTCTCACTCTTAATTTATATTCATATTCAGAATCATATGAACTTTTAACAGTTCCAGTGGAATAATTGCTCTGGTCTGTTTTTACAGATTTTTGTACATCTTGATGTGTAGAAATAACAGACATAATTGTTGCAGTTCCTTTTGAATATGATAATTTATCTTTTGTATCTCCATCCCCATCAATGTCTATTGCATCTATATCATATACCCCATTATCAATAACATCATTCCTAAATTTAATTCCATTTTGCTTGTATAATTTATCCACATAACAATAATTTGTCCATACATTACCATACTCTAAAAAGCTATCATATGTAACATAAGAATCATATGTGTAATTAAAAGTTACGGCTCCTTGGTTTTGAGTTATATATATAGGTTTTTGGAAAGTGCATTTTATATTTATTTTCGTTCTTCCTGTATTTTTCCAATTATCCGTTATTGTTATTTCATGGATTGGATTGATATATGAAATTATTTCTTTATTGTTTATCAAGTTTCCATCTAAATCATAGATAGAAACAGTTGTTCCATTGCTGATATACTTAGTGGAAAAGCTATTAGCTATTTCTTTTTCTGTAGATATTAATTTCATATCATATGGTAACAAATCATATAATTCAAATCCTTGCAATGCATACGATTTATCATATTGTTCAATATATTTTTTATCTATAACACCGCTCGAACCATAGTCTGGCCTTAAATTTGCACCAATAGAGAAAGGAATTATAAATTGTTTTTTATTTTCATCTTGAATAATTTGTCCACTATTTTTTGTTGCTGTTATTTTATTTGATGGTTGCAATACATTATAATATTCCCATTTATAATTTGCAGTGCCTCTTTGAAGATATACACCATATATATCTTTATCATATTGTGCAATTTCCTCTTTGGTTAAAAGATTATTATATGAATCAATTTGGGGTTCATTTTGCATTATAAAATTTCCATCATCATCTTTAATGAAAACTTGCAAATAATCAAAATTGTATATATATCCAGTTTCTGGAATATCTGATTTTATTAAGACAGTTTTTGCTTCTATAAGTCCTGGTACACGTCCTGGCGTTGAGTTTGATGATTGTGCTGTTAATGATTCTTCCATGTCATGAACCACGAAATAAAATGAAACAACACCATCTTTTTCACTAAACTTCCAATTTTTATATTTATTTTTAAAAGATTCATATAAAATATAATCGTTTTTATCTTTATATCTTATATAAAGTTGGCAATCATATTTATCATCTAAAATCTTTTGGCCGTTTCCATTTATAAAACGGCCTGAGTTAAATGTAATATTATCAAAATAATATTCATTGTCCCTCAATTTTTTATAGCTACTATCTTGAGAAGTACAAAATAAAATATCATCTCCAATTTTTATTGTCATTTTTTTCCCAGTATAAATTGCTGTGGGGTTTATGTACCATTTAGCATAGTTGATTCCATTTTGATTGATGATATCTTGATATCTTAATTTGCTAAAGTCATATGGGTATTTTTTTATACCATACAAGTCACCACTATACATAAATTCAAAATCAGCTAAATTAATACTTAATTGTGTTGTATTTAAAAGTTCGTGATGTTGTTTATTTTGATACTTTCCGTATAATTCAACTTCATTTGTTATATTAAGATTTCCATTCTCTTCATTGTATTCAGATTTTGGATAGCCAACATATATATATTCATAAGTATTATATAAAGTATATGGGAAAACAGGTGCTGATATTTGGTATTCCCATTTATCATTAGGAGAAAGCAACTCAAAGTTTGAATTATAAACAATTATCCCTTTGGGAAATACCCATTTATAAAATCCATTATACGCTTGAATTGTATAAAAATTTATTCTATTTTCCAAAACATTATTATGAGATATTCTATATTTAACCCATATGTATTCAGATGAATTCGATGGTAGTCCGTCATATGAATTTAACTTTAAAGCCTGTTCGTAAACATTATATTGTGTTCTTTTCCATGGATGCATATATTTTCTGTAATAGTTAAAAATTGCTTCATTACTATATATTTCTTTATTTTTTATTTCTAATTCATTATATTTTATTTGTGCTTTTAAT
>CAJUBU010000039.1 GCA_910585095.1 uncultured Lachnospira sp.
CTACCATATCAGCATCCCCCCCTCTTAATAATCAGATGGCAGAAGTGCCGTATAGTGTGTAACATCATTGATTATCCAGAACTTTGTTTTTTTACCATCAGGCCAAACATATCTGAATGTCTGGAAATAGTCAGCATCGTTTGGATGCTTTTCCAAAATCATCCTTACTGCTACAGCAGCTATTATTTCAGCGTAATCTCCAAAAGTAGATTTGAAATTTGCTGTCATATAGGATGGAATACCCAACCACTTATAATTTCCGCTTTGTTCCTGTTCGTTGTAAATTATCTTTCCTAACATAATCGTTTCCCCCTAATCAGTTAAAAGGCAGTTCATCGTCGTTATCTGGTATGTTTATTTCAGGCTTATTGCACTTTGAAATAAATTCAACACGTTCAGCAATCACTTCACTCATATAGATTTTCCTATCATCTTTTTGATAGTTGTATGTGTGAAGTCTGCCCGTCACGAGAATCTCTGAGCCTTTGTCTGTGTACTGGTCAATGGTATTTGCCAGTCCATTAAAGGCAACGATTTTGATAAAATCCACATCAAAATCTCCATTGTGATTGCGATGTGTTTTGTCGGGTACTGCAAGAGAAAATCTTGTAATGGTAGTATTGTTTTCAGGGCTAATCCTTGTGTTGGGAACGTCTGTAAGGCGTCCTCTCAAAATAATGTTGTTCATAGCGTTCTCCTTCGTTTGATATTGTTTTTTGATTTAGAAATCAAATGGTGGGGCTGTTCTGATGTCAAGTGGTTTGCTCAACCTTTCAACATGGCAAAGAATCTGTGCTGCAAACTGCCTTTTTGCCATATAGTTCGCCTGACTTCTAAACCCTAAAGTACATTCTTCTCCACCTGTTTCTCTTTCCAGAAAGTCGCATAACTCAAAGTAATTGTCCTCACGTTCAGCTAAAACATCACAGATGTTTTGCAGAATTTCTTCTTTTGTGTAGGTATCACTTTTTTTAATGAGTTCGTCATGCACTTCTGTTTTGAAAACCCACAGATAGAGCAGTATCTCCGATGCTATGTAGATAACACGGAGTCCCTCAAGGTTTTCACGTTCCATGAAGTTGTCTCTCCTTTCTATTTTATTCGCGCATCAGCCAGAGATAAGTTACAACAATGTTGTCTCTGCTGTGCTGTAAATGGTAGCTTACTTCACTTAGGATTCCTTTATCATATTGATAGCCGACAAGCTCTGTGTGGCAATGATAAATTTTCCCTGAAGCATAGCCATTTTCTAAAAAATATTTATAGAGGTCACATGCATAGATTGACCTTACAGAATGTATGCCATCTTTAGGAACGTCATTTTTCTCAAAAAGTCTTTTTTCTCCTGCATGGGTATAAGTTGATGCATTTTTTAGAAAATCTTTCACAAAATCAGTATAGATGGGATTTACTAAGCACCAGCGTTCAATGCCGCCTTTACCTCTTTTGTAAACTACAAGACAGCCAGTTTCCTTACCATCTTCAATTTGTGGTCTGAAATCTTCCTTTCTAAGTCTCAGGATTTCACTTCTGCGGCATCCAGTCGCTTTCAACATAGTGTAAGCGTTCCGCTGTCTTTTTGTGCAGTAATAGCCACTGAGATTATCATTACGATTTCTGACTATATTTCTTCGTTCTCTGGAGGGGTATGTATATCCAAAAGCATGTTTGCTTATTCCACCAAAAGAACTAGCAAGAGCAGAACCATACAGATTAAGGCTCCAGGCAGAAAGGCCAGCAAGTTCTTTTTCTTGCAGCCACTCCGCCGCAAACTTTTGACAGTCTGCATAGGTTTTTACTTCTTTGCGGTGATTGGACATAATCCATTCCACATATCTCCTGCATATTTCGTCATAGTCTTTTAAAGTTGACGTAGCATAGATTCCGTGAATGGTTGTGTATGTTTCGCCGTTTTTTTGGCAAGCTTCTCTTGCTTTGAGCTTGGCTTGATGCTTGCTTTCTCCAAAATGTGTTTGTTCTTGGAGCGCAACTTTGTAGCCATGTATTAAAGTTCCTTTTTTGCTCAAATAATGCTCCTTCCAAAAACATGAAATGAATTTATTCTGTTTTTATATAAATATTTTGGAATAAAATAAGATACTATCAGGTTTAAACGTTAAAATCTTGATAGTCCAAGTTTTTGATATTAAGTGAAAATGCCTTGGATTCATTCCCACATGAGATTTTTACAGCACAGCTTATTGAAAAGTTTAATCAGAATGATTGATGAAATTGAAAAGCTGTAACTGTGATGACAGGGGCTTATTCCCCCGTAAATTGAAATTGTTTACTCTCGAAAGAGTGAAATGTTTGTCTTAGAAATTCAGCCCAAAATAATCTGGCCTAATTCTAAGTGATAAAGACTTTGATGCTCACATCAAAGCAAAATAACTTTCATGAATTAACTAATATCTAAATTTTAGCAAATTGAAAATAACAAAGTCAACATTACTAAAGGAGATAAAGCGTTTATTTGCAACAAATTTTTTGAGATTATTTTGCGTAATATTTTATGCATCAAATAATTTGGTTTGAGGGAATATTTGCAAAATTATTTTGTGAATCTGCAAATATTTTATAAAAAGCACATCTTTTATAAATCAGTTTTGGGGTCAAAAAATAATTATCCACGGTTACGTGCGCTTTCTGTCTGCTCATTCCTGTTCGCAGGCCATAATCGCGCACGTAACCGTGTCTTTCAATAAATACAGTTTTCTTTTTGAATAGCCAGAAAATATTAGTATCCGTCATATAATGTGTTATCATTGTTTTTCCGCAATAAAAAAGTATTCCATTGCTTAATAATAGATAAAAAGCAGTAATACATGATGAAAAAGTATTATCCATGATATTACTTGATAAGAAATTGTTTTGCGTTTAAATTAAGTATAACATCAATTAATGCGCATTAAATGATTCTATACAGTTTATTACTATTGCAGCGAAGGAGCATAACTGCTTATCTCGTCAAATATATTATAACTCTCTAAATAAAAAATAAAAAAATGCCAAAAGGTTTATTTTCTATATTTATAAGTGTAAAATCCTTTATATAGCACAAGCGCAAAAAAGTATTCATGTTTGAATCAACTTTGACAAACGAGAAAAGTGTTCAGATAAAATAAGTAAGAAAGGAAATAATTCATGGAATTATCATGCAGAATAGAGTTTGCCTATACAACAGATGAAAAGCAAAAGTCACTTGAACTTGAGCAACGAAAATTTGCAAATGAGTTCAGAGAAAAATATGGTGATAAGAGTTGGAATGAAAGTGATATTAGTTAGAGGACATTGCCATTATATAATGAATAATAAGGAAAAAGACTTGCCAGATAATTAACGGCAAGTCTTTTTTGTTGAAAATATAGCTATAGTGTTGATACATGTTTGTTTTTAGAAGTGCTTTATATAAACAATAAATGCATTTAAAAATTTTTTGAAAATAATTTAAAATCTATTGATTTCAAAAAATTTAAAATATATTATCTATATAACAATAGATATTTTATTGTTATAGCAAATATCCTTTGATTTAAAAATAGAAATGTCCTGACCAGAAATTTGAAAAGTACACGTACTATCGCATAGTATTTTTTGCCAAATAGTTTGGTAGGAAAAATCTTATTTAAAAGCATAAATATTTTTATAAGAATGACCTGAAATAGATGTCATAAATAATGTGTGGCCATTGTTTTCGGCAATGGCCCAATTTTTTAGCGAGGTAAAAAAGATGAAAAGAAAGATAACAGCTATACTACTTTTAGTATGTATGCTCTGTTCTATAGTTCCAATTAATGCTTTAGTTGGCGCTTCAGATAATGTTGGTACTTTCGACACTACGGAAGAAAAAGTTTATGCTGTAGAAGAAAATCCCATTGAGGATTCAATAAGTAACGATAATATATCTGAAACAAGTAGCGTACAAAATGAAAGTGAGAATATTACTACAGAAAATGATTTGGGGGATTCTTCTGAATTGCAAAATGCTGATGATATAGAAGAATCTGATATTCAAGAAAATGAGGAGAGACAAGAGGCAGTTACAGAATCAGATGAAACAATGATTTCTAATCAATATAATATTGATAATCAAGTGGCGATTCAATCTGATGAAGAGTCAGAAGAACCAGAAAATGATAACTGGGAGTTGGGGCTTGTTTTCTATGACTCATCTGTTGATAATGGCAAAACTCCATTAACAGAAATTGATTGGGACGCATCAGATGGTGGATATGGTCATGGTGAAACAAGAGTTATTACTGTGCAAATAAATTATAAAAATACAAATGCTGCAACAACTTACCAACCAGGGGAAATTGAAATAAGCGTACCTAATTTAATTTACAATACATCATCAAATACAGATAATAGCCCTTTTTGGAATTCATCAGTTGTAGTAGGGGCAAATGATAGCTCACATAAAGGATATGAATGGGATTTTAAAACAACAGATATAGCAATAAATCAACAAGAAATATACTATTTTAATAACACAAACATAATTGAAGAAAAATCAAATTTTCAGGGAAATATACAAATCATCTATACTATCGAACCCAATGGTGAAAATACAAGTACAACACTTGAACCGTTTGATGATGAATGC
>CAJUBU010000040.1 GCA_910585095.1 uncultured Lachnospira sp.
CCCTTGAATTTTATATATCACATACAATTTTGTGCAAAAACAAATAAATTAATTATCTCCTACAAGAAAATATTATATATATAATCCTTATATCTCTCTGGCTTTGTATTTCGCCCATATTTGATTTAAAAATATATTTATGAGAATTTCTCCATTAAATAATAAAAACCAAATATAAAGCCAAATATGAAAGCATAAAGCAATGATATAAATTTTTCCATTTTCTTTTAATTGACAATGAGATATACTTTAAATATAATAAAAGTACTATAAACCGTACTGTATTATGTACAAAAATAAATAATAAGAAAGTAGGTGTAAAAATGATTGCAACAAAACCGATTGATTTACGAGCAAGACTAAAAGACTACCTTGATAATGCTTTTAATGGCGAGCCTGTTATTGTATCTCGAAAGAATAACGAAAATGTTGTTATTGTTTCAGAGCGTGAATATAACGAATTGATGAAAGCAAAAAGAAATGCCGAGTATATGGCTATGCTAGATGAAAGTTTAACACAATTGGAGCGTGGGAACACCATATCATTTACTCTTGAAGAATTAAAAGCAATGGAAGCCGATGACTGGAAACCAACAAAGAAAGTTCTTGAATTTGAACGTAAACATGGAATAAGACGACATGAGGTAACAGAATGAATAATTTTACGTTTACAGAAAAAGGTTGGGAACATTACTTATATTGGCAAACACAAGACCGAAAAACATTAAAGAAAGTTAATGCCCTAATAGAAGACATAAAGAGAAATGGTGTTATGCAGGGAATAGGCAAGCCTGAACCTTTAAAGCATGAAAAATCAGGATTGTATAGCAGAAGAATAGACGAAGCAAATCGCCTTGTGTATAAAATTGATGAATTGCAGAATATTGAAATAATATCATGTAAAGGACATTATGAAGATTGAAAAAAGGAAGTTGTCACAAATGGCAGCTTCTTTTTTTATGTCCTGGCAGCAGAATTAAAAATAAATAATAGTGCAAAAATAAATTTTTTAAAATCATTAAAAGTACTTTTTATAATTATAAAAATTCTATAAACTGCACTTTTTATAAGTTATAACTAACTTATGAAAGCCTTGATTTTACTGGATTTTATTATCGAATATACGTTCACCCTATACCGTTAAATACTATACCCTATACCGTCAGATACCATATAACTATATTAATTGAACTAAATAAATATAATAAAATCTATCTATCAATCTATCTAAACATGACAATATTATCTAAAAATATAATAAATTCTCAAAACTGATGGATAGATGGACAAAATACAAAAACAGAAAAAAAATTATTGTTGATACTCTTAATTTAAGTTATCCACACGCCGTAAAACCTTATTTTATGCTGGAACGGTAATTTTTACTGTTCCGGAACAGTAGTTTTTACCGTTCAAGACAGGTAATTTTTACCGTTCCGGAACGGTAGTTTTTACCGTCAAAATAAAACCATTGAAATATATCCATATTAAATATATCCATCTATCAGGAATGACAGACGGAAACACTTACACACGCACCCATGAAATAAAGGTTGATTTATTACGTTTTGTCTGCTACAATATCTTGTATATATTTCCAGCAGAAAGGGGCTGATTTTGTGACAGAAGGCAAAAAGAATTTGGTGGTAAGCATTGATGAAGAATTGCACCAGCAGCTAAAGGTTCATTGTGTGGAGCAGAAAACAAGTCTTAAAGAAATGATAATTAGGTTAATATCTAAAGAATTGGAAGAATCGAAGAAAGCAAAAGAAAGGAAGTAATAAAGCATGGAAGAAAGATTCATAGTGCAGACTTCCACGCCGGAAAGAAAATTTGTAAAGGTATATCTTGATTTCTTGAACGCTGGACTATTGAGCGGAAAAGAGCAGATAATCTTTATTCACTTAAAGCAGTATATCAATTTTGCAAATGATACTGGCACAGTTCGGGGCGAGGTTTACCCAACACTTGCTACCCTTGCAAAGAATGTAAAAATGTCTGAAAAGACGATAAGAACGGTTTTACAAGGCTTGCAGAAAAAGGGCATACTTGAAATAAAGCAGCAAGGCATGAATAAACCAAACATTTACAAAATAAATGATTCTGCTAGAATGTGGAAAGTTGGAAATGTGGAAGAATTAAGGGCAGCTGTAGATGAAATTGAAGAAAAAAGAATGATTGACCTATTGATCGCAAAAGGCTATTACATAAGCAAAGAAAAAGGGCTTGAAACTGAACCGACCAAAGCACAGAATCAAGCACCACAAAAAAAACACGATGTTTACAATAAACAGGATACCACCAGTAAAATTGAAAGTCAAGACTTAGAAAGATACACATTAGACCAAATACATGAACTTTTTGACTATGATATTATGGTTTTGGATTATCCATTGCAACAAAATAATATTGATTCAATTATGAGTATATTGTATACAGCTATGAATACAACCAAATCAACAATTAGGATAGCTGGCGAGGACAAGCCTGCAATGGCAGTAATCGGTAAATTAATGAAATTACATAAAGAATCCATCATGTATGCCATCAAACAGTTTTCAGAGCAAACAGAACGGATTAAGAACCCTACTGTATATATGTTGACAATATTATATAATGCTCCAGAGCAATTCAATCTGGATATTCAAAATAGGGTATCACATGATATGGCAAGCTGGAACAGATTAGATGAATAATAACATAATTTCCTACGATACAAGAATGAATCCCCCAACTATTTATATAGTCAGGGGATTTTTTCATGTTATTCCATCGAAACCACAATATTACATAACGCTTGAAGCAATGTAACATCTGTTATGTTTTCAACAGTGCCTTGAATAATAAGCCTTAACTGGGTGGCATTATAGGATTGCCCTGCTTCTAGTGCCTCCATTATCTTTTTTCTTACGGTCATAATGAACACTTTGTTTGATACCATCATTCGGTCTTTATTATAAGAGCCTTTAAAAGTTTCAAGAAGATAATTGATATTACCATCTATAAATGCTTGTTCAATCGCTTTTGCAATTGCTGCTGCGGTAACATTAACCTTATACTTTGTTTGAACCAGCTCATTAACCCTATGGTAAAAGTTATGTACATCTTTGAAATCTTCAAGTTTAAGAGAAACTGAATAAACGATACTGTCATGCAGATAATGTGTTCCAATATAGCTATAAGAAAATCCCATCTCTAACAGTTCATCAGCAACCAACCTGTCTATGGTTCTTGGACTGTTAATTTTTTCTTATGTTAAATTCCTTATATTACAAATGGTTCTACTCATGCTTTGCCACTCTTTCTAGTAATGAGGCTAAACATAAATACCACAAGAACCACCATAAAAGCAAAAGCGGCTCTCCATAAGGCAGTGCGTTTGTTACTTGCCCTTAATACATCAAATGCCAATGTTGTGTTTCTGTTTTTTTGCATAATAAAATTCTCCTTTCAAATCATTGTTGAAAGAGATTTCCCTTTATGCTATAATATTTCATAAGGGAAACCTCATATTATTTAAGTAGTCCATTATCTTTGCAGGATTGGGGGCTACTTTTATTTTTTAGACCTTATTAGCAAATCAACCGCTTGCCTTATTGCCTCTGTTCTCGTTATATTATGAGATTCACAATATTTTAAAAGTCTTTTATGATTTTCTTCGTCAAATCGAACTTTTACATCAATGCTTTTTGGGTTTTCGCTTTTTGGTCTGCCTGTACGTGGACTCATATATTCACCTCTCTTCCTGTGTTCCACTAATTATATTATAGTTAATGTGTTCCAATAAGTCAATAACTATTTCCAAAATATAACAAAAATTTTATTGCATACTTTTTATAGCGCTTATTTTGCTCATACAGGCGTCTTTATTTTTGAGCATATAAAAATACCTAATAGGTAAAAATATTAAATATGGACAAAATACAAAGCCAGAAAGGCATAATAATATAATTGTTGGTAAAAAATAGAAATTGGCAGCAGACAATATTATAG
>CAJUBU010000041.1 GCA_910585095.1 uncultured Lachnospira sp.
TAAGCCACAAGCAATGAAAAATCCCACTAGCTTAAATATATCGTTAAATGGGATTCCTCAAGGTGCTTATGATGGCAGTTCTCAAAAGAATGTAAATGTTACTGCTGAAAATGTTGGTGCAGATTCAAGCGGAACAGCAGAAACGAAAGTGTCGGAACATAATGCTTCAGAAGCGGCTCATGCAGATATAAGAAAGGCTATTACAGACTTAACGCAAGAAAAAATGCACTTAGAAAAAGGCTTTTATATTCATCAAACTGATGGTGGGAATGATTCACAAAATGGATATATTCATTTTGCTAGTATCGAATTATTACATACGGCTACGGCTGCTGATATAGCTATGCCTATAACTTTTGAAGTAATTGGAAGTGATTACAAAAGTCCAATTACAATAATAGTAACTTTTGCCCCTTATTATTCTTCTTCAAATATGACAAGCAATGCAAAATTAAAAGAGATTTATTATGATAATAATACAAATGTTGTAGATATATTTGCGCAAACAATATATTACACGCCACCAATAAGAAAAAATAAAATTAATTTGTATATTCAAAAGAAGACAAAAGACACCTTGATTTATATTACTGATTTTAAATCATCTTATAACGATTCTAATATTATTTCGGTATTGTTTACCAATGACTTTTTACAGACAAAACCTATAGGAAGTGCTGTAAAAGACGCTGTTTTTCAATTAAATGCAAATACTTTAGACGGATATTTGGCAAGTAGCTTTCTGCCTGTATCTTCATCTGGTAATAAAGTGGTTCGGGCAAACGGATTTGATGTCAATATTTATGATGATGACAATAAATATCCAGAATTGGATAGCGAATTTAAGATTCGATTAGGTCGTATTGATATAATAAAGTATATAAATGCTTTAAATAAAAGTAAAAGTGTAGGGGGTTTAAGTAAAGATAAAATTGAATTTAATGCGAATAATATAGCAATAAAAGCACTACCAGATAATTCCGTCAGTGATGGTGCTACAGGAAGTTTAACATTATCCGTTGGAGGAGTGAAAGTATTTGATTTTGGAAATGAACAAATCAGTTATATTCGACCAATGGGAAAAAGCCCTTCATTAATGATTAAAGATAGTTCTGCAATATCGTCTTCAAAAAATACGCTATTTTTAACTAATGATTTTGGTGGTGACTATAGTTTCATATCAGAAGATAAGCCATCTGATTTGTTAATTTGTGGAATCACTGAAAATGGGGCTTTTCTTGGAAAAGCAGACAGTGAATACAAAGAAGAGGTATACAATGGTAGCTTTTATTCTAATTTATTTGTAGGCGGTTTTCATTATAACAGCTTTCAAAATGAAACTCATATTTATTCAGATAAGGTTGCTATAGGAAAAAGAAATTGTTATTTTATGGAATGTAATACACATTATAATTCTAATAATAGTGATTGGTCGTATGGGGTTAAACTTAGAAATAATAAAGGCGTATTTATAAAACTTGGAAGTCCACAATCTGAAGATAAAAATGCGATATTCTTTAATGGTGATATATTTTTTCAAGACGATGGTACAGTTACAAATTGTCAAAATGCTTCTAGTGTAGAGAAACAATGGCTATTGAATACATCGTTGCAAAATATATTAATAGATTTTCATAAAAAAACGGCTTTAGCAACAACTACTTCTGATGGTTTAATGAGTGCTTCGGATAAAGATATTATCAGTAATGCACTATATTATAATGAAAATGATGAAGTAGCTATGCAACCAAAAGGAAAGATATGGTTTGATGATGATAATTATAGCGATGGAGGAGAACGAAATCAAACGACGATTGGTGCAAATCGTATTTTTTTGGAATCTTCTTATTATGAAGAAACAACAGGTGGAGAACTGATTGAAGAGCATGGTTATTGTACAGTAGAAATAAATACTGCTGGAATCCATGCGACGGGGCATGAATTAAGTTTTAATGTTACAGAATATAATGAAACAAAGAGCGTTGTGCTTTCTCGTACAGATTTTCACCCCAATAATTTAATGGATTTAGGGAGTAGTAATAGTTCTTACAAATGGAGAAATATTTATGCTACGAATGGTACGATTCAAACATCAGACCGAACAAAAAAGACGAATATAAATAATCTTGAAACACAAAAAGCCCAAGCATTTATTCATGGTTTAAATCCTGTATCTTACAAAATGCTTGATGGTACATCAGGAAGAACACATTACGGATTTATTGCGCAAGATATTGAAGAGTTAATGAATACTCTAAATATGGATAGTTCTGATTTTGCAGGATTTATCAAATCACCAAAGAAAGTAATAAGGTATGAAGATGAAAGTGGAAAGAAGTTAAAGAATCCAGTTGAAGAAGTACTAGAGGGGGAATATGATTATGCCTTAAGGTATGATGAATTTATAGCCCCATTAATAAAAGTGGTTCAAGAGCAGCAAAAGACGATAGAGCAGCAACAAATTGCTATAAAGAATCAACAGAAAGAAATAGAGCAGATAAAAAAAGAACTTTCAAAAATGGATAGTTCAATGTAAAGGTGAGAATAGATGTTCTCATCTTTTTTGTTGTAATAAAATCAAGATAAGGAGCAATGATAAAAAATGAAAGAAATTAGAGCAAGACCCAATAATTATAATTTTTAATAAAAAATAAATGAAATAAAAATAATTGTACTGCTGCTGGCTTTAAAGCTAGTAGCAGTATTGTTGTTTCTCAGAAAGGGGAAAATGTATGAAGTATGGTATTTGTTCAATGGTAGGATTAATTGGTTCTGCAGTAGCAACAGCATTTGGAGGCTGGGATACAGGATTTGTCACATTACTAATTTTTATGGCACTTGATTATATAACAGGACTGGTTGTAGCAGGTGTATTTAAAAACAGTACAAAGACAGGTACAGGAGGACTTGAAAGTAAGGCAGGATTTAAAGGTTTATGCAGAAAATGTGTTGTTTTAATGTTTGTATTAGTAGCACATCGTTTAGATTTAGTTATTGGTACAAATTACATAAGAGATGCAGTTGTTATTGCATTTATAGCAAATGAATTAATTTCTTTGATTGAAAATGCGGGATTAATGGGTGTGCCTTTGCCAAGTGTTATCACAAATGCGTTAGATGTTTTGCAAAAAAAGGCATCTACAAATCAAAATAAAAATGAAAGAGAGGATATTTAATTATGAGCAATAGTAGTTTAGTTGATGTAGTAATTGAATCGCCAAATTGTAATAGTCCAAGAAATAATAAGATTCAAAAGATTACCATTCATCATATGGCAGCAATATGGACAGTAGAGCGTTGTGGAGAATGTTTTGCGGATTCTAATAGGCAGGCTTCATCAAACTATGGCATTGATAGTGATGGAAGGGTTGGTCTTTATGTAAGTGAAGAAAACAGAGCATGGACATCGGGTAATGCTGAAAATGATAATCAGGCAGTAACAATTGAAGTGTCAAACTGTGAAATAGGTGGAGACTGGGCTGTATCCGACAAGGCATATGCCAAGCTGATTGATTTATGTGTGGATAT
>CAJUBU010000042.1 GCA_910585095.1 uncultured Lachnospira sp.
TGTATGAATTTTACTGGTGAATCCTCCTCTTGATTTTACTATCCCCTGTCCCAAGTCCCCCCTTTTTTTTAGCCTTAGCACTATATTGATTTAAGTATACCGCCCAAAAGTCCTTCTGTAGGAATATCCCCATTGTTCCCCCATATCACAATATCTGCTGTACCCGGACCTCTTGCACATCTAAAACATTTTGCTTTTGTGACACCTTTTACTTCAAGCGCCCATCTTTCCCAGTCTGCGGGGACGCCAGCTCTTGCGGGGCGTCTTTTTCTTTCCAATATTCTTTCTCTGTAATCGTCGTCTTTTTCTACTTCCACACCAGCTAAATAAATGCAAGAATCCGTAACGCTGTCAAAACCAGCCTGTGCAATTAAATTTATCGCACCATTTGAAACATTACCAATTTCGCCGTATTCTGTACACTCCACCAAAACATTTGAAATTTCTTTTTCTCCTTGTGGTATAAATTTTTGTTGTGATGGAATCACTTCAAATTTAACTGGAGGTTTATTCCCTATTGCTGTAGTAGTCAATAAAAAGCCGTCTGGTACAAAAGTATCAAATGCAACAGGTGTAGCCTTATGAAGTGTTACCGTATGAATTGCTTTTACACTGCCTTTTCTGTCTACACCAAAATCATAACCCTTGTCATCTAAATTTTGTCCACTTGCTCTAATGACAATTAAATTTTAATATACTGTTTTTATCAAAAGTAAAAGCACCCACATACATTCCCGCAATGCAATGATTAAGTGCTTTGTAAACCAACTGTCTTGTAAATCATCAAATGTTTTTCCTTCTCCCATGATATTTTTGACCAATATTTCTGTTAATTGGTCTTTTGTAGGAAACATAAAATCCCCCCTTAATTAAAACAAAGAAATAGATTAAAAGAAATAGACTATCCGAAGATAGTCTTAAAATAATTTATTTATATCTATAATGAGAACCACATTGTACAATTTTAATCACATCATTTTCAATACGATAAACAATACGATTTGTATCGTCTATTCTTCTACTCCAATAAGGAGCTAAATCACCGCTTAATCTTTCTGGTTTTCCAATTCCTTCATAACCATTTCTGTCAATATCTTTTAAAAGCTGTAATATGCGATGTAATGTTTTTTTATCTTGTTTCAGCCAATATTCAAAATCTTTCCATGCTTCGTCTGTCCATGCTTTAATCATACAAATCTACCTCATGTATTGTACCGCCTGTAGTTTCCATTTGAGCAATGGATTTTTTCAATCTTTTGATATTTTCATCGGAATAAAACGGGTCTATGGATATCTCAAAAGGTAGCCGTTTTTCTCTTGCCATTTTTTTTGCAAGCATAGTAATTGCTGTTGTCATGGACAAACCTAAATCATTACAAACAGCATCAAATTCTTTTTTTAGTTCATTATCCATTCTTACGCTAACTGTAGTTTGTGCCATAAATGATACACCTCTTTTTTATTACATTGTAATACATTGTTGATACAATGTCAATATCATGCTTTTTAAACAGCAAATTTGAATACTGTTTCTACATTATTACTAGAGCCAACATAACAATATTTTGCTCTCAAACTCAGTTTTTTTCACCATTTACATCCACCCATTCAAAGGCAACACTTTCTACATCTGCAATTCCTTCTGTTTTTCTCAGCACTTCCATACATTCCGCCTCTATCAATGCCTTATTTTCCTGACTATATGGCTTTCCCAAATATTCAAATAGTTTAGAGCCATATTCATCATAAAATATACTTTCTGATAAAGAATCATTATCTCTAGCTTTCATTAATTTACATATAGCTGTTAATGTTACTTTTCTATTTTTTTCAGAACTTTCTTTTACAATTTCTCCCTCTGTTCCTTTTTTTAAGTATATTTTAATGATACCATCAAGATTATTTTCGTCCATGCCATAATGATATAAATAATACTCATCGTTCTTCTCGAATAATTTTATCAAGACAATCATCTTCTCCATTAGCTCCTGTAATCAATCTATTTCTTCGCATTCACTTTCATCTTTTATAATACCATATTCTTTCATTATATTGATTAAATCTTGATGTGCTTTTTCTCGTTCTTCTTTTGTTGATTTTTCTGTTTCACCTGTAGGTATAAACTCAGGAATGATATATAACGTACGCAATAAAAACTGTTCATGTGGGTCTAATGTTTCTGACAATCTATATTGTTCTTCCTTTGGTAATGTTTTGCATAATTCCATAAACTTCTTTGCAGTTAATTTGCCCATATTACAACATCTGCCTTTCTGCTTATAGACAAATAAGCTATTCATTTTTTTGATTTTTAAAGTATTCCTCTCTTTTTGCCCTAAGAAAATCTATATATTCATCTCTTGTCATTCCATGTGGTATGCCAGTACGTATAACACATTCATCATTATCATCAACTATATAATTTAATTCGCCATCATAATATTCTTTTTTAGGAGCAGTAGGTTTCAGTTTTTTGTAATAGTGATCCATTATTTCTCTATCTTTTACATCAAGTTTATTAAATTCATTTTCTCTTTTTTTATATTCTTCATAAGTTTGTATTGCTAAAAATTCTTCTTTTTGTCTTTGTTGTTCTGTCATGTTATCACTTCCTTTATATACTCATATAATTTAGGGCATTCTCTTTGTAGCTTTGCAGAATCTCTAAAATACAATTCATAAGGTTCAGATATAAAATCCCACAATCTTTCATACCTAAATTCACCAATATCATCATAATGAAATGCTTCAATTTTGTCTTCACAATAATATATTCTACCTTGATACTCTGAAATAAGTGCTTTATTTTCCAAATAATACACTTCAACTGGATTACCTAAGTTATCAATAAATGTTGTTGTATCAACATAAATATCATCAATAGTAACCTCTCCTAAAATTTCCCTTTTTAGTCTTTCTACTTCTTCAACATTCATTAATTTCTTTTCAACCATATGTCCCGTTTCATGTCTCACTTGTTTTATATCTGCGCCTTTTGCTATATACATAACATCATCGTCATAATCATACTGGCTTCTTCCTTCTCGTCCAATATCAATAATTGTACCATTTCTCAATGCTTCCTGAACTTTTTCAGGCATTTCTGCAAACACCCGTTCTACAATTCTTCTTTCTTCCACAATGTCTTGTTCTGTTGCGTTTTCATTGACGCGAATATGATAACTGTTGTTTAATGCTCGTTTTTTCTCTTTAAGAGCATTCCACTTTTCATCATTACTATATTTAATATTATACTTGCTATTTTTAGAATTGTCAAAATTTCCATTTTCCGAAAATACAGGCAACCATGTACATCTACATCGTGGGTGTGCTGGGTTATCTGGTGCATTATCAATATCAAACACCTGTCCATGTAAGCTACGACAAGTATCACAAGTTTTTATATCAATAGAGGCGTGCCATGCAACTTTTTTCGCTCCTGCTCCTTTATATGTATTTTTAGTACTCATATTGTAGGCAAAACCCAATTCTGTAATGGCTAT
>CAJUBU010000043.1 GCA_910585095.1 uncultured Lachnospira sp.
GATTTACATTTGAAGGATATAGTGATACAGAGGTACTTTTAAAAGCATTTATACACTATGGATATGAGGTAGTAAAGCATTTAAATGGTATATTTGCATTTGCTATATGGAATGAAGGAAAGCAAGAATTATTTTTAGCAAGAGACCATTTTGGTGTTAAACCATTGTATTACTCAATAAAAAATAATGAAATAATTTTTGCTTCTGAAATAAAAGCACTATTTGAATTTCCAAGTATAGTACCAACAATAGATGAGACTGGAATAAACGAAATGTTTGGAATAGGACCAGCACATACACCAGGAGTGACTGTATTTAAAGGAATTGAAGAATTAAAACCAGCATCGTTTATGATTTATAGAAAAGATGAGGTAATTACAGAAAAATATTGGAGATTTAAAAGTAAAATCCATAAGGATAATTTCGAGGAAACTTGCGATAAAGTTAAGTATCTCTTAGAGGATTCAATAAAAAGGCAATTAAACTCAGATGTACCATTATGCACATTTTTATCAGGTGGTTTGGACTCAAGCATAATTACAAAATATGCTTCAAAACATTTCAAAGAAAACAATATGTCAAAACTTGAAACATATTCAGTAGATTACAAAGACAATGATAAAAATTTTCAAAAAACAGATTTTCAACCAAATTCTGATAAGGAATATATTGACTTAATAAGTAAGGAATTAGACACAAATCATCATATAATTACTCTTGATACTCCAGAACTTGCCGATTACTTAAAGGAAGCCATGATTGCAAGAGATATGCCAGGAATGGCCGATGTAGATAGTTCATTATTACTACTATGTAAAAATGTAAAAGAACATGCAACTGTAGCATTGACAGGAGAATGTGCTGATGAAATTTTTGGAGGATATCCATGGTTTTTTAGAGAAGATGCACTTCAAAGCAAAACATTCCCATGGTCAATTAATATAGAAGGAAGACAACACTTATTAAATGAAAATATAGAAAAGAAAGTTGACCTTAAAAGTTATATAGATACTAGATACAATGAAAGCTTAAGTGAAGTTGAATTACTTGAAACTGATACAGAAGAAACTAAGGAAAAGAGAAAAATATCATATTTAACAATGAATTGGTTTATGCAAACTTTGCTTGATAGAAGCGACAGAATGGCAATGTATACAGGACTGGAATTACGTGTTCCATTTTGTGATTACAGACTTGCAGGATACTTATGGAATATTCCATGGGAGATGAAAGCATTAAATGGAAGAGAAAAGGGATTACTTAGATATATAATGAAAGACGAGTTACCAGAAAAGATTATAGAACGTAAAAAGAGTCCATATCCAAAGACATGGAATCCAACATATACTAATAAAGTTAAAGATATGTTAATTGAAGTGATGAATAATGAAAATGCTCCAATTAGAAGTTTATTAAATGAAAAAGATATTAATGAGATAATTAGAACTGAGGGCA
The DNA here is from genome assembly GCA_910585095.1 of uncultured Lachnospira sp. GTDB lineage: Bacteria > Bacillota > Clostridia > Lachnospirales > Lachnospiraceae > Lachnospira. The sequence continues at coordinate 1,456 of CAJUBU010000043.1, forward strand.
AATCATTTACAAGACCATGGTTTGGACAATTGATGACAGGACCTCAACTAATGGCATATTTGTGCCAAGTAAATATGTTTTTGGAAACATATAAACCTATTATAGAATTATAATTTATGTTTTTAAAACCTTAAGAAGCAGTATTTATATACTGCTTCTTTTATTAAGATTAGTGGAAATTATAGTAAAAAATGCCAAAAATCACTTGAAGTTTACATAATACTATGTTATAATAATATAGGCAAATTTTTGTTATATATATGAATGGGGCGCATATGTATAACATCTTGGGCTTGGGGTCGTTATTAGGTAATCGGGTTTACTACTTCATGGGGGTGTGCAACAATCTTCTAACAATACAAGATTCAAAATGTTATCTATGCAAGCTCAATTAAGCGAAGAAATTTTTTGGCTTAAATCATTAAAACAACATTAAAATTATTAGGAGGAGTCACAATATGAAATCCAAAATTCTTTCGGCTTTGAGCCGGATTAGCTTAGTACTTTGTTTGGCAGTATGTCTTTCTGGTACTTGCTTTGCCGCTGAGGCAACTGAAGCTACAACTGATACCAACCAGGAAAATTATACCACTAATATGGATTCGGAGGGGATGACAAAAAACGACAACACTGATGACATAACTGATAGCAGCAAGGCCTCTAACGATAATACTACCACTGTTGAAGAACTGGAAAAACAGGAAGAGAATGAGGAGGTTTTACCTGTCAGCGCTAAATGGTACTATCAGCAACTGGGAGAGCTTGAAAAAGTCGTATATGATGGTTTTGAAGAAAACAGAGAGGATTTGATGGATGGAGAAACCGTCTATGTTACTTTGCAAGATTACGATTCCCAAAGCTTCACGGACGAATTCAAGAGGCTAATTATAACTGCACAAAGGGCCTATTTGGCTGATAACCCAGCCGATAAGATTTGGATGGACAACTGTAAGCTCTTCTTATGTGTGCGCAACGGTTCTACAGAGCTGAAAGTAAAACCAGAAGGAGAATTTGACACACGCGGCGCCACTGAGGAATTTGAGGAAAAGGCCAATGAGTTCTTAGAAACTTTGTCTGGAACAGACTACCAAAAATTGATTGCCATACACGATTGGCTAATGTCGAATGTAAAATATGATTTGGAAGGAGAAAACAGAGGCAATGCCTATGGAGCAATCGTTGAAGGAAGGTCTGTGTGCAGCGGCTTTGCCTATTCATTCAAATATTTGGCGGACAAGGCTGGACTGAATGTGATTTATGTTCAGGGATATTATCATAATGCCAATACTGATACTTACGGATATCATGCCTGGAATATGGCAGAGATAAACGGCGAATGGTACCTGATTGATGTAACGTTTGATACTTCTCTGCAATCTACCAGATTATTCCGCTGGCATAATCAGGGAGACCATTACCCTGATAGCTGTTTTACATATCCTACTTAAATTTTAATTTGCTTTTATCTTATTGCTAATTTGCAATTAGATTTCATATATATTAAGCCACAGCAGGGAACACCTGCTGTGGCTTTTAGATTTTAATGTATAGAAGATAAATCTAATTATATTGCTTTTTCTTTATGAATTTTCTGTGAAAATTATTGACATTAATATCCAATTAATATATTATTTACAATACGCAAAAAGGAGGAAGAATATAAATGTTAAAACTACTAAAAAACCTAAAAGAATCATGGATACAAGTAACGCTTATAATAATTTTGTTATGTGTACAAGCAGTATCAGACCTAAAGTTACCAAATTATACATCAAAAATTGTAAATATTGGAATACAACAAAGTGGTATTGAAAATGCTTCGCCAGATGTAATAAGAAAATCAAAATTAGAAAATCTCCAA
>CAJUBU010000044.1 GCA_910585095.1 uncultured Lachnospira sp.
AATCCCATTTAACGATATATTTAAGCTAGTGGGATTTTTCATTGCTTGTGGCTTATTTTTAATATAAGCATCTGAATTACTGTCTGACACATTCCAGTCAGCCTGTACATTTACTTCTGCACCCTCTGCAATTCCAGACAATTTATTTTTATCAGCATTTGTATAATCATTTGTAGATAAGCCTTTTCCCTCTACTTTATCTACCTTATTTTTCATTCTATTTTGAATGTCTATTACATCATCAGCAGTTGCATACGCTCCACAACCAGCTTTAATGCAAACTTTATCTGAATTATTTACTTTCGTATAAAATTCCATTGTTATTACAGATGGCATAAGTTCATTATATTTTGGCAAATAATCCCATTGGTCTGTTACTGCTGTTGTGATTGCATAAAGTATTTCCCCCTCATCAGGGTCATTGGCAAAAATACCAACCTCTTTTATGTAATAACCATTTTCAAGGTTGACAGTATTTTGTGAATTACTAATAATAAATCTCAAATACACCGTTGATTCATCTAAAACGGAAACACTGCTAATTGGAAATTCTTGTTTTTGCGCTTTTAAAGAAGTTCTTTCAGATAATACTTCTTCATCCGTATATGCACCATCTCCTGTTGCTGCTCTAGTAAATTCAATTGTCGTTTCACCTACTTTTGCAAGCAGATTAATTCCTTTTTGTGTAATTATAGCTGGATTAAAATTTGCCATTTTATTTCATCTCCTTTATGTTTGGCAATGATTGCGTTGGTATTACAGTCTTATTTGAATATAAAAAAGCTGCTGCTCCATACCAATGTGCATTTATTTCTCTATGAATTAATATTCCTCGAATATGAGAACGTGTATTTTTTACCCTCTGTATGATAGATAAAAAATAATTAATGGTTTCTTCTGTCATTTTTGCATTTGTTATGATATCAAATGTTCCAGGAGTATATGGTGGCTCATCATAATCAAACCATTCCACAACTTTACCTTCTCCAAATACAATTTTTATCAGTTCTTCAACTGCACTTGGCGTTCCTGCTTTCGTATGCCAACCAAGTGTCTTCTTGATAATATTTCTTTTCATTTCAAGATTCATGCTCTCCTGATAATAAGGTGTTCTCAATTCTACTGCCAATATATCCAATATTTTCTCTGGTAGTTCATCAATTACAGACAATGTCCTTGTTTTATTGGTCAGGCGCAATAACCTTTGATGTTCCTGCTGAATAGCAAAAGAAAGACATCGTATATTGATGTCTTTCGCAATCTTTTCTGGCAAAAGGTCTGTAATTTGCCCATCATAGAGTTTAATCATCTTCTATTCCTCCGTATATTACTGTCTGCATCCCTACTCTTGATATGCTTGTATCTGATACTGTTGTAAATATTGGAGATGTGATTTCTGCCCTTTTTGCTCCTGCTGCTATAATCCGCTTCATAAGTTCGGATGGATTAATGTCACGACCAATTGTCATCGTCTGCCAATTAATATAATCTGTAATTGCTTGCCCTACTTCAACTTGTATCATTCCTGCTTTGGATTGGTCACTGCGATTAATGTAATACGTTAATTGCATATCAAATGCCACTGTTTCTGGAGCAAGAACCGTTACCTTGTCAGTCAATGGGCGAATATTTTCATCTTGTAAATATTGAGTTAGACCATCTATCATCGTTTTGGTTGGCAAACTTCCATCTTTTAAGACAAATCGAATCTCTACTTCTACAGGATTTGGACTAGTTACATTCACATCGCCTATTGTCTGATTGTATGTTTTTGCATGGTATTTATAAGCATCATCTGGACCAGCTACACTGTACCCACTTGGTGCTAAAAATATCCTCTCCGCTAAACTATCATCTGTTTCAAGGTCTGCACCACCTTCTGTCTTTGTAAGATTAATCACACTCTTTACATAAGGCACTAAATCCACCATCGTATTTATTTGTCCTGACAATAATTCATTTCCTTGTACTCCATTTTGGGTACAAATTCCTTGAATATCTACATATGCTTTTCCAGCTGGTATTTCATCATATCCTACGGTTTTAAAAAACAAAAGATTTCCATTGGTTACTTTTGTTCCTTCTGGTATTCCTACTGCAGATGGTCTTACCTCTGAAAGAGTGAACCGCAATATTGTTTTAGCAGGTGCAGGCTGTTTTCTGATAACTCCTCGACCTGCTCCAAGATTATCTAAAAATTCGCCATAAGAATATTTGATTAAATCTTGCTTCCCTGCTCGGTCTATGTACTGCTCTACCTGATATAACTCTAAAGCATGTGCATATAAAACAATTCTATTGGGGTCAGATGGCGACAACGATATTTCTTTTCCTGTAATTCGCTTATATTCACTTTCAAAATTTGCCACGAGTCTTGCCTGCATTGCTTGTAATGTGTCATTATCAATAAATGATACATCAGGCAAATCTTTTACACTTTGAATGGTATTAGCCATTTGTTATTATCACCTCTGCTTTCAACTGTCCATCAAAAGTCATTTCAAAATTAATTTCTTTTACTGTTACTCTTGGTTCATAACGGTCTGTTTTTTGCGTAATTTCTACTGCAAACAAATTTTTTGCGACATCAATTGGCATCCCTAAAAATTCTGTATTTATTCCAAATTCCCTGTCTAATGGACATGTTCCCTCTGATGTTTGATATAAATTTTCTAAGCAACGCTTAATGTCATAAACTTCATCGCTTTTATAATCGAATGTAATGGTTATATTGTTTAAATCAATGTTCAATTCTCAAATTTCCCACCTTCCACTACAAATATTCTTCCAATGTCAAATTTAATGTAGCTCTTAAAAGTTCTCCTCCATCTAA